>NZ_QTZJ01000003.1:0-323997 GCF_003462625.1 Roseburia sp. OM03-7AC
AGATGGATAAATCTTTTACAGAATGGGATTAGCCATCAACACGTTTTGTCCTATAACCCCAGAAATAGACTTTATTTTAAAAACAGCCTGTGATTTTCATGATACATCATGAAAATCACAGGCTGTTTCTGTTTTACAAATATAACCCAAAATCAAAGCAGTACTGCTTACTTTCTTTCTCCGTCTAAGAAACGCATCTCGCCCTCTTCCCCTTCTTCCGGTTTTGAAAAACCAATCATTCTGGCCTTTTCTCCATTTAAAAGACGCAGGCACTGTGGACAAAGTGTTCCAAAGGAAACCGGCTGTCCGCACCGGGAACAATAATTCGACATAATACCTGCTTTATCCTTTTCTTTATATTCAATTCTTCCCTCTTTAATCCACTGCTTTACCATCCGTACCGGAATATCAAAATACTCTGCCACCTGATATTCATTTACATCATTGTTTCGTACAAATTCCCTCACTTTATCAAAAAGAAGCAGTTCCTCACAGGCATAACAGTATTCCCTGTCTGACAAAGGCGGCAATGCCTTTCTGCACATCTTACAATACTTAACTTCTGTCTCCATTTTTCCCATCACCTGCTAACTGTATTTATTCTGTATCCTCTGAAGATATGTCACATATTTTTCTCTCATCTCTGCCGGCTCGATAATCTCAACCTTTTCTCCAAGGCCACAAAGCCAGCCGTAAAACTGTCCGCTGACTGCCACATGAAGTCTTGCTCTAAAATGCATATCATCTGCTTTTCTGACATTTACTTCCTGCCCAAACCGGTCGATCACCACGCCAATCATATCATTTTCACAAAGCAGTGTCACCGTTTCTTCCTCACCGGCAAACATACCAAAAGTTTTCTTTGAATAAGATGCAATATCAAAGGTTTCAAACTGCTTAAGACCTTCCCGCTTCTTTCTGGTCAGTGAAATCTTAAGCATCTTATCCACGCGGAAATGCTTGATAATCTTATCTTCCTCATCATATGCTATAAGATAATAATTCTCATCATCCCAGGAAAGCACCAGCGGACTCACCTCGTAAAATGCTCCGTCCCGTCGAAGCTCCATTTCTTTTTCGATATTCCACGAAAAATACTGGAAACGGATTTTTACATCTCCGGAAATTCCGTTGTAAATCATATCAATGTTATAATAAATATTCTCATTAATGGTCTTATTCCGGTTGGTTACCACTACCTGACGCTGAAGCTGTTTTGCCTCATAGACGCTGACCAGCTTCTCCAACTTATGTATCAGCTCTCTTGATTTCTTCTGTGTAATGAACTTCGATGACTGCACCGCATCCACCAAAAGTTTCAATTCTGCCAGTTCAAAATCACGGCTTCCGATATAATATCCGCCTCGGTACTCCTGTTCCCTTAAAATATCCACACCAAAGTCCTGCAGCATCTCCAAATCCCGATAAATACTTTTGCGTTCTGCCGAAATACCTTTCTGATTCAGATATGCTATAATATCCCTCATCCTGACAGCATGCTTCTCATCCGTCTGTTCATACAGCAGTTCTAATATATATAATATTTTCAGTTTCTGATGCTCTGTTTTTCCCATAGTTCTAGTATAGCATAGGGCAAAACTTTGTGATACCTGTTTTTCAAATTTTCTGACATTTTCTCGTCACTCGCCTAAATTATGTTTTTCATTTTACTGTAAAAAAGGAATTGCCACCCATTCCAATTCATGTTATAATATGCATAAATAAAGATTGAATTACCAAGAGACGAGAGCAAGGTAAAGAAGAGCGAGAGCATCGCTTTTATTTATCTTGCTTTTTTTGTTGCCAGCAGAAAGGAGTTTTATATGTACGATATTGCAGTTATTGGTGCCGGAGTCACCGGCTGTGCCATTGCCAGAGAGTTATCCCGCTATCAGGCAGGCATCTGTGTCATTGAACGGGAAGAGGATGTCTGCTGCGGAACCTCCAAAGCCAACAGTGCCATTATCCACGCCGGATTTGACGCAAAACCGGGCACACTGAAAGCAAAGCTTAATGTAGAAGGAAATGCCATGATGGATACTCTCTCTAAGGATCTGGACATTCCTTTTGTACGAAACGGTTCTCTGGTGGTCTGCACCGATGAACAGGATGCCAGCGAATTGGAACGTCTTTTGGAACAGGGGAAAGAAAACGGAGTCAAAGACTTACGCATTCTTGGCCGCGAAGCCTTACACACCATGGAACCAAATTTAGACGACCATGTCACAAGTGCTCTCTACGCACCCACAGGTGGTATCGTCTGTCCGTTTCATATGACAATTGCCTTCGCAGAAAATGCCGTTGCAAATGGCGTTGAATTCTTTTTAAATACTGCTGTAACTTCTATCACCAGCCTAGAAGATGGATACCTGATTTCCACTGATAAGCAGGATATCACCGCAAAAACTGTTATCAACGCTGCCGGTGTATATGCAGATGTTTTTCACAATATGGTAAGCAGCAAAAAACTTCACATTACCGCCCGGAAAGGCGAATACCAGCTTCTTGATAAATCTGCCGGAGCTCATGTATCCCATACGATTTTCCAGCTACCGGGTAAAATGGGAAAAGGTGTCCTGGTTACTCCTACGGTTCACGGCAATCTTCTCGTTGGTCCGACCGCAGAGGATACCGATAACAAAGAAGGTATCAATACCACCAGAGAAGGACTTGCTTCTCTTTCCGAAAAAGCCTCCCACAGCGTTAAGAATCTTCCGATGCGTCAGGTCATTACTTCTTTTGCAGGACTTCGTGCCCATGAAGATAATGGTGACTTTATCATTGGCGAAGCAGCTGATGCTCCCGGCTTTTTTGATGCCGCTGGTATCGAATCTCCAGGACTTTCCTCTGCACCAGCCATTGGTGTCATGATGGCCAGACTGGTGCAGGATAAGATGCATTTAACCGAAAAAGAAAATTTCATTGCCACCCGCAAAGGAATTTTAAGACCAGAAAAGCTTTCTTTAGAAGAAAGAAATGAACTTATTAAAAAGCAGCCTGCCTATGGAAACATTATCTGCCGCTGTGAAATGATTTCAGAAGGAGAAATTCTCGATGCTATTCACCGCCCGCTGGGTGCCCGCTCTTTAGATGCCATCAAGCGTCGTACCAGAGCAGGCATGGGACGCTGTCAGGCAGGCTTTTGTTCCCCGCGTACCATGGAAATTCTTTCCAGAGAAGTTCCTATGGAAATGACGGACATCAGCAAATGTGGTGGCTCATCGCAGTTTGTCTATGGATATAACAAAGAGATTCAGGAGGAAATGCCATGAAATCATATGATTTAGTAATCGTTGGTGGCGGTCCTGCAGGACTTGCAGCCGCTGTATCCGCAAAAGAAAATGGAATAAATGATATTCTGATTATTGAACGTGACAAAGAGCTTGGCGGCATTTTAAACCAGTGTATCCACAACGGGTTCGGACTTCATACCTTTAAGGAAGAGCTGACCGGGCCGGAATATGCTTTCCGCTTTATTGAAAAAGTACTCGCTCTTGGCATCTCTTACAAATTAAACACTATGGTAATGGATATCTCCCATAAGAAAAAAATAACTGCCATGAACCGGAAAGATGGCATGTTTGAGATTCAGGCAAAAGCAATTATCCTTGCCATGGGCTGCAGGGAGCGAAGCCGTGGTGCCCTTAATATTCCGGGCTATCGTCCGGCAGGTATCTACTCCGCCGGAACGGCACAGCGTCTTGTCAATATGGAAGGCTATATGCCGGGCAGAGAAGTCGTTATCTTAGGCTCCGGTGATATCGGTCTGATTATGGCACGCCGCATGACCTTAGAGGGTGCCAAAGTAAAAGTTGTAGCAGAACTGATGCCTTATTCCGGTGGTCTCAAGCGTAATATTGTTCAATGTCTGAATGACTTTGATATTCCGTTGAAATTAAGCCATACCGTTATTGATATTGAAGGAAAAGAACGTGTCACCGGTGTTACCATTGCAGAAGTCGGCTCCGATGGAAGGCCAATTGCCGGTACAGAAGAATATTATTCCTGCGATACGCTCCTCTTATCCTGTGGTCTGATTCCAGAAAATGAATTAAGCCGCAGTGCCGGTGTCACTTTAAATCCGGTCACCTCCGGTCCTGTTGTAAATGACAGCTTAGAAACCAGTATTTCCGGTGTTTTTGCCTGTGGAAATGTCCTGCATGTCCATGACCTGGTGGATTATGTTTCTGAAGAAGCCGGTATCGCCGGAGCGAATGCTGCACATTATATTTTATCCGGCAACACTGCTGATGCATGTAATACCAGCAGCCAGCATTCCGATGCATCCGTTTCCGAATGCAGCCAGCCATCTGTCGAAATTATTCCAACCGGTGGTGTCCGCTATACCGTTCCAAAATACATCCGGCCGGAGGCTATGGCAGACAAAGTTACTGTCCGGTTCCGCGTGGGACAAATTTATAAAAACTGCGGAATTGCCACTTACTTCGGCAAAGAACGTATCAGCTTCCGGAAACGTCCGGTTATGGCTCCGGGCGAGATGGAATCCGTTGTCCTTACCAGAGAACAACTTACCAACTGCCCCGGTTTAGAGCAGATTACCATTTGTATAGAGGAGGCGTAAGAGGATGGAAAAACGTGAATTAACCTGTATCGGCTGCCCTTTAGGCTGCTCCATTACCGTAACCATGGAAAATGCAGAAATTCTTGATGTTACCGGCAACACCTGCAAACGCGGCGATGCTTATGCCCGTAAGGAAGTTACCCATCCAACCAGAATTGTAACTTCTACCGTCCGGGTATCCGGTGGCACGATTCCGATGGTGTCCTGCAAAACCAAAGAGGATATCCCAAAAGAAAAGATTTTTGCAATTATCAATGCTCTCTGTGGCATCACTGTTCCTGCACCGGTCTCTATCGGAGATATTCTGGTTCAGGACGTTGCAGGCACCGGCGTGGATATTGTTGCCACAAAAAATGTTCCTGCAAAATTATAATCTCATTGTTATCAAATGATTCACATCATTCTGATAAATATTTATTCCAGGGGAATAACTGTTTTGGTGCGCCAGTATCTGATTGAGGGGTCAGATGCTGGCGTATCTGTTTGTTTTTCTTTATGATTTTATAGTTTTCCTTTATCATTTCCGGAAATGACGGTATAATATTTATAAATACGAAAATACGATGCGTAGAAAGGCGGTTTTACTATGCTTTCAAATTGTAAAGATGCTATAGATAATTCTCCGATTATTGCAGCCATCAAGGATATGGCAGGATTGAAAAAATGTCTCACCTGCGATAGTCAGGTTATTTTTATCCTGTTTGGAGACATCTGCAATATTGCAGATATTGTAGATAAGGTCAAAGCTGCAGGGAAAACGGCTATGGTACATATCGATTTAATCAATGGCCTGTCCGGAAAAGAGATTGCTGTGGATTTCATCCGCAAATACACCCACGCCGATGGAATTATCACTACAAAACCAGTCCTTATCAAACGAGCCAGGGAATTAGAGCTTTCCACGATTCTGCGATTCTTCGTCATTGATTCCATGGCTTATGACAGCATTGAAAAGCAGCTTCGTTCTGTAAAACCGGATTATATTGAAATCCTGCCGGCACTGATGCCTAAGGTTGTATCCCGCATATGCCGGCTTTCAAAAGTTCCGGTTATTACCGGCGGACTCATTTCCGATAAAGAAGATGTAGTTTCCATGCTGAATGCCGGAGCAGTCTGCATCTCATCTACGAATCCGGATGTGTGGTTTTTGTAATATGATTTTCAATTAATTTTATACAATTTCTATTTATAACGAATCAGGAGGTTTCCTATGACAGAATCAGAAAAAATGAAGCTGGGACTTTGGTATGATGCCAATTATGACCAGGAATTATCAGAAGAACGTGAGAAAGCCGAAGATTTATATTTCACTTTCAACCATACTGCACCAAAGGAAAAGGAGCTGCGGGAAGATATTCTTAAAAAACTGCTTCCAAAAATGGGGGAACGTGTTACCATTCTCTCCCCATTTTATACCGATTATGGTTATAACTGTAACATTGGCTCTGATTGCTTTATCAATCACAATGCCTATCTGATGGACTGTGCTCCAATCACTCTTGGCAGCCACTGTTTTATCGGTCCAAACTGCGGCATGTATACAGCCGTTCATGCTACCATTGCCGAAGAGCGCAATCTTGGGCTGGAAAAGGCGCTTCCGATTACTATTGGCGATAACGTCTGGTTGGGCGGTGATGTCACCATTCTTCCAGGTGTCACCATTGGTGGAAATACCATTATCGGTGCCGGAAGCGTCGTCACAAAGGACATTCCTTCCAATGTCGTTGCCGCCGGTAATCCATGCCGTGTTCTCCGTCCGATTACAGAGGCCGACCGCATTGCAAAGAAATAATGCATTTCATTATAATTACTTCTTTCTTCAAAATATTCTTCCTTTTTAAGCTACCTTCTTATTCTTCTTATCAACACACCATTTGACAAAAGTGTGGAATCAATGTAGTGGCGAGCAAGCAGGATTTCTCCCTGCTGTTCCACTTCAACATCTTCTTCACAGCAGTTGATGATTACCTCCACATAACAATCCGGAAAATCCACTTTCCGGAACTGGATAACACGCTTGTACTTGGCATAATCATTTGGGAAATGGAAATTGCGGCTTTTTAAAAGTGGTTCCTGCCTGCGCAGGTGAATCAATGTTGCAATAATTTTGCTGCGCTCAGCATATTTTCCAGCCTCAATATCCTTCCAAGGCATACAACGTCTGCAATCCGGATCATAGCTTCCCTCCATTGCAATTTCTGTTCCATAGTAAATGCAAGGACTGCCCGGCATTGCAAATAATACTGCAATCTGTGCAAAATACTCATCCAGATTTTTCACATCCGAGCGGAGCCGCTTTGTATCATGAGAATCCAGAAGATTGAAAAGCACATCATTGGTCTGCTGCATATAGCTTGTATAGCAGCGGTTAATCGTATACTCAAAATCCTCATTGGTCAGGCTTTTATCTATCCAGAAATCCTTAATACTTTGTCCCAGTGGATAATTCATAACGGCATCAAATTCATCCCCGCGAAGCCACGGAAGTGCATTGTGCCAGATTTCTCCTAAAATATAAATGTCCGGGTTAATTTCCTTTACTCTGGCATGCAGCTCCTTACAGAATCGATGAGATACCTCATTTGCCACATCCAGACGGATTCCGTCAATACCATAATGCTCCACCCAGTTTGCACAGATGTCTACAAAATATTTTCTGACCTCCGGATTATTGGTATTGATTTTCGGCATTCCATCATAAAAGGCAAAGGTATAAATCTGTTTTTTCTTTGCTGCCTTTCCTTTCCGGTCAAACGGCCATTCATTAATCATAAACCAGTCATAATATTCTGACTCCGGACCCTTTTCCAGAACATCCTGCCATGGTGCAAAATAATATCCGCAATGATTAAACACGCCATCTAACATTACACGGATGCCACGTTTATGTGCTTCTTCCACCAGATGAATCAATGTCTCTTCATCTCCGAACCGTGGGTCTATCTTTGTATAATCCGTCGTATCATACTTATGGTTGGATGGTGACTCATTGATTGGTGTCAGGTATAATCCATTGATTCCAAGATTCTGCAGGTAATCCAGCTTACTTGTGATTCCAGCCAGATCTCCGCCAAAACATTCCTCATTTTTTACTCTGCCATGCTCACGCCACGGCACTACATCCTCCGGGTCAATAGAATGGTCTCCATTACAGAAACGGTCCGGGAAAATCTGATACCATACGGTATCATTTACCCAGGCAGGTGTCCGTGGCACATCGCACGGATTCATCCACGGAAATACAAAACACTGGCGGCTTCTGCCTTCCAGATGCATCTGCTCATCACTGACAAATCCATCCTCAAAATAGAACCAGCTTTCATTTTCTGTCTGTAACTTAAAATAATATTTCAGACGTTTATACTCCGGTCGGACGGTTGTTGTCCACCAAATCTGATTTTTCAGACGCTTCTTATAAATGATTGCCTCTTCCGTTCCATCCCAATGCTCTCCGCCACCTAAGATACCAGCAGCAAATGGGTCTCCTGATATGATGGATACCGATTGCACATCATATCCCGTCTTAATATTAATAATTAACTCATCTTCATTCAACGGATAACAATAATTGTCACTCGCCTGATGATAAACTGCATTAAAATCCATTTGTTTCCTCTTTCTCTTTGCGATGTATTTGTCTTTAAATTATAACATATTTCTTTTCATTTCTCTTTATCATTTTTTTCAAATACAGGTATAATAGTTACAAAGATTCAGAAAGGCGGTTATATTATGCTTTCCAACTGTAGAGACGCTATGGATAATTCACCGATTATTGCGGCGATTAAAGATATGACAGGATTAGAAAAATGTCTGACCTGTGACAGCCAGGTTATTTTTATTCTGTTTGGAGATATCTGCAATATTTCAGATATTGTAGACAAAGTGAAATCTGCCGGAAAAACCGCTATGGTACACATTGATTTAATTAATGGTCTTTCCGGGAAAGAGATTGCCGTGGATTTCATTCAGAAATTTACCCGGGCTGACGGTATTATCACTACCAAACCAGCCCTTATTAAACGAGCCAGGGAATTAGAACTTTCCACGATTCTGCGTTTCTTTGTCATCGATTCCATGGCTTACAGCAGCATCGAAAAGCAGCTTCGCTCTGTTAAACCGGATTACATCGAAATCCTGCCGGCACTGATGCCTAAGGTTGTATCCCGCATATGCCGGATTTCCAAAGTCCCTGTTATTACCGGCGGACTCATTTCCGATAAAGAAGACGTTGTCTCCATGCTGAATGCCGGAGCTGTCTGCATCTCTTCCACCAATCCGGATGTGTGGTTTCTGTAAACTACGACTGAAACCGGAGATTTATTCTTTCTATATTAAATTAGTTCGCTTCCAATACTTTTTTATTCTATATATGTGCAAAGATGTTGACTATTCAACTTTTAACTGTTATGCTTTTATATGTTGAGTATGCAACATTTTTTTATGTAAATAACGGAAAATAATACACTTTTCCGTAGCTTTATGGAGGCAGCTATGATTGAACGATTTGAAACCTTTACCACCAATATTGCATCGCTTTACAAAAACATTGTAAAAATAAAGAAATATGAGATGAACAAAATTGGTCTTAAAGGCACTCATGTTACATGCATGAATTTTCTAAACAATTCTCCGGAAGGTCTTACTGCCGCTGAAATCTGTGTTCTCGCCAAAGAAAACAAGGCTGGTATTTCCAGGGCACTTGCCGACCTCCTAGAACAGGGGCTGGTAGAATATGTCAACGCAGAAGATACGTCCGACAAGCGGAAATACCGCGCCAAGGTCATCCTGACACCCAAAGGGATTGCTTATGCCCAAAAAGTAAATGCCGCAATCAACAATGCGGTATCTTTTGGCGGCTCAGATCTTTCCGATGAAACCCGGGCTGTTTTTTATTCTGCATTAAAAACAATTTCCGCAAACTTAGAACAATATTGTAATGAATTAGAAAGGAATGATGATCATGAATAAATGTAAAGCTGCATATTGCAGAATTTTTCAGAAATGTTTTAAAATTGCAATCCCTTTTTTGCCTTACAGACATCCGGAAGTTTTTTACAGCACTTCCAAACTGACCGGGCTTTTTGAAGAAAAAGGCATTGATACTATATTAATCATTACAGATGCCGGTATCCGCAAATTTGGTCTTTTAGACCGGATGCTTATGCATTTTGACCACCATAACATCCATTATTTTATCTATGATAAGACGGTCGCTAATCCAACTACAACAAATGTAGAAGAAGCAAGAGAGCTTTATCTTGAAAAACACTGTGATGCTATCATTGGTTTTGGTGGTGGCTCCAGTATCGACTGTGCCAAGGCCGTCGGTGCAAGAATCGCAAAACCTAAGCAGTCTTTATCCAAAATGAAAGGTATCTTAAAAGTGCATAAAAAACTGCCTTTATTGGTTGCGATTCCGACAACTGCAGGAACCGGAAGCGAAACCACTCTCGCTGCTGTTATCACAGATGCCCAGACAAGACACAAATATGCCATCAATGATTTTCCTTTAATTCCTGCATATGCTGTATTAGACCCGAAAGTAACCATAAGTCTTCCGCCATCTCTTACCGCCACCACCGGTATGGATGCCTTAACCCACGCCGTAGAAGCTTATATTGGCGGTTCTACTACAAGGCATACCAGAAAATATGCTAAAAAAGCAACTAAATTAATTTTTGACAATATCTACAAAGCATATGACGACGGTCAGAATATAGAAGCAAGAAAAGAAATGTTGAAAGCCTCTTTCTTTGCCGGATGTGCTTTTACCAAATCCTATGTCGGCTATGTCCATGCCGTAGCCCACTCCCTTGGCGGCAAATACAATATTCCACACGGACTTGCCAATGCGACAATACTTCCGATGGTATTAGAAGATTATGGTTCTACCATTTACAAAAAGCTTTACCAACTTGCTGTTTATGCAGGTATTGCTGACGAATCCGATGATTATGAAGTAGCTGCTGATAAATTTATCTCTGCCATCAAAGACATGAAAAAATATTTCCAGATTGGTGATACTTTTTCCGAGATTCAAAAAGAAGATATTCCGGAGCTTTCCAGATATGCCGATAAAGAAGCAAACCCGCTTTATCCGGTTCCAGTTCTGATGAATGCAAAAGAGCTCGAAAAATACTATTATATGCTTATGCCAGAGGAGGAAAAATAATGACTGAAGCTGAAATAACAGAACTTGTTTCTACGCAGCGCAATTATTTTAAAACCGGTAAAACATTATCTGTTGCTTACCGGATTGCCGCTTTAAAAAAGCTGAAAAATACTATTTTAAACCATGAAAATGAAATTTTGGCAGCGCTTAAGGCTGACCTTGGAAAATCAGCCCACGAAAGCTATATGTGCGAAGCCGGACTGGCTTTAAGCGAACTTACCTATATGATAAAGCACACCAGAAAATTTGCCAGAGAAAAAAACGTTCATACGCCCCTTGCACAATTTCATTCCAGAAGCTACAAAAAACCGTCTCCATATGGTGTTGTACTGATTATGAGCCCCTGGAATTATCCTTTCCTGTTAACCATTGACCCATTAATCGATGCAATTGCCGCAGGAAATACTGTCATTTTAAAGCCAAGCGCCTACTCGCCTAACACAAGTGCCATCATCACATCTCTGATAAAAGAATGTTTTGAAGAGAAATATGTAGCAGTTGTAACCGGTGGCCGGGCAGAAAATACGGCTCTTTTGCAGTCGCACTTTGACTATATATTCTTTACTGGAAGTCAGGCGGTCGGCAAAACTGTCTTAGAGCATGCAGCTTCCCACCTTACTCCGGTAACACTTGAGCTTGGTGGAAAAAGTCCCTGCATCGTTGCAGCAGATGCCAACCTGAAATTAGCTGCCAGACGAATCGTATTTGGGAAATATCTCAACTGCGGCCAGACCTGTGTGGCACCGGATTATGTATATTGCGATGAGCAGATCAAAGATTCTTTGCTCTTAGAAATAAAAAAAGAAATCATCCGGCAATATGGGGAATCTCCTCTTGATAATTCCGATTATGGCAAAATCATCAACGAAAAGCATTTTCATCGCATCAATGGGCTAATTGATTCTTCAAAAGTAATTTATGGCGGTAATTCCAACGAAGAAACGCTGCAGATTGAGCCAACCGTCATGGATCATGTGACTTTTGAAGATGCCGTCATGTCAGAAGAAATCTTCGGTCCGGTTATGCCTGTATTAACTTTTTCACATATGAGTGAAGCTACCGGCAAAATTAATTCCATGGCTCATCCTCTTGCACTCTATATCTTTACTTCAAGCAAAAAGACTGCAGACGAAGTCATTTCCCATACTGGTTTCGGTGGTGGCTGTATCAACGATACCATCATTCATCTTGCCACAACAGAAATGGGCTTTGGCGGCTTCGGTGAAAGTGGCATGGGTTCTTATCATGGTAAAACCGGATTTGATACCTTTTCCCATTACAAAAGCATCGTTGATAAAAAAACCTGGATTGATCTGCCTATGAGATACCAGCCATATACTTCTCTTCATGACAGGCTTATCCGGTTCTTTCTGAAATAACCGGAAGATATTTCGGGTATTTTCCAGAGAAATTGTCTAATGGCTGAATGCACGCTCTATTACCTGAATGCTCGGGCTATCGGCTAAGCTCTAAGCTATTTGTCTACATGCACGCTCTATTGGCTGGCAGGGAGCTTTAAAAGCGCCCTGCTTGTTTATATATCTATTGTAAATATCTGTCTATCATCTCTTCTATAATTTTAAAATCCAGCACATTCTGCTGAGTTTCAAATGTAAGTATCAAATTTTCACCCGGATATATTCCGTTCTTTTCATAAGATTCAATCTTTCTTATTGCTGCTCTTGCATATTCAGGGTTATCCATCATGCCCTCATGTTCCCAATAAATTTCCTTTCGCTTTTTTCTGGAAAAGAATGTAAAATCCGGATAAACAATCCCATATCCTTTTAAATATAATGGTTTTTCATATCTATATAAGATTTCTTTTCTATAAAAGAAGTCTGCCAGCATTTTTTCTGTTTTTGATCTCACACGTTCCTCTTTTTCCGTAATAATAACCGGCACTCCCTCCTGAAATTCTTTTCCCTTGTATTCTCTCCTATACCATTCCATTTCCAATTGCTCCTCTGTTGGTTCCACCGGAATCACGAATGCTTTTCGGGCAGGATGCTCCTTCTTATATACTTCTTCAATTTCATTATCATGATATGTCCCAACCAGCGATTTCATTTGTTGCATCCGTTTTTCTGCTATTCTCAATACTTTTTCATCATATGATTTTTGAGCTAATTTTCTCACTAAATCCATCTCGGATTTTTGAAGAAATTTTTGGCATTTCATATCATTCTCTTTTTTCACATGATAAAACTGAGTATAATTATGAGACTTTGATACCCTGAGCGTTCCCTCTGGCATATCTGCCAATTCTTTTCTCAGCTTTCCAGCAATCTTCTCCAATCTCAAGTATTCCTCTATCAATAATTTTCTTAACCCCTTCATGCATTTCCTCCACTTCTTATTAATTGCAATAAATAACTCTACTTTTCCATTCTATTACAGTTGTTTTTTCTCCCCTCTCATTTTTAGCTGTAACTAAATCACCCCTTCTACAGCTTTTTCTCCGACTCTCCCAAATTCAGCTGTAACTTTTCACCCTTTTCTACAGCTTTTTTCCCGAAATGTTCATTTTGTGCTGTAACTATGCCTTCTCCTCTACAGCTTTTTCTCGAATCTCTCATTTTCGGCTGTAACTATATCTTCCCGTCTACAGCTTTTTCCCTAAATCTCTCATCCTGTGCTGTAACTATGCCTTCTTTTCTACAGCACTTTTCTCGAATCTCTCATTTTGTGCTGCAATAGTCGCCAGTAGCAGCTTGTAAATGTAATCATATTCTGATTATGATAATGCTTATCATTAAATTGTAACGGTAATCTGAAATTATATAATCTTAATTTCTGTTAAAATAATGCTATTTATAAGACTATTTCTATATATTGGAAAATGTGTACCCGACCTGGTACTTAGATAAAAATCCCGGAAGCCCAAAGCTTCCGGGAATATTGTTTGAATGTTTTGAATATAATTCGGAAACGACTAACGTTTGCTGAACTGTGGAGCACGACGTGCAGCTTTGAGACCGTATTTCTTTCTTTCTTTCATACGTGGGTCTCTTGTTAAGAATCCGTTAGATTTCAGAACTGGTCTGTAATCTGCATCAACGGTAAGTAATGCTCTTGCAATACCATGACGGATTGCTCCAGCCTGTCCTGTGTATCCGCCACCTTTTACGTTTACTAATACGTCGAACTTGTCGGCTGTCTCAGTAACTGTTAATGGCTGACGAACGATAACTTTCAAAGTCTCTAATCCGAAATATTCATCGATATCTCTTTTATTTACTGTAATCTTACCTGTTCCTGGTACTAAATATACTCTGGCAACAGAGGATTTTCTTCTTCCTGTTCCGTAATACTTTGTATTAGCCAATGTTTTTTACCTCCTATTAAAATGTTAAAGCTTCTGGTTTCTGAGCTTCATGCTTGTGGTCTGGTCCTGCGTATACAAATAATTTAGTATACATTTCTCTTCCTAAAGGTCCCTTTGGAAGCATTCCCTTAACAGCGAACTCAATAACTCTTTCTGGATGCTTTGCTAACATTTCCTTTAATGTAGTCTCTTTCATACCGCCTACATAATCGGAATGATGGTAATAAATCTTCTGGTCTAATTTCTTACCAGTTACTTTAATCTTCTCTGCATTTACAACGATTACATAATCACCTGTATCGATGTGTGGTGTAAATGTTGGTTTATTCTTTCCTCTTAATACTTTAGCAACTTCTGATGCTAAACGTCCTAATGTCTTTCCATCAGCGTCTACTACATACCATTTTCTCTCAATGGTTGCTGGACTAGCCATAAAAGTTTTCATTGGTTTACCTCCTTGAAATTATAAGGAACATATACATTCTGCGTAATGTCCGGACGCAGTCCGCTTTGCGTTCCACACTATTGTTTCTATAGTTGAAATGTCGCTCCGGGGCTTTGGATTGACATTCTTGTACTATGTCAGACTTAGATATTATAGTACACGACCCCTCGTGTGTCAAGTAAATTCTATACAAATATTTACCACAACATTCGCCATATACCATTTATCTAATTATCATAAATATTCGATTCCAATCATCGTTAATCCCTGCGCCGGTGCCGTTGGTCCTGCAGTACTTCTTTCCTTTGCCGCAAGAATTGTTTTTATCTCTTCCGGCTCTATCATTCCCATGCCTGCCTGAAGCAGGGTTCCGGCAATAATCCGGACCATATTATAAAGAAATCCATTTCCGGTAACACGGATTGTAATGATATCCTCCTGCCTGCTTACCGTCAGCTCATAAATGGTACGAACCGTTGTTTCAACCACTGCCGCTGTAGCACAGAAGCTTTTAAAATCATGTTCTCCCCTTAAATATTCTGCCGCCTGCTGCATCTTCTCTAAATCCAGCTTGCGGTAACAGAAATATGTGTTATTCCGATACATCGGAAGCGGAAACTCCCGGTTTAAAATCCGGTATTCATAGGTTTTCCGGCTGTCACAGTGTCTCGGATGAAAATCAGCTGGTACTTCCTCTGATTTCTGCACTACAATGTCTTCTGGAAGCCGCTGGTTCAGGGCATAAGAAATCTTTTCTGCCGGAATGCGGCTTTTTGTATCAAATACTGCTACATTTCCCATGGAATGTACGCCCGCATCCGTCCGGGATGCTCCGGTCACAATAATCTTTTCCCCTAAGAGACTGCTTAAGGTGCGGTTTAGCACGCCTTCTATTGTCTCTCCGTTGGGCTGCACCTGCCAGCCGTGATAATTCGTACCGTCATAGGCTACAATTAGCTTCACCCGTTTCAATCGGTTTGGGGCAGATGGAGTTTTCTGCTCTTCTACCTCTTCTATGTTCACAACCGGATTTATCTCTGTACTCATAATGGAAATACTCCTGGAAGTATACCGGCTGCCATACCGGACAATACGTTAATCCAGAGGATACGAAGTCCGATGACTGCTGCAAGATAGACCAGTAAAGTCAGATAAGCCATGCGGTCACGTTTCTGGTAATGAAGCGGTTTCATCTTGGTTCTGCCTTCCCCACCACGATAACAGCGGGCTTCCATTGCCATTGCCAGATCATTGGCACGGCGGAATGCAGATACAAATAGCGGCACCAGAAGTGGAACCATGTTTTTGGCTTTCTGAATCAGATTTCCATGTTCAAAATCTGCTCCTCTTGCCATCTGTGCTTTCATGATTTTATCCGTTTCTTCAATCAGAATCGGGATAAATCGAAGTGCAATTGACATCATCATTGCAATTTCATGCACCGGTACTTTTATATATTTTAATGGAGATAACGCTTTTTCCAGACCATCTGTCAACTCGTTTGGTGTTGTGGTAAGTGTCATCAGCGAGGTTCCGATAATTAAGAAAATCAGACGAACCATCATGACAACAGCATTTTTCAATCCCTCATAAGTAATGGTAAAAATCCAGAAGGAAACCAGCTTTGTTCCCGGTGTCAAAAACAAATTAAATACCGCTGCAAATAACATAATCAGTACAATGGTTTTCAATCCTTTAACCATATAGGAAAATGGCACCTTTGACAGCTTAATTAATACTACCAGAAAGATTGCTGCCAGTATAAATGCCGGAAGTCCCTTAAATACAAACAGGGAAATAATATAAATCAGTGTTCCAAATAATTTCACCCTCGGATCCAGCTTATGAATAACGGAATCTGCCGGATAATATTGTCCTAATGTAATATCTCTTAACATACTGTTCCATCCTGTCTCTTTGTTATTACACGCAGGATTTCATCCCGTGCCTCGTCTACTGTAGTTGCATCTGTGCTTACCGGGAAACCTTCTTCCTTCAATTCATGCATCAGATAAGTTACCTGTGGTGCCGCAAGTCCGATTGCTTCCAGTTCTTTATAGTGGCGGAATACTTTCTTTGGAACATCATCAAACATCACCTGTCCCTGATTCATTACAATAATTCTTCCCACATATTTAGCCACATCTTCCATGCTGTGAGAAACAAGAATGATGGTAATTCCACGTTCTTTATGCATTGCTGCAAGCAAATCTAAGATTTCATCACGACCCTTCGGATCAAGTCCTGCTGTCGGTTCATCTAAAATCAGTACTTCCGGGCGCATGGCAAGCACTCCTGCGATTGCCACCCGGCGTTTCTGTCCACCGGATAAATCAAATGGTGACTGATAATATAATTCTTCCGGAAGTCCTACACTCCGCAGTGCTTCAAATGCCCGAAGTCCTGCCTCTTCCTTGGTCAGTCCCTGGTTCTTTGGTCCAAAGGATACATCATCAAAAATAGTAGTTTCAAAAAGCTGATGCTCCGGATACTGAAAGACAAGTCCCACTTTACTACGCAGGGCTTTCATATCAAAGTCCTCTTCGTAAATATCCTGTCCATTATAATAAATGCCGCCGCTGGTAGCTTTTACCAGTCCGTTCAAGTGTTGAATCAGGGTGGATTTACCGGAACCGGTATGTCCGATGATACCGATAAATTCTCCATCTTCTATTTTCAGATTAACATCCTTTAAGGCATGTATCTCATAGGCAGTGCCTGAGCTGTAAACATAATTTAATTCATTTATTAGGATTGACATAGCTTTTTCAACGCCTCCGTCAGTTCTTCTCTGGTCAGGATTCCATCCGGTATATCCAGTCCCGCTTTCTTAAGTTCATATGCCAAAAGCGTAATCTGCGGTACATCCAGACGATATTCCTTCAACCGTTCCACCTGGGAAAAGATGCTGCGCGGTGTTCCCTGCATCACAACTTTTCCTGCATCCATAACATAAACATGGTCAGCATCAACTACTTCTTCCATATAATGTGTAATCAGAATGATGGTAACACCTTTTTTCCGGTTCAGTTCATGGACAGCCTCTAATACTTCTTTTCTTCCAACCGGGTCTAACATAGCTGTCGGCTCGTCCAGAACAATACACTCCGGCTGCATTGCCATAACTCCGGCAATTGCCACACGCTGCTTCTGTCCGCCGGATAATTTATTTGGGGAATGCTCTCTGTATTTTAACATGCCAACCGCTTTTAAACTTTCTTCCACGCGCTGCCAGATTTCATCTGTCGGCACACCTATATTTTCCGGGCCAAATCCGACATCCTCTTCAACCACGCTTGCAATAATCTGGTTGTCCGGATTCTGGAATACCATTCCGGCACGCTGTCTGATATCCCAGATGTTCTTCTCTTCTGTGGTATCAAATCCATCTACCCAGAGACTTCCTTCGGTCGGCTCCAGAATTGCATTGATATGTTTGGCAAGTGTTGATTTTCCGGAGCCATTATGTCCCAGCACTGCAATAAAATCGCCTTTTTTCACATCCAGGCTTACTTTATCAAGTGCAGTCTGGATAGACTCCACATTGCCTTCTTCATCACGTCTTATATATTCATGTACCAAATCTTTTGCTTTGATGATGCCCATAATTTACCTTTCTACCAATGTAATCTGTGCAGTTCACCCGCCAGCCGCATATGGTCAAAATTGTTCTGGCGCAGTGCTTCATATAATACGATTGCTGCTGAATTGGATAAGTTTAAGGAACGGGTATCTCCGATCATAGGAATCCGGATACACTCATCCGGATGCTGTATCAGAATTTCTTCCGGAATACCCGCACTTTCCTTTCCAAACATAATATAACAGTCCGGCTCATAATTTACTTCCGTATAAACATGGCGCCCCTTGGTGGTTGCCATATAAATCTTTGCACCCGGATTCTTCTCTAAGAAGTCCTCATAATTGACATATCTTGTCACATCCAGCTGGTCCCAGTAATCCATTCCTGCCCGCTTGATTGCTTTCTCCGTCAGATGGAAGCCCAGCGGCTCAATCAGATGCAGTCTGGTTCCGGTTGCTACACAGGTTCTTCCGATATTTCCGGTATTATAGGGAATCTCCGGCTCATAAAGTACAATATTAAGCTTCGCCATTGTTCCCGCCTCGCAATCCTGTTATGTAACGCTCCATACGGTCTAATGCCTCTTTCAGATTATCCAGGGAATAAGCATAGGAAATACGGATAAATCCTTCTCCGCAATCACCAAATGCAGTTCCCGGAACAACCGCTACCTTCTCTGTCTTTAAGAGATTGGTGGCAAATTCTTCAGAAGTCATTCCAAATTCTTTGATACATGGAAAACAGTAAAAGGCTCCATATGGTTCAAAACACTCCAAACCCATTTCTTCAAAACGGTGCATCAGATATCTTCTTCTGCCATTATATTCTTCCCGCATTCTCTGGACATCTTCATCTCCTGCCCGGAGTGCATCCACTGCTGCATACTGTGAAGTAGTCGGTGCACACATAATTGCATACTGATGAATCTTTAACATCTGGTCTAAGATGATTCTCGGTCCGCAGGCATAACCCAGACGCCATCCGGTCATCGCATGGGATTTGGAAAATCCATTGATAACAATGGTACGCTCCTTCATGCCCGGAAGGGATGCGATAGAAATATGCTTCTCGGTATAAGTCAGTGCAGAATAAATCTCGTCACTGATGACAAAGAGATCATGCTTCTTTACTACCTCTGCCACTGCTTCTAAATCTTTCTTCTCCATGATTGCTCCGGTAGGATTATTCGGGAAAGGCATGACAAGAAGCTTGGTCTTTGGTGTAATTGCCTCTTCTAATTCTTCTGCAGTCAGACGGAAATCGTTTTCTGCCTTAAGATTAATCGGCACCGGCACACCATTGGCAAGCACGGCACATGGCAGATATGATACATAACTTGGCATCGGGATTAATACTTCATCGCCCGGGTCAAGCATGGCACGCATGGCAATATCAATTGCCTCGCTTCCGCCCACGGTTACTACGATTTCATGCTGATAATCATACTGCAAGTCATAATTACGGAATAAGTATTTTGCAATTTCTATTTTTAATTCTTTTAATCCGGCATTGGAAGTATAGAAGGTACGTCCCTTCTCTAAGGAATAAATTCCCTCATCCCGGATATGCCATGGAGTATCAAAATCCGGCTCGCCTACTCCAAGTGAAATGGCATCTTCCATCTCATTTACGATATCAAAAAATTTCCGGATTCCAGATGGCTGTATCGTTACGATTGTTTTTGATAATGGATTTCTCATGGTATCATCTGTATCCTTTCATCTTTTGATTTTGCTGCCATAATGGTTCCGTGGTCTTTGTATTTCTTTAAGATAAAGTTGGTCTGTGTGCTTAATACGGAGTCTAATGCAGAAAGCTTCTCAGATACGAACTGGGATACTTCACGCAGGCTCTTTCCCTCGATGGTCACCAAAAGGTCAAAGCTTCCTGAAATCAGATATACAGAATTTACTTCCGGATAATTATAAATACGCTCTGCTACTTTATCAAATCCCATACCACGCTGCGGAGTAACCCGTACTTCAATTAATGCGGATACTTTTTCTACGCCGGCTTTATCCCAGTTAATCAAGGTATGATAGCCACAGATGATATTTTCTTTCTCCATTGCTTCTAATTCATTCATAACGGCTGCTTCTTCTACGCCTAATATAACAGCCAGCTCTTTTAAATCGATTCTGCTGTTCTTCTCTATAAAGGTTAAAATCTTCTCTCTCATGCTTCAATTCCTCCAATTGATTTCTGATTTACTACTGAATTACTTTATATAATTCATCCGTCTTCGGTGGTTCTAAAAATCTGTGTTCGTCCTCATTCATAAGCACGCGGTCATTTCCCGCAGTTGCTTTTCCGATTACCGTTGCCTCAATACCATTTTCCTTTAATCTTCTGAGCAGCTCATTTCCATCAGCTGCTGCCATCAGCATACAGCCGCTGGATATCAGTTCATAGGGATTGATATGGAAAAACTCACAGACTTCTACTGTCTCCTGCCGAAGCGGAATCTTCTTTAAGTCGATTTCCAGTCCGACGCCGGATGCTTCTGCCATCTCCCAGAGTGCTCCGAATATACCGCCCTCTGTTACATCATGCATTGCTCCCACGCCAGACTTCACGGCGGTGGCGGCCTCCGGCATTACAGATAAATACCGGTCAAGAGCCTGTGCCTGTTCTACAAAATGCCTGGAAAAATGAGTACAGAGTTCTTCTTCCTTTTCATGGGCAATAATAGCTGTTCCCTCTAAGCCAATCCACTTAGTGGCAATGATGTCCATGCCCGGTTTTGCTCCTCCGGTAGAAATGAGTCCGTTCTTCTTTACCTTCCCTACACCGCATACAGTAACCAGTGGCTGATTTACCACCCTGGTAATCTCGGTATGTCCGCCCATAATCTGAACGGACACCGCCGCGGCAGCCTCTTCCAGCTCCTGCATCAGTTGTTTCAAAAGGCTTTCTTCCGTGTGCTCCGGCAGCAATATGGTTAACATAACTCCAATTGGTTCTGCTCCGGCACTTGCCAGGTCATTAGTAGTAATGAGAATTGCCAGCTTTCCGATTTCATGGATTGTTCCTGTAATCGGATCCGTAGACATTACAAACATCTCATCCGGGGCAAGGGTAAGGGCAGCACAGTCTTCTCCCACGCCTGCACCTAACACAACTTCCTTTCTCTTCGTATGCAATTGTCTGATTACGGAGCGTTTTAATACGCTTTCCGGCACTTTTCCTATCTTCATAGATTCTTCTTCCCATTTTTACAGCATAAGGCTGTCTCATAGCCGAGGCAGCCTTTCTTGCTTCTTATTTACGCGGGTGGCGATAAAAATCGCATGCCTGCATCATCTTTCACCGTTTTACTGGGTGGTTGCAGCTCCATCTCCGGTTCCTGTATCCGGTGTCGTCGGTGTCGTCGGTGTTGTTGGTGTTGTTGGTGTAGTCGGTGTTGTTGGTGTTGTTGGTGCGGCAGGTGCATCAGCCGGTGGCTCTACTCCACCGGAAGCCGCCTGTTGCTGCTGCTGCGCTGCAGCTTCTGCCGCTCTTGCTGCTACCGCATCTGAGCACCAGGTTGCTGCTGCAGAACGGATAACTGCTTCATCCTGCGTTGCAATCGCTGCATTCATTGCTCCAATTGCCTCTTCATTATCAGAGCCCATACCAACAGAAATAATTCTAGGTGTTGCTTTATATTTACTGGTATTAAATACCTCTCTGCTTTCTTCTACGCCATCTACAGTAACAATCTTCCAGAGTTTTGCCGATTTACCGATGTGTGCTTTCTGAACGGTTACAGTTCCAATCGGGTCTTCGGTAGTCTGCACCTGAATAGTCGGCTCTTCTTCACTGACCGTTTCACTGACAAAGCTTACCTGACGGTCAGCCGGTCTTGTCTCCTGACCAAATACGTTGAAATATACAATACCGCCACTGCAGTATCCTTCAATATAAATCGGAGCCTCCTGATTATTCTTAAATTTCAAATCCTTTAAATTGCTGGCAATCGCTGCATCCATAGATGGCTGTACATATGTTACCAGCATGGAATGTGCATAACGCTCGGTAATATCCAGTTCTGCACGGATAACCGCATTATAAAGCGTTGTGGAAACCTGACATACCCCACCACCATAAGATTCTACGGTTGTACCATTCTCATATGCGCCTGCCAGTTCATATCCACCGGAAGCGTCCAGTGGTGCAATAGCTTCATACACAGAAAATTCCTCTCCCGGGTAAAGTACGGTTCCATCGATTTTACTTACTGCATTTTTTACATTTGCCACACGACCGGCAGAAGAATCACTGAAGTCGGTAGAGAAAGAGCCCAGTAAATCCTTTACCTTTGAAAGTTCTTCTGCAGTTCCTTCCGGCTCTACCACATTTGCTACCAGACTGATGGCTGCGTCTCCGCCCTTCCATTCTTCAGTAAAATATTTCTGTAAACTTTCTACAGAAGCATCCTCATCTACTTCGATACCTTCCTGGCCGTCGATGATTTTAAATTCACCATCCTCACGTGTAAGACCATTGTTGACCGCTTCCTGATTCAGCTCTTTGGCATGATTTTCCAGAAAACTTTTTGTGGTGTCTGTATCTACGGTATATATAATATCAAATACTTTATTTTCCTTTTCCAGATCTTTCTTCGCTTTGTAACGCTCCAGAAGATTTCCCGTACGGGTATAATTCATTGCTTCTTTTACGATATCCTTATTGCTCCAGCTCAATCCCAGATCAGAAGGGCTTGCCTTTACACTGTTTTCTGCAGCGGACAGTTCAAAGGTCGCATCCTCATAAGCAGATACTGCTGCTTCTACAGCTGCCTCTGCATCTGATTCACTCATTCCGCCTACAGACACATCCCCGATATATACGTTCTGTGGAATCACTTCTGCATTTTCATCCGCTTTCACAATTGCGGTTGCTGATACACCCGCTGTTACTGCGAGTACCAGTCCCAGAATCGGAAGCACTAATTTTATTTTTTTCATATTCTTCCTCTCAATCTCTTAAACCCTCAAGACATTTTAAAGCTTTTTATTCACCAGATTACACTGTGATAGTTTTGCTAACACTCATTTTATCATATAACTTTGCATTTTCAAGCGTCATAACTACTAATATATTTGACAGAAATACGCGATTTCTGTATATTATGACATGATGAATGCATAAAAAATTCTATGAAAAAATAGTGATGCAAAGGGATAATACCATTGCTGCAACGAGAATAATTGCGATAAATCCTGCGAAATATTTTTTCCCTTTTGAATTTTTAAAATTAATCATTTCATTCACCTCATATTTATTTTTATACTACTATACTTTCGAAAGGAGCAAACTATGTTTCCTATCATACTCATATGCTTTATCATTTTTGTTGTTTTTCTAAACTCCAGAAAGCGTCAGATTACCAAACAGGAACAGGAAATTACCGAGCAGTTCTGGGCCCGTGAAAATAAAGCCAACGCCACCCGCCGCCGCAGTCTTGACAACCTTCCTTATATTACTATTCCGGAAGAACTGCTGACTCCCCCGGCACAGGCATCTGAAGATGTCCTCACCCTTTATGAAACACTTCGTCAGCTGTCTGCTAAAAAAATCGTTAATCTGAATGGCAAAACCAATACCGATTTAAAATTAGCTTACGGTGCTGCCAGCCTTGCAGCTCTGACCGAGTTTGATGAAAATTATAATACTTTAATCTGTACCATTGCAAAACTTGGCAAACTGCTCTGCGACCAGTCTGAAGCAAAAGCCGCCATCGATATTCTGCTCTTTGGCATCCGCTGCGGAAGCGATATTACAGATAATTATACGTTGTTAGTTCCTCTTTTAAAAGAAACAAACGACTGCAGTTCACTGACCGAAGTATATCAGAAGCTTGCCACACTGCCGGAAGGCTCCAGAAAACGTATCAAAGAAAAACTTTCCTAATCTTTCGTGCATCTTCCATACTGTGAAATCAACTTATCCATAAGACGCGATGCTTCGCTTCTGGTCAGTTGTTCCCAGACAATGTCAAGTTCTATTTTATGATAATCCGCCAGTTCCTTCAAGTGAATTTTTTGAATTTTCGTTGCAGGAGTCTGGCGTTTTGTTTTATAAATCAAATCTTTCGGTTCAAATACTTCCGGATTTGTTTCTCCATATGTCTTTTGTAAATACTGATAAAGTTCATGGGTTGCCAGTGCATCATAGATTGCCCGGTGCTCCCGCTCCCGCTCAATATCAAGGTAATCGCAGAGACATTCCAAAGACTTTTTTTCCGGACGCAGCATACATTTGCGTGCTGCTTTCAACGTATCTACTGCTTTTTTTTCAAACGGCACTTTCTCATTGACTGCCTGCTGCTTTAAGAAGCTGTAGTCAAATATGATATTGTGTCCCACCAGAATATCATCTCCGATAAATTCTGCTGTCTTATGAAATGCTGCTGCCGGACTTAAGCCTTCCTTTACCATCTCATCGGTAATTCCGGTAAGTTCTGTTATCTCCTGCGTAATTTTCCTGCCGGGATTCACAAAAATGTCCATGGTATCCGTCACTTCGCCATTTCTTATTTTTGCCGCTCCCACCTCAAGGATGGCATCATTTTTCGGATGAAGCCCCGTCATTTCAAGGTCAATTACTGTATAATCCTGTGGTATCATTTCCGCTTATCCTCTGCTTTACACAAATCCTGCAAGAAACATTCGCTGCACTTTGGTCCTCTTGCAAAACAGATATTTCTTCCGAATGTTATAATCTGGATGTTATATAAAATCCAGTGATCCTTCGGTAATACTTTCATCAAATCATATTCTACTTTTACCGGATCATCCTCTTTTGTAAATCCAAGGCGTTTGGAAATACGTTTTACATGGGTATCTACTACGATACTTGGGTCATGGTAAATATTTCCCCGGATGACATTTGCAGTCTTTCGTCCAACTCCTGCAAGGGAAGTAAGTTCTTCCAATGTAGACGGAACTTCTCCATGATATTCCCGAACCAGCGTCCTCGCACAGGATATGATATTCTTCGCCTTATTGTGATAAAATCCGGTGGAACGGATGTCCTCCTCTAATTCCGCCAGATCTGCATTGGCAAATTTCTCTAAGGTGTCATATTTTTTAAACAATGTTTCTGTCACAATATTTACCCTGGCATCGGTACACTGCGCACTTAAGATTACTGCTATCAGAAGCTGCCAAGGTGTCTCGTGATTCAGATAACAGATGTATTCGGTACCATAGGTTTCATCTAATCTTTTTAATATTTCTGCCGTCCTTTTTGTCACTTTGTCTCTCCCTCCCACTGAATTATCGTAACTTCCGCCTGATTCGTCAGAGGATTTCTGTTTTCATAATCAAATTTCAGATAGTATGGTTCGCATTTTCTGCCAAATGCATCTTCTTCGAAGCTATAGTCAAAGCACTCGATATGTGCAAGGCTTCCCTTCGGGCAATATGCTCTTGTCACATCTTTCCACTGCGCATAATCCTTTGCCCATTTCGGACGGCTTTTTGCATTTTCCCTGCTGTAAATATCATAAGTTGCCGCCTGATAGAACACTTCCATGTCAGCCACCCCAAGGCTTTCTACATATTCTAAGAGAATCTCGCTTCGCCGCATTCTGGTATGGCTCATGGCAAGGTAGCCATGTTCCTCATAGAAATGTCCCAGATTTTCAAACATATGATAAGCACTTTCGTGTATCGTCTCTAGCAGCCGGATGCTCACCGGAAACTGTGTGCTGTTATAATATACCTCAAGCATTTCTTCCGCCAGCTTAATGTTACAGATATCTTCATAGGAAAGCCACTTCGTCCGAAGCACCTCATAAGGTGGTTTTGCCCGGTATACTGCCTCATACTCTTTTGCATGTTCATACATATAAGAGCCTTTTAAAACCTTTAAGAAACCAAGCTGCAGCTGCTCCGGTTTCCATTCATAAATATCATCAAAGGAATGGGTAAATGTTTCATAATCTTCAAAAGGCAGTCCTGCGATTAAATCCAGATGCTGATGAATGTTTCCTGCCTTCTGGACTTTTTTCATCATCTGGTGCACATCTTTTAAATCCATATGGCGGTGGATTTCCCGGATTGTTTCATCATGGGTGGACTGTACCCCGATTTCCAACTGTATCAGGCCCGGACGCATCTTTGCAATTAAGTCTGCTTCCTCATCCGTCAGCAAATCCGCTGCAATTTCAAAATGAAAATTCGTGATTCCATTATCATGTCCTAAAATATACTGCCAGATTGCCATGGCATGCTTTTTGTCACAATTAAAAGTACGGTCAACAAATTTAACCTGTTTTACCTTCTGGTCTAAGAAAAACTGTAACTCTCTTTTTACGATTTTCACATCCCGGAACCGAAGTATCTTCTCTACCGAGGACAGGCAATAGCTGCAACGGAACGGACAGCCCCTGCTGGATTCATAATAGATAATCCGGTGGGAAAAATCCTCCGACAAATCATAGCAGAAGGGAATCGTATTCATATCAAGAATTTCCTGTAACTCATGAATCTGCACATTTCCAGCTCCATCAAAAAGGGCTATGCCCTTCATCTCCTCCAAACTGCCTTCTCCCTTCACATAATACCTGCAAAGCTCCGAGAAAGTTTTCTCCCCTTCGCCGATTATGACACCGGTAATAAACGGATGCTCTTTTAAGAACGCCTCCACTTCATAGGAAACCTCCGGGCCTCCTACCCAGATTGGAACCTTGGGACAAAGTTTATGAAATTCCTCTGCCACTTCTAAAATAATGGAAATGTTCCAGATATAGCAGGAAAAGCAGATTACATCTGGCTTTTTCAGATAAATCTCCCTTAAAATATATTCTGTCCGGTTATTAATGGTATATTCTGCCAGTACTATATTTTCTTTTAATTCTCTGGCATATGCCCGCAGGCTGTAAACCGCAAGATTCGAATGAATATACTTTGCATTTACTGCCGTGAGTAATATTTTCTTCATGATTTCTTCCTCTTTTATTTCTATTCTGGGAAATTCATATTGGCAACATATCGTTCCTCAAAGTCCGCCTGTTCTGCAAGATTGATTGATTCACATTTTTTTATCATTTCTTCCGTGCGGCTCCTGTTTTCTTCCGAACTTCCATAGGCGATACAGCCCTGCAGAGATGTATTTCCGACTGCTTTTGTACACTTCTCTAATTCCGCCGGAAGCAGTCCAATGCCTGCTGCTATATGCACATCCAGATATACCCCAAAGCC
This sequence comes from Roseburia sp. OM03-7AC, assembly GCF_003462625.1. Lineage (NCBI taxonomy): Bacteria > Bacillati > Bacillota > Clostridia > Lachnospirales > Lachnospiraceae > Roseburia > Roseburia sp. OM03-7AC. The sequence goes on from NZ_QTZJ01000003.1 coordinate 27,305, forward strand.
TCCTGCCAAATATACTTTTTTTATCTCTCCCATGGAAATGCCGGCATGCTCTAACAGTAATTCGATTCCGCTGTGAATTGCCGCTTTAGCAAGCTGCACCTCTCTGATATCCTGCTGGGTAAAAGTAATCTGTTTTCCATCCTTCATCCGTGCCAGAGGAAAGCCTTCTTCCCTGTATTTTTCCTTCATCTGACCGGATGCATCTATGATATGATTTTCATAAAGTCCAGCTACCAGCTCTAACACGCCGGTTCCACAGATTCCCGTTGCCGGTGTGTTTCCAATCGTTCCAATAATTGTCCGCTCTCCAATGACACGCACCTTGCTGATTGCTCCAGTCACACTGGCAACACCGCATGAAATATTTCCACCTTCTAATGCCGGTCCTGCCGGTGCAGAGGTGGCAATCATCTTATCCTCTAATGCCAGCACCATTTCTCCATTGGTTCCCAAATCCAAAAGCAGGGAAGGTCTTTCTTCTTCATCCATCCCGCACGCCAGCATGCCAGCTGCAATATCTGCGCCCACAAATGCTGAAATTCCAGGCAGTAACGTCACCGGTATGTTCGAAAGGCTGTCCTTTCGTTCTGCAAGACTGACCGGAGTAAATGGTGCCTTACCAAGTCCCTCACAGGAATCTCCCATATAAAGATGTTCCATGGTGGTATTTCCTGCAATATAAATATGCTCAATTACAATGTCTTTCTGTTTCTTCTGTATCTCTTCTGACAGGTTTAAAATATCCTGCCGGATTAATGTCTTTAATTTTTCACCCGTTCCCGCTACAGATGCCTTAATTCTGCTTAATACATCCTGTCCAAATATACGCTGGCTGTTGCCGCAGCCTGCTGTGGCAAGCACTGCACCTGTTTCCTTCTCTACCAGCGCTGCAGCTATGGTGGTAGTCCCGATATCTACTGCAAGGAAAGTTTTTCTCGTTTGTCCTTTTGCCTCCCGTGCTCTGCCTTCTGTTATATTTATTTTTTCTACTCCTGCAATCTGGGTTAATTCTTCTCTTCCCTCTCCCCAGCCAAAGGCGGAAATTATAATATCTTCTTCCGGTTTCGGATAGAGTTTACAGGAATTCACCCATGCACCGTCTATCTCTACTTTGCATTTCCCACAGGTGCCGTTTCCACCACATGCCATAGGAACCTTATAATCTTTCCGAAGCAGTGCCTGTGCGATGCTTTCTCCCGGCTGCATAATAATGTCCTGATGTAGTTGTCCAATTCGAAGTTTCAGCATTGTGGTCACTGCCTCCTTTCCTTGTGGCTATTATACCCCCCGCCCTTGCTACTTAACAAGGGGAAAATACAAATACCGCCGGCAGCTGCGCTCCCAAACGCAGTTGCCGGCGGTATTTTCACGCCCTTATATTTATAATATAAACCTTATTATTACATCTACTCCGCCAATCAGAAGAAGAATTCCTCCAATCAGATATACCTTTGTCTTCTGTTCATAGCCGAAATGATATCCAACATAAGCACCACCGACTACACAGACAACAGTAAGTATGATTCCAACCAGTATTAATGACAGAAGGCTTGTTCCCAGAAAGCCAAATGCTGCACCGGTCAGGAATGTATAAAATGATGTTACAGCACAAATCCGTACGAATTTATGTACGCCAAGGTTCTCTTCCCGGCGTTCATCAATCCGGTCATTCTTCCAGGCTTTAATCAAAAGCCGGATTCCCAGACACAGGAATACTGCCACTGAAATCACTTCACCTAATATAACCTGTGATTCTTTAATATCATATTTACACAGGAGGTCGGCTCCAAGATTTCCAAGATATAAAACAATTACCTGCCATACGGATACCAGTAATGTCACCAGCACAAGCTGTTTGGTACGAATCTTAGCTAACATTGCTCCCTGACATTCTACTGAAGCAAATACATCCATGGAAAGTCCGCATACAATTATTAATGTTTCTATCCAGTTCATCTTCCGTCCTCCTTTCTCTTAAAATTATTATACTTAAACCTCTGCCTTAATGGAAGCAGTTTCCCAAATAAATTTTACATTTCCTTTGACACCATCTGCTGTTCTGGTAAATGTGTTATATTCATTTCCAGCATCCAGCACTGCATCTACTTTATCCAAGAGCTCTTTCAAATCTCCGTTGTAAGCATCCGCAAGTTTCTCAATTGCCTGCTCATCAAACTGTGCCATTCCATCTGCCAGTGTCTCAGAGCCATCCTCTAACTGGTCTACACCATTTATCAGAAGCTCTGTTGCACTCTTCAAAGAAGTCATTCCTGCATTCAGTTTGTCATTATTTGCAACTAAGGTATTTGCTCCGTCTGCCAGCTGTTTTGCACCATTGGTCAAATCTGTAATTCCCTGTGAAAGTGCGCCATTTACAGAGCTGTCTAATGTATTAACACCTGCTACAATTCCATCGTCACCATTCAGGCCTGCATCTAAGGATGCTGCTCCAGTCTTTAAGGTTGCAAGCTGTGTATCATCAAACTGTGCAAGTCCTGCCTGTACCTGAGCCAGTGCCTGTGCACCACCTGTAGTTCCAAGCTTGGTTGCAACTGCTGAAATATTCTGTAACTGGGCTGCATAAGCTGTGCTTAAGCTATTGAAATCAACCGCACTGCCTGCCTGGGTAGTTACTGCTAAAAGTGTTGCATTGGTTGTATCATCCAGCATATAAATATTAGCATCTGCATTAACCGCCTGTAATCCGCCACCGGTTGCTGCTACTACCTGTGAATAGGCACCGTTTAATGTACTTCCCGGGGTCTGTAACTGCTGTAATACTGCAAGATAATTTACTGCTGCACTGGTATAATCAGTCAATGCGGAAGTAAATGCTGCCTGTGCATCTGCTGAAGATGCATAAGCATCCATTCCTGCAAGACTGCCATTTACAGTAGATTTCAAGGTTCCGATTCCATCTACCAGCTGGGCAACTCCACCATTAATCTGTGTTGCACCGGCTCCTGCCTGCTGCACACCAGTCTTTAATGCAGATACACCACTTGTCAGTGCCGGAGCACTTTCTGCAAGCTTTGCAATGCCGGAGTTTAAGGTATTTGCACCATCTGCTACTGCAGATGCACCAGAAGTATAATCTTTCACACCAGACTGTGCTGTTCCAACACCAGCTTTAAATTCTCCAAGACTGCTCTGTAATGTTTTCAGTCCGTCGGATAACTCGCTGCTACCATCTACCAACTGGTCAGATGCATCAGTCATCTCATCTATTGTATCGGATAATACAGATAAGTCAATATCTCCATTTACATTCATTTCAGAAAGAAGGTTGCTGGATGCCATGGATACTGTCATGTCCAGTGAGAAATCTTCTACATCTGCAGTTACTTCTACATAATCCGGGAACTGGACATCATCACCAAGGTCAGCATCATCAATACCAAGGCTTTCTTTTAAACCTGGCATTGTGATTCCTACCACAATATTGTTTTTTCCATCAGAAATTACTTTTCCATTGGTAACTTCTACATTCGTGAAGTTATCATTTAATACCATTCCGGTTACAACAGAGAACGGAACATAGACATCTGTGGATTTGCCATCGATAGTCTTTGTTGTCTTCTCATTATTGGTAAATTCAAAACGCATGGTAACTTTTCCGCTCTTTCCGGCTAAATCCTTTGGAGCAATTTCTTTTCCATCCAGATAGTAAGTAATTTTCTGGGTAATCGGAGCTTCTTTATCCGTAGTACCCTGATAGAAGATATCATTTCCCTGTGCATCCCAGGTTACTTTATCTCCATCCTGTTTGAAGGTCTCATCGCCTTTTACATTCTTGATATCCTTTAAATCAGATGCGTCCTCCAAAGTATCTGCATTCTCTTTATTCTTTAACCAGTCGCTTACGATGGTTTTATTTACGGTACCATCTGCATCTGCAATCATATATACTGTTTCATCTTTTCCGGTTTCTTCTGTTTCCTTATCGGAATTCAGAAGATTTCCCAGCTGGTCTTTTAATTCCGATTTGGTTTCTTCTGCGTCTGCATTTTCTGCATCTGTATCCTCCGTAGAAGCTTCTTTCTCAGTAGTCTCCTCTGATACGCTTTCGGTAGATGGCTTTGCTGCATTTACCTGCCATACGCCATAACTGGTTCCAAGCATTGCCACCATCAGCACACCTGCGATTACACGAATCGCATATTTATTTTTGAATTTATTCTTTAATTCTGAAAATTTCATTGTTATGTCCTCCTTCTTAATCTATACCGTTTTGTTCTTGTTGCGGAAACCAGCACTGGTTACGCAGATTACTTTATCAAATATCATAAACAATGAAGGTAGTACAAAGATTACAACCAACATACTAATCAGTGCACCTCTTGCCATCAATGTACATAAGGAACTAATCATATCGATATCAGAATAAAGTCCTACACCAAAGGTTGCTGCGAAGAAACTTAATGCGGATACGATAATGGACTGGATTGAGCTCTGCAAGGCACTTGTAATTGCTTCCTTCTTCCCGGTTCCCTTATATCTTGCTTTTTTATATTTATTGGTCATCAGGATTGCATAGTCAACCGTTGCACCCAGCTGAATGGTTCCGATTACGATGGATGCGATAAACGGAAGCTGTGTACCGGTGTATGCCGGAATACCCATGTTGATAAAGATTGCAAAGTAAATTGCAGCTACCAGGATAATCGGCAGTGATATAGATTTAAATACAACTGCGATGATTACGAAAATTGCTCCGATAGATACTGCACTTACGACTTTGAAGTCATGGTCTGTCGTGGTAATCAGATCCTGCGTACATGGTGCTTCACCAATTAACATGCCATTTTCATCATAGTTCTTAATAATGCCGCTGATGGCATCACACTGTGCATTTACTTCATCTGATGCTACTTTATACTCGGAAGTAATCAGCAGCAGTTCATAATTTTCATTTTCCAGCTCGCCACGGATAGAATCCGGGATGACATCTCTTGGAATTGCCGGTCCAACGATTGCATCCAGACCAAGTGTTGCCTTTACACCATCCACATCATCGATTTCATCAATCATCTTCGATATGGTCTTTGGCTCTAAGCTGCTGTCTACTAAAACAATGTGGGTAGCACCCATATCAAAATTTTCTTCCAGCTTGTTATTTGCTGCAATACTTTCCAGTGAATCCGGCAATGTACCAGCCAGATCATAATATACGTTCGTATTGTTATAACCCCAGATTGCAGGCCCTAAGATTACCAGGAATAAAATAATGAATATGTAATAATGGCTGGTAATCCAGTTTGCAATATTTCCAAGGTCCGGCAGAATAACACGGTGTTTGGTTTTCTCAATTGCCTTATCAAATACCAGAATCAGGGATGGAAGGATGGTTACGCAGGCAATTACACCAAAGATAACACCCTTAGCCATTACCACACCAAGGTCAAGTCCCAGGGTAAAGCTCATGAAGCATAATGCAATAAATCCGGCTACTGTAGTAATGGAACTTCCGACTACAGAAGTAATGGTATTTGAAATTGCATGTGCCATGGCACGATTCTTATCTCCCGGGAATCGTTCCTGATTCTCCTGATAACTGTGCCACAGAAAAATGGAGTAGTCCATGGTAACACCAAGCTGTAAGACTGCCGCCAATGCCTGCGTTACATAGGAAATTTCTCCTTTTATTACGTTACTTCCCAGATTATATACGATTGCCATTCCGATACTTAATAAGAAGAACAACGGAATGATTGCGGAATCCATTGTCAGGGAAAGTACCAGAACAGATAACAATACTGCAATCAATACATAAAACGGAACCTCTTTGTTGGTCAGATCCTTAATGTCTGTTACAACTGCTGACATACCACTTAAGTAACACTGTTTTGTTGTGATTCCACGAATCTCTTCAATGGCATCCATTGTCTCATCTGCTGACATGGAAGTATCAAACAAAACCGCCATCAGCGTGCTGTCCGATTCATCATTGTTGAATATGTCATAAATTTCATCCGGCAATACGTCCATTGGTACGGATAAGTCTGCCAGTGAATCATACCATATAACAGATTTAACATGGTCTACATCTGCAATCTGTTCCCGAAGGGTGGAGATATCTTTATCTTCCATACCTTCAATGACACATAGGGAAAATGCTCCTGTACCGAACTCATCTACCAGAATATCCTGTCCTTTCATGGACTCTAATTCACCTGGCAGATAGGAAAGGATATCATAGTTAACCCTTGTGTTAAAGTAACCAAATGCTGCTGGAATCAGTAAAGCAAAACTGATAATGAGTATCAGGACTCTGTGCTTTACGACGCCCTTTCCAAATTTAATCATCTCTTTACCATCTCTTTCTTTTTCATGTTTTTCTAGGTAAGAGTATAAAAAAAAAGACTGCATCCGAACATATGCAATCTTTTTTGGCTGTATCAATCCAATATACAAATTGTAGAATCTGTAACAGTTGCTATACATATCTGCCAATTTGTATATTAATTATCGCCTATAATATCTGCGATAGAATTGCGAATCATATAATTATAAATATCCGACATCTCTTTTGCAGGCATAGACATTCCACTTTTTATCCAGGTAATTACCAGAAAACATAAGGACTGGGCATGATACCGGGCAATCCGCTCTTTTGTAAGCCATGGCGACGGAATCTTCTTATCCAGATTCTTCTCTTCCAATACTTCTATCAATGTTCCCGTAATACATTCCTTTACAATATCTTCAAAAGAATTCTGTCCCTCTAAGCGGCTTGCTTTGGTATAGAAATCTTTTTCTTTTTCAATACCAGCAAATATAATAATTAACGCCTGATCAATCATTCCATTCTGAATCAACGGCTTTACCGGCTCTAATAATTCAGTCCGGATAATCCACTCTAACAGTTCATACTTATCCTGAAAATGATTATAAAAGGTCGGACGGATAACTCCCGCTTTATCAGTTATCTCCTTGATTGTAATCTTTTCTATAGGTTGCTTGATTGTCAGCTCTTTTAGGCTCTCCGCAAGCAGTGTATCGATTGCGTTCCTTCCCTGATTCGTCATAACTTCCTCTCATCTTCCTATCAAACAGCCGTCTAAACGACCAGTCGCACTATGGTGATACTTCTTGCTTCCTTATCATTCTTAAGGTCTATGATTTCTCCTGTATCACAGACTTTTACAATGGGACGAAGCACAAATCCCTGATAATTATGCTTTACTACTGCCATTCTGCCATCAGAAAGTTCCACTTCACAGCCTGCCGGATAGACAGCCACCCAGCGTAAAAATACTTCCACCAGCTTCGGATCAAACTCCGAACCGTTCATTGCCATTATATATTCAATGACATCTGCCGGCGGCATCGGATCACGGTATGGCCGTTTTGAAATCATGGCATCATACACATCTGCCAGCTTGATAATTCTTCCATAAATACTGATTTCATCACCGGATTTGCGCATCGGATAACCTTCGCCATTATAGCATTCATGATGTTCTAATACACCAAGATATACTTCCGGTGCAAAATCAAAATTATCCCTCAGGAACTCATATCCTAACTTCGGATGCTGTAATACGATTCTTCTTTCTTCCTCGGTCAGTGCACGACGTGCATTTAATATATCTATCTCTAAGAATTTTTTTCCAATATCATGAAGTAACGCAGCGGTAGTAAGAATGCGGAGCTCATACTCATCCATTCCATAATGTGCTCCGATTACTGCGGATAAAATTCCCACATTTACAGAATGAAAATAAGTATAATCATCATAATTCTTAAGGCTCATCATGTTATACATTACTTCTTCATTTTCCAGAAGACTGTCCACCACCTGCATGACAGCTTCCCGGATCTGCCATTCCTGTTCACTGACATCTTCCTCTTCCATGCGGTCAACAAACAGATGATGTACTATTTCCAGGCTCTTTGAGTGAATAGACGGCTTAATTACTTCGGCAATCTCTATTTCTTCGGAAAACTTATCATCAATATAAAGACCCGGATAACCCATCTTATCCAGATTCTCTATCTGTTCCTGATTCAAAATCTGATGTCTGCCTAAAAGCATGACTCCCTGACCGTCTAATATGTCCTGAGCCAGTGCCATTCCGGCTTCCACCCTTTTTATTGGTAGATAACGCATCTAAATTGCTCCTCTTTGTCTTTTGTTACCCCACACGCCTATTCTATAACATTTTATCTGCGATTACAACTTTTTTACTCATCAAATTCTACCGTCACAAAAAAGCCCTTCGGTGTTTCCTTTACATCCACTACCGTCCCTTCGGTAGACTTCAGGCGTTCCCGGAAGGTATAATTTGCTGACATTGCAAATGCATTTCCAAGTGTATAGTAATAGGAAGTCGGCAGCTTACTCTCTGTCACCGGTAACACATCTCCTACTTCCAGTAACCCGGTTCTCTCCATTTTAAACTCCATCTGCCGCATTGATAATACGCCTCCTGATTATGCTTCTAAATTATTCATTTTCTTCTGAATCTTCTTCTACTGCTTCTACATCAATGGCTTCTGCCGCCTGTTTTGCCGCTTTGACAGCACCTGCCACACGATATACTACAAACAAATCACTCAGTCCGTCATAAATCAGTGCAATTCCTACGATTACCATAGCAATCTGTACCATCTCGATAGCTTTCCAGATTAATAATATTCCGAATGCAAAATTAAGAATTGTAATCAAAAGCAGGATTCCCCATGCTGTGTCACCATTCTGCTTTGCTTCGATGGTCATCCGTAAGTCTTCCAGACCATGCATCAGCAATACGACTCCGATTACTACCGGGAATATCTTTGCAAAGTTCAATGGCTGTACCAGAATCCATACCCCCAAAATAACCAGTGCAATTCCGGTTGCCAGTCCCAGCCTGCTTTCGAGTTTATTTCTCATATAAGAAATAATATGTCCGATTCCCATCACGCATAAAATAGCTGCTAAAATATAGCAAAGTACCTTTGTTACCTGTGCAGGCCATATCATAAGAATAACTCCCAGTGCCACACAAAGAATGGCGGATAATATAACATCTGCTTTGATTCTCTTTAATGTTTCCCTCATAATAAATACGCTCCTTCCACTTACTTTTTTTATTTCATTTCTTTCATTTATTTTGCAGTAATATCTGCATAGGCTGCTCCGGTTACTGCCACTAAGTCTGCCGGAGATAATGCCATGGATGTGCCGATTCTTCCGCCACTGATATAGATTTTATCAAACTGTTCCATGCTTTTATCCAAAATGGTCGGGAACTGTTTCTTCATTCCAAGGGGGCTGCAGCCGCCTCTTACATAACCGGTAATCTTTGTAATATCTTTTACATGAATCATTTCTACGGATTTCTCGCCGGCCGCTCTTGCTGCCGCCTTTAAATCCACCTCTTCTGCAATCTGTACCACAAAGACATAATATGCCTTGCTTTTTCCCTGCATGACCAGTGTCTTATACGTCTGCTCCACCGGTGCTCCGGTAAGCTCTGCCGTATGCAGTCCGTCAATAAATTCATCACATTCATAATTTAAGATTTCATATGCCACTTTATGCCGGTCTAAAATCCGCATGGCATTAGTCTTTACTTCTTTCCCCATGGTTTTATGCTCCTTTTGGGTTCTTTACTTTTTTGAAAGTCTCTGTTTTAACAACTACAGCTTCCGTATCGGAAACTTTTTGCATGTTACTCATCCGCTCCATTCACATAGGTTTCTAAAAAAGAATGTTTTACCCCATCTTTCTTATAAGCGATAATGGTACTTAAATTTACATTTTCCACACTGCGGAAGATATTATTTTCCACATATGGATTCACTTCTTTTAATCTGGCAATCAGCTGTTTGATTTCCATCCGTTTTGATACGGTACGTCCATCCGGGTCACAGGTAGTACAGGTATCGGTAAAATGGCAGGCACACTGGATAAAATGCAAATCATTATAATCTCTCCAGTGCTTGATATCATCCTCCCGGATTAAATACATCGGACGAATCAATTCCATTCCTTCAAAATTCGTGCTGTGAAGCTTCGGCATCATGGTCTGTACCTGTGCACCATAGAGCATTCCCATTAAAATGGTCTCAATGACATCATCATAATGATGTCCCAGTGCAATCTTATTACAGCCTAATTCCTTTGCCTTACTATATAAATAACCGCGGCGCATTCTCGCACACAGATAGCACGGAGAATTTTCAATCTCATATACCGCATCAAAAATCTGTGTTTCAAATACCGTAATCGGAATCTGCATCAGCTCTGCATTCCGTTCAATCACTTTACGGTTCATCTCACTGTATCCCGGATCCATCACTAAGAATACCAGTTCAAATCGGAATTTATTATGCCGCTGCAATTCCTGAAAGAGCTTTGCCATCAGCATGGAGTCTTTACCACCGGAAATACATACTGCCACTTTGTCTCCCGGCTGCAACAGTTCGTATTCATTGATTGCTTTTGCGAATTTACTAAAGATTGCTTTATGAAATTTCTTGCGGATGCTCTTCTCAATTTCCTGACAGCGTTCCTCTTTCTCTGATGTTTTCTTCTGGAAACTGTCCAGCAGATATGCGCCATAGCCGCCCTCTAAGCTGACTGCATCAAAACCTTCTTCCCTTAGTCTTTCCGCTACTCCGATACTGTTGATTCCTTTGGCACAAAATAGTATCAGACGCTTGTCTGCCGATAGCTCCTCTTTTCTCAAAAGAATCTCCTGCTCCGGCAGATTGACTGCTCCCCTGATACTTCCATAGCGGAAGGCATCCTCATTTCTGATATCGATTAACTGGTATTCCCCAGTCTTATATTCTTTTAATTGTGCCAGATTAATCTCAGTATCTGCCATGCTTCCGCTCCTTACTTTCAATTTTTCTCTTATTTTATACTAGGCGTTTTCTTTTATCAATACCTTCTGTTTCCATTTTCCGCTCCGCCACCGTAAAATCATTCCCACTGCCCGGACACATTCATCCATTGCCATACCGATATATGCTCCACAAACCAGCAATCCTAGATGAATTCCGAAGAAATAAGTTCCCCCCACCGCACACAGGTACATGAATATCGCAGCAATCACTGTAGTAAATACTGCATCGCCGCTGGTCTTTAAAGCATTTCCGTATACCAGATTAGTCACCCGTCCAATTTCAAGGACAATATCGATTGCCAGCAGCTTTCCAACCAGAGATACCATCTGCGGGTCATCCGTAAACATCCGTATCAGCCAGTGGGACGATAATGCAAAGATGCTCTCCAGTATCGTCGCAACAATTACGCCTACAACTGCTGCTTTTCTGGTTCCTTTATCACAGGCTTCATAATCCTGTGCACCTATCCGCCAGCCGACCATAATTGCATTTGCCTGGGCTAACGCTGCACCTACGCAGTAAGAAAAATTTGTAATCTGCATAGCATAGGAACGGGCTGTTACGTTCATTCCATTGGCGTCCATCTGATTTAAGAAACGGATAATCAAAGTCATTGCCACATTATATAGTGCTGTTTCCAAGGCAGAAGGCAGTCCGACCTTGACAATCTGTCCGAATACTACACGGTTCTTAAGCCTCTCCTTCTTCTCCTTCGCATGGATATAATAATGTCCGAAGCAGATTACCAGCCCAAGATTCAATACCCTTGAAATTACTGTTGCTGCAGCAACTCCTGCTACTCCATAGTGGAACCCAAAAAGGAATACTGCATTTAAGATAAGATTTAAAATGTTGGCAGATACCGTTGCCACAAGAGGCTGTCTGGTATATCCAAACGCTCTTAAGTAGCTGGAGAAAATCGGAATCAGTGCGTTTAAAATACATCCGCCTCCCACAATCCTAAGATATGTTTTTGCATACTCCATCAGAGAATCTGCCACACCAACCGCTGATAATATCATTCCTGACTGGAAGAACAAAAATACCGCAAGAATTGCTCCTACAATAGCGTTAAATAACATGCCAAGCTGTCTTGCCTGATATGCAATCCCCTCTTTTCCGGCACCGATATACTGCGTCATAACCGCAATCATTCCGGCTGAAATAACAGAAAACATAATGATAAAAATACCTATATAGGTATTGGCTGTTCCAACAGCACCGACTGCTGCATCTCCCACAGATGAAAGCATCAGTGTATCCACCATGCCGGAAAGCATATAACATAATGTTTCCAGGCAGATTGGTACAAACAATTGTCCAAGAGTTTTCTTTTGTTCCACGTTTTGTCCTCTTTCTTTTCTTTCGATAGTTCTTTACATTTTATAATTTATCTTTTTGAATGGCGTCTGTGTAGTCTGCCAAGACGGGATGCGGTATCAGGGTGTAAGTAGTATCTGGAATTTGTTTTTTCGTTGTCTCTGTTCCGGCAACCGGTGCAAAGTCACATCCCTGTTCCTATGCACCTCGCTGGTACATCCCTGTACCAGCGTTGCCAGATAAAGAACAAATTCCAGATACTACTAACAGCCCCGATAAGCATCCCTGCTTTGGCAGACTACACAAACGTTTATCTAAATAGCAAATACTAAATAGCAAGCTGCAAATAATAATAAAATCAATAGCTATGCGCAATTACAAGAAAATCCTGCGGACGCAAATGTAACAAACTTACATTTATTTTTGGTCTGCAGGATTTTATTTTACTGCGCTATCTGACTTTTATGCTGCCGGCTGTTCAGACTGTTTATCATGCATTACCAGCTTCAGCAGAATCGGGGTAATCAATGTTGTCACGATTACTACCAGTACGATTGGTGCGAAGAATCTATCGTCTAACATGCCGCACTGATATCCCTTCTGGGCAACAATTAACGCAACCTCACCACGGGAAATCATTCCGACACCAATCTGTAATGCTTCTTTATTTGTATAGCGGCAGAACTTTGCGCCCAGTCCGCATCCAACCACCTTGGTCAGTAAAGCAATAACTAAAAGGATAATGGTAAATCCTACCATAGAACCTGTCATTCCGTCTAAGGATGTCTTAATACCGATACTTGCGAAGAATACCGGTGAGAAGAATAAGTAAGACGGGAAGTTGATTCTGTCTTTTACATATTCACCATTCTTCATGCTGCAAAGCATCAGTCCTGCAAAATATGCCCCTGTAATATCTGCAATGCCGAAGAATTTTTCCGATACATAGGATAACAGGAAGCAGAATGCCAGTGCAAATACAGTAACACGTCTTTTCTGACCTTCGCTTTCAATTAATGGTTTGCATTTTGATACCAGGAAGAATAAAATTCCGATTACAATAAAGTAAAGGACTATCTTAACCATAACAGTAACCGGATTTACGCTGGTATCCTTTAAGCTTGTTACAATGGTAAGTACAATAATTCCAAGAATATCGTCAATAACGGCTGCGCCAAGAATGGTTGTTCCGACTCTTCCCTTTAAACGTCCCAGTTCACGCAATGTTTCTACTGTAATACTCACAGATGTTGCTGTCAGCACAACTCCGATAAAGACAGATTTCAATACCTCCTGATAATCTGCAAAATCTGTATGGAAATACAATGCATACCCTAAAAATCCACCAATCAGAGGAACAATAACTCCGATTAAAGCAACGATAAAGGATGCCAATGCATTTGCCTTGATTTCTTTCAGATCAGTCTCCAGTCCTGCGGAGAACATCAGAAAAATAACTCCGATTTCAGCTGTAATTTCAAGGTATACTCCGTTGGTTCCATCCAGTGTGATAAGTTTTAATACAGATGGTCCTAAAATAATACCGGCTGCCAGTGCTCCTACTACTGCCGGCATATGCACTTTTCGTGAGAAAAGTCCTAATACTTTTGTTGAAATTAAAATAATTGCTAAAAAAAGCAGAAATTCATAAGATTCCATAATATGACCTCTTTCCTTTCTTCTCTTGTTTTTTCTTTTTACATTCTCCTAAACCCGGAACTATGTTAACTCTTTTTGTTGGTAATAGCAATATATTTTTTCTTTTTTTGTTACTTAATATTTATATATTTTCCAGATTTTTTTGTTACTTTTTCACAATTAGAAATCAGTCCTTCTTTTTGGCATGAAAAAACAGCCCTTCCGGACTGTTTTTTCGAGGAGTTTAGTTATGAAAATGTTTCATCTATTAAAAGGAAATTATTGCCACTTTTTTCTCAAACGAAAGGAAATCTGTTTTTTTATTTTTGCGTTCCTTCATTTGATAGATTCATTATAGCCATGAAATGTGTCTAAAGTGTGTCAGTTTTCGAAAAGGATTCTAAAAAAATCTAAAAAAATATTCCCATTTAATTTATATTTTATTTAGAATTAAGTAATGTTTCGCACAATCGCAGCTTTTCCAGTGTTGCCGCGCTGTTTTCAAATATTACCCTGCCTTCTCTGTCTCCAGTATACAATAATTCCTTTTCCATAAGCCGCCGTCTGGTCTCCCGTGCCACGCCAGCTCCTCCATCAAAAAATTCCACTGTATTCCCCATCACTTCTGCTATTGCATCCTTTACAAAAGGATAATGGGTACATCCCAAAACGATTGCATCCACTGTTCCCTCACAATATGGTTTCAACAGTCTGTATAAAAACGCCTTCAAGTCTGCACTGTTTAATTCTCCACGCTCAACAAATTCCACAATTCCGGGACATGCCAGCGGATAAATCTCCGCTTCCTTTTCATAACGCGCCATAAGCCGTTGAAATTTTTCTTCCCGGATTGTCATTGGCGTTGCCATAACAAGTACCCGCGGATGCTCCATAAACTGTACTGCAGGCTTTAATGCAGGTTCAATTCCAACCACCGGTACATCAGGATATTCTTTTCTCAAAATCGAGACATCTGCACTGGTTGCTGTATTACAGGCAATCACTACTGCTTTTGCTCCTTCCGACAGAAGATGTCTTACATGGCATTCCGTAAGTTCCCGCACCTCTTCTAAGCTTTTTCCACCATAAGGTGCATTTTTAGAATCTCCAAAAAATATATAATTTTCATCTGGCATCAGGCGTACCAGTTCACGTAATACACTTATTCCACCTACACCTGAATCAAATACTGCAATTGGTCTTTCGGTCTGTTTCATGATAGCCCCCTGTTTTCGCATACAAATAGGTTCTCTTCTTTCGTAAAAAACTGCTGAAAACAGTTTTTCCGTTTTCAGCAGCAATTCTTAATTTTCCCTCGGGCATCTACGCACTCTCTTAATATTGCAGTCCTGCACATCACACGGAGCACAGTCTACCAGTCCTTTTAAGAAGCAGAACGCCTGACGGCTCTCCTTCTTAGCCGTGTCTTCTTCCCGCGGACACCTGGACACATGCTTTACATTGCAGTCCTGAATCTGTCCCGAACTGCAGTCCACAAGCCCTTTCAGGTAACAGAATTTATTTTCCATTCTTTCCCCTATCTACTCCTTATCACCCCAACATTATAATTTCTAATGTCATCTTTATTCTATCATCTTGGGATGGAATGTGCAAGCCATAACAGACCTGTGTTTTGAATACTTTTCCAGCAAAAACGATTACTTTCTATTTTTCATATAAAAATTTTTCCGGCAGTGTTACTTTAAAATCTTTTGCCAGATGCCGGAATTCATCTGGCTGGATTGTCTGACGTTTCTGACTCTGCATAGATAACATCTTCACCAGTATCTCTGCTGATTTTTCAGCCGTATGCATAAGTCCAAATGTCAGATCAAAATCTTCTCCTGCCGCAAATGTACCATGATGCGCCCAGATTGCCAGATCATATTTTTCCATCAATTTGCTGGTAGCAACAGCTATTTCTCTGCCACCCGGCACCATCCACGGAACAACACCAATTCCATCTGGGAATACAACCGGACATTCTGTTGCCATTTCCCAAAGTTCTCTTGTAAATACTTTATCTTCCAGCGGCAGAACAAAGGTCAGGGCAATAATATTGGTGGTATGTGCATGATATACAACCCGGTAATTTGGATTTTTCTTCTTTTTTACTTCCAGATTCATCAAATGACTCGGTAATTCAGAAGTTGGTCTTCCACCATTTACCAGTCCCCAGACAATACGGTAATTTTCTCCTTTTTCATCCAGTTCTATCATGCAGATGGAATCTTCCGGTTTCAAAATCACATTGCGAAAATACTTGCCGCTTCCAGTTACCAGAAAATATTCTCCTGCAAGATATGGCACAGATGTTCCGATTGGCTGCCATTCTTTACTATTAAAATTTTCTTTTACCATTTCTACTTCTTCCGGTTTTACACGATACGATAAATTACCGCCATTTCTTTCATGCCATCCCTGTTCCCAGCCATCATTTGCCATACGGATGAATCCCTGTACAAATTCTGCATCTAAAAACTTCATTCTCTCTTTTCCTCTTATTATATCTTTCTGATATTTTTCTTTCTCAACTATTATTGTTTGTATGTTCTCTAGTTACGGTTTACCAATACTTCTTTTTCATATTTTTCGATTGCATCATAGAAATGTGCATCATCTGTAACACCTTCCCGTCTGCAATATTCTTCCCAGACTTCTCCAATTGGAAGCATCTTTACTGCCTCCTGCATTACCATTAATCTGCCCAGCTGATTGGTATCCTGTAATTCCTTCAACTGTTCATTCGGAGTACATAAAGCCATAAGCAGAGCCTTCTGCCAGCTTCGGAATCCTGTTGCAAGTGCAGAAACACGATTAATGCTTGCATCAAAATAATCCAATGCCATATACACCCTGTCCAGTGCCTGATTTCTTACAATCTCTTTTGCCATTTCCTTTGTTTCATCATCCAGCAAAAGAACATGGTCGGAATCCCAGCGCACTCCTCTTGTAATATGTAATGCAAATTCTGGATAAAAGCACAACATTGCAGGTATTTTATCTGAAACATATTCCTGTGGATGATAATGTCCATTATCCATAAGCGGCATACAGCCCTCATGCATTGCAGCAAAGCTTAACGTAAATTCTGCAGAACCTACCGTATAAGATTCTACTCCGATGCC
This sequence comes from Roseburia sp. OM03-7AC, assembly GCF_003462625.1. Classification (NCBI taxonomy): domain Bacteria; kingdom Bacillati; phylum Bacillota; class Clostridia; order Lachnospirales; family Lachnospiraceae; genus Roseburia; species Roseburia sp. OM03-7AC. The sequence goes on from NZ_QTZJ01000003.1 coordinate 44,233, forward strand.
AAAGACTTTCGATTCCACGCATGGTTTTACGAGATTTTTGTCATATGGTTCTGATAATATCTGCTCTATGGAATCCTTATATCTCATGCGTGGTCCCATTCGGTCTGCCGGCACATCCTTAAAACCATCTCCGGTCCATATATTCATAACGCAAGGCATTCCCGTTTCTCTTGCGAAATACTCCGAAATGCGGATACATGCCTTTCCATGTTCAATCCAGAATTTTCTGATTTCCTCATCGGGACTGGAAAGTGTCAATCCATTCTTTACTTTTTCATGTGAGAAAAATGTAGGATTAAAGTCAATTCCCATATGATGTTTTTTTGCAAAAGCAACCCATTTTGCAAAATGCTTCGGCTCTAAAGCATCTCTGTCTGCAAATTCGCCTTCTTCAAAAATAGCATAAGACGCATGAATATTTAATTTTGCTGTACCCGGCATAAGTTTCATTGCTTCTTCCATATCTGCCATAAGCTGTTCTGGTGTCTTCGCTCTTCCCGGATAATTTCCTGTTGTCTGGATTCCACCGGTCAATGCACCATCATTATCAAATCCCATTACATCATCGAGCTGCCAGCAATGGAGGGAAACCGGAACCTTTTTTAACTGCTCCATTGCCTTTTCCGTATCTACTCCCCATGCGGCATATTTTTCTTTTGCCATTTCGTAACTTGTCATACTTTCTAATCTCCTTCTCTATGCTTTATATAATTTAATTTCAAAGGAATGATAAATACACTCCCTCGCTTCTTTCAAATCAGCGAATTCTCCTGCTGTAATCATCTGTACGGAAATATTTCCCAATGCCGTTGCCTCTGTCGGTCCAGCCAGAACTGTTTTTCCGGTATATTTTGCTGTCAGTTTGTTCAGAAAATCTGCATTTGCACCACCTCCAACAATATGGAGTTCCTGATATTTCTGTCCGGTAATTATTTCTATCTCTTTTGCTGCCATGGCATAACAGTTTGCCAGACTGTTATAAATAACAGCCGCTATTTCTCCGATTGTCTTTGGAACCTGCTGCAGCGTCTCCCAGCAAGCACTTCTTACTTCCTCTACCATACTTTCCGGTGCTAAAAATCTTTCATCATTTACATCTACCAGCGAGGTTATTTTTTCTTTCTCTGCCAGTTCACAGATTTCCGCAAAACTCATATCCGGAACAAGTTCTTTTCGAACCGACTGTATCATCCACAATCCCATGATATTTTTTAAGAAACGATAACGATATCCATAACCGCCTTCGTTGGTAAAATTGTGAAGCATACTTTCTTTGCTGCAAACTGCCTGCAGCCGTTCTGTTCCCATCAAAGACCATGTACCAGAACTGATATATAAGGTCTCTTCTTTCCGGGACGGCACTGCTACAACTGCTGATGCTGTATCATGTGTCGGTGGCAGAATCACCTTGCAGTTAAATCCCACCTGTTTTTGAATCTCCTGTTCAAGTGCTCCGACTTCACAGCCTGCCATTTTTATCTCTTGAAAGATATTCCGCTTTATTCCAAGCTTTTCAATCAGTTCATCATCCCAGTCTTTTGTTGCCGGATTTACCAGCTGTGTTGTAGTTGCATTCGTATACTCCTGCACTTTCCTGCCTGTTAACAGGAAATTAAAATAATCCGGAACCATCAAAAAAGTTTCTGCACGTTCTAACTGGCCTGGTTCTGTCTTTTTTAATGCCATCAGCTGGTAAATTGTATTAAAAATCTGTTTTTGGATTCCTGTTCTCAAATATAACTGTTCTTCCGTTATTAATCTGTATACCTCTTCATCCATTCCATAGGTCCGCTTATCCCGGTAAGCAACTGTTTCACCAATTCTTCTGTCATTTTCATCTAAAAGCACATAATCCACTGCCCAGGTATCAATTCCCATGCTATATGGAATTTTTCCAAGTTCCGCACACTTTTTCATTCCTGAAAGAATTTCCTGAAACAGTCTTCTGACATTCCACACTTTATAACCTTTCCGATCAATCATTTCATTAGAAAAGCGGTAGATTTCTTCTAAAACTATTTTTCCATCCTCTAAGTGTGCCAGCATGTGTCTGCCACTGGATGCACCAATGTCCACTGCAAGATAATATTTTGTATTCATTTTCACACTCCTTCTTCCTGTTCGTTAATCTAAATCTAACAAAAATAAGGACAGTTTGTTAGCCTCTCATTAGACCAAAAAACTGTCCTTATTTTCCTTGTTTTAAATTCTTATATGCACGTCTTTCTTATGTAAATCACGATATTTTTTTGGTGTCATTCCATAGCGTTTCTGAAACTGCCGATAGAAATAGCTCTGGTTTTCATAACCAACTTCCAGTGCAATGTCCTCCACCGTAAGTTCAGTCTCTACTAACAGATATACTGCCTTTTGAAACCGTTTTCTCTGCAATAGTTCCTGAAATGTATATCCTGTTTTCTGCTTCATCAATTTACTCAATACTGTCATCGACTGATGGGTATCTTCCGCAATCTTAGTCAGATTTGCATTCTGGCAATCACTGTTAATATATTCCATCACCGCCTGTACAACAGTTTCCTTATAATCAAGGGATGAGTTATGGCTCAAATTTTCCAGATGATTCAACAGATATAAAAATACAAGCCCCATGGTATACTGATTGGCAATATCTTCATTACAATGTGTATGCAGCATGGATTCTATCATATTTTCCATCAGATTCTCCACCTGTAAATCTTCTTTTAAACGAAATAGCAGATAATGGGAAACTGGATTCTTCTGCCGCATTGCACCAATTACAAAATCAGCCAGTACATTTTTCTCATGCAGCATCGTAAGTGGAACTTCAAAAAATTCCGGTAATGCAATAAAATTAATTCCAATATCTTCATACTCAGCCCTTTTTATTGCATGTGACACATGCTGATTCAGCATCAGCACATCTCCTTTACGCAATACCAGTTCTTTTCCTTCTATATAATGTGTAATACTGCCCTGTACCACATACATCATTTCCACATAATTGTGCCTATGCTCCGGGAAATCCACAAACCGGCTGTGTGGACGTACCGTAATCAGCTTTCCTCGCTGCAGTAATCTTTTTCTGTCAATCTCTGTCAGGTTATCTTTCGCATACAGACTTTGTTCCACCGTACTTTGTCCTGATTTATACTTCTTTTCTTCCTCCGATATTATCATCAATTCGTCCAGAAGTTCTTTTCTCATCCCGTTTTCTCCTCAATGAAACTTTTCCTAAAAACAACAATACCGCCAATATGCTTCCAGAAGCTGCCAGTAATACGAAAGTCTGCTGCCATTCCGTCTCATCGCCTGTCTTAATCTCCTCTGTTTCCAGTGGAGTCACAGGTTTCTCCCTTTCTTCCTGCGGTTCCTGAGGTCTTGAAACTGCCTTCCTTGCCAGCTTTAAATCCACTACCGCATCCTTCATCCAGACATACTTTCCATCACCTGTTTTTTCGATATTCTCCATAAAACCAGGCAGTGTAATCAGATACGGTTCTGCCTGATAGACTTCATCGGATAAATAAAGCGGTTTCATGCAAACTAAATATACTCCGGCTTCCATTCCATCCTTGCTTCCTGTATTATCTGTCAGTTCAATCTCTGCATCCGGTTCTGTCTTTGCACTCTCATCCCATTCGGTAACCCCAAGAGATGCCGCCACATCTTCTGCTTTTTTCTTATATTCACGGGCGGATGATTCCACGGATAACTCCTGTATATTTAACCCGGAATATTTTTCTAAATCACGGTATTCCCCTGTCTCTGTAATATCTGCAATGCGATATAGCCTAAGCTCCAGCTTCTGCTCTTTTAAAGCTGCACGGTATGCATTGGGAATTTCAAAAGTAATAGAACATGGTTCCGATACCGGAATATCCTCCTCTGCCCGTACACTCTCTGGCTGCAGACCAGCAAAACATATCATTATGAATAGTATTTTACAAACTATTTTATTCCTGTGCTTTCTCCCTTTTGTTCCATGGCTGCTTTTTTTCTTTATCATCCAGATGATACTTCTGCATATTACAATGGAGCCTATAGCAGCTATTATTCCAATAAAAGTCCATGCCAGATAATTCGTATGAATGCTTTTCTTTGCCTGTCTTTCCTGCTCCTTCTCCTGTTCCTCTACATAAGGTACTCTATGTCCACGCACCAATAAACGCTGCGTATTTACACCATATGGCGTACAGGTAACCAACGTTACATAATCCTTCCCTTCTTCTACATTTAAAATCTCTGTATCTTCCGGCATCACAGTTTCTATCTGATCCACTTCGTATGCCTGAATCTCATCTAATATATATAAGTAGAACTGGTCTCCTTCTTCCAGTAAATCGAGGTCTGTAAACAGGGACATTCCTGGAATTCCCCTATGTGCTGCTATAGATGCATGTGTTGACGTTCCACCGATGGGCAGCGATGAACCCTGGATATGCCCTGCTCCTTTTTGTAATACCTCTTCTCTGGAAGTATGATATACAGGTATAATTTCGCCAATCTTCGGAATAGACAGATAACCCATCATACCATCCCCATTCTGATTCAGGCAGGACATATATTCACTATCCTGCTGTGTTACTTCCTCCTGTTCTGCCTGAATGAAACTATCAGGAATTACAATTGGCTGCAACCGCTCGTTATATGCCGCTGCTTTCTCCCACTCCTCTTCTAAACTGGTATCCTCCGCTTTTTCTGCATTTTCATGCTGATATTCTTCAAACTTTAATTTGCTATTATACTCGTTCCACATATTAGAAAACATTGGATAAAGCAGCAGGGCAAAGCCTGTCAAAAAGCCAACTGCCATGAGAAACATTAATGTTTTACGTACAGATTCTTTCATTCTACTTTGCCCTCTCTTAATTATTTTACCTGTTTTCTTTTTCTCAATGAAACAAACATTGTTCCAAATCCTGCCATTAAGACAACTGCTGCAACAGTCAGTGCAATCATTCCTGCTCCACCTGTCTCCGGTAAGGTAATAAGTGGTGTATTATTAATTCCAAACGTATCTGCATTTGCAGCATTGTCTGTTGTATTTATTGTTCCATTATCCAGCTTTTCATGTGTAAAAGTAATAGAATTTCCAGTTGCGCCATTTACTCTTACCGTATAATTCTTTAATTCTCCTGTCAGTTCATTATAAGTCGGTGTGATTACAATCGTATAAGTAGTCTTATCCAATGCATATCCCAATGGTGCCTTGGACTCTTTTAAAGTATATGTACCTGCATCCAGACCGGTTGCTGTCAGCTGACCATTGTTTTTTGATACAATATAATCATATGTTCCACTTGTCTCGGTAGTATATTCACCATCACTGGTAAAATATAACTGCTTTCCATTTGCATCAAATAACTTGAACTGTGCACCGTCCAGTGCTACTTTATTATCAAGTTCTGTCGTTGTCTTTACACCATATTTGGTAATCTCTGTAGTTTTCTCAGAACCAGTTCCATTTACCAGAGTATCAAATCCAAATGTATAATGATGTGTGATATCCTGCATCGGATCACTCATATCAGTACCGGATGCTACCGTAGAATACTTTAAAGTTGCTTTATTCTCATCTGAATCAAAGTTTACTTTTGCTTTCTCATTTACTTTTGCCTGATAAGTAATTGCAATCGTATTTCCTGCATACTGATAAACATCCTCACCATATAAATCTAATGTAAAACCACTTGTGGAGGTTGTAATATTGGTTGAAGTACATTTCTTGTTTGTTACAAATAAATCATTGATGGATGTTCCTTCTAATTTAATAGAACTTACATCCAGAGTCAGTCCATCTGTGAGTGAATCCTTAATATTATAATGTAACTTATCAGATAACCAGGATCCCTGATAATCCGGAATTGTCATCGTAATCTTAAATTCTACTGTGTCTCCAATATTCGCATCCCCATATTTATATGCATTTCCATTTTCAATTACTTCCTTCTTCATGGTTGGATCGCTGGATTTCTTCGCTGCTACATGAATCACTCCGTTTTCATCTGCAATAGATGCTATTCCAGTACCGCTGTACTGATAATTTACCGCAACCACATTACCACTATAAGAATATTCTTTGACCTGTTTATTTGCAGCGATTACATATAAACCAGGTTTTACATTTGATACACTATAGGAACCATCTACAGCATTATACTGCATGTGTAATACAGTCTTATCTACAACAGCATCTCCTTCTCCATCATGTAAATCCCAGTCATCAGCTCCCATTGTTGAATTCAGATTCATATAAAAATAAACCAGATCATCTGTATCCACTTTACCATCTTTTACTCTCGACTCAACATTTCCCTCCGGATTGTATTTCCAGTAATGATTTCTATTTGCATCTACAGCATCAATTGCAACTGCATATGCATAAACATTACAGCCTTCCTCGATTCCGGTTACCTGAATCGTAGTGGCAAGATCTGCTGCCCTAACCGTTTTCGCCGGCAGAATTATACTAAGTACCAGCATTACTGCCATCATCATTGCCTTCCATCTTCTTACTCTCTGTTTCATATTCTCTCTCCTTTACTTGTTCAGACAATTATCAAAGCGGTGCTCCAGGCCGCCTTGCAATCGTCCAGTTTATATCAACACTGTCAATCATTCTTACATTTTTAGGGAATTTAAAAAAAACTAAGTTATACTACTGATTGGGGAAGAACCTATACTTTTTGCTGGCGTTGGGAAATCACCAGCATTAGTACGGCAAAAAAACTCATGAAAAGTGTACCGATAACCGCAAGCGGATAGAGCCCTCCACTTTTTGTTTCTGGCATACGATATACTGCTTTATCTATAATTGAAAGTGTTAATACCTTATTTACCGCATCATATGATGCCTCTCCATAACCTGCCCCACCCTGCGTTACTTCTATTTGTGAAGCATCCTCATTTATACTTAAGATAATATCTTCCATTATTTCATATCCCACAGGTGCATGTGTTTCCCGCAGAATATAGGTTGTATTACATGCAAGCTGCAGTGTTTCTCCATTTGTATCTGTAAATTCTAATTCTCCGATTTCATGTCCATCTGTTCCATCCGAACTTGTAAGCGATATAATTTCCGTTTCGCCGGATGATTCCACCTGATATAACGTAAATTCTGCACCAGACAGAGCCAATGCATCAATTACTTTTGTTCCATATTTTCTTGCCTGTAAAGTCCATGTCGGTGGTTTTTCCTCGTCATAAACAGAAAATACTATGGCATCTTCCTGCCTTGTCACACGCCAGTCCCCATATTCTGTTGTGCCACCTGCATCTGCCCCGGAAAGTGTATTTCCATCTTCCAATAAAACGTCATTGATAAATACCTGATTTTCTTCTTTTATCCTGATATCTATCTCATCTGACATCAGATAAAAGTTTTCCGGTGCTTCTGCTTCTTTTAATTTATAATGGGCTCCTTTTGAACAGGTAAATTCTGAGCCATTTAAATCCAGCAGTTTTACCGTACCATTTGTATCTGTTGTTCCGTTTGCCACCAGTGTAACCGGTTCTTCTGCTGTATATAATTCAAAATGCGCTCCTGAGAGTCTCTGCTGGTATTCTGTGTCACGGTACTTATCCACCTGAATGGTATAATCTATATTTTCTTCTAACAGTTCCGTAGAATTCTTCAAAGTAAACACAATTTCTTTATTCACCAGCATTCCTTTGTCGCCATATGTAGAATTCACTACCTGTTCAGACGTTCCAAGCACTTTGTTATTGGCAACCACTTCTACAACTGATACTGTCTTTCCGGTACTTTCATCCAGCTTATGTTTAATTTCAATAACAGCTAATTCACCTCTTGCCACATACCCATCCGGCGCAGTATCCTCTGTCAAAACATAAGTTCCATCATCTACCATTAACTTTCCCATTTTCTCAGCATCCAGATAAATATAAGTTTCACCGGCCGCCACGCCATCTTCTTCCATACCGGTTGTTCCACTTATTCCGATATCTTCATAACGCACTGTTCCGTCTTCCGCTATATTCTTTTTCTTAAGTGAAAATACAGCCCCATTTAATCTGTCATCCGTTCCAATATCCCGTTTTGATATTTTGATACTATAGTACACAGCATAATCTTCCTCTAATTTATCCCGTTCTGTATAAATCAGATAATTATAATTCTGCATCTGTCTTTTGTCTCCTGGTGAATCAGAAGCCTGAATCAGCATGGTCTGTCCCTTTACATCTTTATAGGTATACTTCCTGCTGTACAAATCTGCCTGATAAGACGGCCAGTTGGACGGATATTCCTTTCCAGCCATTTCATTCTTCGTCGGGTCAAATCCCGCCGAAATCATCAATCCTTTTGTAGAATTAATAAAATAACTGGAATAAGTATAAAATTCTTCCTGTGAGATTGGATTTTGCGAAGTTCCTTCGGTCTGTGTCGCATTTTCAATAACTGTATGTCCGGTACAGACTGCATTACTGTTGGGATATGCTGAATCAATATCTATATATCCATCTCCCACTACAACAAGCCTGTCTGTAACCTTAATAAAATGCTTCGTCGTGCTTGCCCAGTTATTCTGGTGCAGATATACAATTCCTTCTATATCTATAACACCCTCTATTCCAAAATATCCATAATTATATATGGCATTCTTAGTCTTATTTCCATTATAAGCTGCGCAATGTATCACAGCCTTGCTTTCACCGCCCTCTTCTGTCTTCGTTCCACCTTTCATATAGAAATAGCCTGGTCCATCTCCGGAATCATCTACATAAACAGCAGCTCCTTCTGATGCATTACAATTTTCAATTGTACCTCCATACATATAAAAAGACGGTTTCTTCCCGGAGAAAGTGCTTGCCACATATACTGCACCGCCATACTGTGATGCCTGGAAATTACGTATAACTCCACCATACATGTGGAATACCGGTGTTCCCATATTGTTTCTGGATAAGTTCACGCAGCCACCACTCTGTGGAAACTTTGTCATATTCTCCCCCTCCAATGTTCCACCATATAAATTTACTGTTCCGCCACTATAGATCCAGATTAACTGACAGGATGCGTAAATGACACCTCCACCGGCAGAATCCCGGATATTGAGTACTGCATTATCGCTGCATAACATAAAACTTGCGTTATTCTGCATCGTCATCTTATGGCCATTCAAATCAATATCCAAAACACCATTTAACTGACAAATGCCTGAAGCTGTCACATCCTCTGTCAAAGAAATTGTTCCTCCACCGTTATAACTGCCCAGTGAAATCGTGCCACTTCCATAAGTCTGTGAAAAAAAGGCTATCTTGTTTTCTTCTGTATTATCTACATCTTCTGTGTCCTCTGTTTCTTCTGTACTCTGCTCTAACTCACCTATCTCTGTTTCATAAATTTCTTCACCATTTTCCTGCTCTTTTGCATTCGCATTCTGTGCAAAAGACAGCAGAAGTAATAGTGTTACCGCTAATAATGCCTGTACTATATGAAATTTATGTTTCCTTTTTCTCCCACAAAAAAGCATTTTCCCTCTCCATTAAATATCTTCTTTAATAAACACTATATATTAATAAACCTTTCTGTCTCTCCTTTAAGTCCATTTGATACGGTCTGATTTACATATGACTGCTCTTTGATATCTTCTACTGCTTTTGCCAAATCCTCGACACTTCCTGCGAAGACCTGTAACCCTTCCGAGCTTTCATCGATAGACGTTGCTATGGTATCCATGTTTTCTTTCATTTCATCCATTGCCTGATACATATCCTGCACATTATGATTGATTGTTCCGCAAAAATCTCCCATATAGTCTGCATCCTGGCGGTAGCGGGAAGCCATCATTTCAAAACCGTTATAATCCTGCAATATGTTCTGATTTAAGAACTCCATCATTTTTTCCACCTGTTCAATCAGTGTGCTGACTGCTGTGGTCACAGACATATTAATTGTCTGTATCTCACCCATCGTCTCCCGGCTATTATCTGCCAGTTCCCTGATTTCAGATGCTACTACTGCAAATCCTTTTCCCGCTTCTCCTACTCTTGCAGCCTCTATTGCAGCATTCAAAGCCAAAAGATTAGTCTGTTCTGCAATTCCAAGAATCTGTTCTGTCAGATTTCCTATTTCATAGATTTTTTTGCTTCCTTTTAAGCTGTCCGCAATGCTATGTCCTAAACTGCCAATCATATCATTGGTTTCTTTTTTGCTTTCTGCTGTTTTTTTCTCGATATAATCTGCCCGTTCACGCATTTCATCTACGAATTGAACTCCATTTCCGGTTTCCTCTGATATATCTCTGACATTTTCTACTATTTTTCCAACCCGTTCACTAACCTGTCCGGAACGGTCATTAATTTCCATGATTCCTGCAGATAACTCTTCAATTACAGCTGACATATTCATGGTCTCTTCTCCGATATTTCCAGCCTGCCTGTTCATTTTATCTGCAACTTCGTCCATATCGGATGAACCATCTTTTAACTGCTTCATGATATTTTGTAATTTTTCTACAAAAAGATTTACTCCTGTAACCAGTTGTCCTATCTCATCCATCCTTTTTACCGGAATCCGGATGCTTAAATCTCCATTTCCATTCTGGATATCCTCTACCATCTGGTTTAACTGTAAACTTGCTTTTTTGAGTGGCTGAATAATCGCCTTATTCACCAGTATGTATGTAACTAAGCAGATAATCAGAAAACATATGCCGATTGTTACACTGATAAGATAAGTTTTTTGGGTCCGGGCTTTCATATTCTGTGAACTGCGTTTTACATTCTCATCTAACTTTTCCTGAAAATCATTGCATGCCGACTCCCGCGCCTGTATTTTTTCTAATGCACTGCCTCCAATGATGGATTTTGCTTTTGCAATATCTCCATCATCTCTTGCCTGTCTGCATTCTTTCAATTGCTCCATCAGTTCTTTATTTACACTGCTGTAAGTCATAAAACTGTCGGTTAAACTCTGCTCTGAAATATCTTTGGTCAGCTTTTCCATTTCCGTGAGATACTGGGCAATGGCTTCTTCCTCTGTTTCCATATTTCCACTGATATCCCCGGCAATCAGCATGTCTTCATCACTGAGTGCGGTTAAAATATTGGCATATTTCTGACAGGTTTCAATTTTCTTTTCCACTCTTCCATAATATTTCTCCATGGAAATATAGCCATCCGTAACAAGCTGCTCTGCCTGTTCAATTTTTGTTACCTCTCCGATAATTACCGTAATTCCAATTACCATTACCAGAAATAAACCAATTGCCATAAATAGAAATTCTTTTTTTATTGTTTTCTTCATATTTACACCTTCTCTAAGGACGCATGTTTAAAATTTTTTCATATTTTCCGCAGTCTAATATCTCTTCCGTTCCATCCGGCAAAATAAATCTCGCATTTGCATTAAATGGAACTTCTATGTTACAGACTACTTCCTGCTCACTCTTCCAGTTCCATGCACAGACATATTTACCAAATACACTTCTCCAGCTTCCCTCTGCTTTTTTAAATCTTTGATCTGGCATCGGATATATGGTCATCTTTACCGCCTCTCCTATAGACGGATTCAGACCACACATGTATCTGTATATCCATTCTGCAATGCTTCCATATGCATAATGGTTTAAGCTGTTCATACCGGTTCCGCTGATACTTCCATCCTCTTCCAATGAATTCCATCGTTCCCACACCGTTGTTGCACCAAGGTTCACCTCATGCAGCCATCCTGGATAGTCCTCGTTTAAAAGCAGGTCATAAGCAAGCTGATTTTGTCCATTCTCTGACAAAGCCATGCACAGAATTGGTGTTCCAACAAAACCTGTATTTAAATGTCCATTATTTTTCTTAAGTAACTCTGCCAGTTTTGCCGTTATAACTTCTCTTTCTCCCTCTGGATAAAGTTTTAAATAAAGCAAAAGTGCACAAGCGGTTTGTGTGTATTCCAAGCAAAACTTTTTATCTGGAAAGTAATAATTTAAAATTGCATTCCGAATCTCTTTTTCTCTCTCTGCATATACTTTACTTTCCTCTAATCCTAGACTTTCTGCCGCTTCTTTCACCATTTTGGTTGACCAATAATGGTAAACGGATGCGATAAAGCCACTGTCTGTCTTTCCAATCGGATTATTGATATTTCCATTGTCTAATGCCAGCCAGTCTCCCAGCTGCCTGTCATTCTGCCACAGATACGGAATCTCATTCTCTTTTGTTCTCTCATATTCGTAATCCACCCAGGCTTTCATAACAGGATACTGCTCCTCTAACATTGCCTTATCTCCATAAAACTGATAGAGTCTCCATGGAATCAGCGTTGCTGCATCTCCCCATACTGCCGCTCCGGAATCCAGATAGAAAGGATTCGTATGTTCTTCTTTTTTTACCTTTGGTCTTGGAACAAAGAACGGAATAGCTCCATTACATTTTTCCTGCTCAGCCTGCATATTTTTCATATAGTGATGAAAGAAACTTCCGCTATCCATATGGAAACACGCTGTGGATGCAAAAATTCCCGCATCACCTGTCCAGCCCATTCGTTCATCACGCTGCGGACAATCCGTTGGAATATCCAGAAAATTACATTTCTGGGAACGCAGTGTATTTTCTAATAAATGATTTACCTTATCATGATCTGTTGCCACCCAGCCGGTTCTCTCAATATCAGACATAATACGATAAGCAGTAAATTTATATTCTTTTTCCGGATTCAGACCTTTTATCTTCACATAACGAAATCCATAATAGGTAAAATGAGGACGTATGGTTTCTCCTTTTCCTTTCGATACATATGTAAATTCTGCTTTGGCAGTACGGAGATTATCCCTGTAAAATCTGCCCTTTTGCAGAACTTCTCCATACTGCATCATAACTTTCTGACCTGTTTCAAATGCACCAGTTATTTCTACCCAACCGGTGACTGTTTCCCCAAAATCCAGCAAAAGTGCTTCATCTTCCTGTTTTACTGATACCGGTTGAAATTCTTCTACTTTATGAATTCTTGGATTAAATCGTTCCACAAGTGGTCTTGTTTCTTCTATTTCCTCCACGGAAAGCATTTTGTGTTCTAATGTCTCATCAATATGTTCTCCATCATAGATTCCATTTTCACATATGCTGCTTTCTTCTGCCTTCCAGCTGCTGTCTGTTACAATACATTCTTCCTGTCCATTGGCATATCGTATATGTAATTCTCCAATGCACTTCTTCTGATTACCATATAGATTTCTGTAATCACCATCAAATCCAAATCTTCCTTTATACCAGCCTTCGCCTAACAGAACCGCAATTTTATTCTTTCCCTGAGATAACAGTTCTGTAACATCCAGTGTCTGATATTCTAAAAAGCTGTCATAGCAATGATAACCCGGCATAAGAAATTCTCTGCCCGCCTTCTTTTCATTGACATATGCTTCATATAATCCCAGACCACATACATGCCATCTGACAGACTCCGGTTTCTCTTTTAATTCAAACTCTTTATATAAAAGAGGCATTCTCTTTTCATTTTCTTCTGTTCCAATCCATTTTGCGGTCCAGCTTTCCTGCAGTTTTCCCGTTTCAAACCATGCCGGATTACTTTTTGCGCAGTCTCCCTTGTCATCTTTAACTTCTACCTGCCAGTAATATCTGGTTCTTGGTTTTAAGTCGAAGGAAACCAGCATCTGGTTCTCATGATAATTCTCCTGTACTCCGGAATCATATACCAGCTTTTCCATATTGCTGCTCTCTGATACTATAATTCTTGTTTCCACGGCCCATTTTCCACAGACATCCTTTACTTCCCAGGACAAATGGATTTTTGCCAAATTAAAACCTAATGGATTTTTTTTATGATTTACTCTTAATCTGCTGATATACATATAACCGGTTCTCCCTTATGTCTCGTTATTCTTTTAGTAGGAAAGTTCGATTCGTCCACAGAATGGATCTACCGGACTTACTCCTTTAAATCTGCTTTCTCCGGCAATCTTTGCTATTACTGCCTCTAATACATAATCATTATTGGAGTAACAGTTAATATACGTTTTTATCATTGGCACATCCAGTAAATGATATGGATTGGCTACACTGATAAAAATTACCGGTACTTCTTCTGCAAACCACGGAACATTATTTCCCTGTCCCCAGAAGGTATACCAGTTTAACCGGTTGGTGGTCTGATTGCTGGCATTTTCCACATTTCCGATGTAAATTACCATGTCATACTTATCTTTAAAAGCTGTTACATTATCGACACCCTTTTCGAAATCTTCCTTCTCATAGAGGAATACCTGGAAATTTCTCTTTTCCAGTTCTTCTTTTACTTTTCCGACTACTCTTTCATTGGACGGAAAATGTCCTAAAATTTCCAGCAAAATACGCGGTGTCTTCTTCGCACTGATTGGAAGATTCTCTGCAATATCTTTCACCAGTGTAACAGACTGGTCTGCCAGCTCTTTTGCCCACTGTATATGCTCCGTGGTGCGTAAGTTTTTTAATGCTTCCTTTCCAGGAACCAGCTGTCTTTTTATCTTCTTTTCATGTAATCTTAAAGAAGCCTTTAATGCCAGTATGCGTCTGTTTGCATCCAGTAATCTTTCACGGGATAACAGACCATTCTTATAACCATCTAGCATAAACTGATAATCTTCTTTTAAATCTTTATTGAATAAAATCATGTCACAGCCATTTTCTATTGCCATTGGTACCGTTTCACTTCGTTTACCGGCTGCCGTAAATCCGACCATCGGTGTTGCATCTGTAATGACAAGTCCGTTAAATCCTAATTTGTCCCGAAGCAAATTCACCAAAAGCTCTCTGGAAAGAGAAGCCGGAACAATCTTGCCCTTTAACTGTGGATTAAAATGTTCCTGATACGCTGGCATTGCAATATGCCCTGCCATAACAGTTTTGGCACCATCGTCAATCAGCCGCTGATAAATACTTCCATAGGATTTATCCCATTCTTCCATGCTAAGACTATTTACCGATGTCAAAAGATGCTGGTCTCTTTCATCCACACCATCTCCCGGGAAATGCTTAATTGAGACTGCCATATTGCATTCATCTGCTGCACGAAGATACTCCCTTGCATAGGCATAAACCTTCTCCGGATCATCGCCATATGTTCTGACATTGGTAATTGGATTATGATAATTTCTATCTATGTCAACTACCGGTGCAAAAGCCCAGTTAATTCCTAATGCACTTCCTTCTGAGCAGGCAATCTTTCCCAGACGATATGCATATACCGGATCATTTGCAGCTGCACATGCCATCTGTTTTCCATATGCAGTTCCATTGGTAGCCGCTCCATCTCCTCCCGCTTCTAAATTTGATGGAATCAGAAGCGGAATCTTTGTGTGCTCCTGCGCATAGGTAAATGTACTTTGCATCTCTTCTGCCACACCATCCCGGAAAAATAATCCGCCGATATGGAAATGTAATAACATATTCAGATACTCCGGATCCGTTGAATATCCAATCGGGCAGAACAACTGTCCTATCATTTCTTCCAGGCTCATATTTTCCAGCGTATTTTCTACCCAGGCAATGTCTACATCATCTAAATAAAATGGTTTTTCTTTATAATTCATCTCTTTTTCCTTTCATTTAAGGCACAAAAAGAGCAGCCACGGCTGCTCCTTTTCTTAATTAATATTTCTCAGTTCAGCAAAACCGCTCAATGGATATGTTGTCATTTCACATTCGGATGCTTCACCCAATCCTGCACTATCAAAGCCTCCAGCTGTAGCTGCTTTTATCCCTGCCACCGCATCTTCTACAACAAGACACTCCTGTGGTTCTAACTGCAGGTATTCTGCTGCTTTCAAAAATACCTCCGGATCAGGTTTTGATTTTGTAATATTCGTTCCATCACTGATGGCATCGAAATAATTTTCTAATCCTAAATGTTTTAATATTCTCTTTGCATTTTTACTGGATGAACCAATTGCCAGTAAAACTCCCTGTTTCCTTAAATCATCTAAGGTTGTTTTTACTTCTTTTGGCAAATCAGCCGGTGTCATGTCTTCCAGCAATTCCACATACATCTTATTTTTCTGCTCTGCGAAATCTTCTTTCTCTTCTTTGGAATATTTCTTTGTACTTTTCTCTAAAATAATCTCAAGGCTTTCCATCCGGCTTACGCCTCTTAACCGGTTGTTTATGGTTTCATCAAAATATATTCCCAGTTTATCTGCCAGTCTCTTCCATGCCAGATAATGATACTTATCGGTAAAGCAGATTACTCCGTCCAAATCAAAAATGATTCCTTTATATTTCATCTAATTATCCTCTTGTCTTTTTTTCTTCAACTGTTTCTTCAGCATTACAAGCTCAATTACCTTATTCTCGTTATTCAGATAAATCAGGAACAATACCAGGATAACTGCAGTAACAATCTGCTGAATGGATGCATCTACATTTAATCTTGCATACATCAATGATATGAATGCTGTTGTTACTGCTCCTAACAGATAACCAATTTTTTCATTGCAGAACCGTCCGATAAATCCACCGATAAACATCGGTAAGAAAGCTGTAAACATTACTCCAATTGAGCCAAAGTTTAAAGACATCTGAATATTTCCTGTATTTGAAGCACTAATAAATCCAACTACACCCATGAAGCCGCCTGCAATGGTATAACAGATTACTGCATTAGATACTTCATGAATTCCTGTATTAACAGAAACCTTCTGTCCGGATAATAGTGACTTATATTCATAACCAAATTGTGTATAATCAAAAATCGCAATAAATAAAACGAGTCCAATTACAATTACAAGTACATAATTCAAAACACCTGGAAAACTTGTTAATTCTTTATTTGCTACAAATGACACGCCATAACCATCGGTAAGTGCGAATGCCATTCCTTCGTAAAACAGTGTTACTCCCAGTGACACAATAATCGGTGGTAATTTTACAATTACATAAATTGCTCCGGATATCAGTCCAAGCAATGCTCCGGATACAATAGAAATCACGAGCATATATGGT
Source organism: Roseburia sp. OM03-7AC (assembly GCF_003462625.1). Lineage (NCBI taxonomy): Bacteria > Bacillati > Bacillota > Clostridia > Lachnospirales > Lachnospiraceae > Roseburia > Roseburia sp. OM03-7AC. The sequence continues at coordinate 61,165 of NZ_QTZJ01000003.1, forward strand.
GTTGAAAGTCCATGGGATGAACAAATTGATGCACTGATTACTGATGACAATAACGAAATTGCTCCGATTGAGAAATCAAATCTTCCGGAATTCAGATTCAATGAAAGAGCAAATGTCGTTAACATTACTGTTGCTGTTGCCCGGAAAAACAAAATCCAGTTTCCTTCTGATTCAAAAAATACAACACCATTCCTCTGACATAAGAGTATCATTACGAGCAGTGTCACTACCGGAATACACAAAGTTCCAATTATCTTTTTTAAAATGCTATTTCTTCCTTTACTTTTCATGTTATTTTCCCTCATGTCTTTTCTAAATTCTGCTCCGGAGAATTCCGGAGCAGAACAAAAATTTTATTAATATGTTACTTATTTTGCTTCTTCCTGGATATCTTTAAATCCATAAGCACTTACAAATTTTTCAAATGATGCATAATCTGCTGTAAGAAGTCTATCTAACATATCTTTTGTATATGCAGGGCTGTCTACAGAGCTGTCTACTGCATAGTACTCAGAGAACTCTTCTGGTGAAGTTGCAACCCAGTAACCCTGGCTGAGAGCTAAAGCATTTCCATCTTCTGTACGGATCGGGCTTCCAAGTACTGCACGATAAGTTGCAATAAAGATAGGTCCGATACTTGCTGAGAACTTACCTGCAAGGTAATCAAGCATTCCACCATCCATTGCAGTACCATAGCTTTCTGCATAAGCATCTACGCTGGCAATCTTAACATCTGTGCCTTCAATTGCTGTCCCAAAGAAGTCAGAACCATTTCCAACAGCTAAGATAACCTCTAAGTCAGGAGTCTGTGCCATCTGAGCACATTTTCCAAACCATGCATCATCCATGTCATATCCACCTACATAACCAACGATATTTACATCACCAATTGCTCCGGTTTCAATCTGTCCATCTGCATAAATCTGTCCAATAATTCCAGCTTCATCTGTAGCACCTTTGTAATTAGCATCTGCTCCACCTGCATCTACCATAGCTGCAATCATACCTGCTGCACGATAAATATGCATATCTGTATAATATGGAATTGCTCCACCGAAGATAGCAAAGTTTTTCTTGCCCTGCTCCAGATAGTAATTTGCCATATCATAACCAGTCTGATATTCTACTTCAAGAGATGGCCCGATTGCACCTACATAATGCTCATATCCCTTATAAGTCTCATATTCTTCATCGGTTAAAGTTCCTGTTGCAACTGCATAATACACACCTGCCGCTTCACACTGCTCAATCTGTGCTGCACGGTCAAAGGATGAGAATGAAATAATTGCTTTACAATTATTTGTAATAAAAGTATCAATTGCTGATGTTTCCCCTGCTGCATCCTTTAATTCATCAGAATAAATAAGCTCAACATTGTACTGTTTCTGAATATACTCTGTATAGTATGTCCGGAATGCCAACGCCTCTGCACTTGTTGCATCTGATACAAGAATACCCATTTTAACGGTTTCACTCATATCAAGTTCTGGTGTCTCTTCTTTGCTGCCTGACTGTTCTGTACTTACTACTTCAGAACTGTCATTCTTCTTGTCGCTTCCGCATCCGGTAAAGCATCCTACTACCATGACCGTTGCCAGCAACATTGCTAGAATTTTTTTCATGTTTCTTTCCTCCTGTACATTACATGTTTATGTATAAAGTGACTATCACTTAATACCATATGGATATTATCTTGGTAACATCTTTCCTCTCTGGTCACTGGTTGCCAGGAATACTACCAATATAAATATTGCTGCTTTTACCATCTGTCCAATTCCGGAATTCAGATTAAACATCACCATAATCTGACTGAGCAATGTCATGGAAAAAGCTCCGATTACTGCTGCATAAATTTTACTTCTTGCGCCACCTGATACCGGCATACCACCAAATACAATCGCTATGATGACATCCATTCCTACACTGGATGCAGTATTTCTCGTTAAAGTCGGAGCATAGACAATGGAAAGACATGCGCCAAGTCCAACTCCTATTCCAGACATAATAAATGCTATAATCGACATTTTCTTTACAGAAATACCGCTTAATTTTGCACAAATTGGATTTCCGCCCTGGAATTTCTGCATTCTTCCTACTTTAGTAAAAGAGAATACCAGTAAACATACTAAGAAAAATGCAGCTAATACGAATATTTTAAACTGTGTTGTATTCAGCTTACTGACCGCCATCATTGGCACTCTTATTTCAGAACCTGTTCCATTCATCTTAATCAGAACCAGTACCAGTGCATTCAATACACTTAGCATTGCAATCGTTGTTACGAAAACAGGGAGGTTAAAAATAGATGCCAGTACTGAGTTAAATAGTCCTATAAAGACCGCCACTCCAAGGCAAGCTGCAAACATTATTACCAGGCTCTCTGTTTTGTTATAAACAATCCCACCTACCAGTGCGCTTACTGCTACAGATGCTCCAAGACTGATATCAAAGGAACCAAGGGTATAAATAAAGATTGCACCTGTTGCTACTACTGCAACCACAACTGACTGGTTGATAATACTTTTCATTCCATATGCAACATTTATATTTTTAGATGTTCCAATGATAAAGAAAGCAACCAGCAATGCCACAAGACCAAATAAAGGGGCAAGGAGCATAACATTTTTTCTTAAATTCTTTGTTTTCATTTCATCCGCCTCCTATATCATGTACTGAATCGCATCTGCTTCTGAAAGCGATTCACTTCTTGGAAATTCATGCATAATCTTTCCATCCTTCATAATCATCAGACGGTCTGACATACCGATCAGTTCTGTTAATTCCTCTGAAATGATAACAATTGATTTTCCTTCTTTTTTCATCTGGTACATCAATTGATACATCGCCTGCTTCACACCAATATCAACGCCTCGCGTCGGGCAGTCCAGAATTAATACATCACTGCCTCGTCCAATCCATTTTCCAAATACAACCTTCTGTTTATTTCCACCGGATAATGCCGAAACATACTGATTTATTCCTGCACATTTAATGCTTAATGTTTCCACCTGTTTCTGAACATATTTCTTTTCATTCCATGGGAAAATCAGGAATCCACCAGTTGTAAACTGGTCCAGTCCGCCAACAGCAATATTATCTTTGATGCTGGCATTCAGGCATAGTGACTCAGTGTCTCTGTCTTTTGCCACATATCCAACCATATGCTTCATTGCATCGGCTTCGTTTTTCAATTTCTTTCCTTTGATTCTTATTTCACCAAACTCCGGTTTTTTATTTCCAAACATGACTTTGCCAAGTGTATGCATTCCACAGTGCGAAAGTCCGCCGATTCCAAGAATCTCTCCTTTATGCAATTGCAGATTAAAATCAATCAGTTTGCCAGTCAGATTTACATCTTTCATTTCTAAGACAACCTCATCTTCGCAGCTTCCATCATAATCACTTCGATAATAGTCGCCTTCCAGCTGCCTTCCAATCATACTTGATTTTATTTTGTCTTCATCAAATTCGCTCTTATCAAAAGTAACTATAATATTTCCATCACGAAGAACCGTCAATGCATCGCATTTTTCCATAATCTCTTCCAAATCATGGGAGATGAAAACTACCGCTTTGTTTTCTTTTTTCATCTGTTCCATAATATTGTAGATAATCTCTCTTCCCTTCTGTGACAATGCAGTTGTAGTCTCATCTACTACCAGCACTTCCGGATGCTTATTCATAATTCTTGCTATCTCAATCAGCTTACGTTCCTGTAAATCAAGGCTTGCTGTCATCTGTTCTGCACGAATATGGCTGGCACCGATTGCATCTAAGGCTTCCTGTGCTTTCTGATTTAGCAGCTTCCTTTTAACCGGTCCCCATTTATGCTTTTCGCCAAAACTCTTAAAGAACTTTGTCTCGCCAAGGAATATATTCTCTGCTACTGTAATTCCCGGCACTGTTCCAGTTTCCTGGACAATCATTCCAATTCCATGTTCCAACGAATACAGCATTGATTCCGGCTTCCATTCTTTGTCATGATATGTCATCGTACCGCTGTCTGCGTTCTGCATTCCTGCAATAATAGATGTAACTGTTGATTTACCAGAACCATTCTCTCCAATAAGTCCGAGAACTCTGCCTGAACAAACCTCTATTGAAACATCCTTTAATGCAACGGTAGAGCCAAATCTTTTATTCATATGTTCTACTTTTACTAAGATTTCCTGCTTCATCCATATGCCCCTTCTCTGTAATCATTGTTTTTGTGAAAATCACTTTTCTTTTGTTGTTAAATCTATTATAATCTATTCAAGTGGTTTTCCAATTGTTTGTAACAACCAATTCTATTTACTTTTTTTGATAGATATATCATTTTCTTTATGTTGTTATTGACTATTTTTGATATTTAAATTGGAGGATTCCATTATGGATTATGAAGCGTTAAGAACAGTAGTATATAAATTGAATGAAGATGAGCAGTTTTACAAAAAATATTATTATGCCAAACAGCAGGAGTATTCCCTGCAGGAATTCTTAAGTACTATCAATATAGATGATGTACTGCGCCGGCATCTGCTGGTTCCGGAAATCAAAGAAACCATTCCTCCACGCTTTGAAGATAATTTCTTTTTTGATGCAGGAAACCACGTTTCTATTACTGTAACCAGACATAACCGTTACTCTCCAGCACTTACTCACGACCACACTTTCTTTGAACTCTTATATGTCTATGACGGAAGCTGTTCCCAGAAAATCAGTGACAGTCAGCTCACACTGCGCACCGGAGACCTTTGTATTATTCCACCCGGCATCAAACATTCCGTCAGTGTCTTCGATGACAACAGCGTTATCTTAAATATTTTGATTCGAAAAAGCACTTTACATAATATCTTTTTCAATTTTTTAAATTCACCAAACATCCTGTCCGCTTTCTTTTTAAATAATATCTATTCCGAAAACGGCAACGATTATATTGTATTTCACACCGGCAATGATAATGAAATACGTTCTGGCTTTCTCTGGATGTACTGGGAATCTCTGAACCGCTCCCTTTACTGGGATCAGATGATTTCCTACACACTGATGATAACTTTTGGTCTTTTAATCCGGAATTATGAAAAAAGTTCCGAGCTTCCTACTTTCAACCGTAAATCTGATGTGCAGCGTTTTGCCCTGCTTCAATTCATCCAGGAAAATTATGCAACGGTTACATTAGAGCAGGTTGCCGAAAAATTTCACTATACACCTGAACATGTTTCAAGACTTTTTAAAAGCACTACCGGGAAAACCTTTACCCAGCTGTTACAGCAGGTCCGGATTGAAAAAGCCCAGGTACTTCTTTCTGATACTAATCTTACGGTTGCAGATATTGCTTCCCAGGTGGGCTATGATACAACGGAACATTTTATAAGATTATTTAAGAAAAATCTGAAAATCACACCAACCGAATATAGAAAAAAAGGGATTATCATCTAATCCCTTTTCCTTGCCAGACAACCTTTTTCATGCTATTTTTAATAAAGAATCGAAAGCAGGTGCAATTATGATACAACGTAAAGATTTATTTTCCATTCCTTTTTATAATAAAACACAGTATACCGGAAGCCACCTGGGCATGCGCTACCGCATAGAGAAGCATGTAGAAGATGACTCCACCACTCTGCTTGCCACCTGGTGGCCGGGTCCTTATTGCTTTACCGCCACGCCGGATGAGAAAAAAAAGACCAACACCTTCGAATATTCCGACGAAGGCATTGGTCAGGCTTGCGACTGGCTCAATCAGGTCTATGAAGAAAATGCAGACCTCTTTAAAACCGTTCCTATTTAAAATTTACATCTGATGACGCACAATCTTGTACTCATCATATAACTGATAATACGGGCAGGAATTGGTGTTGCCGGTAAGAAATCTTACCATATCATCTTCATCCAGATCCATATCACAGACATAATATTCGTAATCTTCATCATAAACAAAATTTACACAGGTATCACAATTTCCCTGCTCTGCCATAAAATCACCTCTCCTATCTGATGACTTTCTTTGCATTCCGGTTGCAGATCATATCCAGCATATTTTCATCCGGCTCAAAGATAATATCTCCAAGTCCGCTACCGTTCTTATAAATCACTTCATAGGTCTTCGCTCCCGACTGCTTGGAAGAACAATCCTTTACGCTCACCTGATTGTTATTATGATAATTATACAATTCATGTGCAGTTGACGGTGCAATCAGCACAACCTCTTCCATCTCAATCTTTGCAACATTTTTTCTCTTTCTCTTTGCCTTGATGCGTGCAAAGCTAAGTCTTCCTTCAATATAGGTATATTCCCATTCAATCTGTGATGCAATTTTAAGAAGATACCAGAAAACTGCAAAGATAATTGCAGGAACCAGTAAAATTCCTGGATACACAATAATGGAAACCAGTACACAGAAAATCGCCAATGCGATACAAAGATACCTTAAGATTACATTTACAACAGACACCTTCTTATCTACTAAAACTGTGTTTTCAAAAATACTCATACTTCAAACCTCTCAATTTTTCTTTTTGCAGCTGCTTCTCATGCAGATTCTTTTTCATTATATCTCTTTTTCTGCGATTAATCCAGTAGATTATATTTATTTAATAATTATGTTTTTTCCGTGTTTTTCAGTAGATTTTTTCGATTTATTTCGTTACAATAGAGGCAAACAGTCCGGGTGGAGGAAAGAACTATAAGACGAAAACATATTTCAATGTTATTTCAAGCTTCGGCTCCTTTTTATGGAGACAGAATGCGCAGCAGTTCTTAGCTGCCTTTGTTTTCTGATTGCAGGCTGTCTTTCCGTTGCTTTCACCGGATAGCGGTACTGTCCGTTGCATGCGGATGCGACAGAAAGCCTGCAAGGGGCACCAAGAATTTCAAAAAGGCTAATCGTTCATCTGGCAACCGGTGCAAATTCACATCCATGTTCAGATTGCACCTTGCTGGCACGTCCTGTGCCAGCATTGCCGGTTGCTAGATGAAATTCCAAGTGCCCCTATCAGCCTTTCTCATGCATCCGCATTGCAGCGAACCGTGCCGCTATGCTGTGAAACATTGGAAAGACCGGCTGAATAGCAAAAGAAAACAAAGCAGCTTAGTTCTGCAGCATTCTGTATCAAAAATAGCAGAAGCCTGAAATGACATTTACAATTGTTTTCCTGTTTTTTTCTTTCCTCCACCCGGACAGATTACACGATAAAGGAGATTTCTATGAAAGCATATCATTTAAATAAAGATGCCCTCACCCCAATGTCAGCGGGCGTACAGAAAGAATGGGTTCTGACCAACGGAATCGGCGGCTATGCCGGCAGTTCTGTAACCGGCGCCCATGCAAGAAAACACCACGGCTATCTGATTGCCAGCCTGCACCCGCCGGTAGAACGTTTCGTCATTCTCTCAAAAATCAACGAGTGTCTGATTCGTTCTTCCGAGAAAATAGATTTTACCGTAGAACAGTATCTTGCTGACGATGGCAGTACCGCTTACCGCAAAGGCATTGAATACCTTAATTCCTTTACTTATGACGGGCTGGTACATTTTACCACCAAAGCTCCGGAATTTACCATGACAAAGACTCTCGCCTTTGAACACGGCAAGAATACTATTGCAGTTTCCTATGATATCCAGAATGATGGAGATGCTGCTACACTGGTGCTGACTCCGCTCTTTAATTACCGGGTACACCATGATGCTTCTACCGTAGACACTTTAAAATTCGATACTACTTATGAGCAGCCGGAAATCAGACTGGTTCCGCAGCAGAATAAAGATGTTACCATCCGTCTTTTTACCGATGACGGAACCGTTGTTCCATGTGAAGAAAAATATACCACCGGAATGCAGTTACAAAAAGAACTGGATGTAGAATCCGATGCTTTAGATGATAACTACACGCCATACCAGATTGAATTTCCGCTGGACGCCGGATGCCGCAAGAAAATATCTATCGTCTGCACCATTGAAGATGTTTATGAAAAGGATGCTTTTGCCACTGCTGCCGCAGAAATGGCACGTTTTGATGCGTTAGAGAAAAAAGCTGGCTACCATGATGAACTGGCAGAGACTCTGACCATTGCCGCCGACCATTTTCTTGCATACCGGCAGTCTACCGGACTGATGACTGTTCTTGCCGGACTTCCTTGGTTTACTGACTGGGGCCGGGATACCATGATTGCCCTCACCGGCTTAACTCTGTCTACCGGGCGCTATCAGGATGCCAGAGACATCCTGACCACATTTGCCCGCTATGTCCACCATGGCATGGTACCAAATATGTTCCCGGATGAAGGAACCGCCCCATTGTATAACACTGCGGATGCTTCCATGTGGTATTTCTATGCAGTTGGAAAATATCTCGATTATACCGGCACTCCGGAAGATTATGCTTTTGTGCAGGAAACCATTTATCCGAAATTAAAAGAAATTATTGCAGCTTATGAGCACGGAACAGATTTCTCCATCTATATGGAAGAAGATGGACTTATCCATGCCGGAAGCGGTCTCGACCAGGTAACCTGGATGGATGTCCGTGTGGGCGACTGGGTTGCTACACCACGGCACGGCAAGCCGGTAGAAATCAATGCGCTCTGGTATCACGCACTCTGCCTGATGGAAGAATGGACCACGCGCTTTGGGGAAGACGGTTCCCACTATGCTGCTCTTGCTGCGCATGCAAAGGAATCTTTCACAAAAGAATTCTGGAATGAAAAAGATGGATGTCTCTATGATGTGGTAGACGGACTGGAAGGTGATGCCACCCTTCGTCCAAATCAGATTTATGCTGTTTCCCTGCCGCACCGGATGTTAGATGCTGACAAGGAAAAGAAGATTGTAGATAAGGTTTACGAGAAACTATATGCCAAAACCGGTCTTCGTTCCTTAAGCCCGGATGATAAGGAATACCATCCGACCTATGAAGGCTGTCTTGACAAACGTGACCACGCTTACCATCAGGGTACTTCCTGGGGTTTCCTCTTAGGCGGTTTTCTGACTGCTTATGTGCATGTCTATGGAACTTCCAAAGAAGTCATCAAACAGGCCGATGCCATGTTAGATGCCACCAGAGAGCAGTTCTATCACGGCTGTATTGGTTCTATTGCAGAAATCTTTGACGGAGATGAACCGCACACCTCCCGCGGCTGCTATGCCCAGGCATGGAGTGTCGGAGAAATTCTCCGGGCTTATACGGAGGATATTCTGCCATATAAATAAACTATGGGAAATAAACTACGAGAAACACAGAGGGGCTTGATTTATCAAGCCTCTTTTTTCATCCCCGTGCAATACCTATATCTCTATGCCGGAATCTGCTCCTTCAGCCATTTCTTTTCTTCTTCAGAAAGGAAGTCTGCAATGGTATCGTAGACATACTGCTGATACTTCCGAAGCAGTGCCTTTTCCCGGCTGTCTAATTCTTCCCAGTCGATGGCTTCCAAATCAAATGGTGCAACGGTCAGTGTTTCAAATTCCATGAACTGTCCATATTCCGTTTTCTCCGCTTTCTTACAAAGCAACAGATTCTCAAGGCGGATGCCGTATTTTCCTTCCAGATACAGTCCCGGTTCATCTGAAGTAATCATACCTTCTTCCATGATGATTCCGGTGCCGCACCGTTCCCGATAGCGAAACGCATTCGGTCCTTCATGCACATTTAGCAAATAGCCAACGCCATGACCTGTTCCGTGGTTATAATCAAGCCCCATGTGCCACAACGGTTCCCTTGCCAGATAGTCAAGATTGACTCCCGTACAGCCATATTTAAATTTTGCATCCGAAAGATTCAGATTTCCTCGTAATACGGCAGTATAATGCTTCTTCTCCTCTGAGCTTAATGCTCCAAGGGCAATGGTTCTTGTCACATCCGTTGTGCCATCCAGATACTGTCCGCCGGTATCCAGCAGCAGAAAGCTTTTGTTATCCAGTGGAATATTGCTCTTCCCATCCGGCTCATAATGCACAATGGCTCCATGAGCGCCGTATGCAGCAATCGGTGCAAAGCTCTGTCCCAGATAACCTTCTCCCTGCCTCCGGAATTCTTCTAATTTATCACATACCGCAAGCTCCGTTATCTGCCGCTTATCTTTCACATGTTTTAACCAGTAGATAAGTTTTGTTAAAGCAATGCCATCCTTCTTATGTGCCAGCCGCTCATGCTCCATTTCGGTGGCATTTTTCACTGCCTTCATAAGCTCAATCGGGCTGTTCTTCTTTACCTTATGTGCCTCTTTTGGAAGGGCATCATACAGTGCATAATTTGTCATACTCTCGTCTATAAGAATGCTTTTGTCTGCCGGAATTTTCTTTACGTCCGTATAAATCTGTTCATATCCGTAAATAACGATTTTTTCAGTTGAAAGGCTTTCCTTTAAGTCAGCCGGCACACTCACTTCATTTACATACCAGCGGATTTCATCCGGTGCAATCAGCACATAAGATAATGCCACCGGATTATATGCAATATCATTTCCTCGGATATTAAAAAGCCATGCGATTTCATCCAGAGACGGAATCAGAAAATAATCCGCCTTGCAATCCACCATTGCTTTTCGTACCCCTGCCACCTTATCCTTCCGGCTCTCACCTGCATATTCCACGCCAAGCTCCCAGATTGGATCACAGGATAATGCCGGACGATTCGCCCAGATTTCGCCTACGACATCACGGTCTGGAGCAAATGTAATCTTTTTCTCCCGCAATTTTTCTTTTAAACTCTTTGCCATGCCGGTACTTACGGTTCTTCCATCAAACCCCAATACGGTGCCATCTTCCATTTTTTCTTCCAGAAAAGTGCCAATATCCACTACCCCCGGCTGTCCACTCCGGAATAATGTAATACCGGTGCCGGCAAGCTGTTCTTCTGCCTGGATAAAATATCTTCCGTCTGTCCAGAGTCCTGCCATATCTTCAGTAATTACCAGCGTTCCTGCCGAACCGCTAAATCCTGAAATATATTCACGGCATTTAAAATATTCTCCTACATATTCTGATGCATGGAAATCATCGGAAACAATGAGATATGCCGCCATGCCGTATTCTTTCATCTTCTGTCTTAATTCCATCAATTCTTCTTTCAAATCTATCACCTCTATGTTATGCTATAATGAATGCAAGCGGGTCAATTACAGTATAGCATCCGTTATTATGAACGGAAAGGAATTCTTTTATGTTTCGCCTGATTGGAAAAATACTTTTCTTTTTCATAAGATTTATTATACATCTTCCGTTCGCCGTATTCCATGGACTGCGGCTGTTCTTTTTTGGTGTCAATTTTGACAAAATGAATGGCTACGAATTTGAAGAATATGCTGCCGGATATTTAAAACGCAACGGATATTCAAAGGTTACTGTCACCAAGGCTTCCAGAGATTTTGGTGTGGATTTAATTGCAAAAAAACACCGGACCACCTATGCAGTCCAGTGTAAATTATATCAGGGCAAAGTAGGAAACAGTGCCGTACAGGAAGCCGTTGCCGGCAAATCCTATTATGATTGTGATGAAGCGATCGTCATTACCAACAGCGTTTTCTATCCCGGTGCCATTGCCCTCGCCGAAGCCAATGATGTCATTCTCATTGACGGCACCCAGTTAAACCATCGCAGCTTCCGCTGGGGCAGATTCTTCCAGCTTCTCCTATTTCTTCTGCTGTGTGGATTGCTGATTTTTTGCATCCTATCTCCGGAATCTGCACTAATCTGACATTCAAAAGAAGTATTTCATCTTAATGATTTTATATACAAATACCATCCTTACCGGCTCAATCTACCAGCCGGTAAAGATGGTATTCTTATTTATTATACAGTTGTATTTACTCCGTTTACATTGGCATGTTCGTCTTCTGCCATTGGAATTACCAGACATTTCTGTCCGTTGATAACCTCGGACTTAATCTGTGAAACTTTTTCCGGTTTTACACGAAGCACAACATCATAGGTCTTAACTACTTCGTCTGCTTCTTCCTCGATCTGTTTCTCTTTTAACTGCTGCTGCAGCACTTCAACCTGGGCTACCAGCTCCTTTTCCTTCTGAATCTGCTCATTGGCAGCCAGGGCTTTGCTGTCTACTACATTTTCTGCCAGCGGTGCTTCTTCTGCAAATTCCTCTGCACAGGTCTTTCCAATCTTTTCTGCCTTTTCCGGTGCAACGCCGCTTTCTTCCATAACATTGGTCAAAAGCTCCGGTGTCAGAATTACCGGGTCTTCTTCCAGTTCTGCTTTCTCTTCTACCAGATCATTTAAGTTCTGCTGAATCTCCATCAGCACTTCACCGCTCTTTTCCACATCATCGCCATATGCCTGTTTGACGATAGAATGGAAGGTCATCTTCTGCTCCGTTGCGGTGCGTCTTGCGCCACAACCTAATCCCAACTCCATAAATTCCGCATGCGGTGCCTTGGTATCCTTAGTATAGAACATCAGGGAATGAATATCTGTACTGCGGTCGGTAAATGCCGGGAATAAGAAACCGCTGTCCGGTACGCTTACCACCCAGTCACGGATTCTTGGTCCGATACGGTTTTCATCTTCTCTGTAACCCAGTCCCGGTTTGGATAACTGTACCGGACAGATTGCACATAGAAGGTATTCAAACACTTCTTCTGATTCATCCAGTGCATTATTATCCGTGGTCTTGGTCATGACATCATAAGCATCATGGAACAGCAAAATCAGATAGTTGCCTGCATAGTCATAGCTTTCAATGACCATATCATAAAAACGTTCCAGTAACTCAGGATTTTTTAATTTACTTTCCCTTAAACCTAAAAGAAACTGTTGTCTTCCTCCTGCTGCTTCTTCATCCAGTGGAAAATTCAATTCCAAAAGATTATTTCCAATAGTTCCTGATAAGGTTTTCTTGGCAATCTCTAAATATTTATAAAATTCTTCATCTTCCAGATTTAAAAATGTCTCACTTAAATCAACGACCTTATTCTTACCGGCATCTACATAACAGCCACATAATCTTGTAAAGGTACAATTTTCTTTTGTAAAACGTCTCTTTAACTCTGCCACACCTTTTTTATCCATACTATGAATCTACTCCTTTACTAGCTTTCTTTTATTTCTTATGTTCCCAAATCAGACTTTTATAGAACATCGAATGTGCCTTGGCACATTCCCGCGCCTGCGGCGGTTGCTTGCGACATCTACCTTATACGCCGCAGTGCGCATCCTCGCGGAGCGTTTTTGACTTTACAGGAAAGCAATTTCCTGTAAAGTCAAAAAAAGCAAGATAAATTTCTTGCTTTTTGAAAGAGCGATAGACGGGGCTCGAACCCGCGGTCTCGACCTTGGCAAGGTCGCGCGTTACCAACTACGCCACTATCGCATATGCAATTGTATTCTGCAAAGCGGGTGATGGGAATCGAACCCACGTATCCAGCTTGGAAGGCTGGTGTTCTACCATTGAACTACACCCGCAGTTCATTGCCTTTCGGCAATGCCCAGTTCCGGAATCGAACCAGAGACACGAGGATTTTCAGTCCTCTGCTCTACCAACTGAGCTAACTGGGCTTGTGCTGTAAAGCACTCACAGCACTGATTATTTTATCGGAAAAAGCAGGGGTTGTCAAGACAATTTTCCTGCTTTTTTCATTTTTATTCCGGTGGCACGATAACTCTGTTCCGGTTTTATGCATTTCGGCTTTATTCTACGGTAATAAGTGCCATGGAATAAGATGGCAGTGTCAGTTCATTATTATCCAGCGTAATTGTATCTTCTCCGGTCAGAAGCATTCCACCGATAGTACCTTCTCCGCCTAAATCTACACCTGAAATGTCAACCTTCTGAGTTTCCTGGGAAAGGTTAAATACCAGTAATGTGGTTTTACCATCATATGTCTTGGTAATTGCTGCTATATTCTTATCAGAAAGATTCTCTACATTTGCAGCGATACCACGGGCGATTTCCGGATAACGGTTTCTCAGGCGGATTGCCTGTTTGAAATAATTATAAATGGAATCCGGGTCATCCTGCTGGTCTTCCAAGCTTCCATTTGTCATCTTAATGCTTTCCATTCCATCCGGCCCTTTACACATACCCTCTGCAGATGCATCTGAGGACCACTGCATTGGTGCACGCTTATTTTCATCTTTTCCAGAGCCTTTCATACCAATTTCTTCCCCATAATAAAGAAATACATTGCCGCTCATCATAAGATTCATGGCTCCGGCAGTCTTAATCTGTGCAGCCTTATACTCGCCGCTATAGTATCCGGCACCTCTTGCCATATCATGATTTGTATAAAACGGTGCATCAATATAATTTTCATTATACTGGCTTAAAAGCTCATCCATTTTGCCGCAGACATTGGCATATCCTTTTGCTCCGGACTCTGAGCTTCCTTTTACTGCATTGGCAATAATCCCATCGCCATCTCCAAAATCAAAATTGAATACACTATCAATTCCACTTTCCAGATATTTTGCATATGTCTCACGATCCGTCCAGACCTCTGCCACGATATAGGAATTCTCATCTTTTGCCTTTACCATATCATTAAACCATTTTAAGACTTCCACATTTTCTGTGGTATTATCTGAAAAATATTCTTTGGCACCATCCATACGGAAACCATCTACCCCAAGATCCATCCAGAAGGATGTAATCTCATCAAATTCAGCTCTCACCGCTTCACAGTCAAGGTTCAAATCCGGCATTTCACTCCAGAATTTTCCTTCATAATACCAATTGCTGCTGCCAGCTTTATAATACACACTGCTTAACTGATCTGTTGTAAAGTTATAATAATCTACATACGGACAAACGCTGCTATCCGGCTGCTGTCCGTCACTTAGTCCCTCCAGATATTCCACTGCCTGTGTAAACCATGGGTGTTTCGATGATGTATGGTTAATCGGGAAATCAATAATCACACGGATTCCGCGCTTGTGACATGCTTCGATTAACTGTTTAAAATCATCTATAGTTCCATACTGCTCATCAATATTTTCATAATCAGAAATGTCATATTTATGGTAGGTCGGTGATGGCATGATCGGCATCAGCCAGATTCCATTACAGCCAAGGTCTGTATCTGTACTGTCATCTCCATCATTGATATAATCCAGTTTATCAATTAATCCCTGAATATCTCCGATTCCATCTCCATCACTGTCATAAAAGCTATATAAAAACACTTCATAATAGGTGCGGTATTTATCATCAATGATATTCAGTTCTCCTGCATTTGCCTTTGCCATAGCAGAGTCTTCCACACTTGCGGTCTTTTCAGTTTCTGTCGCCGCAGCAGTCTCTGTTCCCGCAGCATTGTTATCCTGTCTGCCGCCACAGCCAGAACCTATAGTTCCAAGGGTAAGGCACAGTGCAAGAAGTAACGCCTGTAGTCTTTTTTTCATATGATTCTCCTTTTCTTCTCTTTCTTATTTCGTTGAAATGAAGGGGTGATGTAAATGCGATGCTTTTGTTCTGCATTTGAAATAACGTTATTTTCCAGACAGAATGCTCCAATTCTAACCAGCACATTTTTCTTTTCTTATTATCATCTGTCTTTCCAATGTTTGACAGAATGCAAGTGGTTGTCCGGCTGAATGCGGATACCATTTTGTAACTGGTTAGGGGCGCTTGGAATTTCATCTGGCAACCGGCAACGTTGGCACAGGACGTGCCAACGAGGCGCAACTGGAACACGGATGTGACTTTGCGCCGGTTGCCGGAATAGATGTAATGTAGATTGAAATTCTTAGCGCCCCTTACCGGTTGCATGAGGTATCCGTATCAGCCGGACACCCACTGCATCCAGTCAAAGCAGTGGCAAGACATCTGAAAATCAGAAAAATGTACTGCCAAGAATTGAGACGCATTCTGTCTGAATGAAAATACCTGTTATTTCAAACACAGAACAAATATCCTTCGCAATCTTCCACACCCTTCATTATCAACTGATATAACAAAGAGAGGCAAAAAACTGCCTCTCTTTTAAACATTTTAAACGGCTGTGAAATTTAGCCTTTTACTGCTCCACTCATTCCTTCTACATAGAATTTCTGTGTAAACATAAAGAGGATAGCAATCGGAATTGATACTACTACAGCACCTGCTGCAAAACATGTATACCAGCTGTTGATATACTCTTTCTCTAACATCTTCCATAAACCGATAGATACGGTAAACTGGTCTGCATTTGCACCACAGATAACCTTTGCAAATACGAAGTCAATCCATGGTCCCATGAAGGAAGTCAGGATGGTATATACAATAATTGGTTTACTAAGCGGAATGGTAATCTTAGTAAATACCTGCCATCTGCTTGCTCCATCGATGATTGCTGCCTCATCTAAGGACTTTGGAATGGTATCAAAGAATCCCTTTGCTACATAGAATCCAACACCACTACCTGCGGAGAATACAATAATCAACGCAATACGAATCATGGATCCTTCGGATAATCCCAGTGCCTTTAAGATAAAGTATACCGCAATCATGGACATGAAGGATGGGAACAGACCTAAAATCATTGCAATATTCATAAACGGTTTTCTCATTTTAAAACGCATTCTTGACATACAGTATGAAACTGAAAGTACAAAGATGGTTGAAATGATACAGGTGAAGATTGCAATAATCAATGTATTCATGAACATCTTAGGGAAGTTCAGGATACTTGTATCTGTAAATATTTTAATATAATTGTCAAAAGTATAACTCTTCGGGAAGAAGGTCTCAACATAAGAACCTTTCTCCGCACGGAAGCTTGTAAGTACTACCCAGAATACCGGAAGTACCCAGATAAATGCTAATACTGCAAGAAATATATGAATTAAAACATTTACAAATGTTTTACGTACTTTTGCGCCAGATGTGGCTGTTTTCTGCTTACTCATTACATGAATCCCTCCTCATCTTTGTAGGATGTGGTATTTCGATAAGTAACCAGGGCAACAATAGCCAATACCACGAATGTCATAATACCAATAACGGCACCCAGGTTAAAATATTTCTTATCAACAGTCAGCTTATACAACCAGGTAACCAGAAGGTCTGTCTTTCCTGCGGTTGCATCCACCGGAGTAGGATTTCCTCCGGACAGAAGGTATATAACGTTGAAGTTGTTGATGTTTCCTGTAAACTGTGTAATTAAGTACGGTGTCATTACGAATAACATATATGGCAGAGTAATTTTGAAGAAAGTCTGGACAGCATTAGCACCATCAATCTTTGCTGCTTCGTATAACTCAGCCGGGATATTCTGTAAGATACCGGTTACCTGAAGAATCGTATATGGAATACCTACCCACAGGTTGATTACAATAACGGTAACCCTTGCCCACATTGCCTTGGTAAAGAACGGCAATGCTGTGTCAATAATACCATATTTCATAAGCAGTGTGTTAACAATACCGGTTGGCTGTAACATACTTCTCATAATCAGAAGGGATACAAACTGTGGTACTGCAATGGATAATACAAAGCAGAATCTCCAGAATCCCTTTGCTCTTGTTTCTTTCCGGTTGATAATGATTGCAAGAATCATACCGAAAATATAGTTTAATGCTGTTGCAAATACAGCCCAGATCAGGGTCCATCCCAATACGGAATAGAACTGTTTTCCAATACTGTCTCCAACGTTCAATATTTTCTTAAAGGTAGCAAATCCAACCCAGTCGAATAACACTAAGTGTTCTCCAGATGTACTGTAGTTGGTAAATGCCATTGAAATATTGTAAATCAATGGCAGAACAGTAAAGATCAAAATTCCCATCAGTGGGAGTGCTAACAGCAATTTATGTAAATTTTGATCAAACAAACTCTTGAAGTCTTCTTTAAATGTGTTTAAATGCTTACCTGCTTTTGCCAGCAGTTCTGATTTATATGAACTTTTTACTGCTTCCCTCCATACAATGATAAACATGAAGGTAATATATAATGTTGCAACTCCATAAAGTAAGATAAGCTGTGAATTATCACCAGCCTGATATTCATAAATACTCTTTGCATCATTCCATACCTTTTCCCGCTCTCTCCATCCAAGTGATGGCAGCATGGAAACTGCATAGAATCCATAAGAAATCATGTAATAAAGATACGCAACCTCGATTGCCAAAAACATAAGACCTTTTACAATCTGTTTATGCGCAATATTGCCCAAGCCCATGATCAACATGGAGAGCTTAGTAATTGCATTTCCCTTAACTAACGCACCAGTAACAGTATATGGTGTCTGGAACTCTTTTGCTTTTTTCTTTTTTGTAGCAGCCTTCTTCACGCTATGGGCCTCCTATACTCTCTATAGTAAGACATCCAGGGTACCGTTGCCGGTATCCTGGAGTCCCCGGTTCTTTTCCAAACCGCTTTTTTAGGAATTCTTATAATGAACTTCCAATTACATCTTCTGCTTATTCAGCAACGTCTGTATTCATAGTTGTGTTCATTTCTTCTGTCTTCTCAGCAGCGTTGTCTTTTGTTACTTCGCCAGACTGGATATTTTTACCCATATTCTCTGCTGGTGACCAGTAGTTACCCATTTCTTTACATAATGGCTGCATGATAGATGTATCTGTCATAACATTTGTAACTGCTGTTGCGATTGGATCGTCAGCTAAAGAGATGTTGATGTTTGAAGGAAGGATGTTTCTCATTTCATAATGAGCTGTCTGAGCCTTCTCACCTGCTAAGTAAGCTGCAAGAGACATAGCTACCTGCTGGTTCTCAGCATTAGGGTTAACACCGATTGCTTTAGATCCGATGAAGGATTTCATCTGGCCTTCTTTTCCGTCGATTGTAACGGTAGGAAGAGCTGCAACACCCATGTTGTCACCAAGTTTTTCTTTAACTGCATCAGCATCCCATGTTCCGGAGAATACTGCTGCTACACTGTCGCCTAATCCAGCAAGACCAGATCCGTCAGCATCTACTAAGAAGTTAGGATTTGCTGCTAAGTCTACTAAGTACTCTGTAACTGCTGCTGCTTTGTCTCCACCGAAGTCGATACCAGCATCTGTATCAGTTCCATCACCGAATAATGTACATCCGTTAGCTACATAGAATGCCTGAATATACCAGGAATCAGTTAATTTGAAAGAAACTTTCTTTCCAGCTTCTCCAGCTTTCTCTAACATTGTATCAAAGTTCTTTATGTCATCCTCTGAGAATACGCTCTTATCATAGTACATGAACCATGTATTAGAGGTAAATGGGAATGCTACTACTGAATCGTTGTATGTAACAGATGCAAGAATAGAATCAGAGTTTGTAGATGTTACATATCCAAGATAATCTCCACCAAGCTCTGATAATGCGCCTGCAGATACCAGATCCGGGATGTTATCGTTAGCAAGCATGTAAACGTCTGCTGCTGCTTCAACGTCTTTTGTTACGTTGTCTTTTGCTTCACCCTCTGCACATACACCATAATTGAAGTTGATTTTCCAGTTTGGATGCTCAGCTGCAAATGCTTCACACTGATCCTGAAGCCAGTTTGTATCCTGATCTTCCTGTGGGCTCCATACTGTTAAGTCACCCTCCCAAGCTTCATCTTCTGCTGCAGCTTCTTTTTCTGTTGCTGCTGCTACTTCAGTATCTTTCTTGTCTGTGTTCTTGTCTGTGTTCTTGTCTGCGTCTTTGCTACCGCATCCTACCATGGATACTGCCATAGCTGTTACAAGAAATAATGATAATGCTTTCTTTTTCATTTTCTTCCTCCTTAAAAATGTGATTTCGATTAAGCATTTATATAAAACGGTAATCCGTTCTATATCATATAGAAATTATCTGCGGTATACTGCCGCAATGGTGCGGATCCACGCTCTTCGTTCTTCACTCAGAGTATCTTTTCCCACCCGCCATTTCCAGTTCTGTCCGACTGTGGATGGCTGATTCATTCTGGCTTCATTGCCAAGCTGTAAAATATCCTGCATTGGAATAATTACCACATCCGCTATGCTTGAATAAGCCAGACGGATTAAGGCGTCCGGAATTTCTTCCTTCGAGCCGATATTCAAATATTCATAGAGGTAAGCCAGTTCATATTCTGTCTTATCCCGGAAATAACCAACAACAGTATCATTATCATGTGTTCCGGTATATACCACTATGTTATTTTCTTCAAAGTTATGTGGAAGATTTTCATTTCCTGTATTTCCATCAAATGCAAACATCAGGATTTTACTTCCAGGCCATCCAATTCTTGTAAGAAGCTTTCTGCTTCCGGCGATGGCACTTCCGGCATTGTCTGCTATGATTCTGCAGTCACCGGCACTTTCTTCCATCACATCTGTCAATTTCTTTCCAGGACCCTTGTTCCATTTCCCATTGTAGCAATCTTTTTCCCGAAACGGAATCGTATAGTACCTTACAACTCCAAGGAAGTGGTCAATCCGGATTACATCATATAACGCTGCATTTTTCTCAATCCGGCGTCTCCACCAGTCAAACCGGTACTCTTCCATATAAGAGTAGTCATATACGGGATTGCCCCATTTCTGACCTTCTTCTGAAAAATTATCCGGCGGGCTGCCTGCTACATACTGCTGGCTTCCGTCTTCTTCTAATAAGAAGAGTTTCCGGTCTGCCCACACATCGGCACTGTCCATTGCCATATACAGCGGTATGTCCCCAATAATCTGTATTCCTCTTGTATTTGCGTACTGTTTTAAGAATTTCCACTGTTCATAAAATTTATACTGGCAGAATTTCCAAAACAGGATCTCTTCTTTTAGTAATTCTGTGTATTCCTGTAATGCCTCCGGTGTACGATTTCTGATTCCCGGTTCCCATGCCATCCATTCCCGGTTATTTTCTTTTCCTTTGACTGCCATGAACAATGCATAATCAGTCAACCAGCAATCATTGTCTTCTTCAAACTTCCGGAAAGAAGGCTTTGCGGTATCAAACCGTTCAAATGCTTTCTTTAATATCTGAAAACGGTTTTCAAAAAGATTGGCATAATCAACATCTTTCTCATCTGCACCCCAGTTATAGCTTCGAATCTCGCTTTCCATAAGCAGACCGTCGCGAACCAGGTCATCTAAATCTATCAAATACGGATTTCCTGCAAATGCTGATATTGACTGATACGGGCTGTCTCCAAAACTGGTTGGTCCAATCGGAAGTATCTGCCAGTATCTTTGTTTCAGGTCTACAAGTAAGTCTACGAAATTGAAAGCTGCATCACCCAGAGTTCCGATTCCATAATCAGATGGAAGACTTGTTATTGCCATCAGGATTCCTGCTCCTCTGGTTAGTCTCTTTGCCTCCAATGTTTTTCCCCCACATCGGTTTTTGTTTTTTGCTTTTCGTTAATTTTCGTATCTGAGGTTATTTTACGTCTTTTTAACAACTTTGTCAAACAAAACAGTCCTTTTAGCATCATTTTTGCCGTTTTTAACGGAATTCGCATTGTTTTTTTGGTTATATTGCTATTTAAAACCCTGTTTTTTTCGAAAAATAATATTTTGCAGTACTTGCACCTGTCATGCAAATTCTATATAATACAGAATATACGAGGTTTTTGATATGATTTTACTTAAAATATACCAGATTTATGGAGGCTTGTTATGGTCACAATTAAAGATATTGCCAACCGGCTCGGTATTTCCGTCAGCACTGTTTCCAAAGGATTAAACGGTGCCAGTGATATCAGTGAAGATTTACGGCAGATGGTCCTTGATACCGCTGTAGAAATGGGATATCAGTCCAAGAAGATGAAAAAGGACGAAAACAAGAAGCTTTGCCTTTTTATAGAAAATATGGACTATGAAACAGCCAACCAGTTCGGATACGAAATCATTCTGGGTTTCCGTCAGGCTGCTTTCCGGGATGGCTGGTCCGTCAGTGTAATTCCGGTTACTCCAGCTTTCCAGATGACTGAAAAATATGATACCTATATGTTAAAGAACGGTTATTCCGGCGGGTTCCTGGTCGGCTTTGCTCTCCATGATGACTGGATGCGGCAGCTTGCCTTCACTTCCATTCCGACCGTCCTTTTCGATAATTATATTAAGAAGAATCCACATGTGTGCTATGTGGGAACAGATAACTCTGAAGGAATTGAATCTGCAGTCGACCATCTCTATCAACTTGGTCACAAAAAGATTGCTTTTCTCAACGGTTCTCTCTATTCCATGGTCAGTGAGAAACGCTATCAGGCATATTTAGATGCCATGAAATCCCACAATCTTCCAGTAGAAGAAGATATGGTTGCACATGGCTACTATGTTGCAGACAGTGCAAAATATCATGTACCGAATTTTCTTGCTGCCGGAGCAACAGCAATTCTCTGTGGTAATGACCTGATTGCTTCCGGAGTCATTACAGAATGCCGGCTTCGAGGTTTTTCTGTTCCGGATGATATCAGTGTGGTTGGTTTTGACGACCTGCCGATTTCTTCTTTCTTAGAGCCGCCACTGACTACAGTCCGTCAGGAAAGAACCGAGCTCGGCAAATGTGGATATGCTGCTCTGAGTAACCTTATTAATCATGTCTCCGTCAGCATGACTTTACTGCGTCCGCAGCTTATTACAAGAGCTTCTACTGCTCCATGTGCAGAGAGAGAAGAAGAGGCAGAAGAAGAATAGGGCTATTCACAAAGGGAACATCACAACAACGGAAATGTGCTTTGCGGATTTCCGGCATAAAAAAAAAGGAAACGACCGTTTCCTTTTTTAATGCCCGCGACCGGAATCGAACCGGTACTGTGTCACCACAACAGGATTTTAAGTCCTGCGCGTCTGCCAGTTCCGCCACGCGGGCAAGTATCTTTTTATAGTTACATAAAAAAATTCTCATTGCATAACCACAACGAGAATGGGCAGAGGTGGATTCGAACCACCGAAGCAATTTGCAGCAGATTTACAGTCTGTCCCCTTTGGCCACTCGGGAATCTGCCCATTTATCAGTCCTTAATTGTCCTGACGAATATAGATTATAGCATAACGCCCTGCTGTGTGCAAGGCGTTTTTATGCATTTTTTGCATTTTTTATTTTGCCATTTTTTTATTCTTCCGGATTCTTTCCTTTCAGAATGACAGCTGCATGCTTTGGCAATGTAATATCCAATCTTCCATTGTCGATGTCATAGCTGACAGAAGAAATGGAGTATCCATTTTCACTAGTAAAAAGTATCTGTTCTAAAGTTCCATACTTCGGAAGCCCCACTGCCCATACAGACAAATCAATGTGCCGGATATTTTCATCATTATTTACAATAATGACAAACTGCTGTTCCCGGTTAAATCTTCCATAGCAGAGAAGATTATTCTCACCATTTAAAAATTTCACACTTCCGGTACGAAGTGCCGGGTTTTCTTTATGAATTCTGATGATATCACGATGGAAACGAATCAGTTCTTTATCTTCCCGGCCCCACGGATAAGTTCTGCGGTTATCCGGATCTGTAAATCCACATAGTCCGGCTTCATCACCGTAATAAACGGTAGGTGCTCCCGGCCAGGTCATCTGAATAACAACCGCCTCCCGTAGAACCGCTGTATTTACGCCCTCTTCTGCCGCTTTTGTTCCAAGGTGTTCCGCTCTACCTACTTTATGATTGGTTCTGGTTAAGAATCTGGAATGGTCATGGTTGGAAAGTTCATTCATGGAGCACTGCAGCGATGGTGTCAAAAAGCTTGCCATATAATGCTTCATAGCACCTTTAAAGTTCTCAAACTTTCCGATATTTTCCGGTTTAAAATCATCACTGTGTTTCTCCATTCCGGTAAGGAACCATGTCACCGGCTCCATAAAAGCATCATAGTTCATAACTGTATCCCACTGGTCTCCACCCAGCCAGTCTCTCGGGTCGCCGTAATGTTCTGCCAAAATCACTGCCTGTGGGTTGGCTTTCTTTACGGCATCACGGAATTCTCTCCAGAACTGATGGTTATATTCCGGACTGTGTCCCAGATCTGCCGCAACATCCAGTCTCCAGCCATCGGCATTATAAGGTGGAGAAACCCATTTTGCAGCCACATGAAGAATATAATCATGCAATGTATCTGAATCTTCATAATTAAGCTTCGGCAATGTATCATGTCCCCACCAGCCATCATAACTTCCGTTATCCGGCCATGCATTCTGATCATGGAACTGGAAAAAGTCATTGTACGGACTGTCCTTGCTGATATAGGCTCCCGGTTCATAGCCTGCTTCACTACGGTAGATTTTTTCACGATCCAGCCATTTATTAAAGGAACCGCAATGATTAAACACTCCATCCAGGATAACGCGGATGCCCCTCTGGTGCGCTTCCTTTACCAGCGTTGCAAAAAGTTCATTGCTTGCCTCCAAATTCCGTTTATCCGTCACGCGGGTGATATAGCGGCTGGCATGCTGGTTATTGCGGTCACCCGGTTGTAAAAGTTCTCCCTCATCCACCACTATTTTGCCGTAATGCGGATCAATATAATCGTAATCCTGAATATCATACTTATGATTGGACGGAGAAACGAACAGTGGATTGAAGTATATCACCTCTATTCCAAGTTCTGTGAGATAATCCATTTTCTTTCTCACGCCCTCTAAATCTCCGCCATAAAATTCTGCTACCGAAAAATTCTCCGGGCATTTCTCCCAGTTATCTACCTTCTGACTGGTAGCACGGATATAGAAATATTCATCCGTCAACGGGTCGTTGGAAGTGTCTCCATTGTAAAAACGGTCTGTTAAAATCTGATACATAACCGCCCCTTTTGCCCAGTCCGGCGTGGAAAAACCCGGTACAATTTCAAAATTATACTGCGGTCTTGGTGTCTGATTCACGCCATAGCGGTCAAAGATACAGTGAAGCATTCCCGTCTCAATTTCAAAGTAATAGTAGAAATGCTCCTCTGTCATACGGATTTCTACGGAATAATAATCAAAGAGCCCCTCTGACTCGGTCTTTTCCATAAAATATTTTTTCTGTTCTGTACAAAGCCAGACTGCATCTACATTATCTCTTGCTGTACGAAAACGAATGGTCACCAGCTCTCCGGCTTTGGGTTCTGCCGGACTACGATAATCTTCTGTTCCATCAGAAAAGAGTGCGCGTTTTCTAAGAATCGGGCGCATCTGCATAATATACTGCTGAATTCTGTTCAATTCATAAATCGATTGCTGTTTCTTCATCATCTTACAACAAGCCTCTCGTTTCTAAATAATTATTTTTATTACTATAATATACGAAAGTTCCAAAGATTACAACCAGAAAAGGACGGATACATTTTCCGTATCCGTCCCCTCTTTAAAGAAGTAACTCTATGAAATCTATTATATACCTAACTCCGCCTTTACGTCTGATACCCATTCTTCTACGGTACCATACCATTCAATCATTTCATTTAATTTGTCTTCTTCAATTTCAGTGTCTCCCTCTAACAGCTCTTTGTGCTGCTGTAAGACATCTGCCATTTCAACCATGGTATCAATCACATCCTGGTCGTATGCATCCGGATCCGCATTGATGGCATTCGCTACTTCATTGAATGATGTGCTTGCTTTATTGAATGCATCAATTGCAGCCTGTTTATCCGTTCCCCCGCAGGCAGCCAGTGAAATGCACATAGTCAATACCACTAAACATGAAATTATTTTCTTCATTTTCATCTTCCTCCTGTCTTTTGTTTGTCATCCTTGACTTAGACATATTTTACCATTCTTT
This sequence comes from Roseburia sp. OM03-7AC, assembly GCF_003462625.1. Classification (NCBI taxonomy): domain Bacteria; kingdom Bacillati; phylum Bacillota; class Clostridia; order Lachnospirales; family Lachnospiraceae; genus Roseburia; species Roseburia sp. OM03-7AC. The sequence goes on from NZ_QTZJ01000003.1 coordinate 86,737, forward strand.
CTTATCCAACAGGAGATTCACGTCTCAAACGGCAGTAAAATGTACTGAATCGACATTCTTTTCCGACAGATTCAGGCGGAGTATAAAATACTCTTTTTCCACCGAAAATGTATATACTCCTCCATAGCGTTCCACAATGGCACAGATGCTCCGCGTCCCAATGCCATGTCCTTTTTCCTTTGAAACCGGGACTCCGTTTTCAAAGATTGGTGCTCCGGCACAGGAATTTTTTATCTGTAAAAATACCTGATGCTGTTTTTCATAAATCTGTACTTCTATTCTGGCTTCTTTTCCCTCTTTTTGTACTTCCCTGCAGGCATGGATGGCATTTTCCAGGGCATTAGACAATAGCACACACAAGTCAGTATCACTTATCACCGTCTTCGCTTTCATGCCGCCTTCCACTTTCATCACAATTCCTTCCGCTTCTGCCCTTCCTGCAAAGGATGACAAAATCAGATTCGCAGCTTCGTTTTCACAATACTGTATCACCTTCTGCTGTTCCAGCTCATTACAGATATCAGATATATAATCCTCTGCCTTCTGTATCTGATGGTTCTCCAAACAGGCATATAGATATTGTAAATGATGACGCAGGTCATGGCGGTAACGGCTGGCCAGATTCTGCGACTCCCGCAACGCCGTTATTTCACGCATGGACTGTGCTACCTGCATATCAAGGCTTTTTTGAATCTCCTTCATCCGGTTTTCTTCCTGCCCTTTTGTAAAGTTATACAACAAGAACACAAGATATGCCCCGCAACAGATAAACGGCATAAATTCCACAACAACCGGAGCCCCACTGGACAAAAGATCTGTGTACACCCTTGTCAGATAATCAAATACATAATACAGCACCGGTATCACACCAAACTGGCACTGCATTTTTCTGGAATAACCAGAAATATAGCGGACTGCCGGCGTCATAAAGTGCATCAGTCCAAACAGTAGTGGCAGCGTAATCAATAATTCCACCACATCCAGCATCAATACTCCTCCACCCAAAATTTCTACTGCAAGAAGTGCCAGCCAGCGTCGTAACTGGCAGCAAAGGTAGGCTGCCATCACAGAGAAAAATGGCCATAGCAATTTACCGGTCAGTCCACATAACAGTAAAATCAGCGGAACATGTACCAGCAGCGGATAAATCTGCCTCAAAAAGCCATCATCCCATTCATAGTAAATAATCCCCTGTGCAATCGGAATCAGTGCGATGCATATCCAGAATATGATCCGGTTTTTCCGCCGGTCCAGTGCATCACAGAAGGATGCCGCCAGCACACTTCCAAAAACACTGACTGCCACATTGTTAAGAAAGGACATCCAAAGGCTCATAACGTCACCTGCCCATCTTCAAATGCATATTTCAGAAATGCACTCTTTATTTCATTGTATTTTCCTCTTGGAATAGGAATTTCCACAAGACTTGACATCGTAATGGTACGATAAGAAAGATTCTTTATATATTCCAGATTCACAAGATATGAACGATGTGGACGTATAAAAGTTCCATAAGGCATAAGCTGCCGGCCCAGTTCATCCATGCTGCCGCTGCATTCATATACGGTTCCATCGGTCAGATGTATCAACAATGTCCTGTGGATTACTTCACAGTATTCCAGCTGTTTTAACGCAATCCGGGCAATTCCCGTCTTACAGCGCAGTACAATACTACTGCCATGCTCTTTTTCCATCTGTTCTAACATAGAATCCAGCAGATGATAGAAGCTGCCCTTTTCAATCGGCTTCAACTGGTAATAATATGCTTTCACCTCATAAGACTGCACCGCAAACTCCACCGAAGAAGTAAGAAAAATAATTTTGATATTATTATCAAACTTCCGAATCTCGGATGCCGTTTGGATTCCATCTACCCCCGGCATTAAAATATCCAAAAACAAAATGTCAAAGCGGGTTCCTTTTTCCATTTCATTCAGTAAATCCAGCGGACTGTGATAGACTTTTGCATCTATTCTGTAATCACGCTCCCTGCGATACTCCTCCAGTAAGCTCTGCAGTTCTTTTAAAACCGTATCGTCATCATCGCAAAATGCTGCCTTTATCATGTTGTATCTCCCATCTATGTATCAGCTTTATCAAAATATTCTTTTCTTAAGATTCATTATAGGCAGTTTGGGAGCCGATGTCCACTGTTTGAGGGATGGGAGTTTTCTATGCGAGATAAGTGAGGGAAAAGCTCCCTCACTTCCGCGATAGGCTCGGGAACAAGTTCCCTCGCTATCGCGGTATTCGTCAAAGTTCCAAGCTGTAAAAAAGAAACTCAAGCAAGCTTGGTTTCTTTTCCTCGCCTGTCACTTTTCCTCATTACTCGCGTAAAAAAAGACGACCTTTCGCACGGTCGTCCTTTTAGGAGAAGGTATTTTTACTATGGGGTGTAGCAAAAATTATATAATGTATTGGGGGGTTTTTACGTTAATTATAGTACCATTTTCCCATTCAAAAGTGTGCACAAACTTCCAAAAAAAATCACATTCCTTTTATTCAATCTGTATAGTTCATAAATTTCATGGCGAAAATACCACTTATTTTTTGCACAAAAGAATGGCTTTTTAAGGCTTCTATTTTGGTCTGACCATTTTTCTGCTCTTTTCCTCATTACTCGCGTAAAAAAAGACAGCCACCGATCGGCTGTCCTTTTAAGGAGAAGGTATTTTTACTATGGGGTGTAGTAAAAACTATATATATAATGTATTGGGGGGTTTTTACGTTAATTATAGTATCACCTCTCCCGTTTAAAGTGTGCACAAACTTCACAAAAGTTGTGCCTACTTTTTGTATACTTTATATAGTACCTTTTTCCCATTTTCGAAAAAACCTTCTCTTTGGATTCTATTCCTCCGTTGTCTCAGTTACAACATCAGCTCCGCTCTGGAATAATGCTTCAAATTCGTCTCTTCCAATCTTTTCTTTTTCCAAAAGAAGGTCTGCTGATTTATGGAGTACATCACTATTTTCCTGAATGATTGCCCTTGCTTTGGCATAGCATTCGTCAATGATACGTTTTACTTCTTCATCAATTTTGGATGCCACACCCTCGCCATAGCCTCTGGTATGTGCAAGGTCTCTTCCGATAAACACTTCGTCATCATCATTGTTATAATTAATCAGTCCGACATTTTCAGAAAATCCATATTTCGTTACCATTGCTTTGGCAAGCTCGGTTGCCTGCTTGATATCCTGGGAAGCTCCGGTTGTGATATCATCAAAAATCAACTCTTCTGCCACACGTCCACCTAAGGAAACAATTATCTGCTGCAGCATTCTTCCCTTGGTATCAAACATTTCATCACGCTCCGGCAATGGCATCGTATAGCCTGCTGCTCCACCACCGGTTGGGATAATGGATACGGTATATACCGGTCCCACATCTGGAAGTACATGGAATAAAATCGCATGACCCGATTCGTGATATGCGGTAATCTTCTTTTCTTTCTCGGTAATAATCCGGCTCTTCTTCTCCGGACCGACACCTACTTTCAAGAAGGATTCCTTAATATCTTTCTGGATAATATAACTTCTGTTTTCTTTGGCTGCAACAATTGCCGCCTCATTTAAAAGATTCTCCAGGTCTGCTCCGGTAAAACCTGCTGTAGTCTGTGCAATCTGTTTCAAATCCACATCCTCTGCCAGGGGTTTATTCTTTGCATGTACCTTTAAGATTTCTTCTCTTCCACCAATATCCGGACGCCCCACATGTACCTTACGGTCAAATCTGCCCGGACGCATAATCGCAGGGTCTAAGATATCGACACGGTTGGTTGCTGCCATTACGATAATTCCTTCGTTGACACCAAATCCGTCCATCTCTACCAGAAGCTGGTTCAAGGTCTGCTCCCGTTCATCATGTCCGCCGCCCATACCGGTTCCTCTTCTTCTTGCCACTGCATCAATCTCGTCGATAAATACGATACATGGTGCATTTTTCTTGGCATCTTCAAAAAGATCACGTACACGGGATGCGCCGACACCAACAAACATTTCTACGAAATCAGAACCGGAAATACTAAAGAACGGAACGCCTGCTTCTCCGGCAACTGCCTTGGCAAGCAGAGTCTTACCGGTTCCGGGAGGTCCCACCAGAAGAACTCCCTTCGGGATTCTCGCTCCCAGTCTGGTATACTTTCTCGGCTCTTTTAAAAAATCTACGATTTCTTCTAATTCTTCTTTTTCTTCCCGCAGTCCTGCCACATTTTCAAAGGTTACATTGCGGTTCTCATCGGTGGTCATCTTTGCCCGGCTTTTACCAAAATTCATCATCTTGCTGCCACCGCCACCACCTGCTGCCTGATTGTTCATAACAATCATAAACAGAATAAACATTGCTCCAAACACAAGTAAGAGCGGCAATAAATTCATCAGCCAGTTTTCTGCCGGAATATCATTCACCACATAAGAAGTAAATTTTTCCTTATCCATCAGCGATTGAGCCTCACTGACATCCAGCACATATAAGGTCTCTTCTGACTTATCCGTTTTGACAATATCCAGTCTTCCGGTTGGATAAACTCTGTTTGGCTGCACTTCTACAGATTTAATCTCATCATCAGCCAGTTCCTGTTTAAACTGGGCATAATTATAGTCATCCTGATTCAGATGCTGTCCGTCCAGTAAAAACCAGACCAAAACCACAACTACAATCAGACTGATATAAAAGCCCCATCCTCTATATGATTTCTTCACGCAAACTCCTTCCTATCCCAAATCAAGAATGCCAATGTATGGCAGATTGCGATAGCGCTGGTCATAATCAAGACCATATCCTACTACAAATTCATCCGGAATTTCAAAACCGGTATAATCTACCGCAACGTCTGTTATCCTGCGATCCGGTTTATCTAACATTGCACACAATTTTAAGCTCTTCGGTCCTCTGGCGGATAAATCATCCAGCAGATAACGCAGTGTTCTTCCTGTATCAATAATGTCTTCAATGACAATTACATTTCTACCTTCAATAGATTCTTCCAAATCTTTCTTTATGGTGATTTTTCCACTGGACACGGTTGACGCGCCATAACTGGAAACGCACATAAAATCAATTGTTACCGGCACGGTAATACGCTTTGCCAGTTCACAGGTAAAGAATATACTTCCCTTCAGTATGCAGATTAAATGAACGCTTTCACCTTCATAATCCTTGCTAATTCTTTCTCCTAATTCAGCAATTTTACGATCAAGTTCTTCCTCTGAGAGTAATACACGAATCTGCTCACTCATTGTCTTCTCTTCCTCCATGATATTGTATTTCCAAAATTGTCTTCGTTGTACTGCTTACTTTGTAATATGCACTGATCCGGTATCCCACAATCCACAGGATATGAGCACCGTCTGCCACCAACGGAATAGTGTCCCGCTGCTCTTTTAAAATTTTCTCATTTACAAAATACTGCTTCAGCTTCTGTGTTCTGCCCGTCTCATCCAGCACAAAATAATCGCCCGGCTGTCTGTTCCGAATCAAAAGACTATTTTTTATTCTATCATAATCCAGCCATTTCGTATACTTTTTTTTAGAAATTCCTTCCGGTAACTCTTCCCGTTTATAAATCCGACAGGTAAAATCCGGATGTTCTTCTATTGAAATTCCACAACAACCGGCTGGCTGACCGCTTTGTCGTCCGACCGGCTGACTGGAAGACTGACTGGATAGCATTCCTACCTGTTCTGTAATTTTATGCTCCGGTTGTTTTTCACACTTTTGCAGACGCACCCCGCCGTAAGTCCGCTCTGCCACCACCTGATAAGGCAGGTTCACGCTTCTTCCCGTCTGCATGGCAAAAAGTTTCTGCACCAGTTCTACATGGGTTCTTGTAATATCTTTACTGCTTGCGGCCGTCTCACAGATGCTCTCCTTTATAATGCTTGTATACAGAATTTCCGGTTCTTTTAAAAGCTCTTCCGATATCAGGAAAGCCTGCGGCTGCCGGAAATCTTTTTCTACATATTGTGCCTTTTTTTCTTCTATTACAGCAGACAGATATTCCTGCGTCTTCCGGATGTCATCCCCAAGCTGTTCCATATGGGCATAAACTCCGGCATTCAGTTTCTCCAACACCGGAAGCACCTGATTACGGATCCGGTTTCTGGTATAATCCAAAGATGCATTGGTAGCATCCGTACAGTAGCTTTCACCTTTTTCTTTTAAATAATTTTCGATTTCCACCCTTGCCGTATGAAGAAGCGGACGGATGATGCCATCTCTCACCGGCGGAATTCCAGCCATGCCACGCATGCCGCTGCCCCGGATCATATTCCAGAGCATGGTCTCTGCCAGATCATTACGGTTATGGGCAACTGCAATTTTCCCTTCCGGCGCACCCAATTCTTCTAACGCTTTATGAAAACTTTCGTATCGTAAATTTCTTCCCGCCTCTTCTTCCGAATATCCATGCTGCTTTGCATATTCCGGCACATCATAATCATAGCGGAATAGCTGCACCTGATACCGCCTGCAAAGTTCCTCTACAAACGCTGCATCCTGAAGGCTTTCTTCGCCCCGGATGCCATGCTGCACATGGACTGCTGCCAGCGTAAAGGAAAGTTTTTCTTTCAATTCAAGCAGATGCAGCAGCAGGCATACGGAATCTGCACCACCGGATACTCCGGCAACCACTACATCCGACTGCTCAATCATATGATATTGTTCCAGAAAAGATTCTACACCAGGAATCATATTATTTCTCCCAAATTGCGGTAGCAAGCACCGTCATATCGTCTGCTGCCTTTCCTCCGGTAAAAAGTAACACCCGCTCCAAAATGCGTTTTGCAAGAATTGTTGCATTATTGGTCTCAATGCTTTCTATAATTTCCTGCATGGTTTCTTCCGGATTCGGCACATGTAAATATTCTAGCACACCATCTGATACCATGACAAGGAAATCTCCGTTATATAAGTCCTTTTCGCTTTTTTCCATATCCAGTTTATAAGATACGCCCACCGGAAGACTGGTGGAAATAAGACATTCCACTATGCCATTTCGCCGGATAAAGGTTGCCGCCGCTCCGATTTTATAAAAGTGGCAGGTTCCGTCATATAAATCCAGTTCACTGATATCCACCGTGGAAAATAAATCCTCCTGCCCTTTCATCACCATGGCAGAATTCATCATGCGGACTGCCGTTTCCACATCAAATCCCGCCTCCAGGAATTTTTCCACCAGTTCAATAACCATTTCACTTTCCTTGCAGGCAAGACTTCCAGAACCCATGCCATCCGATAAGCACATGACCATTTTTCCACTTTCCGGCTCCAAAAAGGAAAAGTTATCCCCGGAAACTGCTGCTCCATCCTTTACCATCCGGGCTACGCCATAAATTGCCTGAAACCGCGGCTCTTCTTCATAGGTATAGAGGTTGACGCCTTTTCCAATCAGCGTCTTGGTATCCTTCTCCGGAATCATGCGCCGGTTCAGTGCTCCGGCTACTGCCTTTGTCAGTTCTCTCGTAGTGACACAGCCATCTTTTACCATGACTTTCATCACAAGCTGCCAGCGGCCGTTTTCCTTTTCCCAGAGTTGTTCATCAATCACTTTTATGCCCCGCTCTCTTGCCCGGTAAGCTATGTCCTGCAGATTTGACCGGCACTCTTCTGTAATATTTTTCTGCTTCTTTGCACAATCCTCCATGATATATGCCATGGCATCCAGCTGCTCGGCTATGACCTCACGGTTTTCTACCAGCCGGTTGTACCACGCCATATTTAAAGAAGCTTTTTCAAATATCCGAAGAGCCTCCGCCGTCATTTCCTGCATATAGGGGCAATATTCTTCCATTTTCTTTTCAATATCGCGGTTTGTCTTTCCCGCCTCCCGGATAGATTGCAGCAGTGACGACAAATAGCCGTACATGGGGCTGTCATCCTTTTCCCAGCAAAGAGCGCACTGGTCGCAGGAAACACACATTTTCCCGGTTATCTCATTTTGCATCCTGCCCATTTCCTCTGCCGAGAAACTGGTATGTTCCACATTCATCCGCCCGAATATATCTGAAAGGCTTTGAAAGGACTTTGCATAGGTCAGTAGTTTTTCTTCTTCATTACTCTTTATCTCCGGTATTGGCTGATTCACAAATGTGAATTCCAGAAAGCTATGTATGATACGGCTTAACACCATGGTGGCTGCAAATATAAAGACTCCTTCTAAGACCGCCATTTCCGTCCGCATTCCGTCTCTTACGTTTAACATTTCTCCAAATACGGATAATAAGGTTGCCGAACAGCCTGCGCCAAAGGCAGCTATCCAGGTATAGCAGCCTTTATTTACCCATTCTGCCAGCTTGATGATTACTATGGTTACCAGCAGTGTCATTACATATTTTGTCATCAGTGTCAGCGGCAGCATAAATGCCATTCCAAGAAACATTCCAATTCCCAGCAGCAGCCGTCCGCCCCGTTCCAGGTAAGCTGCCGCAAAATATGCCGGGATAAAAGGGTAGCAGCCTGCAAATCCTAATTTACACACTGCTACCCCTATAAAGCATATTACCGCCTGTTTCGTTCTCAATTTCTTCATTTCCATTGTTCCTCCTTCTCCTGTCATTTGTGACAGCAGAAGCTATTATAGAAATGTTTGTCCGAAATCTTTGTCAAACCGTTGTCTCATTTCAAAAAAGTTTTCGGCAAAAAGCGGAATGGTTTGTCTATTTTAAGTTTTTCTATGGTCTTTATGTTCTCGAAGCTGTTCTACTTCTTGTCTTCCTTGAAGATAATCTCATTTTCATGGGTCAGTCCCAGCTTGCTCTTTGCCTGGTCTTCAATATATTCCTGACTCTTGGTATATTCTTCGTAATTATCCAGCTGATTCTGACGTTCTGTTTCATCTTCATATGCATCAGTCAACGCATTTATTCTTTCTCTGTCCCCCTGATCTTTTTGATACAGTTTTACTATTTGAACTGACATAATTGTCAAAAACAGCACTACAATCAAAGAGATACAGATTCTTCCGTTTCGTTTCTGTTTTCTTTTTCTTCGACTATTTGTCATACTCATTTCCTCATCTATAGTTTACATAACACCATTCTAATAGTTTTACGGATTTTTTTCAACGTTTTTTGTAATTTTCGTAATAATCTTCTGATTTTCCCTTTCAGGAAACGTAAGGGTACTGCCACCATGCGAAATACTGCCCGCAATGGTTTCCCCACTACTTGAAACAGTTTCTTAAATACTTTTACGATTCCCTTCACCAGCCATGGACTGATGGCATAATTGCATAACAGCATCCCAACGCTCATGCCCAGCATGCAAAAGCCCCGGATTGCTCCGTCATTTTCCCGGCAGAGCATAATAAATATAAATATGGCACTGCCGATGCAGTACAGCATATCCTCCACTGCAACCATCCCGGTTCTATGGGGTATCAGCCTGCGCAGAATCCGAAGCAGGTCAAAGGCTAAGATTAACAGAAATCCCACCAGCATGAACCGGAGGAACCTTAAGGCTTCACCGGAAATTTCCGGGCTGATTTCTATCATTTAAACAACCTGCCTAAGAAGGATTCTCCGCCACCTTTGTGATAGGTTTCCACATCCGAATAGGTTAAGCCATCAATTTTCCCTGTGACATCCACTTCCCCCTGTTCTAAGGACAGGCGGTTTACATGAAGGTCATTTCCCTTTATCAGAAGCATTCCCTGTTCTGTTTCCAGTAAAATCTCATTTACATCAAAAGAAAGCACATCCAGCACTCCGCTGAAGTTTGCACTTTTCCGGTTTGCCAACAATACTTTATGTGCTTTTGCTGTTTTCAATTCTTCCATTCAGTCTCATACTCCTTTACCCGAAAGTTAGTCCTTTCCAAAATATATGAGACTGTTTCTCTTTTTATGCGTTTTTACTCTTTTACAGATAGCGGAATAATTCTCCTGCCTCTTCTTTCTTGGTGGTATCTGCGATTGCAACCACTTCTACTTTCACCGTCTTCTGGCCAAACATGATTTCGATGATGTCACCTGCTTTTACATTGACGGATGCTTTCGCCGGTTTGCCATTTACGGTGACACGTCCGGCATCGCAGGCTTCGTTGGCAACGGTTCTGCGTTTAATCAGGCGGGTTACCTTTAAATATTTGTCTAATCTCATTTGCTTACCTTCTTTCTTTTTGAAATTCGAAGCAGCATTGTCCATCCTTCTATGTTCCATGAAGTAAAGAAACGGAAACTGGCTTTTGTATCTAATCAGAATGCGTTGTAATTTCTGTCCTGATTTTTCCTTGATGTAAGGCTGTCTTTCCGCTTGCTTTGACGGAATGCGGCGGGTGTCCGTCTGCTGCGGATACGACCACTCGCCAGCAAGGGTGGCTAAGCATTCTGCTTAAAGAAAATGGTTATTCTGGCAACCGGCGCAAAGTCGCATCCATGCTCCAATTGCACCTCGCTGACACCTCCCTGTGTCAGCGTTGCCGGTTGCTATGCAGAATGCAAGCCACCCTAACCGTCTCGTTCATGTATCCGCATACAGACGAACACCCACCGCATTTTGTCAAACATTGGAAAGACAGGCTCAATTAACAAAAGGAAAAATCAGGGCTGCAATTACAGCATTCTGGTTTCACAAAAACAGTTTCCGTTTCTGTGTCTTCATGCATATAGAATGATAGAAAATTCTTTTCTCCTTCGAATTTCAATAAAAAAAGGTGTAGCAAAAGCAGTTTTCTACTTTCGTTACACCTCTAATCAGAATCATTTTATCAACTTATTTATTGATTAAATCTTTTAAAGCTTTTCCTGCTTTGAACTTAGGTGCTTTAGAAGCTGGAATAACCATCTCTTTACCGCTCTGTGGGTTTCTTCCTGTTCTTTCAGCTCTTTCAGATACTTCGAAAGTACCGAATCCAACTAACTGGATTTTCTCACCTTTTTTTAATTCTTCAGCTACGATATCAGTGAAAGCTTTTAAAGCTGCCTCTGCATCTTTTTTAGATAAAGCTGTTTTTTCAGCCATAGCTGATACTAATTCTGCTTTGTTCATGTTAAAATTCCTCCTCTGGATTTTATAATTCTTCTTGAGGTCTACACTCTCCAAGATTACCTACGAATATATTTATACTTGTTTTTCCTTTATTTGTCAAGGAAAATACGGTAAATTAAGGCATACAATTTGGTCTATAACATTTTGTTGATTTTGTCCAAAACTGCTTTTCCAAGGACTTCATATTTCTGCTCTGCTTCTTCCATGGATGAACCCTTCACACCAATGTAGAATTTTACTTTCGGCTCGGTACCGGATGGTCTTACACAGAACCACGCAGCATCGTTTAATTCATAGTAAAGTACATTAGAGCTTGGAAGTCCTGTTGCTGTTACTGCCCCTGTTGCAAGGTCTGTAATGGTATCCTTCTTGTAATCACGTACTTTTTCAACTTTATAGCCACCGATTTCAGTTAAAGTTTCGCTGCGCAGTGTATCCATGATTTCCTGAATCTTAGCCAGACCCTCGATTCCCTTTAATGTAATAGACTCAACATGGTCTTTATAGTATCCATATTTTTCATACATGGCAAGCATTGCATCCCAAAGAGTCATATTCCTGGTCTTGTAATATGCAGCAGCCTCACACAACGCCATAGATGCTACCACTGCATCCTTATCTCTTGCATAGGTTCCGGTCAGGCAGCCGTAGCTTTCTTCCATACCAAAGAGATAGGTTCCTTTTCCGGTCTTTTCGAACTCTAAGATTTTGCCACCGATAAACTTGAATCCGGTTAATACTTCGATTAACTGAATGCCATAGTATTCTGCAATGGCATCTGCCATATTGGTAGATACGATGGATTTGATAAATGCACCATCTGCCGGCAGGGAGCCGTTGATTGCTTTCTTTTGTCCGATGATATAATCACCAATCAGGCAGCCGGACATATTTCCGGTTAAGGAATGATATTCTCCCGTCTTAGAATCCTTTACATATACACCGAGGCGGTCTGCATCCGGGTCAGTTGCAAGGATTAAGTCTGCATCTACTTTCCTGCCCAGTGCAAGTCCCAATGCAAATGCTTCCTCTGCCTCCGGGTTCGGATAACTTACGGTTGGGAAATCTCCATCCGGAAGTTCCTGTTCTGGAACAACATATACATTTTCAAAGCCAAGCTCTTTTAACACACGGCGGACCGGGATATTTCCTGTTCCATGTAATGGTGTGTATACAATCTTAAGGTCTTTGCCTACTGCATCAATGGCATCCTGATGTACCACAAGCTTCTTAAGCTCTGCAATATAAGCATCATCGATTGCCGCGCCGATAGTCTCATAAAGACCTGCTGCCCTGGCATCCTCTAAGGACATGGTCTTAACGGTGCTGTAATCAGTTACTTTCTTTACTTCATCCATAATTCCGGTATCATGAGGTGGTGTAATCTGTGCACCGTCCTCCCAGTATACCTTGTATCCATTGTATTCTGGCGGGTTGTGGCTTGCTGTAATATTAATTCCGGCAGTGCATCCTAATTTACGGACTGCATAAGATAATTCCGGTGTTGGTCTTAATGACTCAAATACATATGCTTTGATTCCGTTTGCTGCAAGGCAAAGTGCGGATTCATCTGCAAATTCCGGTGACATATGTCTGGAATCGAAGGCAATTGCCACACCCTTATCCTGTGCATTTACTTTTAAAATATAATTTGCAAGACCCTGTGTTGCTTTGCGGACAGTATAGATGTTCATACGGTTGGTACCGGCACCGATTACCCCACGTAATCCTGCTGTACCAAACTCAAGATCTTTATAGAAACGATCCTCAATTTCCTTGTCATTGTCTTTGATTGCCTGAAGTTCAGCCTTGGTTGCCTCATCAAAATACGCTCCCTCAAGCCATGCTTCGTAAGTTTCCTTGTAACCCATTCCTGATTTCCTCCTACTTTTCATTTATGTTGTTTACCAAAAGAGCCTGCCAGTGGCAGCCTCCTTCGGATGTCTCGCCCTTTCATTTCTCTCACTAATTCGTAAGACTGTTAACTACCTGATTTAATGTACTTGTCGAAGAATTATTGTTACTGGTTAATGTATCAATAATTTCACTCAATGCCTTCCTATATGCATCAGAGTCACTGGATGAACTTCCACTGGAGCTGTTAGTTCCACTGGAATTCGATGTACTGTCGGAATGCTTATGCTCCACGGTTGTGTTCTCTTCATTTCCGGCAGTTTCCGTCGATTCTGTCTCTGTACTGCCCGTATCATCACCTGACAACGCAATCTCTATCTGCGCTTCCGGCGAATTTACATATAGCCGCTTCGACCAGGTGTCATATCCATCTGCAGTAATCTGTATGGAATGGATGCCATACTGCAGCTGTAATGGCTGTGTATAATCAACCTGACTACCATCAATATACATCAAAGCGCCTGCAACATCAACCGCAAAGGTTAAAGTACAATATTTCGGATCCTCACCCTTTATGGAATCTACATCCACGGAAATCTGCTCATTTCTTGTTACAGCTACCTCTGTGGAACCGCCGTAGCCATTGCCGGCAACGGTTAATTCATAGGTTCCTTCCGGCACCTCTAACTGCATATTCTCCGTGATCTTATAATAATTCTTATGATTCAGGCTTAACCAGCCGCCCTCTAATGCCTGTGTATTTACAAGCTGGATGACTCCATGTCCTGTTGTAACGGACACTGACAGCACTTTCCGGTCAATTCCCTGTATTCTTAAGGTGTCCTGTCCGGTAACTGCGGACAATTCTATGGCTGCATCTCCGGAAAACACTTGTAATTCTTCATCATAAGAATACTTTGTGTCTCCTATGGTAAATATCTTATCTTCTTCATTATAGGAAAATTTTCCGATATCGTCCATCTCCCATGCATCTGCCGACTGCTCCACCTTTTCTAATATCAGGTCTTTATCCCGGAGTGTTAAAGTAACCACTTTTCCCGGTACCATGGATGCAGCCGAAATCAGACTGCCATGTCTGTCTTTAAAAATTGTCCCATCTGTATAAGAATACTGTTCATAACGTCCCGTGTCAATATTCAGAAATGTCATTGTTGAAAGTGTTGTATCAACACTACTTACCGTATACAGGCTGCTTTCCTCTGCCTGTATCTCTTCCTCCGTTGCTGCCTCAACGCCCGATGCATAGCCTTTCATGCTGACAGGCCCATCGTCTTTCTTTCCACAGCCGCTCAAAGCCACAAACACTGTGAAAATAACCAAAGCCAACAGCCAGTGCTTTCCTGATTGCTTCATTTCGCACCTCTTTTTCTCCTGTATGCTCTTTTTCCCCGGCAATTGCCTGTACATGATTATACATGATTATTCCACAAAATAAAATAACATTCTTAAAAACTGCTGGCGGATTTCTTCCTGTTCGATAACCCGGTTCAACTTCTCAATGTCTCTGCCGGACACCCATGCCTTATTGGCATTAAAGTAGTGATTTGCCACTTTCCAGAACTTCTGTGGGTATGCCATCCTTACATAAAGCTGCTCCCATTCCTCTGGTAATAGTTTTCGTTTTTTTTCGTAAGCTGCCAGCATATCCGTTGCCAGCCCGATATTAAAATTATGCTTTTCCATCAGTTTCCGTAAGAAATGTGCCAGATCCCCTACCAGCACATCATAATGTGCCTGTTCAAAATTTGTAATTATAATTTTACCATGGGCAAATAATACATTATGCTGGTTAAAGTCTCCATGGCAGATTCCATACAATGCTGTTTCCCGGCCCTGCTGTCCGCTCTGCCCCTGCGTTTCACCCGGATTGGGTTTCATCAGCCGATGTTCCACGTCCAGTGCCTGTTTTAAAAAAGTCTCATAATTGTGCATAAATATCATTTCAAATTCATTCTTTTTATGCTTTCCATGAATATAATTGCGCACCTTTTTAAGCTCCCGGTTGTGCCGGAATACCTCCATGGCATAATCCTGTCCGCCAATTTTTAAATTTTCATCCTCCACCTTCTGCAGGACAAGATGCAGCTTTGCCAGTTCTTCTACCGCAGCAAGTACATCATCACGGCTCCTGGTCTCACACTCCCTGCCCTCCATATATTTTCTGGCATAGTACCAGGTTTCATCCACCTCCTGGGCTAAAATTTCTCCTTCCCTGGTATGTATGATTTCATCTGCTTCTATTCCATTTTCTTTCAGACGGAGCAGAATATGTTCTAAAGCTTCCGCTCTGCCTTTTGACCCGCGAAAAGATTCCATTATTATTTTTCCGTCCTCTGATGTTGTGCAGATATAGGTCCCCCTTCCTTTCTGGATAGCGGTTACCTCAAACGGATACTGTTCTAACAACTGGCTCGATAAATTATACACAAAAACCCCTCCATACGACGAATTCGCACAAATCTTTATGCGTCTTTCTATCATATGAAGAGGTTCTTTAAAGTATAACCTGTCAGATATTCTTTTGTATTCTTTTCCGGTTCTTCGATTACCACATCTAAAAGCTTTGCCAAAATGTTCCCTATCTGCGGACCGGGCTTCACGCCAAGTTCTATTAAGTCCCGTCCGTTAAGCGCAAGGTCTTTTAGTGTCAGACAGTCTGCATCTTCGATTATTTTATCATAAATCTTATGATATCCGTCCAATGCCTCAAGCTTTTCTGTCCTCTGATAATCACTCTGGGCCAAAATATCTGCTTTCTTCAGTTCAAATATAACCGGGTAGCACTCTAATCCGGCTTTCTGTACCGCCTTTCGTACGGACTCCGGTGTCAGTACCGGGTTAATATCGTGAATTGCCACCAGCCGGCAGACCATATCAATGGTTGCATTGTCGAATTTTAATCTGCGTAAAATTGTCTTCGTCTTCTTTGCTCCCACCTGCGGATGCCCGTAGAAATGGTCAATTCCATCTTCATCTGTACTGCGGCAGTCGGGCTTTGCCACATCATGAAATAATGCTGCAAGCCGTAGCACCTTGTCTGCTTCCACACCTTTTAACACTTCAATGGTATGCTCTCCTACTGTATAACAGTGATGGGGATTATTCTGTGGTGTACGCATCATCACCGAAAATTCCGGCAGTACCACATCCGCAATTCCTGTGGCATATACGGTACGCATCTCCTCCGGATGGACTGAGGTAAGAAGCTTAACCAGTTCTACCTGAATACGCTCTGCACTGACCTTTTTTAACATCGGTGCAAGCTCCTGAATCGCTTCTGCTGTCTCTTCTTCTATATCAAAGCCCAGCTGTGCCGCAAAACGCACTGCCCGAAGCATCCTTAAAGCATCTTCCCCAAATCTCTCCTTTGGTTCTCCTACACAGCGGATGATGCCACGCTTTAAATCTCCTGCTCCGTCAAAAGCATCCACCAGTCCCCGCTGTTCATTATATGCCATGGCATTAATGGTAAAATCCCTGCGTTTTAAATCCTCTAAAAGATTATCTGTATAGGTTACTTCCTTCGGATGTCTGGCATCCTCATATTCGCCATCAATCCGGTAAGTTGTCACCTCATACCCTTTTTTATCCAGCATTACCGTTACCGTTCCATGCTCAATTCCGGTATCGATGGTGCGCCCAAAAATTTCTTTTACGTCTTCCGGATAAGCAGAAGTGGTAATATCCCAGTCCTGAGGCACACGTTGAAGGAGGGTGTCTCTGACACACCCTCCTACTGCATATCCTTCAAAGCCTGCTTCCTGCAGCTTCTCAATTATAAACTTAACATGCTCTGGAAGCTTCATTACCATACGTTTTCCCGTTTCCTTTGCTTTACTTCTGTTCCTGCTCTTCAAAGAACTTATACGTTCCTTTGGATTCTGCTTTTACTGCATACAGAAGATCATCCGCCTCTTTAATCATTTCGTCAATGTCTTCTGCCTTCTTTACCTGATTGGAAGAAATAATACCAATAGAGCAGGAAAGTAATTTCTTATCATCAATCTCAACCGGCTGTCCGATTTCTTTTGCAATCAGTTCCCTGAACCCATCCTGTTTCTTAATCTCTTTATAGATAGCCTTTGCGGTATCCTCTAAAACCTTGTGCTCTCCGGTGTAGAGGAAAATAATAAATTCATCACCACCGAAACGTGTCACAAAGCCCTTGTCCCTGCAGACCCTGCTGAAGATATTTGCCATGGACTTAAGCAGCAAATCTCCTACATCATGTCCAAAGGTATCATTATATCCTTTGAAATTATCCAGATCGATAAACATAATACCAAAATCATGCTTCATGCGGCCCTTTTTAATCTTCCGGATAATTTCCTCGATGTTCTGATAGAATCCCTTCCTGTTGAAAATTCCTGTCAGCTGGTCGGTTACTGCAGATTTATACAATGCAGTATTCATTTCGTAGAGCTTCTCATATGCATAGAGACGATTCAGTGCATACTGCACTTCCCGGAACAAAAGCTCATAAATCCGCATATCACTCTCATCTAACATATAGCGGCTGACGGAAGAATGCCAGTTATCCTTCATCAGAATATATGCTATCATAATGCTTGTTACTTTTCCATTGTCAAAGAATGGAATAGCAACAAGGGAGCATACATTATCTTCACCAAACAGTTTGACCACATTCAGATGTTCCGAATAGTTACTGCTGATTTTCGATACAACAAACCCTCTCTGTGTCTTTTCGAACACTTCCTTTAAATACTTCTGCTCCTTCATAGAAAGACTGGCTTCTGTATTATCATAAAGTACCTTTGGTTTTCTTCCATGATACTGTATATATAATGCCCGGTCCAAATTAAAGTGATACAGGAATGTCCGCATAACATTCTCTACCATTACTTCTGCCGAAACATCCGTCACATCAATTGTCTTCTGCCATGTCGACAGAAAATCCATCTGACGGCGTTCCTGCTTGTAAGCACGGTTTATGCTTTCCTGCTTCAGCTGCATTTCCATCTCCTGGGAAGATATCACATGAAGAGGTTCTTCTGATAAATACTGTTCTAATGGCTCTAATATCTTAATTTCTTCATCTGTGAGAGAATGGGTATTATCCTCAAGATATTGTTTTAAGATTGCCTCTTCATTGCTCTTAAGTTCCATTCTTCCTGTCTGCCCATAAAAGCGGATCCTGTCCTTACGGAACAGCTGATAACAGAAGAACTGGTTTCCCTCAGTCCGCACCAGATGTGTCTCTGCACAATTAAAATCTTCAAATGCTGACGAATCATTACCGGAATCCATTCCAAGTAATGCCCGTGTGAAATGATAAAGGAACATATCGTCATCACAACGTGCATAATCGTGGATGATTCCCACATCATTCTGAAGCTTTTCTTTTTCAATTATGTAATTCAAGAACTGTTTGCAGTTATTGAGGTACTGTTCACAGTTGAAACGGTTGCCAATCTTCTGATTGCACAATGCTAAGAGTCCATACAATTTGCTTAAATTGCAGACCCTCAGACTATTCAAATGCAGACGTTCAATGGTCTTCATACAGCGCATCAGATATTCGTTGGCTTCCTTGAATTCTTCTGCTGCAATACAGTTAATTGCCATATTGTAATATACTTCCGCAATATCCTCCGGCAATTCCAGATTATATAAAATTTCTACTGCTTTCTGAAAATAACGCTTTGCAAGGTCATTCTGTCTTAATGCCGTTAAGGTATAACCGATTCCCGAGAAAATACGTCCACTTTCCAAGGAGCGTTTATTATCCAGTGCTTCAAAAGTTCTTACCGAATACAGCAACGCAATCAGATACATACCGTTGGTAGACGCCAGCATAATGTTCTTCTGATATGCATTGTAAATAAGCTGTGTATTGCCAATTTCTGTTGCCAGTCTGATTCCCTTACTGAAATAAATAAGCTGGGATTCGGAATAATATGCCTTTGCCACAATCTCCGGCTTATTGTCATAGGCATATACATAAATGTACGCCAGATGATTCCGGTAGTCATATTTCATTAATTTTTCAATCATGGCATCGCTGACTTCCACATTCTGTGCACAGAAGAAAATATTATTCCAGCCTGCCATTTTCGCTTGTATTTCTACCAGCTCTGCTTCAAACTGACCGCGCTCCATGCCGCCTTCTATTGCAATACTTTTTGCAACACCTGCACATTCAGTGGCTTCCTGCAGTTTTGACTGATACATATAAATTACAGAGCGGAGATAATATGCATAAAAGCGCATCCTGCGGTTCTTTTTCTTCTCTGCAAGCTGTAAGATACCCTCACTTATTTCCAGTGCTTTTGGCAAATCCCTCATATATACCGATACATATGCATAGAACTGCCAGAGTTCGTATTTCACTCCATCCGATACTGTAAAATTGTCAAATCTGATTTTGCGGTCTACTTTATCCAGATAAAACAACGCCTGTTCAAAATCCATGAAAAAGACAAGATTCTGCAATGTTCTGATATCATCTTCAATACTTTCTGCTGTAATAACCTCATCTCTTTGTTCCCGGGATTCTCCGGCATTTCCAATGCGGAATATTGCAACATTATTATCCAATTCCTCCGTTACGTTTTCCCAGCCCGGCAGCATATATTCCGGCAGACGCTGCTGCTCATTCATGCCGAGAACGATTCCGATATTCTCTGTATGCTCTGCTTTTAACAGTTCATAGACTATTTCTATGGTTCCATTTCCGGCAAACTGCATGCGGTTAATCCAAAGCATAAACGGCTGTATCTTAGAAACTTCAACAAGCATTGCCACAATAGCATCATGCATCCGCTCCCGCTCATAGTCAACTTCTGTATACAATAAACTCTCTTTCCGGATACATTTTCCACTCTCCCGGTATGCTGCAATAATCGGACGCTGCAGGGAATAGACATTACACTTGTCCAGGAATTCATCAAATGTCATCTCCTTCTGCTGGTCGAAAAGTTCCAAAATCAAATCCAGAAACGGCTCATATGCTCCCGATAATTTCTCTGCCCGGAATTCGTGGGCTACAAAACGAACCTCTTTATTATTCGTTATCTGCTCTGATATTTCCAACTGCTTTAATGAAAAATCATTGCTGTATTTTGCCAGAACAATGTTGTGTTCTTTCTTTCCAATCTGTGCAAAAACCTGTTCCAGAATACTGTTATAATATTTTTGAATCATCTGTTTCCCCCTTCAGAAATATTCAAAAAGGCTCTGAAAATATATGATAATTCCCTGTTATCATATACCTCCCTTTCTCTTTCTGTAATAACCTGTCTGGTATTTATAATTTATATATTAGTATAGTCCTCAAACCCACGGATTGTCAATGTTTGTTGCGACTTTTTGGGGGCTTTTTGAAGGGAGTTTTCACACTTTTCCGATACCATTTATTTTCATAAAAATACAGCTGCTTTATAATGCATGTATTGGTAATTGCAGAAATTTTAATGCAGCTCTTGCTGCAATCTCCGTCGGGTCAACTATATTTTCTCTGATTCCTGCCAGGGAAAAAGCAATTGGTAATTCAGTACATCCCAGAATCACACTTTGCGCACCCTGTTTAATCAAGGATTTTAAAATATCGTCAAGTCCGTACTTTTCTACATCCTTTTTTCCTGCTTTAATACACCGATAGATTACTGCCATAATTTTCTGTTGCTGCTCTGCATCCGGATAAATCGTTTTGATTCCCTGTGCCCGAAGCTCTTTCTCATAAACCCCACTCTTTATCACGCCATCCGTAGCCAATACGGCTGCACATGATATATTCTGCTCTTTTAAAGCTTTTACTGTCTCGCGGGGCATATGCAATATCGGGATATCAGTAAATATTTTTAACCGGTCATAAAAAAAATGTGCTGTGTTACAAGGTATCATCAATAAATCTGCTCCCATATTTTGCAGACTTACTGCACTTTTTACCATCTCTGGTATAGGATCCTCTCCCTTTTCAAGAATAGCTTTCGTTCTATCCGGAATATTCGTGTTACAATCAACACAAACATGCACATAGTTCTGATCGCAGTCTGCATCTGACACTTCAAAAATCTTTTTCATTAAATCGCAGGTAGCCATCGGTCCCATGCCACCAATAATACCTATTGTTTTTTTCAATTCCGTTCCTTCTTCCTCAGGTCATGTGTCAAAGCTCAGAAAGCCCGGAAATCATTATCATTTCCAGGCTTTCCTTGTAATGTACTTCAAATTTTCCATCAAAATCTGACATGCTGTATGTTTACATCATTTTTTAAGTTTTTTAATACTCTACCTTCCACATATAGCGTCGTGTTGTCAGTGGATGCTGTCTCTCCTCAGCCAAAGCCTTATTATAAACCGGATATACATTTGTGAATAAGGAATGGTTAAAATAGTCTACGACTGATGCATCAATTGTAGACAGCCCTAAATCCTTTGCATCAATTACTTCAATCCGTTTTGCATAAGTCTTCAAAAACTTCAATGCACGTTCATCCAACGGTCGATTGGTTCCCTCAGAAACCTGAAGCACAAATGGTACTTCTTTATCTGTAATTTCGAAAGGTCCATGGAAAAATTCCCCACTGTGAATACTGGAAGAATGAATCCACTGCATTTCCATAAAAATACATATACTTTGCATATATGCTGCACCATAACCCGCTCCGCTTGCCATAGTATAAATAATTTTATCATCTTTATATTCCCTGGCAAACAGTTCAGCCCGTTTTTCCACATGCTTACGTGCATGTTTCACAATACCATCAATACGTCCAACACCATCCATAAATTCTTCATAATGCTCATACCCTTCTGTCTGATTCAACAGTTCCACTGCCACCAGAAGTGCACAGATAATTTTTTCACCAGCAATATCCTTATTATCTCCAAAAGTATAATTGATAATATAATCACCAAATGGGGTAATCTCTGATTCCTCTTTCCATGTCAGAATAATTACAGCTGCACCTTTTTCCTTTGCCAGTTTCGCTGCATTAATTGTTTCCGGTGTATTTCCCTTATGGCACGATAAACACACGATTACATTTTTTCCCAAATCCTTCGGAGTACTATATACAAATTCATTACTATTAATTAGTGCTGACTTAATATTTGCACATTCTCTTTCCATAAATGTTTTCGCTGGATAAAGTGCTCCATTAGAACCACCGCATCCCACAAAATATAATGCTTTAATACCGCCTTCTTCTTTTCTGCTTTCTAAAATTTCTGTAATTACATTCTTGATTTCTGTTGGTTTCATTGATAATCCTCCCATAAATATTTTTAATACATTGTTGTTATATTATTCTGCAAGCATTGGTCTTGCTAATTTCTGAATATATGAAATTTCTTCCTGGCTCAGTTTACAATACTCACTATTATCCATACTACATCCGGCATCCTGCACATACATCATTTTGGTATCCTTTTCTACAATAGTAAAAAACCAACGCTCTTTCGGTACATTGTATAAAGTTCCTTTCTCCACCGGAGTTAATTCAATATTAAACTTTCCATCTATTCTGTCCGCTGTAATAATAATACATTTTCCAGAAATCAAAATGAATTGTTCATCTGTCGTATGATGTATCTCTAAATGTTCTAACCCATCAATGTCATTATTCGGTTTCCAATTTTTGATACAAACAACCCATTTTTCATTCCGATATGCACATTCTATTCCTTCTCCATCATACCTGTAACTTGTCGGCTTTATATCCATATAGCGTTCCTCCTTAAACCTTTTAATTATTTCTATTATCAATTATTCTTCCTGCAATTGGCGTTCCATACCCAAACGCTCCTTCGACACCGCAAATCTTTGAAGCGAATTCTGCTCCAGCCTGCATGGCTTTCTTTAAAAGTTCTTTAACATTCCCATCATCTTTACTTTCTTCTTTAAAAAATTCCGGTTCTTTATACCGTAAAATATATGTCAAAAATGTCGCGAAATAAGAGTCTCCTGCACCCATAGTATCCATAATGCTTTCTGCCTTTACAGCTTTTTCATACATCATTTCACCATGGTATAAAATGTATGAACCATCTTCTCCTATTGTTCCCAGAACAAGCGGAACTCCAAGCTCTTTTACTTTACTCATTTCCCTTTCGCGTTCTTTATCACTTAAATGTGCACAGGAAAGCATTGCCACTTTAATATGCGGACAAATTTTTTTCAGATATTCGTCTGTCCATCGATTTGAAAAATCAAATGCAACTGGAAGACCCAAAGAAGCAATTTCTTCTATGTCATCATCTATATAGGCATTCAGATTTGTATAAATCAAATCAAACTTTCTTATATATGAAAAATCTTCCTGCGTAAAATCATAAGGATACTCTTTTGCCACACCTCCATGATTGGACCCGACAAATACGCGATCTCCCTGATTCAGTGTCACACATGCAAATCCATTTTCACCTTCATAATTCCTGCTATGTGAAAAGTCTACATTCATATTTTTCAGTGCTGCCTGAATGCATTCTGCTACTTCATCATTTCCAAATTTACCTAAAAATGCACTTTCTGCATTATTCATATGTGCATATGCACATGTGTTAACACACTGACCTCCTGGATACATTTTCCCCCTGGAAAGATATTTGTCACAAACTGCATCTCCAATTGCAATTATTCTAGGCTGTCTCATTTTTATTTCTTTCTCCTTTCTTTCAATTTTTCTTTCACCCAGACTCCCTCACCTCTTCTTTTTGCAACAAGCAATTATTTTTCCAGATTCGC
Organism: Roseburia sp. OM03-7AC; assembly: GCF_003462625.1. NCBI lineage: Bacteria > Bacillati > Bacillota > Clostridia > Lachnospirales > Lachnospiraceae > Roseburia > Roseburia sp. OM03-7AC. Next base: position 110,306 of record NZ_QTZJ01000003.1, read on the forward strand.
TCTTTCATTTTTTCAGATAGCCATTATTAATATTTATGTATATCTGGCAATCCATCATGAGGTGGCAGTTCCCACAGCCTGTCAGAATAACACAGGCTGTGTGCTGTTACTGTTTTCTTTATTTTGCCACCACCGGTTTTTATCAGAAAACAAAATATCCTATTCCTGTTGCTACTAATACTGATACAATTGTACATACAAGTCCCGGCCGCATATAGCTGTGATTAAATATAAATTTTCCAATCTTCGTAGTACCTGCCGTGTCAAAAGCAAGACCTGCTATACACTGGCTGGAATCCGGGATAAAATAGTTGGATGAGCATGCCATCCATCCACCTACAATAATATAAGCCGGCAGATTCAATGCAATTGCAATTGGAATCATAATCATTGTCGTAGACGCTTGTGAACTTGTCAGTGCACCTACCAGAAATACTGCAATAATATAAATCCATGGATGTTCATTTGTTAAAGCTGACAAATTTTCTGTAATGAAGTTTGTCTGTGCACCAACAAAAGTATTTACCAGCCAGCAAAGTCCCGCTGCAAGAATAACAGCAAAGAATCCAGTCTTTAACAACGGTACTTCTAAAATGTCGTTACTATCAATTTTACTTACAATAACAATAATTGCGGCAGCTACATACATAATAATCTGGATTAAAGATGTCATTGCTAACTGTGTACCATCGCTAAATGTTGGACGGAGCGCCGGGAAAATACCGCATATTGCAATTACTACCATAGAAACCAGGAAGATAGCAACAGAAATCTTTGCTTTTTTGGTTACCTGTTTTTCTCCTTCTACTTTCTTTTTAAAATCCTTTACCAGTCCATCTGCAACCCTCTGCTGATATTCAGGATCATCCTCTAATTCCAGACCCTTCTTGTATACAGACAATGCTGCAACCAATACTCCTATCAGTGCTGCCGGAATTGCTACCAGCATAATTGTTGCCAGATTTACTTTTTCAAAAATAGTCATATAACCCACAATAGCTACTGTTGCAGCTGTTATTGGTGATCCGGTATTTGCCTGCTGGGATGAAATAATACTAACAGAAATCGGGCGCTCAGGCCGAATTCCATTTTCCAATGCTATTTCATTAATAACCGGAAGTAACGAATATACAATATGTCCGGTTCCACAACAGAATGTAAATAAATACGCTACAAAAGGTGCTACCAAAGTAATGTTTTTCGGATTTTTCCGTAATATTTTTTCTGCAAGCTGTACCATAAAATCCAATCCGCCAGTCGCCTGCATCGTACAGGCTGCGGTAATTACCGCCAACATAATCAGTATAACAGTAATCGGTGGATCTGATGGAGTCACTCTAAAGATATATACGAAAATCAACATTCCGATGCCGCCAGCCATTGCCAGGAAACTTCCACCTTTTCTGGTTCCCCACACAATAATCAGCATTAAAACAATAAATTCAATCCAAAACATGGACATCTACCTCCTCTTTTTTATTTATTCCAAAGCATGTGCACTACTTTAAAACCAAAATGTATTAATTTGTTTTTATTTGTATTGTTTTATTTTGTATCTATTTGTATTATATAGATTCCATACATTTGTGTCAATAAAGAAATACATTTTCGACATTATGCACAATTTTTTGTTTCACTTTTTGTACATCAATATCAATTTATTTGTGCATAGTAAAACCCGCCAGGAGCACTGGCGGGCATACAATTAAATACTTTTTATTCTTCTGTTTTCTCTTTCTTTCACTCAGGCAGTTAAACGTATGAAGAAATAACATAATCCGCCTGACTTACATCCTGATTCTCACCAGCTCCTGTATACGCAACTACCTCTATATTTGCAGCCTTTGCTGCCTGTATACCAATAAACGAGTCTTCTATTGCAATACATTCTTCCGGCTTTGCTTCTAAATATTGCATTGCTTTTCTATAGCATTCCGGATCCGGTTTTCTATTCCGGCACATGTCTCCGCATACCAGCACATCGAACAAACCCAGCATTTTCATCCGGTTCAATGCTACTACAATCAGCCGTGTAGAGGTTGAAGAAACCACTGCCAGCTTTTTCCCCTGTTTTTTCAAACCGGCAATAAACTCCAGTAATCCCTCCATCGGCTTAATGCAGCCATTTTCATATGTATTTCCTATTTCTTTTCTTTTTTGCAAAAGCTGTTCCATTGTTATTTTCTCCGGCGAGCGTTCCAGCAGTTCCAGCAGAATATGGGAATCATGTGAGCCAATTAGTCTATCCCTGTCTTTTTGTGTCAGTTCCACTCCAAACTCTTTTAATGCCAGACCCAGATAATTACCATTACTCTCTTCTGTATCTGCTATAACTCCATCAAAGTCAAACAATACATATTTTTTTTCACAGAATTTTTTCATTAATATTCTACCTTCCACATATAGCGGCGGGTTGTTAACGGATGTTCACGCTTTACTGCCAGTGCGTGGTTGTAAATCGGATATACATTATTAAACAGTGCATGGTTAAAGTAATCTACTACTGTTGCATCAATTGTGGATAAGCCAAGCTCTTTCGCATCAAGAACCTCAATACGTTTTGCATATGTTTTCAGGAATGTAAGTGCTCTCTCATCCAGTTCGCGGGTTGAGCCTTCTGATATCTGAATCATAAACGGACGGTTTGCATCTGTAACTTCAAATGGACCATGGAAAAATTCACCGGTATGAATACTGCTTGAATCAAGCCACTGCATCTCCATAAATATACAGATACTCTCCATATAGGCAGCTCCATATGCTGCACCACTTCCCATTGTATAAATCACTGAATCATTCTGATACTCTTCTGCAAATGCCTCTGCCCTGGCAGCCACATGTGTACGTGCATTTCTGATGATATTGCTAATCATGCCTAAAGCTTCATAGAATTTATCATAATTAGCATATCCCTCCGTCTGTGCAACTAATTCCACTGCCACAAGCAATGCACACTGCGTCTTTTCTCCTGCATAATCAATATCCCCTGCAAGATGATCAGGACTTGCATCAAATGTATAATGTATAATATAATCTCCAAATTCTATAATTTCTGATTCCTCCAGCCATGTCAGAATAATAACCGCCGCTCCTTTTTCTTTTCCTAATTTGGCAGCCTTAATCGTTTCCGGTGTATTTCCCTTGTGGCAGGCAAGACATATAATAGAATTTTCTCCAAAGTCCTTTGGTGTGCTATGCACAAACTCATTACTGTTTATCCAGGCTGATCTCAAAACCTGTGATTCTCTCTCCATAAATGTTTTTGCCGGATAAAGTGCGCCAAGTGATCCTCCGCATCCCACAAAATAAATATTTTTAATTCCACCGACGTCTTTTTTTTCTTCTAAAATTTCTTTCACAATGTTTTTAATGTCTTTACTTACGTATCCCATTTTTTCTCTCCTTTTTATAATGTATTTATTTGTTCTATACGTTTACTATAATACAATATAATACATTCTGTCAATATATATCATACAATATAGGAAAATATATACATTTTTGCAACTTTGTTTTATAATATTTGTGAAAGTTATATTAGGAGAGAGGTATTTATATGGAACTGAACAACACCATTGCCACACCACTGTACAAACAATTGGAGGAAAAAATACGAAAAGAAATTGACGCCGGAGAACGGGCGGCCGGCAGTCGTCTGCCTACAGAAAATGAATTAAGTGAATCATACCATGTGAGCAGAGTTACTGTCCGAAAAGCATTAGCCGTTTTATCTGAATCCGGATATTTAGAAAGGAAATCAGGAAAAGGGACTTTTGTAGCTGAGAAAAAATTGCAGCGTAACATTACAGAAGTCATAAGTTTTTCTGATATGTGCCGGATGAAAAACGCAACACCTGGAGCTAAGACCATAAAAATTGCATTGGAAGATCCTTCTGAACGGGATTTAACTGAAATGTCACTACACGAAGGGGATAAAATACTCGTAGTGGAAAGAATCCGTTATATGGATAATGTCCCTGTCATCTTAGAGTTCAATAAATTTCCTGAATCCTTTTCTTTTTTATTTGGAGAAGATTTAAACGACTCATCTTTGTATGAAATACTAAGAAAACACAATATCATTCTGGATCATTCACGTAAAACACTTGATATTGTTTTCGCTAATGCCCAAGAGGCTAAGACTTTAAACATCAGTAAGGGGTATCCTCTGCTCCGGATATCAAGTACCATCCACGACGTTGACAACACTATCACGAATCTTTGCAAACAGCTATGTATCGGTGATAAGTTCCAGTTTATTTTTTAGTTCCAATTTACACCATTTCCAATGCGGCTCATCTAATAGCAAATGCGATAAAGTTCCTTATTACAATTAACTTTATCGCATTTATTATATCCTTAGAGAAGTCATTATTTCCCATTGTGCTACTATATTTTCTAAGGTTAAAAAGCTCCGGTTTCTGCCACCTGAAAATGCCGGAACAGAAAGGACAATTTCTTATGCATTTATCGAAAAATAAACTGGCGGTCTTTTTTCCGGGCATCGGTTATCACTGTGACAAACCACTGCTCTATTACAGCCGAAAGCTTGTTGCCGAAGCAGGTTATGAAACCGCTCTTACACTGGACTATTCCCTTGCCGGCAGCGATATCACTGGAAATATCCGGGGTAATAGGGAGAAAATGCAGCAGGCTTTTTCTTATCTTTATGAACAGGCTGTAAAACAGCTTTCTTCCGTAAACTGGCAGGATTATGATGAAATTATATTTATCTCAAAGAGCATCGGAACGGTTATTGCCTCTGCCTATGCAAGGAAGGAAAATATTTCCTGCCGCCAGATTCTCTATACCCCTTTACGGGAAACCTATGATTTCCACCCGCAGAATGCCATTGCTTTTCTCGGCACTTCCGATCCCTGGAGCGATATTGAAAAAGTGACTGGCATCAGCAGAGGGCAAAAGATTCCTCTTTTCCTCTATCCGGATGCCAACCACTCTTTAGAAACGAAGGATACACTTTACAATATCAAAACGCTTCGCAATGTCATGGAGGAAACGAAGCGGTTTCTTACTTCATAAATACTTTGTTGCAGCAAGTACCGGTTTATTCTTTTTGAATCAGGATTTTGCCATCCTGAACCTCAATCCGCACTTTATTGGAATCGATACCGGCTTCTTCTAACATTTCTTCTGTCAGCTGCAGCCGGTGGGCTTTATCTAAAACGGAATATTCTTCATGGGTAAATTCTGCTGCACTTGCAAGACGCTGCAGTTCTTCTAAAGATACTTTCCGAATCTTTTCGGTACTGATTTTGCCATCGGAAATCAGCACTGTCCGCTCCACTTTATCCGCCAATGCCATATCATGGGTCACTATGATTATTGTAATTTTAAATTCTTCATTCAGTTTGTGGAACAGCTCAAATATCTGATTTGCAGTCTTTGTATCTACTGCGCCGGTAGGTTCATCCGCCAGAAGAATCGACGGCTGATTGGAAAGTGCAACGGCAATGGCAATCCGCTGCTGCTCGCCACCGGATAGCTGGGAAGGGAACTTATCCGCATGTGCTTCCATACCGACTGCCTTTAATAAATCTCTGGCACGCTTCCGCTTCTCCCGGGCGGATGTTCCCGGATGAACCTGCATGGGTGCTTCAATATTTTCCAGCGCCGTAAGATAAGAGAAAAGATTTCTTGCACTCTTCTGCCAGACGAATCCCACTTTGTCACGGCGGTATAAAACCAGTTCTTTTTCCGTATAGGACGATAAGTCCTTTCCATCCACCATAAGGATTCCTGCTGTGGGTGATTCCAGTCCTCCGATGATATTAAGCAGCGTCGACTTTCCACTGCCGGATTTGCCGATAATTGCCATCATTTCCCCATCTTCTATCGTAAGATCCAGTCCTTCCAGTGCCATGACTTTATGCTGTTCCATCTCATATATCTTTACCAGGCTGTCACACTGAATCATTTTACCAGCCTCCCATCCTTTAATTCATAGACGAAATCACCAAGTTCCATCAGATTCGGGTCATGGGTGGTCATGACTACAGTGATATGCTCCTGCTCTACCAGTTCACGGAAAAGTTTCATGACTGCAAGCCCCGATGCCGTATCCAGTGCACCGGTTGGTTCGTCTGCAAAAATCACCTGTGGTCTGTGGGCAACTACCCGGGCAATTGCCACCCGCTGCTGTTCACCGCCGGACAACTGATATGTCATATGATAAATCCGTTCTTTCAGTCCGACCCGCTCTAAGATTTCTATTACACGCTTCTTCTGTTCTCCCCTATTTTTCTGCTCTTCCTTATCCTTCTTCCGTTTCTCTTTATCATCGGATAACCGCAGGGCAAATTCCACATTTTCATAGGCATTCATCACAGGAATCAATGCCACAGACTGAAAAACAAATCCCATCCGGTAACGCCGCAAGTCCTCCCGCTCCCTGTCTTTTAAATGTTCCAAATCTTTTCCGAAAAATTCCACTTTTCCTTCCGTCGGTACATCAAGAGCACTTAAAAGATTAAGAAGGGTTGTCTTGCCGGAGCCGGAACGTCCCTTTAAAATAGTAAGACTGTTGCTTGGTATCTCCATGGAAACGCCGTCCAAAGCCCGGACGATGCTGCCATCTCCCGACGAAAAATATCTTTTTATATTTTCTGTGCGTATTGCTATCGTCTGTTCCATCAGCTGTCCTCCCCTAACCGAAGTGCCTTTGCAATTTTCATGCTCCGCAGTATTTTCCGGATAATCAGATAACAGAATAACATCACTGCCAGAAGTACCGCTAAAAGCTTCAAAAGGTCTGTAGGATAAATGTATATTTCTATGGCAAGATTATGCTTTTGCGGCAGATAGACCACCATAAGCAGACGTACAAACAAAAGCGTTGTCACTGCTCCGATTCCGCCACCGGCAAGCAGTGGCCCGGCGGAAGTAAATAGCTGTTCCGTCAAAAGCAGCTTTCGAATCTCTCCCATGCGCATTCCCATTGCCCGGTAGACTCCCAGCAGCAGTTCCCGTTTTTTCAGTGTCATAATCCAATAGAGTAAAAATCCTACCGAACATACCACCAAAGATAAAATAAAGCTTAATGTAAACATTCCATTTGTCACCTGTACCATGGCTGAATTCCGGTTGTCGGCAAGCTGTTCCTGCAATAAGGTAATATGTTGCGGCTGAACACCTGCTGCCGCAAGACTTTTCGTAAACATAGTCTCTTTCACACCATCTGAAAGCTTCATCCACACCTGGTAAGGGGTCTGACCAAAAGCACTGATAACGGTGGCATAATTTGCTACCAGAAGATACTGTTCCTGTTCATTTAAATTGCCTTCTTCATCCTTTACATAAGCATATCTTTCATAACCAGGGAAGCAGTCTATGATTGCACAGACCTTTGCCTGCCTGCTGCCCATGGCATCTTCACCAATCTCTGCCGGCAGATACCTTGTATAACTTAAAGTATCTCCCACCTTTAACTTTAATTTGTCTGCCAGATTGGAAGAAATTATTACCCCATCCGGCTCCTCTGCCAGTGCATTCAGTGCATAAAACCAGTGTTCTTTGTTGACACCAGCTTTAAGCCGTGCAGTCTCCCCGAATCCTTTTGTGTGGATTGCCATAAGTTTTCCATCAAAAACTGTTCCGTTTTTCGCAGTAATATCCGTCTTTTCATCGATCAGTACCCTTGTGGCATTTTCACAGACATTTTCTTTGATTAATGTTTCATATCTTCCAAAATCAGGCTCCAGATATTTCCAGCTGGTTTCCTTTTCTTCCATTTTCGAAACCTGCAGCCGGAAGTTTTCTTCCACCACTGCATCTGCTCCGGTGACATATGCAATCTGCTCTTCCATATTCTGATTCATGGTCCGTGCCATATTCGCATCAAAGATTCCACTGGCTATGGTCATAACCAGAAACACTGCTAAAAATCCCGATTGATACCAGGTTCTTTTCAACTGTAAAAATGCCGCATATCCTGCCGGGTGGAATCTGTTCTTAAAAACTCTGTCCACTGCAAGAATCAGATTATAAAAGAGACGTATAAACAATAATCCTGCTGCCAGTATAAACACCGATGTATTCAAAAGGATTACCGGGTCCATTCCCTTTCCGGCAATCATTTCCATTGCAAGACTCTCCTTCTGCCGGTTGTAGTTATAAAGCAGATACCCGGATAAAAGTAATAGCAGAATATCCAGATAACATTTTTTCCAGAATGGATTTTTCACAACACCGTTTTTTGCCATACTTTCATTTACAATGGTGTATTTTGTCCGCCGCAGCGCCGGTATGGTCAGAAACAGAATTACAATAGCCGCCGCCACCAGAGCGTAGAGAATCATTCCGCCATTTAAGGTATACATGCTTACATCTTTTCCGGTAAATTTTAAAAACCCGTCGGTGGAAGCTGCTCCTTTGCACATTCCATATCCCAGCAAAAGTCCAAGCACTGCGCCTATCAATGCCAGAAAGGATGCCTGCAGAAGATAAATCATTCCCACCTGCAATTTGGTTGCGCCCCGGCTCCGGAGTACCGCAATTTCTCCTTCTTCCAGAGAAAGTATCTGGGAGGATACCATATAGATAAATAACAGCAGCAGTACAATGCATGGCAGTTCCAATGCCCACAACATCTGCTGTATGGTTCGCTGCTTTGTGAAAAAGGACGCCAGGGTATCTGCCATATTATCCCGATACTTTGTATCTGATGTCCGGAACTGCTGCATATAATCTGCATATTCTGCCGCATGCTTTGCATCTATCTGCCGGTAATCTAACATCAGATTTTCTTCGTAACTGATTTCATCCTGTCCAAAGGAATCTATCATGGCATCAAAAGTATTCTCTGATACAAACAGTGTATTTCCAAAATCACTGAGCGTGTGATACCAGTAACTATCATTGATATTCTTTTCTTTTATGATGCCTGTCACCTTAAAATCCACTTCATAAACTTCTGCTTCACCCTGGATTTTCATATGAAGCACTTCTCCTGTCACCAGTCCGTAGGCATCCATCGTCTCTTCACTGACAAGGCATGGATAACAGCCGTTTATTTTCACCTGATTTCCGCTGTCTAAACCCTCTCCGTATGTAATATCTGTGTTCTTCGATAATTCCGGCAGATATCCAACGGTAAAATATTCATTGGTTCCGCCCAGGCTGGTATCTGCTTTTCCACCGGAAAGGCTTAAATACTGCTCGGATGCCACTGTATCCACCGCCACATATTCGGTCCATTTTTTCTCATATGCCACAAGTTTCTCTAACACTTCCTTTGCAGAACTATAATCCTTCGAAGAATAGCTGCCACTACGATTCATCACTGCAGGAAATGTTTCCTGTTCCTTTGCATATGTTTCAAATCCTGTTCTTAATACCTGGTTTCCGGCACCACGTTCAAACATCGGATGACAGACAAATAATGCGATAAATAATGTAATTCCAAGAAGCAGGCACAAATTCAGTCCTTTTTTATTCTTTATTTTACAAAAGACAAAACGTAACATTCCAAATCCTCCTACTCTCTTGCCAGTACATCGCCAGACTCTATTCCAAAGAGAACCACTTTCCCATTTCCGGTAAGTGTATCATCCAGTAAAACATACTGTTTCACCAGATGGTCCCCTTCTATCTTCCACACAAAATATGACACTTTATCCGGATGCATTGCATCCTTCTCTTCATAAATCATTCCTGCCGGAAGCACTATAACATCCTCCATGGAAATATAAGGGAAGTCCACGCTTTCTCCATTTCCCATATCATCTACGATTTCATCATTCATCCGTACATAAAATGCCGGTGTATCATACCCGGAGGTTGTCTGAAAGGTATAATGAGCACCATTTTCATCGATATAAAGACAGCCCTCATCCAGATTATTGCTGCCTGCTGCAAATCCCACACAGGTTCCGGTGTAAGTCGTATCCCCGGATGTAATACTTACCGGTTCTCCCGCCTCTGCAATATCATCCGTATACACCGTTACGGACTTACTGCTCACCATCTGCACCAGAAGTAAGTCTGATGCTTCTCCTTTCATCTTAAGGATTTCCTCTCCGGCTTCTACTGTGTCTCCTTCCCAGGCAGTTATTTTCGAAACCTGTCCATCCGCATCTGCATAAACGGATAATTTTCCGGTTCCGTCATTTCCGCGGCTTAACGTATCGTAAGCTGCCTGCAGTTGTTGCAGCGTATAGCTATGGTCTGCTTCTGCAACTTCTTTTTGAAGGGTTATGATCTGCCGGTCATAGTCACTGACAGAATCTGTGGCATTCTGCAATTCTATAAGCTGTGCATCGTAATCTGCCTGCTGTTTCTGATATGAAGTATTCTCCGTCTCTATGGCATTGGCTGCTTCTGTAATGGCTGCCTTTCCTTCCCCGGTATCGATAATATAAAGAAGGTCTCCCTTTTTTACTTCCGCATCCTTTTCTACCGCAATTTCTACAAGCACTCCTTCTTTTTCTGTAAGATAAACCCTCGCATTCTTATCTGCCCTGCCATATTTTAATCCGTGGTTTTCCACCTGAAAATCTGACCGTTCCACCATATACTCCGTATAATCCGAAGGCATCCGCTCCATTGTCTCATAATAGACCGCTTCCCCTTCCTCTAATCCATCCGTAATCTGGGTATTATGGTCATCTGCCGCCCCTGCTGTTACTTTACGCTTTTCTCTGGTATCATCCCCGGCTTTCACATAAACATAAGTTTCCCCATCTTCCTGATACAGGGAATTGTTTCCCACCAGCAGGACATGCTCCGCTCTTTTCTCTTCAAAATATATTGGATATAGCTCTCCCGCCTTAAGCTCCACGCCCTCCGGCTTTTCTATCAAAACATTGGGATAATTATTATTTATCTTTGCAAGCACCAGCTCATCGGTGCTGTATTCCCGCTCAGTAACCGGCACTCTTTCGCCAGATTGCAGCATATATTTTTCAGGAACATCTTTATATTTATAATTCTGTACCGTTACATCCTTAAGCTCTATTGCAAGGTCTTCTGTATCTGCCACAACAACGACATTTTCTCCTGTACCGGCATTCCGGCTTACCGTCAGGCTCTTGGTATAAACCACTTCACCACTGTGATTTGCCTTTAACGTTCCATCTGCTATCAGAGCGTCCAATGCTGCAATCTCTTCATTCAGCTTCTGCACCCGGTACTCATGAAGCTTCGTATCGTAGCGGCTGTTTTCCTGCAGGACGGCTATCTGAGAGGTGATGTCCTCTGCCTCTGTCTCCTGCGTGTTATTCTCTGTTGCAGATTCCTGCATATTATCCTCTTCCTGAATGTTATTCTCTGCGGCATCCTGAATGTTATTCTCTGCAGTATCCTGCTGCTTCTGCTGGTTTGCCAATTTATCCTGCTTCAATTGGTTGATTTTCTGGTTTAATTCGTATACGGTATTTTCATGCGACAGCTCCTGCTGCTTTGCTTTCCGGGACGCACTTGCCTCGTCTACATCTGCGTATGCCAGCACATCACCTTTTTCTACGGTATCGCCCGGTTCTACCAGAATCTTTGTCACCGTGACATTGGCTTCATATGCCTGTCCGTACTCCTTTGGCACTGCCGTTCCCAGCAGCACGTTGGTGGTTCCGATATTTCCATAGGTCACCTGCTGATAAGAAGCATTACTTGCCGCCGGCTCTTCCAGGTCTGGTATTGTTTCTGTTTTCTTACTTCCACAGCCGCCAATTAACATTACAAAAAACAGGCCTGTCAGGACTACTGGAATCACGCTTTGTGCGTTTCCTGCGTAACTTTTTTTCTTTCTCACAGAGTCACCTTCTCTCCACCGGAAAGTCCGGATGTAACAACCCAATGATTCCCTACTTTTTCTCCAACCGTTACCGGCACTACCTTTCGATATCCGCTATCATCCAGAAGATAGACAAAGTGTCCCTCTTCACCTTCCTTTACGGCAGAGGCTTTCACATAAATGACATTTTCCAGCGTGGGCTTCGTAATCACAAGACTCAGCACGTCTGCCTCTGAAAGTGATGTCATATCCGATACCGGTGAAAATATGATTTTATTTTCTTCCACACCGGCAACCTTTAATTCATAGGACAGTGCATCCAGTGTAGCTGTATAAGTATCTCCCATGTTAAATTCATAGCCTTCCGGCAGGTCTGCTTCATAGTTACCGGTTCCACACACTTCAGTAATCAGATTATTTCCCGGCACAAAGCCTCCTTTTTGCAGATAATTATCCATGGCTGTAATGGTACCGGATTCTTTGGCTGTAATCTGATAGCGGGACAGCTTTTCTTCTGCCTCTTCCACATAAAGTTCTGCCACTTCAATATCCCGCTTTAAATTTGCAATATCTTCATTATAATCCAGGGATGCATCACAGCTCATGAGGTTTACATAATGTTCTACCAGAAGCTGTTTATCCGCAATCTCATCCTGATACTGTGTCATTTTTGCTTCCAGACTGTCTGAACGGAAGGATACCAGCAACTCTCCCTTTTCCACTTTATCGCCTACTGCCACATATACTTTGTCTAATTTCAATTCCGTATTTGTTGCATCATAAGTAATCTTTTCCAAACCCTCTGCTTTTAATTTCAAGGTAATTTCCGGCGTCAGATTTCCTTTTTTCACTTCCGTGGTATCATAAGCCAGCTTCTCATATGGTGTCCGGGCAGTTGACACAAGCTCTGGCTCTGCTTTTCCGCATCCCGTCAGCAAACTGCCTGCTGCCAGGCACAAAAGCAGTTTCCATTTTCCAGTTCTTTTCTTTCTATCTGCCATAGGCACACCTTACCTTTCATCCAAAGGATGAATCAGTGTACCATCCATGGCATTGACAAATACCGGATGCCGGTTCATATCATTTCCGGATGCCATATAAAGACACCACGCCGGCACATAACTGTAGCAGCCTTCCTTCTGGTCATCTTTGATACGCGCATAACCAAGCTTTAACTTATTAAAACTCTTCCACTCATCCAGTTGGTAATCGTCTCCATTTTTTATAATCTCATCTTTGATTATATTTTGAATCGTTGATAACGGCAGCAGTTCCACTTCTTTTGAAATCTTTGTAACGCTTACCGGATACTGCATAAATACTTCTGTAATTCCATTATCCGTAACCGCAAATCGTATCTCATCCTCTAATTCAAAATTTACATCACTGTTTTCCGGCGTAACCCAGGAAATATCAAAGTCGTTATAATCCAAAGAATCACTAAATGCCAGTCCATTGACACCGGTTCCATAACCAAAGAGGTAGCCCCAGTCGATGACCTCCGCATAATCGGTATACTGTTCTCCATCCACTTCTATCTCATTTGCGCCATCCCAGGAATAATCCTGCTGCCCATAAAGCACCTGATTATCACGTCCTGTTTCTTTTAAGAACTGCTCCACTAACTGCTTTGCATCTTCTTGGGAAATACTGCATCCATTTTCCTTTTCCGAATTGTCGATATATGCAGTTACTGTATCATTCCCATATACAGCATCATAATCCTTTAGAGACTGTGGGCCATAATACTGATCCACATAAATGTCAGTCTTGTTTTTCACCAATGGTGATGCCACAATGTAGGCAATTGCATTTTTGTTTGTTTCTTTTACTTCAAATCGCACATTGCATAAAAGGTCTCCACAATACCCTGCATATTCATTGCAGCTGTCATAATCCTCTGCTGCAGTATAGGTATCTTTTGCAGTCTCTAATGCTTTTTCGTATTGTTTTTTCTGTTCTTCGGTTTCTTCCTTCCAGTCATTCAGCATTTCCTTATGTCTTTCTACATCCTGATGATGTACATTATTCTCCAAATCATCGATTTGAGACTGGACAGCAACAATCGTTCCATCCATGCTGTCAACGGCAGTCTGTAATTCTTCTTTTGTCAGATGCTCAAAATCATGGTAATAAATTTCAGAATCTTTAAAATATGCTTTCAGGAACTTTTTCTTATAATCGACATCTATCTTTAATTCTTCTGCCGCTACCACAGACATGGCATCTGCTTCCGGCACATCAATAGATGCATTGATTCTTACCTTCACATCTCCGTCAGAGGTTGTTACCGTAAAGCTGTCATCCCAGTTATCCGCTTCCCGGAATTCATCCAGTGTACCAACCACCCCTTTGGTTTCCTGTTCTGTTTCCATCTCATAATCTACTTTTTTCTCACCACATCCGGTAAGAAGTACCATCACCATACCTGCCAGAATCATTTTTCGTAAGATTGGATGTTTCATGCTGTCCCCTCCGTTTTCCATCTTTTATTTTCTGTTTACCTTTCCATTTTCCTCGTTTCTGGTGTTACTTTAACATGAAGATGTAAACTTTTTGTATCTTATCATTACAATAAAACCGGCAATTCTATGGCTGTATTTCTTATCGCCACAAAACTGCCGGTCTTGATAATTCTATTTTTACTTTTATTTTTTGTCTTTTCTTATTTTTTCCAGCTGTTCGAAAGAAGTATCTCCAGTTCATCTGCTCCAACCGGTCTGGAATAATAGTATCCCTGAAACCATGTGGCTCCCACAGTCCGGAGATAATCTTCTAATGCCTTATTTTCCACGCCCTCCAGACAACTCTTGATATTGGCTGCATTGGCAAAATCCACCATGCTCTGGACAATCGCCTTATTCTTTTTATTTACAAGAATCTTCCGGATAAAGCTCATATCAATCTTAATCTCATCAATCAGCATCTCCAGTGCCATGGCAGAAGATGAACTTCCTGTTCCAAAATCATCCATGGCAAATTTGATTCCATAGCCTCTTAATACTGCCATCCGCTCATTGATTACCGATACCGGAAGGCTTCTGCTGTAAAAAGCTTTTACTGTCCCACAAAGCCTGTTCCAGAACAAAATTTCCCAAATCATACATGGAAGGATCATTTTCGCAATAACTGCAGGTGACCATTTATGCCCCTGAAAATACCTTGCCTTCTTTTTTCTTTTTTATTTTACCATGTTACGCTTCGTTTGGCTATCTGATATTGTGCTGATTCCATAGATAAATCTTGTTTTATCAAAGAGTTCAAAGTACCGGTATGTGGCATCCTTTTCTTCCTGTATGTTATCGGATTTTATCCTCAGTCCGGCTACGTCCAACCCCGTGTAGGAAAGCTGTTCTGCCAGCTCTTTATCCACTGTTTTTTCTTCTTCATTGTCTTTAACGGATGAGGAAGCTTCCTCTGTAGCTGTAACATCCGATAAAATATCTTTTCCTTCTGCCTCCGCCAGCAAAACGGTGCCATCCTCTAACAGAAATACCGCATGCTTCTCTGTGCCATCATATTTTGTAAAAATAAGTTTCCAGTAGTAGGCACTGTAGGTATGAAATGTTGTATCCACCGCTTTCTCCGGAAATGCTTCCCAGGTATACCAGTTGGCATAAGAAGAAGCTAAATCGGAAGGATACTGCCCTTTCTGATAAATGGCTTCCATACTGTCTCTTGCCAGTGCCGCTGCCTCGTAATCCTTTAAAGTCATCTCATAGGAATAGGCTTCCTGTGTCTCACTCTCCCACTGCCCGGTAATCAGCTGGATGCGGTCATTAAGCTTAAGGCTTTCCGATGCCTCCTTTGCCAGCAGGGAATCGGAAGCAAT
Source organism: Roseburia sp. OM03-7AC (assembly GCF_003462625.1). Classification (NCBI taxonomy): domain Bacteria; kingdom Bacillati; phylum Bacillota; class Clostridia; order Lachnospirales; family Lachnospiraceae; genus Roseburia; species Roseburia sp. OM03-7AC. Next base: position 125,884 of record NZ_QTZJ01000003.1, read on the forward strand.
ATACTGTGCCGGAACCGCCTGCACTTCTCCCACTGCTTTACGTTCCTGCCCTTCAATCAGAATTCCCGGCAGAAAAATTCCTGTCAGCACCACCAGAAGTGTTCCTGCTATCATTCCACAGACACTTCCTTTTATCTTTAATTTTGTTCTTTTCTGAAACATATCCGCATCTTCGTCCCCTTCTTTGGCTCACTTTCTACGATAAGTTCCGCCTGATGATGTTCTAAAATCAATGCCACTAATGACATTCCGATTCCAGCTCCGCCTTCCTGTCTTGCCCGGGATTTATCTGCCATATAGAATTCATCGCAAATCCGCTCTGTCTCTTCCTTGGTCATGCCGATTCCATAATCTTTTACGGAAAGTTCATAATAAAATGGATTTTCCTCTTCCTGTATTCTCTTTCCGCTAAATTCAATGACACCATGCTCTTTGGATGCTTTTCTTGCATTATCCAGTAAATTCACCAGTACAGTCACCAGAAGTTCTTTATTTCCGTACAGTACTGCCGGCTCGATATTTTCCTTTAACACAAGCCCTTTTGCCTCAAAGGACGGTGTCACCACCTTAAGTACTTCACTGCTTACATTTTCAACCTGAACTGCTTCCTTTTCCATTTCATGTTCCCTTAAATAAATCAAATCAAAGAGCTTTCCCGACATCCGCTCTAACCGTCTGCCTTCGGAAAAGATATAACTTAATGCCAGAAGCTGTTCTTCTCTTGGAAGCTCCATGGAACGCATGGTATCTGCATAACCGATAATGGAAGTCATCGGTGTCTTAATCTCATGGGTAAAGTCTGCTACAAACTGATCCCTTTTCCGTACCATTCCCTGAAGCTCTCCTATCTTTTCTGATACTGCTTCTGCCATCCGGTTAAAGTTTTCTGCCAGAAGTCCTACTTCATCCTGACTCTTTACTGCAATCCTCGTCTCATAAGAGCCATCGGTAATCTCCTCTGCCACCCGGTTCAACTGCTCCAATGGCCTGGTCAGATACCGGCTGATAACATAAATAAACAGAGATTCTATCATAAGGCAAATGAAAAGAATCAGCCGGAAATAACGGATTTCCCGATCTCTTAATGCGTAGGCATCGGACACATCACTTCTGCTGATCATGCAGAGGTTCTCATCCCCTACCTTACTGGCTGCCATCACATAAATATAATAATGACCGTCCTCTTCAAAGATGGCATAATTCTTATTTCCATCCTCCTGCTGTGCTTCCCAGACTTTCTTTAAATTGGCATTTTCTTCTGTTTCGTTATAAACCAGCTTATCCCCATAATAAATAAAAAATGTCACATTTTCTGCCCGCATACCGCTGCTGACCTGTGCTCCAATGTCTGGAAGTGCGCCCTTTACCGACTCTTCCCGGTTCAACGCCTGAAGTACTTCATATTCCACCGAGGATTGCACCAGATTATTCTGAATGACTGCATTAGAAATCTGTGTTTCCTTCGCCAGTTCAAAATTCTTATGTATCATCAGATAGCCCACCAGTCCCAGACTGACGGAAAGCAGGATTAAATTTGTAATTAATACTTTATATCGAAATTTCATGCTTTATCCTCTAACCGGTATCCTGCCTTAAATACTGTTTTAAGCTCCGCTCCAAGATTCAGTTTTTTCCGTAATCTCTGGATATGAAGGTCTAAGGTTCTTGACTCTACGGAATATTCCGTTCCCCAGATTTCTTCATAGATTCTTTCCCGGAACAGTGTAATATTCCGGTTGCGCATCAGAATTTCTAAGAGTTCAAATTCCTTTGGCGTAAGCTCCACTTCTTTTCCTGCCTTTGTCACCACCTGATTTTCACTGTCTAATTCAATATCCATAAAAGTAATCTTCTGCTCCATCTTATGATAGCGGCGCAGCACAATATTAACCCGTGCCAAAAGTTCTACCACTTCAAAAGGCTTTACCATATAATCCTCTGCCCCGGAGGTCAGCCCCTGCATCCGGTCTTTTAGGGAATCCTTTGCAGTCAGAAAAATCACCGGAATTCCCATTGGACGGATGTATTCCATCAATTCAAATCCATTTAATTCCGGCAGCATAACATCCAATATAATCAAATCAAAATTTTCTGTTTCCAACAGGTCTGCAGCTTTCATTCCATTGTATACACAGACACACTGATAGCCTGCCTTCATCAGATTCAGCCGGATTAAATCCGATATTGCCTTTTCATCCTCTACAACCAATATCCGTATCATGCTGCCCGCTCCTTTTACTACTCTTTGATGTTTATTTTAACATATATTTGTATCTAAAATGTATCTGAACATTAAAAAAGAATGTGCCTTGCACATTCCCGCGCCTGCGGCGGTCGCTTGCGACATCTACCTTATACGCCGCAGTGCGCATCCTCGCGGAGCGTTTTTTGCTTTACAGGAAAGCAATTTCCTGTAAAGCAAAAAAAGTTTCTTCTATTCCTTCTGATTGCTCATCGGAATAAAAGAAACTTTTTTTATTCTCATTTTCTCTGGTCTAGAAGAAACAATTATTTTTTCATGCTACGCCTGCACCAGTGTCATTTTTCCACTGCAATGCATCTTCCGGATGCCCTCCGGTATCGTAAGCCTGTCTCCGGCATCTACCCAGATGCTGCCAATTAAACCGCTGCCGGATGCCACATAAATGACATCTGTGCTGTCAGAAAGCAGCAGATCCATTTCCCTCTCTACCTTAAATCCTGCACCTGTTACTTCTGCAGCACCACGCTCTATCCGGATTTTTCTATCCGGCTGGTTGCAGGATAACACTGCTCCATTGCTTTCCATGACTTTCTTATACCAGAATGCTGAATCCTTTACATAACGCTGCTGGGTTGCAAAGTCCACATAAATAATTCCGAACCGTTCGGAATAGCCCTCATGCCATTCGAAATTGTCCAAAAAAGTCCATAAGAAATAACCGGCAATCTCTGCTCCTTCATCCGCCGCCTTCTGCAGATTGCCAAGGTACTCATCTAAGAACTGGATACGGTTGGCATCATGTACACTGCCATCTGCTTCCACATTGTCATGACAGGACATTCCATTTTCCGTAATATAAATCGGAAGCTGATAACGTTCGTAGAGGAATTTTCCTGCCCAGTATAGGCATTCCGGTGTCACCGGCCATTCTGCGGCAGTCTTTGGGAATCCTGCCGGACGGTCTGCGAATTCCGGCTCACCATCTGCTCCTGCACGAACCGGATATCCGTTATAAATATTCTGTCCGTAAAAATCAATGGGCTGGTGAATCAGTTCCATATCTTCTTTCGTGATTTCCGGCAGATACTCCTTGTATTTCTCAAGGCCTTCCTTTGGATAATGTCCTAAAATAACCGGGTCAGAATACCAGGATACATTCCAGGTCCAGTTGTCGACATCATTATAAAAGCCAAAATATACCTTTTTTGCAGCTTCAATATCTTCCGGGGAATTACTTGCCGGATATGCCACCCCACTGGTTGGTGCATAGCCAATCTGAATCGGCTGCTTTGCATATTTCCGGAGCGTAATAACTGCTTTTCCATGTGCCCGCAATGCATTATGGGCAATCCGGAAGCTTTCCTCTGGTGTGACTTTCTTTCCCGGTGCATGAATACCACGGTAATATCCCAGTCCGATAAAGCACTGTGGCTCATTCAAAGTAAAAATCTTGTCGCAGATATCAGTAAAATTCTCTGCTACTACTTTTGCATATTCTGCAAACCAGTCTATGATTTCTTCATTGAGCCAGCCGCCTTTATCCTCCAATGCCTGCGGAAGTTCCCAGTGATAAAGGGTCATATATGGCTCAATGCCGTTTTTCTTCATTTCAAGAATCATATCACGATAGAGTGCCACCGCTTTTTCATTGACTCTTCCGGTTCCCTCCGGCATCAATCTCGCCCAGCTTACGGAAAAACGGTATGCCTTCACACCAAGTTCTCTCATCAGCGCATAGTCCTCTTTATAACGGTGCATGTCATCGGCACTGACATAGGCATTATGATGTTCGAAAGTTCTTCCCTCTTCGGTAAAGGTGTCCCAGATGCAGGTTCCTGCGCCATCGTTTTTGTCTCTTCCTTCTACCTGATAGGCACTGCTGGCAACGCCCCATACAAAATCTTTTCGAAACATTTGTTTTCCTCCTGATTCTATTTCTTGTGTTATTCTTCTGCTATTGTAAAAAATGACATTTATTTTTTTATGCAATATCTGCGCAGTTTACCGAGCACGGATGCCGCATAAGAACTGCAAGGGGCACTAAGAATTTTGCGAGACCTGTTCTTTCTTCCGGCAACCGGCACAAATTCACTTCCATGTTCATATGTGCCTCGCTGGCACTTCCCTGTGCCAGCGTTGCCAGATGTCGGACAAAATTCCAGGTGCCCCTAACAGCCCTTAAAATGCATTCGTACTTCGGCAAACCTCTCAGATATATTCTAATCATAAAAATATATCATTTTTCACAATTGCAGAAGGATTTCTCAATCGATTTCGTTATAAAAACACTCTACCACGAAACAACTGTTCCGGGATAGAGTGTTTTACCTTAAAAATGGTAGAAATCTATTTTATTAAAAAAAATCAGAATGTACGGATTCCATATGACATAACAGTTTGTTTTAAGTCATTTGACTTTTTGTTACTTTTGAATAGAATCGTAGTATTTTTTCACGATTTTCTCCGCTGGTTTTGCATATATTTCATAATCTTTTCTCTTTAGGGCAGCATTCTTCGTGTAGAGATGACTGTTCCAGGACCAGAATGCCATGCCCCTCACCCATTCTCTTTTTAAGCAGGCTTCAAACATTGCCTCATACCAGTCTGCCTGTCCCTTAGCATCTGCTTCTCCCTGCACCGTCCAGTCATTTGGCACTTTATTAGAATCCACGATAGACATACATCCTGCCTCTGCAAAGAAAAATGGTTTTTGAAATTTCTTTACCACCGCTTCAATCCGGTCAAGCTGGTTCTCCCAGTCCTCCAACGGATAATAGCCACTGGAAGAAATCACATCTACTGCATCCCACCATTTCACATTATGCTCCTGATATTTATCGGTATTATAGGAAACAAGTCCGTCAAATTCACTCCGGATATCAGCGATCAGCTTCCGCCACTCTGCTTCCCTGCGCTCTGCCATAACCATTTCGCAGCCTGCAATATGCATTTCCACACCCATTTCTTTTGCCAGCCTTGCATAATGAAGCTGAAATTCGGTATAGGATTCAAACCAGTTACACCACTTTGGTTCACAGACTACGTCTTCATCAAAGAAATTGACATGGGCACGCCAGGTTCCATTTTTGCAGTTTACCGTAGGCTTTAATGCCACACGCATGCCAAGCTCTTTCGCATAATCAATCATGCCCTTTAATTCATCATCTGACACCGTTGCTTCAGAAGTATAACAAATCTCTTCCGACTGTGCCGTATCCTGCAAGCCGTTTGGTGCTAAAATAACAAAATTGCTGTTGGTATTTTCTTTCATTTTCTTTAAGCTGTCAAAAGCACTCTTCTCCTGATAGCTCCCTTTTCTTGCAAATGGTGCATATGTCATGCCGCAGATATATTCCATGGTAAGTGTTTCCGTTCTCCTCTTTCAATGACTTTTTATGATGGAAACTATAGCATTCACCCTGGAATCTTGCTATAATGATTTATTATAAAAATAGTAAAAATCTCTTATAACAGGAATTCATTTATTTCAGAGATATTGGGGGACGACTTTATGAATTCACTTTTTGAATACAGTGACCGGCTGAATGCTCCTTTTGAATGTTTCTTATTTAATACGAGAATCCATTCTTTTCCTATCCGGTCCCACTGGCATTATTTTGTTGAGATTCTGTATATGTTAGAAGGCACCGCCATCATCAACTGTGATGATGATACTTATGTATTAGAAGAAGGTGATATGACACTATTTCTTCCGCAGGCAATCCATTCTATCTATACTGCCACAGAGCAGCCATTGGTTTATTATGTCATGAAATTTGACTTAAACCAGCTTGCACCATCCGGCAATGCATTAAGTACCACTTTTTCTGGGATTAATTTTGTATCACTTTTTAATCTGGCGAAGGGTGATTCCCATGCTCCGAAATATTTTTCCAAAGCGATGTTAACAGGCTATCCCATTGCCGGAATCTTTTCCTCCTGTGAACACGAAATGCAGCAGCAGGAATACGGTTACCGGATTCTGGTACAGTCCCAGATTAATTCCCTTTTAACCTTTATCCTGCGTATCTGGCGGGCACAGGGTTTTAATACGGATAAAGCTCTGGCTATTCCGCAAAACACAGAAGAAGCGTCCATACACTCCATTACGGAATATATCGACGCTCATGCCCAGGAGCCATTAAAGGTGGAAGATCTTGCCAGAATGTGTAATATGAGTTATTCCTATTTTGCCAAAAGCTTCCGGGAACTCTATGGCCAGTCCTGTAAAAAATATATTGAATTTATCCGCCTTTGCAAGGCTGAAGATTTGCTGCTCTTTACCAATCTTGACTTGAATTATATCAGTCAGGAAACCGGATTTTCCGATTGCAGCCATTTTATTAAGGCTTTCCGAAACAAGCACAAAATGACGCCAAAGCAATACCGGAAGGAGCATTCCTCTTAATGATAAATTCTTAAAACCTCATTCTTAAAGGTGCATGTAGATATCTGCCTGCTGAATTGCCACATCTGCTCCTGCCATCAGCATGGCAAAGAAGGTTAATGTGATGGTAAGGAATACCGCCTTACCATCATAGACAAATTCCACATTCTTCTTCCGGTTGGCAAGAAGAATTTCTATTCCAAGCAGGATAAAGATACATGGCCAGATATGGAAAATGATTTCATAGGTCAATACCGGCACAAACAGATGCACCAGAAACAGGATTCCAAACAAAACCAGTGCACTGCCTAAGGTAATGCTGCCCACTCTGTGGGTGCGTACTTCTTTCACATTCTCATCCATTTTCCTTATGCCTCCTTTTTCTCTTCTTCCTCAAGGGATTTTTTCTTACCATGAACCAGATAAATTCCTGCTGCTATAATTGCAATTCCTGCCAGCAGTCTTGGAAGCCGGTAACTGATTTCCTGAAGTACCCAGACCGTTTCATCCGGAATTAAATTTGCAATCATCCAATAGAAACTGTTCCAGATTAACATAATACCAAGCAGAATCAGCACGACTGCAATAATGGTATGATAACGCTTTACAAAGGATTTATCTTTCCCGCCTTCTCCACTTAAATGGAATAAATACTCATCCTCCACGGCATAGAATTCTTCATCTGATAAGCCTGCTAAATTGTGTACATGAAAGAAGCTGTAAAACCATGCAATTACTGCAAGCACTGCCAGCGGTCCAAGTTCAAAAATAGATGCTGCTACAATAATGCCAAAGAACATCGACATCAGGCTTAAGCCCATTTTCATAAATCCCATATACATTTCCCCTGCTCCCGGTAAAAGGGAACAGCAAAATCTTAAAAATCCATTTCTCTTTTTCGTCATGTTATCTTTCCTCCTTTAAAAACCATCCATTTGTCGTCTCAGTAATAAAATTGCAAAATGCACTGGACGCATCATTTACACTTTGTAAGAAATTCTGCTCTTCACTACGCTTTTTCGCTTTCTCTTTCTGTTCCTGTAAGTCCTTATTGACCTGCTCTTTTGCTTCTGCTACATAAGTTTCCATGTTTGGTCTGCTCTGCTGCTCCACCGTAGGAACTACAATCAGAAATGCGATTGCCGCTGCCGCCGCAACCATTACTTTCATGCTATAAGTCAGGAGCTTCCGCTTCGCTGACACTTTTTCTTTGTATACAATAACCTTCTGCTGCTGCTCAATTTTATGTAGAATATTTTCTTCTAAATATTCCGGTGCTTTTATCATCGGTCCTTCTTCTGTTTCCCGGATCAGTGCTTCTAACGCTTCGTCACTTAAATACTCCTGTATATCTTCTTTTCTCATATCAGCTCCGCTCCTTTCCATATAGTTTTCTAAGCATTGCCCGCGCCCGGTATATCTGTGTCTGCACGGTTTTCAAATTCTTCTGCTTTAACTCTGCTATCTCGCCGGCAGGATGTTCTTCACAGAAGTACAGCTTTGCGATTTCATCATAAGGTGGTTTCAACTGTCCGCATTTTTCCTGCAGTTCTTCCCGGACCACCTCTTCGATGCACTGCTCTTCCGGTCCCCCTGCTCTCGCCGGATGACTTCCTAAGACTTCGTCTTCGGTGGGTACCATCCGCCTTGCCGCCTGTCTGCTGTAATCAATACATTTATTCGAAGCAATCCTGCAAAGCCAGGCTTTCTCATTCTTACCGTCGAACTCTTCCTTGTGCTGGTAGGCAGATAAAAATGTTTCCTGCGTCAAATCTTCTGCTGCAAAGTAATCTCCGGTCATCTTAACGCAAATAGAAAATACCAGATTCTGGTATTTATGAACCATCTGCGTAAATGGTTCCTGACACATTTTTATCCACCTCCTTGTCTCTTAAGAACGTTCTCATAATATATAACGAGTATCTTTTTCTATTGTCTTCAATTTTTTCAAAAAATCAATCTTTTTTTAATTTATTCTATCCGGAATCCATTCTATTGACTTTTCTTTTCCGTGAAACTATAATCACTGTGGTTATCATGAATGATAGAGCAATTGCGAAAGAAAACATATATAACATATTTTAGCGGATAAATCTTCTGTTTCTTTTTAAATAGGAAATATTGTAATTCCATCCCCCGCATTTTTCTTTTTGCTATTCCGCCTGTCTTTCCAATGTTTGATAAGACACTTGGGCTGTTCGCCGAAATACGGATGCCTTTTGAAATCTGCCTAGGGGCACTTGGAATTTCGTCTGCAACCGGCAACACTGGCACATGGATGTGCCAGTGAGGTGTATCTGAACATGGATGTGAATATACACCGGTTGCCAGACGAAAGTAGAATCCCATCGAAATTCTTAGTGCCCCTTGCAGATTTCAGGCGGCATCCGTAATCGACGGACAGCACAAGCGTCTTTTATCAAAGCAAACGGAAAGACAGCCGGCAATCAGGAAAAATGCGAAGCAGGAATTACATAATATTTCCTATTAAGAAAAAGAAACAAAAGATTTATTTCTCAAAATATTTTAGAATCTTTTTCTTTCGCGATTGCCAATACATCTAATATACGAGGGATTTAAATGATGGAAAAGAAGAAAAACTCCATTGATATGACTCATGGATCTTTATGGAATAAAATTTTGATTTTTGCTCTGCCGCTGGCTGCCAGCAGTATTTTACAGCAGCTTTTTAACTCTGTGGATACCGCTGTCGTCGGTAACTTTGCCAGCAGTCAGGCTTTAGCTGCCGTGGGAAGCAACAGCTCTCTGATTGCTTTGATGATTAATCTTTTTATCGGTATTTCACTGGGCTCGAACGTTATTATTTCCCGGTACATCGGTCAGGGTGTCCATAAAAATATCAAAGCCGCTGTCCACACAGCTATTGTTGTCGCAATTGCAGGTGGTTTTTTCCTGCTTATCTTAGGGCAGTTTATTGCAAGACCTGTTCTTGTGCTGATGGGAACACCCGAGGATGTCATCGATCTTGCTGTTCTCTATCTGCGGATTTATTTCCTTGGCATGCCATTTATTCTGTTATATGACTTCTGCTCCTCGATTCTCCGGAGTACCGGAGACAGCAGACGGCCGCTTTATGCATTGATTGCAGCCGGCATTATCAATACCGGGCTGAATCTTATTCTGGTCATTGCCTTCCACCTTGGCGTATCCGGTGTTGCTATCGCTACCGTGGTTTCGAATATTGTAAGCTCCGGAATCCTGATTTACATCCTGCTGCATGAGGATGATCCGATTCGTTTAGAGCCAAAGGCACTTGCTATTTCCTGGCATGAATTAAAGAAGATTCTTGTCATCGGTGTTCCTGCCGGATTGCAGGGTATGGTCTTTTCCATTGCCAATGTCTGCATCCAGAGTACCATTAACAGCTTCGGCTCTGATGCTGTCGCCGGTTCTGCCGCAGCGTTAAACTTTGAATATTTTTCCTATTTTGTGGTAAATGCTTTTGCCCAGACTACTGTTACTTTCACCAGCCAGAATTACGGTGCCGGTGAATATGACCGCTGCAAAAAGGTATTCCGCTTAAATATGATATTTTCCCTTTTCTTCTGTGGACTCCTTTCCAGCGTCTTCATCTTAGGACGGGGCTTCTTCCTGCACCTTTACAGCAATGACCCGAAGGTACTTACCTTTGCCGTCCAGCGTCTGTTAATAGCAACAACTTTGGAGCTTTTGACTTCTACCTATGAAATCAGTGGAGGTGCCATGCGTGGGCTGGGACATTCCCTGTCGCCTGCACTGATTACCGTTTTCGGTTCCTGCGTCCTGCGGCTCATCTGGGTATCTACCGTCTGCCGGTATTTCCATGAGTTCTGGGTAGTTATGATTATCTATCCGATTTCCTGGGTGCTGACCGGAAGCATGATGCTCCTTGCCTATTACCTGCTGCGCAGGAAACTGTTCCGAAAAAGCGCACTATAGAAAATCCCGGAAGCAGATGGTTCCTTCTTCCAAAGAATGAATCTTTCTGTTTCCGGGGTATTTTTATGGAGCCAGCTTTAAAGTACTCCTTTTTCTTTTTCTAAATTTTCTTTATAAATGTAATACGCGGTCTTTGATTTCCTGAGTTCTTCCCTGATTCCAGAACTGGGTTCCGATATAACCACAGGTACGTCTTGCCACGTTCATCTTATCCTGGTCACGGTTACCACAGCTTGGGCATTCCCACACCAGCTTGCCGTATTTGTCTGTCACAATTTTAATCTCGCCATTGTAACCACATTCCATACAATAATCACTCTTGGTATTCAGTTCTGCATACATAATATGGTCATAAATATAACGGATGACAGACAGTACCGCCTCAATATTATCCTGCATATCCGGCACTTCCACATAGCTGATTGCGCCGCCCGGGGAAAGCTCCTGGAACTTTGCTTCAAAACCAAGCTTCTTGAATGCGTCAATGTGCTCTGTTACATGGACATGATAGCTGTTAGTAATATAACTCTTATCCGTAACGCCCGGAATAATTCCGAAACGCTTCTGTAAACATTTTGCAAATTTATAGGTCGTAGACTCAAGCGGTGTCCCATATACACTGAAAGCAATATTTGTCTCTGTCTTCCACTTATCGCAGGCATCATTTAAATGCTGCATCACTGCCAGTGCAAATGGTGTTGCTTCCGGATTAGTATGGGATTTACCGGTCATATAACGGGTACATTCACACAATCCTGCATAGCCTAAAGAGATAGTGGAATAGCCGCCATATAAAAGCTTGTCTATGGTCTCGCCCTTCTTAAGACGGGCCAGTGCACCATACTGCCAGAGAATCGGTGCCACATCAGAAGGTGTTCCCTTCAGGCGGTTATGTCTTGCCATCAATGCCCGATAGCATAATTCCAGACGCTCATCGAAGATTTCCCAGAAACGGGTCATATCTCCGCCGGAGGAACATGCAATATCCACCAGATTCAGTGTTACGACACCCTGATTGAACCGTCCGTAATATTTCGGCTTTCCTTCTTCATCCTTGTATACGCTTAAGAAAGAACGACAGCCCATACATGGATAGCAGTTGCCCTCTTTCAGCTGTTTCATGATTTTTTCTGAAATATAATCCGGTACCAGACGCTTTGCGGTACATTTTGCAGCCAGCTCTGTCAGATAATAATACTTGGAATCCGGCTCAACATTATCCTCTTCCAGCACATAAATCAGCTTTGGAAATGCCGGTGTAATGTAGATGCCCTGCTCATTTTTCACACCAAGAATTCTCTGCTTTAAGACTTCTTCAATAATCGCTGCAAGGTCGTCTCTTACCTGTCCTTCCGGTACTTCATCAATATACATAAAGACTGTTACAAACGGAGCCTGTCCATTGGTGGTCATCAGTGTGATAACCTGATACTGAATCATCTGGACGCCGCGCTTGATTTCGTCTTTTACACGAATCTCTGCTACTTTATTAATCTGTTCTTCTATTAATTCCAGTCCTGCCGCTTCAAATTCTGCTGCTACCTGACGCCGGAATTTCTGACGGCTCACATTGACAAATGGAGCTAAATGTGCCAGCGAAATACTCTGTCCCCCATACTGGGAACTTGCAATCTGGGCAATACTCTGGGTTGCAATATTGCAGGCAGTCTCAAAGCTCTTTGGCTTATCAATCATGGTCTCACTGATTACGGTTCCATTCTGCAGCATATCCTCCAAATTAACCAGACAGCAGTTATGCATATGCTGTGCAAAATAATCGGAATCGTGGAAATGTATAATTCCCTGCTCATGGGCTTCTACAATATCCTGCGGCAGCAGGAAACGCTTGGTAATATCCTTGCTGACTTCTCCTGCCATATAATCACGCTGCACACTGCTTACAGTTGGATTCTTGTTGCTGTTTTCCTGCTTTACTTCCTCATTCTTGCAGGCAAGCAGCGTCAGAATCTGGTCGTCGGTAGAATTGGTCTTCCTTACCAGAGCACGTTTATAGCGGTAAGTGATATAATTTCTGGCTACCGTATACGCACGCTGATTCATAATCAGGTTCTCCACCAGATCCTGAATCTCTTCTACGGTTAATGCACGGTTCATGGTATTACATGCCTTCTCCACATTTTCACCAATGGCATTAATCTGTGCCTCTGTCATACGCTCGCTGTCTACCACACTTTCATTGGCTTTACACACAGCCGCTAAAATCTTCTCTTTATCAAATATAACTTCCGTCCCGCTTCTCTTAATGATTTTCATATTCGCACCCCTATTCAAAATAATTCATTTTCAACGCGTATACTATATATTGTATCAGATTAAATTATCTTTTCAAGGTATTGTGCCAAATTGTTTATTCTTTTTCTAATACAAGAGCGGAAAGCGGCTCTACATCGGCCTTTTCGGAAATAATTTTTTTGCCGTCTGCACCTGCCGTTTTGTCATCCACCAGAATTTTCCATTTTCCTTCCGGCAAATTATACAAAATCTCTTCATCATTTCCGTTGAATATTACCAAAATGTTTTCTGGTGTATCATCTGCACCTTTTCCCTTTAAAAGATATGCCACAACATTTTCCGGTGTATCTGATAAGAAGCAGAGATTCTGTGTCATTTCCGCTTCACTCTGCATACGGAATACCGGATGGGCTTTCCGCAGTGCCATCAAACCCTTATAGTATGCTATCATATCCGGATATTCATGTATATTATCCCACTTGATGCTGTTTACCGCATCCGGCATATTATAGCTGTTTTCTGCAAAACCTTTTTTCTCCGGCAGCGGTTTGCTGCGGAGGAATTCTTCACCTGCCTGGATAAAAGGCACACCCTGGGAAGTAAATACAATGGCTGCGCACAACCGGTTCATGGCTTTCTTCTTTTCTTCCGATGCCTCCGGGCAGGAGACGGATAATTTATCCCACAGGGTATAGTTATCATGACAGGAGACATAATTAATACTCTGTCCCGGCTCTTTCGCCCACGGCTTACTGCCATAGGCATCATAATCTACCTGTGGATGTGCGACTGCTCCTGTAATGCCATAGCGCAATGCATTTTCCAGATGGGTGCCGCCATTAACGAAGCCCAGATGATCATCATAGAATACGCTTCCTTTTATGGTATCACGGATGTCATCATTGAACATGCCGATTCCCGGCATCTTTTTCGCACTGGCTTTAAATGCACGTTTCTCCTCTGCCAGAGAAGATGGGCCACCGTTCCAGCCTTCCCCATAAAGATAAATATCCGGACGGATTTCTTTTAAACGCTCTGCAATAACATTCATTGTATCAATATCCAGAACTCCCATCAAATCAAAGCGGAATCCATCGATATGATATTCCTTTGCCCAGTAAATCAGGGAATCTACGATTAATTTCTGCACCATCGGACGGTCACTGGCCACTTCATTGCCACAGCCGGATCCGTCAGTATATCCGGTCTCATCACTTCTATAATAATAGCCCGGCACAATCTTCTGAAGGTTGGAATCATCCCTTCGATAGGTATGATTAAAGACCACATCCATAATCACTCCGATTCCTCTGCTGTGCAATGCCAGCACCATCTGTTTCATTTCCTGAATCCGCACTGTTCCATCATATGGGCTGACTGCATAAGAACCTTCCGGAACATTATAATTATCCGGATCATATCCCCAGTTATACTGTGCTTTCTGATTTTTCTCATCTACGGTCTCAAAATCAAATGCCGGAAGAATCTGTACATGTGTCACACCAAGGTCACTGATATAATCCAGTGCGGTTGCCTCTCCGAAATGATTGGTGGTATTTGCCTCTGTCAGTCCTAAGAATTTACCGTTGTGGAACACACCACTGGATTCATCCATGGTAAAATCCCTTACACTGCCTTCATAAATCACTGCATCTACAATCTGCTCCGGATTCCGGTATTCATCCAGTTCAAATCCCTGCGGATTGGTCTTTGCAAGATCAATTACCATTCCACGCTGCCCGTTTACACCCGCTGATCGTGTATATGGATCAACTGCTTCCTGCTCTTCTCCGTGATTTACTACTGTATAGGTATAGTAGATTCCATTGCAATCGCCCTGTTTTTCAAAAACGTAAGTACCGTTTACTGACTTCTTCATAACATACTGTTCTATGAGATTATCTCCTTCGCCCTGTTTATAAAGGTTCAGCTTCACGGATTCTGCCTCCGGTGCCCAGACCTTAAATCTTGTCATTTTCGGTGAGTATACCGCTCCTAAATCATTTCCTGTGTATACTTCATAATCAAACTTCTGCATATTTGTTTCCTTTCCCTCGTTACCTGCGTACGGCTACAGGAAACACACTTTGCGCATTTCCCGCATAACCGAAAAAAGGAAGCTTCCGCCAATGCACGGATGCTTCCTTCTTGCAACTGGCTGTCATTTCAAAGACCCTATAGCTTTGCGTCACAGGCTTTCACCTGTTTTGCTGATACATAATCTTTATTATAATAGTGGCACAATTATAAGTCAATGACTCCGGTTACTTATTGCAATTCTTATATTTCAGCATAATTCACATATGTGAATTATAAATTTAACTCTTTTTTGATTTCGGCAATGGCTTCTCTTTCATCAAAATGATATTTTACACCTTTGATTTCCTGATAATCTTCATGACCTTTTCCAAGGAGCACTATCATATCACCCTTTTTGGCATTTTCGATACAATATTTGATGGCTGCCTTGCGGTCATCGATTTCGATATATTTTCCGTTGCTCTTTGCAAGGCCAATCTTAATATCGTTGTTAATGTCGCGGATTTCTTCATCTCTTGGGTTATCACAGGTCAGCACACTTAAATCTGCCAGTTCTCCTGTCACTTCCCCCATGTCATAACGGCGCAGCTTGGAACGGTTTCCACCGCCACCATAGACACAGATTAAACGTTTCGGATGATACTCTTTTAATGTGGTAAGCACACTTCTTGTGCTGACTTCATTGTGGGCATAATCAATAATTACCGTAAAATCTTTGGAAACCGGAACTAATTCCACACGGCCTCTGACTTTTACTTTATCCAATCCCCGTAAAATTGCCTCATCGGAAATTCCTGCCAGATGACAGGTCAGCATGGTTACCAGTGAATTGTATACTGAAAAGCTTCCCGGAATATGAACCACTGCATAAACATTCATACAGCCGGTAGTGGTAAAGTGCATGCCAATCTGTCCCTCTTCATCCAGATATCCAACAGCTCCCGCCATCAGGTCTGCGTCTTTCTTACAGGAGAAGGTATGAAGCTTACAGGTATGATTTTTGATTATTCCAGCTACGTGCTCATCATCTGCATTTACAATTCCCTCTTTGCACTGACGGAATAAGAGACTCTTGCATTCCTGATATTCTTCAAAGCTGGCATGCTCATTTGGTCCGATATGATCCGGTGATAAGTTGGTAAAGATTCCATAATCAAATACAATTCCTGCCACGCGGTGCATCTTAAGTCCCTGGGAGGATACTTCCATTACTACATATTCACAGCCGGCATCTACCATGGCACGGAACATCTTATGTAATTCATAAGATTCCGGTGTGGTATTCTTTGCCGGAAGCTTCTCCTCGCCGATCAGGGCACCGATGGTTCCAATCAGTCCGACTTTCTTACCGGCTTCTTCTAAAACGCTCTTTATCATATAAGTAGTAGTGGTCTTTCCTTTTGTTCCGGTCAGTCCAATGGTGGTAAGCTCTCTGTCCGGGTGTCCAAAGAAAGCAGCCGACATAATTGCCAGGGCATAGCGGGCATCCTCTACCTGAAGTACAGTACAGTCTGCCGGAATATCAGCTTTCACTTCATGCTCTACTACAAAGGCTTTTGCTCCTTTTTTTGCTGCATCTTCTATAAAATCATGTCCATCTACAACTGCACCCACCATGCAGACAAATACGGTGTCTTTTTCTACTTTTCTCGAATCATAGATAATATCGCTGATTTCTTTCTCCATCTCTCCCTGCAGACAGGTATAGGTCAATTCTTCACATATTTCTGCTAATTTCATACTTCTCTCCTAATGTATTATTCCGCTGTTCCGATAATGTGGCTTGCATCAATTTCCGATTCAAATACCGTATGGGAAGGTCCGGTCATAAACATATGTCCACTTTCTTCCTCCCATTCAATATAGAGCGGTCCGCCAATCTGCTCTACCGTTACTTTCCGGTCTAAGCGTCCGGTTAATACGCCGGCTACCACTGCAGTACAGCATCCGGTTCCGCATCCGATAGTCTCTCCGGTTCCTCTTTCCCATTCCCGGATTTTCACATAATCCCTGCGTACAAATTCCACAAAGGTTACATTGGTCTTATTGGTAAAAAGCTCTGTCATATGCTCAATGGTTTTTCCGTATTTTTCCACATCAAGGTCTGCCACACTGTCTACATACATGGCACAATGCGGGTTGCCCCAGGATACCGCAGTAATGTGGAAGGTCTTATCCAGTACCTGTACCGGCTGCTCTACAAATTCATCCAGCTTTGTATTGACCGGAATCACTTTCGCAGACATTCTCGGTGCTCCGATATCTGCTCTGATATTACTTACCAGGCCGTCCGTCACAGTCAAGTTCAGATGCTGCATGCCTCCTAAGGTTTCAATTACAAGGTCCGTCTTATCCGTCAGTCTGTGGTCATATACATATTTTCCAACGCTGCGCAATGCATTTCCACACATCTCGCCTTCTGTTCCATCCGGGTTAAACATCCGCATCCGGAAATCCCCTTTCCCGGACGGGCAAATCAATACCATTCCGTCAGAACCAATGGCAAAATGCCGGTCACTTACGAATCTCGCAAGCTCCGGCAGATTGTCAAGATGCTGATGAATGGCATCGATATATACATAATCGTTTCCAAATGCCTGCATCTTTGTAAATTTCATTTATTTTCTCCTTGCTTTCTCTTTCCTTTATTTTTCTTAAGCATTCATTGCCCGGTCTAAATCTGCAATGATATCATCCACATTTTCAATTCCTACTGACATACGAAGGAAACAGTCTGTAATACCAAGCTTCTCTTTTACATCAAGCGGTGTATCCTCATGAGTCTGTGTGGTCGGATATGTGATTAAGGTCTCTGTTCCGCCAAGACTCTCTGCAAACATAATCATATCTACATTTTTAAGAATCTTCTTAACGGTCTCATAGCTGTCTACGGTAAAGGAAATCATTCCGCCAAATCCTGTGGTCTGACGGCAGGTTACTTCGTAATCCTTATGGTCTTCAAAACCAACATAATATACTTTCTTTACCTTCGGCTGTGTACGAAGCCACTCTGCTACCTTCCTGGCATTCTCATTGTGACGGTCCATACGGACTGCAAGGGTCTTGATTCCCCTTAATACCAGCCAGCTGTCTAACGGTGCCAGCTGGCTTCCATGGGATTTGATATGGATGTGAATCTTATCTGCGATTTCTTTGTTATCCTTTACCACTACGATTCCGGAAATGGTGTCATTGTGTCCCCCCAGATATTTTGTTGAACTGTGGGTTACGATGTCAGCTCCCAACTGCAGCGGTTTCTGGAAATATGGTGTTAAAAATGTATTATCTACAACGGTTAATGCTCCGATGGATTTTGCGATTTCAGAAATGGCATGAATGTCTGCCACCTTCATCATCGGATTGGTCGGTGTCTCAACGAAGAACATTTTTGTATTCGGTCGAATAGCTGCCTTTACTTCGTCTAATTCAGACATATCTACATAAGTATGCTCGATTCCATATTTTCCAAATACATCTCCAATGATACGGAAGGTTCCACCATAAATATCATCGGAAAGAATTACATGCTCGCCCGGATTTAATAAGGAAAATACTGCCATATTCGCAGCCTGTCCGGAAGAAAATGCAAATCCCTGGATACCGCCCTCTAAAATTGCCATGGTACGCTCTAATTCCTGTCTGGTCGGATTCTCAAGACGGCTATAGGCAAATCCTGTTGTCTGTCCTAATTCCGGATGACGGAAGGTTGCTGCCTGAAAGATTGGCATGCTGACTGCGCCGGTTAATGGTTCCGTTCCTAATGCTCCATGTACTGCCTTGGATTCAAAATGTAAATCCTCTTTTGTACTGTAATCGGTATAGTTGCTGAAGTTTTTCATATTGTTACCGCCTTTCTTCGTCTTAATTACCCACCAGATATTTTCGTTTCCAGCAGGGCAGCTGCCGGATGACACACTTGTCCTGCTTTTCATATATCAATCATTATACCAACATTTTATTGAAATTGATAGTAAAATAATGCTTTCCTTATTGCAAATCGTGCTTTATACTGTCCATAGACTGATTTTGTATATAGGATGTGATTTTTATGAAAAAATATGAGAAAACCGGATATCTTCATCATGATTTTAAGATATTTCACCTGACTGACCACGAAATGTCTGCCTACGACTTTCATTATCATGATTTTCATAAACTACTCTTTTTCCTAAGCGGCAATGTCACCTATTGTATTGAAGGAAAATCCTACCAGCTTACCCCGGGGGATCTGGTTCTTGTCCGTGCCGGTGAAGTCCACCGCCCGGTCATTCATGATACCACCCCCTACGAGCGGATGATTATTTATGTCTCTCCGGATTTTGCAGTTACATCATCCGATAAGACTATTTTCTTAAACCAGTGCTTTCTTCCGGACGCTGCCATGCCGTCCAATGTCCTGCATTTATCCGGCATGAAGGAACGGCGGCTCTTAGATACCATGACCGAGCTTGTCCACTCATTTTCCGGGGACTGCTTTGCCAATGAGCTTTACCAGAATACACTTTTCTTAGAATTTATGATTCACTTAAACCGGGCTGCCCTGTCCGGCACTCTGCAATATGAAGATTCCTTTCAGGCAAATGAAAAGATTCTGTCGGTTCTTACCTATATGAATGAACATCTGACGGAAGATATTACGGTGGATTCTTTAGCAGAGCACTTTTTTACCAGCCGCTATTATCTGATGCATTCTTTTAAGGAGCAGACCGGGTATACCATCGGAAATTATCTTTCCACAAAGCGGCTTCTCTTTGCCAGGGATTTAATCAGCTCCGGCACTGCAGTAACCGATGCCTGCTTTGCCTGTGGCTTTCACAATTATTCTACTTTTCTTCGTGCCTATAAGAAGCAGTTTGGGAAATCCCCACGGGAAATGATTTAGGTGCTGCGAAAGAATAACATTTTAACAGAAATTTCTTTGCTATTTGAAGTAGGTGTGTTTATGTGCGTCAAAATACCAGTAGTTCTTAATATTATGTTTTGCTTGTCTGCAAGCAGTCTTTCCGTTGCTTTGACATAAGATAGTGCCACTGTCCGTCGAATACGGATGCCACATAACGCCTGCAAGGGGCACTAGGAATTTCGGATAATTAAGAAGTCCGTCTGGCAACCGGCGCATATTCACATCCATGTTCAGATGCGCCTCGCTGGCACGTCCTGTGCCAGCGTTGCCGGATGCCAGGCGAAATTCCAAGTGCCCCTAACAGCCTTTATCAGGCATCCGCACTTTGACGAACAGTGGCGCTATCTTTGTTAAACATTGGAAAGACTGGTTTTATCGCCAAAAGCAAAACTAATATTTTAGAACTACGGTATTTCGATGCAAAACAAAGATACTTTACATAGCGAAGAAATTATTAGCAAAATGTTATTATCTTTCGCAACTGCCTAAGATATGATTTCATAGAAGGAGACCTGTATGTTTACAAAAGTGAAAGAATTTTTCAAAAAAGAAACCGTCTGCTGCATTGCTTTCCTGCTGGCAGTTGTTTCCATGTTTTTTATTCCACCATCCGTAAATTACTTTTCTTATATTGATTTCCGGGTACTGGCTCTTTTATTCTCCCTGATGGCTGTGGTAAGGGGTTTTTCTTCGATTGGCGTCTTTACCAGACTTGGAACCCTGCTCCTTCATAAGGTACATTCCCTGCGGACACTGGCAGCCCTTTTTGTCTTTCTCTGCTTCTTTTTCAGTATGCTGATTACCAACGATGTTGCCCTGATCACTTTTGTGCCTTTTACAATTTTGGTGCTGTCGATGGCTGACCAGCGACAGGCATTGATTCCGGTTATTGTCTTAGAAACGATTGCTGCCAATCTCGGCAGTATGCTGACTCCCCTTGGCAATCCGCAGAATCTCTATCTGTATACAATTTCCGGTCTGTCTCTATGGGATTTTATCCGGATCATGCTGCCCTATTCTGCTGTGTCTGGATTACTGCTTATCCTTTTTCTTCTGATTCTTCCAAAAGTCTCTTTCCAGGCAGGCAATTTTTCTACAGTCCAAACGGAGTCTTCCGCCTGTTCCATTGATAAGCCAGACTCTTCCCGCAGTCACAGGAATCCCCGGATTCTGTTTGCCGCTTATTGCATTCTTTTTCTGATATGCCTTCTGACGGTACTGCACATTCTGCCATTTCAGATAATGCTGCTTATCGTTTTCTTTGGTTTTCTTATTCTTGATTACCATGTGTTAAAAGATGTGGATTATTTTCTGCTGCTTACTTTTTTCTGTTTCTTTCTCTTTATCGGGAATATCAAACAGATTCCTTTTGTTCACGACCTTATTGCCGTGCTTTTAGTTCAGCATGAAGTGTCCATAGGAATTATCAGCAGCCAGATTATCAGCAATGTGCCTGCTGCCATCCTGCTTTCCGGTTTTACCAATAATTATTCCGCACTGCTTATCGGTGTCAACTTAGGTGGTCTTGGCACACTTATTGCTTCACTGGCAAGCCTTATTTCCTTTAAGTTCTATGCCAATACCGATGGCAGTAACAAGAAACGTTATCTTGGTATCTTTACCCTTTATAATGCCATTTTTCTTGTGATTCTCTTCGGACTTTACCGATTCTTTGGTTGACGGAACATTTTTGCCCTTATATAATAGGATTCAGATATTTTAAGGAAATAATCATGAATCATACCGTAAGAATATTGGAGGAAATGCTATGTGGCTTGCAGATAACTGGAAAGATTATGAAGTAATAGACTGTTCAAAAGGTGAGAAATTAGAGCGCTGGGGTGACTATATCCTGGTTCGTCCGGATCCTCAGGTTATCTGGGATACACCACGCAAAGAAAAAGGCTGGCATAAAATGAACGCCCACTATCACCGCAGTAAAAAGGGCGGCGGCGAATGGGAATTCTTTGACCTGCCACAGCAGTGGAGTATCCACTACCGTAACCTTACTTTCCAGTTAAAGCCTTTCAGTTTCAAGCACACAGGTCTTTTCCCGGAGCAGGCTGCTAACTGGGACTGGTTCTCTGAACTTATTAAAAAAGCAGGAAGACCAGTTAAAGTCTTAAATCTTTTTGCCTATACCGGTGGTGCTACGATTGCTGCCGCAGCAGCAGGTGCATCCGTTACCCATGTAGACGCTTCCAAAGGTATGGTTACCTGGGCCAAGGAAAATGCTGCTTCTTCCGGTCTTGCAGATGCACCAATCCGCTGGATTGTAGATGACTGTGTCAAATTCGTGGAACGTGAAATCCGCCGTGGCAACCACTACGATGCTATTATTATGGACCCTCCATCCTATGGCAGAGGTCCGAAAGGAGAAATCTGGAAAATCGAAGAATCTATCCATCCGCTGGTCAAACTCTGTGCCCAGCTTCTGGTGGACAGACCTTTGTTCTTCCTGATTAATTCCTATACTACCGGCTTACAGCCAGCTGTCCTCTCTTACCTTATCGGAACAGAACTAAAACGTTTCCCTGGCAAAGTCACAGCCGACGAAATCGGTCTTCCGGTCAGTTCCAACGGACTTACACTTCCTTGTGGGGCTTCCGGACGGTTCGAGGGAATTTAAATTTAATGCAATTCTTTATATATAAATCAGATACAAATTTGCATTTCAATTAAACGTCAAAAAGGCATGACGTTAATCCGTCATGCCTCTTCATCCCTATCCTTTTCGAATCTTCTCATTAATAATCTTCATGTCCAATAAACTTGCACTTAGCAATATATCCACCACACCAGATGGCTCCTGCCACTGTTACGGACAACAGACACTTGAATACCGCCAGTGCGATGATTCCAATTGTAAGATTTCCTGCAAAGTATGCAGAAACCACCCCCTGTATCGGTTTACATAACATAAGCCAGCCTCCCACATAAAGGGCTAGCAGCGTTCCGATGACAGAACAGAGTGTTCCGATCATCAGTCTCAGTGTTTTATGGCTAATCTGTGTTTCCTCTGCCTGTTTTGTAACTTCTTTCATCCTAATTTCCCTCTTCTCTAACATATCCCTTAGCATTTCTACTTGTTTAAACTTTTCAGATAAAAATTTGCATTTCTATATCAAATATACAATTTTTTTGTCGAAAGTTCAAGTGATTTTCTATTGCAATCTGTTGTAATCTGTTGTATCTGCGTCTTTCTTACTTTATAATAGTAACACAGTAAAAAGATTTTTTTCAGGGGTGACTCTATTATATGAATGGTTCGAAAAAACTACAACAGCTATTGGCTGTTCTCTGTATTTTTACAATTTTATTATGCAGCTGTAGAAAAGCAGAAAATACTCTCTCCACAAAACAGGAAAATTCGCTGCCAACTATTGTAATCGGCAGCGACAATTATCCGCCTTTTAATTATAGCGGAACAGACGGCAGACCAACCGGCATTGATGTGGAACTTGCCACGGAAGCCTTCCACAGAATGGGCTATCAGGCTGAATTTGTCACCATCGACTGGGAAAATAAAAAAGCTCTTCTGCAGGATGGCAGTATCGACTGTGCATGGGGCTGCTTTAGCATGGACGGACGAATGGATGAATACAAATGGGCGGGACCTTATATGATCAGCCAGCAGGTGGTTGCAGTCAGTCCGGACAGCAATATTTACACCCTGCAGGATCTTGCCGGTAAAAACATCGCCGTTCAGGCTACCACGAAACCGGAAGATATTTTTCTCAACCAGACCGACCCCGACATTCCAAAAATTAACGGGCTTTTCGCCATGCAGAATCGTGAGCTGATTTACCCAATGTTAAGCAAAGGTTATGTGGATGCGGTTGCTGCCCATGAAACTTCTATTTTACAATATATGTCTGATTATCATGTGGAATACCGCATTCTGGATAAACCGCTTCTTACTGTCGGACTGGGTGTGGCTTTCTCTCTTGATGATACCAGCGGGCTTAACGAAAAACTGTCTGATACTTTAGAGGAAATGCAAAAAGATGGAACCTCTGAGAAAATCATCGGAAAATACTTAGCACATCCAAGTACTTATCTGGAGGTAGAAAATTATGAAGTCAAATAAGAACAAACCCTTTAGACTGCGTTTTTTCTGGCCTTTTTCAATATTTCTTGGCATCCTGTTCTTCCTTCTGGTATTTTTTACTTCCGCAAACGATGATATCGAATCCACAGAAGAACACCTTGCAGATACGGTTAATTATTTGAAGAAACAATGCTCCACCTACAGCAATTTAAATTTAGCCTCCGAAACCAAGAGCCTGATGCGTATTATTGAATGCTGTCAGCAGGCTGCCCACAATATTTCTACGGATAACTGTCTGCATGGCACAACATCCATGGAAAAAGCTTCCATGGAAGAATTTACAAAAGAGTTTTATATTACCGGCATTATTTTTCTGGATGAAACCGGAACTGTAACCTCTGAATATTGTACTGATTCCATTGGCAGTGCCGGCCTAACCGATACGCTGGAAAAAGAAGTTCTTCTGGATGTTGCCATACATCCGGAAAAAACATACTCTTCCAGAATCAACTGTGAAGATGGCTCTTATATCGACCTGGCAGCGGTAGGACGTACCGATACCTCTGGTATTATTGTAACTTATTACCATACACCACTTGATTATATTGAAAGTTACAGTATCTCTTTTCAGAATTTGCTGTCCGGCTACAGTATCAGCCGTAACAGCACCATTGTCATTACCAGTGGTGATAAAGTGATTGCCTCAAATGAAGAAAAACTCGAAGGAACAGATATTAATGATATTGAAGTACTACAGAATATAAACAAAAAAGCGGTAAGTGGACAGATGGTTCATGTTCATAATACAGTCTCCTCACCAAAGCATGTCTTTGGTATGTTAGATCAGGGACAGAATTATTATATCTACGTCTATCTGCCTGAGCATGCAGTTTTTGAAACGACTCCGCGAAAAGTATTTTATTATATGTTTAGTTATATCTGCCTTCTTCTGATTTTCCAGATGCTGCGCTGGAGGACTGACCAGAGCTACCAGAAAGCCCAGTTGAAGAAGGATAAACTCTATCAGGAATCACTAAAGGAGGCTGCCCAAAAGGCAGAAAGTGCCAACCTTGCCAAGACCGAATTTTTGCAGCGGATGAGTCACGATATCCGGACGCCGATTAACGGAATCCGTGGTATGGTGGAAATTGCCGGACATTATAAAGATAACCCTGTCAAACAGCAGGAATGTCTCGAAAAAATCCAGGAGTCTTCTGGTCTGCTGTTAGAACTTGTAAATGAAGTTCTTGATATGGGAAAACTGGAATCAGGCGAAATTGTCTTAGAATCCCGCCCGTTCCATGTTCTACACCTGGTCAATGATATCACCACCATCATAGAAAAGCAGGCTGCGGAACGTGGCATCGAAATTATTTGCGGAGTTCCTTCTGTCCAGCATCCCTGTCTCATCGGAAGTCCTATTCATATC
The DNA here is from genome assembly GCF_003462625.1 of Roseburia sp. OM03-7AC. NCBI lineage: Bacteria > Bacillati > Bacillota > Clostridia > Lachnospirales > Lachnospiraceae > Roseburia > Roseburia sp. OM03-7AC. The sequence continues at coordinate 151,089 of NZ_QTZJ01000003.1, forward strand.
AAGCGGCTTCTTATGAATATTGTAAGCAATGCAGTAAAATATAATAAGGAAAATGGAAAAGTCATTCTAAGTTGTCATGAAGTACGTTTCACGGAAGATACTGCCTGGATTGAATTTACCTGCTCTGATACTGGAATCGGCATGAGCAAAGAATTTCAGGAGCATTTATTTGAACCTTTTACTCAGGAAAACCATAATGCCCGTTCTACTTACAACGGTACCGGACTTGGCATGGCAATTGTAAAGAATCTTTTGGATAAAATGGGCGGAACCATTGATTTTTCCAGCGAAAAGGATATTGGCACCACTTACCGGATTACGATTCCTTTTTGTATCGACCATAATGCCGCTTCCACTTCCGAAGCGGAAACTTCCGATGAAGAAATCTCTCTTTCCGGCTATCATATTCTTCTGGCAGAAGATAATTCTCTTAATCTTGAGATTGCGGAATTTATTCTGACGGATGCTGGTGCAACGGTTACTGAAGCCCACAATGGAAAGGAAGCCCTGACCTTATTTGAAGCCTCCTCTCCGCAGGAATACGATCTGATTCTGATGGATGTCATGATGCCAGTTATGGATGGCTACCAGGCTACGAAAGCCATCCGTTCCCTGGACCGTGCAGATGCCGCAACCATTCCGATTCTTGCCATGACTGCCAATGCTTTTGCAGAAGACCGGCAGAAGACTTTTTCTGCAGGAATGAATGAACATCTCACCAAACCGCTGGATACGGAACTTCTTTTAAAAACAATTGCTAAATACACACCTCGGAAGAAGCTCCTATAACGCCATAGTGCAGCGGGAACTTTCTCTTCTTTGCCAGACAACCGTAAGAAACTGCCGGCAGCAGATTCTTACGGTTATTTGATATTATTAGAGTCTCTACCTAATCTGATGCCCGACAATTCGATAATAGGTTCTTGAGGTCATCTTGTATACTAGCAGATAAATAACTGTAAATACTGCAATCGTACCAAGAAGACAGTATGCAAACAGTCTTCCATTATTCAGATTCATCACTGCCAGTATCATCCGGATCATTGGAAATGCTGCCAGCACATGTAGCGCGGCGGTAACAATCGGTAGTAAAAATACCATCCGGATCTGTGCACTGATGGTCTTTTTTACTTCCGCATTGCTCATTCCTACTTTTTCCATAATGGCAAAGCGCTCTTTATCCTCATACCCTTCCGAAATCTGCTTATAAAAAATAATAAGTACGGTAATCATCAAAAACAGGATTCCAAGGAAAATGCCAAGGAACAGAAAGCCACCATACATCTGCTTGAACGAATCTTCATTTTCTGCTTTATTTTCCAGCATAATATAATAGGTTCCTTCCTGTCCTTCTCCCATACCGGATGCACCAATTGCCGCAGATACTGCATTTCCACAGGCAATTTTTTCTTCCCTGTTTCCATCGATGTCGATATACAGAGAATAATAATAGCTGCTGGCATTTTTCCCATAAATCTCTTTCTGTGCTTCATACAACGGTGCCATATCTTCTACGCTGTTTACTACCATATAATAGACCTGATTATCCATCCAATGTCCATTTTCAGAAGAAAAATGCTGTTTCTGTAAAATAGGATAAGTATAATCTCCAACCGTAATCGTATCTTTATCATAGTCATCACTGGTTGCCAACACCACTTCGTGATCCGAAAGCTCCGGAACCCTTACATTATAAGCTTCCTCATAATCTTCCCTTGTAATCATGCGGAGCATAATAATATCAGAACTATAATCGCCCTCATCATCATGTTTTCGAATTACAAGATTTCCATCTTCTGATATGCAGGAAAATGTCAGCGTCATCATGCCCTGTTCTTCTTTTATACTGCGGTTCTCCTGCTGGATGGTGCGGTTCACTAACTCCCGCAACGTATCACCTTCTGTAATCGGATTTTCACTGATAATGGATACTCCGATATCTCCCTGATAACGGGTTGCCAGTTCATCATCCAGTCCGGCATACATACTTACCGTTGAAGAAATTACCACCAGTACCATTGTGGATAAAATACAGATGCTTGCCAGTCCTGCTGCATTCTGTTTCATCCGGTAAATAAGACCAGAGACTGCCACAAAATGTTTCTTTTTATAATAATAACTTTTTCTCTTTCTTAAGAACTTAAGCACGGCAATGCTGCCTGCCATAAATATAAAATAGGTTCCAATAATTACAAGTATTACCGCTACAAAGAACAGAAGCACTGCAGTTACCGGATTATCTACTGTAATTGCCATATAGTAGCCTGCTGCAAGTGTTACAATTCCAACTATTGCCATCAGCTTTTTCGTCTTCGGCTCCCGCTCGCCCTGGCTGCTTCCATGCAGCAGTTCCACCGGTTTGGCAAGCTGTATCTGAAACAGATTATATATAAAGGTCAGCATAAAAATACCGGCAAACAAAAGGATGGTACTTACAACGCCACTTTCTGATACATAAAAAACAATTTCTGCATGGTATCCAATCATGGCGTACAATAACATACACATCAGTTTACTGAAAGCAATTCCTGCAACAAGTCCGCCACCGATGGCAACCACTGCCGAAAAAAACGTCTCCAGAAAAATTACTTTTGCCAGATGCCTTTTCTCCATTCCAAGAATGTTATAAATACCAAGCTCCTTTTTTCTCCGTTTCATAATAAAGCTGTTGGTGTAAAACAGGAATATCACAGAGAAAAATCCAATGATAACTGCACCCAGTCCCAGCACAAACTTTACATCCACGGCACCAAATGGCAGTTCGTCCAGTCCCGGATTGTAATTCAGATACAACATGGTATAAAAGAATGCCACCGTCAGCATCCCGGTCAACAGATACGGCAGGTAAAACTGTCTGTTGTGCTTTATATTATTTACTGCCAGTTTTCCATATAACCCCTTATTCATGTTTCTCACCACCTGTCGTAAGCATCGTCAGTGTATCTGAAATCTTTGCATACAATTCCTCACTGGTTAAATTACCACGGTAAATCTGGTGGAATACTTCCCCATCTTTAATAAACAATACTCTTCTTGCATGGCTTGCAGCCTTAGTGCTATGTGTTACCATAAGAATTGTCTGCCCCCGCTCATTAATCTTATTAAATAATGTCAATAAATCTTCCGTTGCTTTGGAGTCCAGTGCTCCAGTAGGCTCATCTGCCAGTACCAGCTCCGGCTTGATTATCAAGGCTCTTGCTACCGCCGCACGCTGTTTCTGTCCGCCAGATACTTCATAAGGATATTTTCCAAGAATATCAAGAATTCCAAGCTGCGCCGCAATCGGTGTTATGCGCCGCTCCATCTCTTTATAATCCACACCGGATAACACCAGCGGAAGAACGATATTATCTTTTAATGAAAAATTATCCAAAAGATTAAAGTCCTGAAATACAAATCCAAGATTTTCTCTCCGGAATGCGGAAATCTCTTTTTCCCGGATATCCACAATGTTCTTGCCATTTAATATGACCTGTCCACAGGTCGGCTTATCCAGTGCTGCCAGAATGTTTAAAAGCGTGGTCTTTCCGGAACCGGATTCTCCCATGATTGCTACATATTCCCCTTCTTCCACAGAAAAGTTAAGACTTTTTAATGCCTCTACCTGATTTCCACCCAGACGGGTTGTATAAACTTTTTTCAGATTATTTACTTCTAAGATTGCCATTGTTTTCTCCTCACTTTATTGCTCTGTCATCTTTTCCATTATCATAGCAAAAAAGGAAAATGTCAGCCATGGATTCTGCTTACATTTTCCTTTTATCTCTTACATTTTTGTAAGATTGAAATTATATTTTCTAGCTTTTTTATTGTACCATAATTATATTCCACATTTTTCAGGTGATAAATTTGCTAATATTTACATTTTTCAGGACATAATTTTGTATATCACTTATCTCTACTTCACATGCTGTGCATCCATCTTATTTTGTCAACACTTTTCTGCAATACTTACGTGCACCACATCGTGGACAGGTCAGTTTTCTTTTTCGGATGGTATGTGGTCCCATAATATAATCCTTCATCTCTGGCACAAATCTGCCATGACATTCCGGACATTCATACGCTCCTGCATCACGGTCAAGAACGCAGGCAATCGCAATACCCATTATAATTACTGCCGTACCTAACACAATTAAAAGAATCCTCAACCAGTTTTCCATTACAAGAGCTCCTGACACCACAAATAATGGTGTTGCTGCAACAATTACTAACATTGCCACCATTGCTGATAAAATTATTTTTTTCTTACTTTCCTGTGCTTCTTTTACTAAATTCACCATATTTTCTTCCGCCTTTCTACGATAATCTTCTTCAGAAACTCTTTCTCCGGATAAAAGCTCATTTACAGTAATATCCAGTTCCCCACACAAAGGTAATAGCAACGACACCTCCGGAAAACCATTTCCAGTTTCCCTTAGTTAAAGATATGAACCCTCTTTATCAGTCTACTTTTCCAATAAATCGGTAATATATCTCTATTTCCTGTATTCTTTCGTTCTCCTCATTCGTTGTTGCTTCGTGAATAAGGATTTTTTCTATCATTGCATTTAATAACGGTGCTGTCAGTTCCTTTGGTACGGAATACTCCTTGATTAACTCAATCCACCTTTCAGCACCTATCATATCCTGTTCCATTTTACTTAATTCTTCTCTTAGGTTGGTTATCTGCTGTTCCAGTTCTATCTGTTCTTTCTGATATTTCCCCGACAGCATGATGAAGTTTCGTTCCGTTATCTTCTCACAGGCTCTATCTTCGTACATTTTCGCAAACAAGCGGTCAATCTCATTTTGTCGGTTCTCGGCTTTCTTCAAGGCACTTGCCTTTTTCTTCTTTTCCCGTATTCGCTCTGCATTGCCAGCCTTTTGTATCTTATTCAACACCTTTTCTTCGTCCTGCTGTACTGCCTTAGCCCAATACTGCAATCGTTCCAATACGGCTTGATACAACACATCATAACGGATATAGTGCATAGAACAAGTACCTTTGCCAAACTGCCCGTAGTAACTGCAAGCATAATAACTGTATGGCGTTTTATTTGCCTTATTTGTCGCAAACCGCATAGACCAGCCACAATCCGCACACTTGACAAGCCCTGCAAATATCGGCGTTGCTTTTTCCTTTGTCTGTCTACGCCTTGATTTTATCTGTTCCTGCACACGATAGAACACTTCCTTGTCAATAATCGGTTCATGGGTATTTTCTACTCGAAACCATTCACTTTCGGGCTTACGCACTTTTTTCTTGCTCTTGAATGAAACTGTTGATTGTCGATTATGAACGCTGTTTCCGATATAGACTTCACTTTTTAAGATTGCCTTGACATGAGCAATCGTCCACTCATAACGCTTGCTTTCGGGCTTTCCCTCAAAGATGTGTGCAAAAGTACCGTACCTTGTGAAATTCAGCCAAGACGCTGTCGGAACTTTTTCTTCTCGCAGTACCTTTGTGATTTTTGCACTACCGTAACCTTGATAGGCTAGGGAGAAGATTTTTTCAACAATCCATTTTGTTTCCTCATCAACCAGCAGTTTTCCTTTGATGTCGGGGTGTTTCTTATATCCTAACGGAGCATAAGCCCCATAATACGCACCCTCTGCAAATTTTGTCTTAAATGCCGATTTCACTTTACGGCTTGTATCTCTTGCCACCCATTCATTAATGATATTTTTAAATGGTGCAATCTCACTTTCGCCTTTTTCGCTGTCTACACCGTCGTCAATCGCTATGTAACGGACATTATGGCTGGGAAAATACAATTCTGTATATTGTCCTGTCATAATATAATTTCTGCCAAGTCGGGAAAGGTCTTTCGTTACAACACAGTTGATTTTTCCTGCCTCTATATCTTCAATCATTCTCTGGAAACTCGGTCTTTCAAAAGCTGACGTTAGATAACGATACTTTTGAAAACACTGGAAAATCAAGGTTTTTCGAGCGACGGACAAGCAGGGTATTGTACTAAAAACTGAATACGACGCAGAAGCGGCGTTTCTTACTCTCTACATGGGAGAGCAGGAACGCCGCTTTTTTCATGCCCTTTGTTACGCAGTAGGGGCAGAAAAAGCCTTGCTACAAGCGGTTTTCCGGGCGCGTATCTGGCGCGGAAAGGGATTTATACCTTATCCCCCGAAACCGCGCTTCTACTGCGTAACAAATCCAAAGCAAAGGAGCTATGAACTATGGCAGTTTTCAGAGTGGAACGGAACAAGGGCTACACCGTAATGAGCAACCACCACCTACGCAACAAGGAGCTTTCCCTAAAGGCAAAGGGGCTGTTATCGCAAATGCTGTCACTCCCCGAAGATTGGGACTACACCTTGAAAGGCTTATCCCTTATCAACCGGGAGAAGATAGACGCTATCCGCGAAGCCATTAAGGAGCTTGAACGCGCCGGGTATATCGTCCGTTCAAGGGAGCGCGACGAGAAAGGACGCTTGCGGGGCGCGGACTATGTGATATTCGAGCAGCCGCAGCCGCCTACGCCGGATTTACCTACATTGGAAAATCCAACATTGGATAATCCAACGCAGGAAAAACCAACATTGGAAAAACCTACGTTGGAAAATCCAACGCAATTAAATAAAGATATACAAAGAACTTACTTACCAAAAAAAGAAAAAATAATTACTGATGAACAAAGTACCCATTCCATTCCTATCCTTTCCCCTAACCCCTCTCCTTGCAGAGAAGCGGCTACGCCGCCGGAACGGAAAGGAACGGAAGCGGCAGCACAGAGCGCAGTTGATATATACCGGGAAATCATCAAGGACAATATCGACTACCACATTCTCAAACAGGACATGAAGTTTGACAGTGACAGGCTTGACGAGATTGTAGACCTCATGCTTGAAACCGTATGCACCGCAAGGAAGCGGGTACGGATTGCAGGGGACGACTACCCGGCAGAGCTTGTGAAATCTAAGTTTATGAAACTGGACGGCGAGCATATCCGCTTTGTGCTTGACTGTATGCGGGAGAACACAACGAAAATCCGCAACATCAAGCAATATCTGAAAGCAGCCCTTTTCAACGCCCCGTCCACTATCGGCAATTATTACACTTCCCTTGTCGCCCATGACATGGCAAGCGGCGCACTGTCACCGAAAAAGCCGCAGTACGGCGACCCGGACTATTATTCATGCAAACCGGGCGAAAGCCTGTAAAACAACAAAAGGAGGATTTTATTATGGCACAGAAAATGACAGGAGCATTGGTATTTGACGAGCGCACCGACCGTTACGACATCCGCTTTGACTTAAACAGCTACTATGGCGGGCTGCATTGTGGAGAATGTTTTGACGTATTCGTGCGGGGCAAGTGGAAGCCGACCCGGATTGAGTACGGCGACAACTGGTATCTTGTGGGTATCAGAGCCGAGGACTTGAACGGGCTGCGGGTGCGTATCTGACCGCCGCCCCATAAAGAAACGCGAAAGGAGGACGCGACAAATTGCAGGACGAAGTAAACGAAAAGACCATAGCCCTTTACATCAAGACCGGGAAGCTGACCGCCCAGACGCTCCAAAAGGCAATGAAAGCCATACTGTCAAAGGGAAAAAAACAGCTTTCCAAACCGCCACAGGGCAAGCAGAGCTTAAAGCAGCTTATGAAGCAGAACGCGGGCGTTTCCAACATTGAGATTACCGAGGGCAATATCAAAGCCTTTGAGAGTACGGCGAAAAAGTACGGTATCGACTTTGCGCTGAAAAAGGACGCGACGGAAAGCCCGCCCCGCTATCTGGTTTTCTTCAAGGGGCGGGACGCGGACGTACTGACCGCAGCCTTTAAGGAATTTTCCGCAAAAAAGCTGACACAGGAGAAAAAGCCCTCAATCCGAAAGCTGCTCTCTACCCTCAAAGAAGCTGCACAGGGCAGAAACGCGGAACGGGCAAAGGTCAAGAACAAGGACAGGGAGGTATCGCTATGAAGCCGGAAATCAAGAAGCTGCTTATCCTAAATCTCCCGTATCTGCTCTTTGTCTGGCTCTTTGATAAAGTGGGCGCGGCTGTCCGGCTCTCCCCCGGCGCGGACGCAAGCGCAAAGCTGCTACATCTTGGGGACGGTTTTACCGCCGCCTTTTCCAGTATCGCGCCGAGCTTCCACCCGGCAGACTTAGCTTTAGGCATTGCGGGGGCGGTCATTGTCCGGCTGATTATCTACACCAAAGGCAAGAACGCGAAGAAATACCGCCGCGGGACAGAATACGGTTCGGCGCGTTGGGGCGGGGCTGACGACATAAAGCCGTACACCGACCCGGTATTTGAGAACAATATTCCCTTAACACAGACGGAACGGCTCACCATGAACAGCCGCCCGAAGCAGCCGAAATACGCAAGAAACAAAAATATCCTTGTAATCGGCGGTTCCGGCAGCGGCAAGACCCGGTTCTTTGTGAAACCGTCGCTCATGCAATGTACGTCAAAGGATTTTCCAACGTCGTATATCGTCACTGACCCGAAAGGAACACTGATTTTGGAAACCGGGAAAATGTTACAGCGGTACAAATACCGTATCAAAGTGCTAAATACGATTAACTTCAAAAAATCCATGAAATACAATCCCTTTGCCTATCTGCGGAGCGAAAAGGACATTTTGAAGTTAGTCAATACCATTATCGCCAACACCAAAGGCGACGGGGAAAAATCCGGCGAGGATTTCTGGGTGAGTGCGACTCGTTCGCAGACGGTAAAAAGTCTGCGCACGAGCAACGGTTTTCCGTTGTTCGGAGAACTGGTAGTTTGATAGGTGGAATGACGGGGTAACGCCCTGAAACGCCTACCCTTGATGGGCGTGCATTAGCTGTAATGGCTGGTGTACGAAGCCCCATGACAAAGGCTGAGAGTAACCGTAACCACTGCCTAAAGTGGTCGAAAGCGGTCTGGAGGCAGACTGTGTTACCTATAAGCCGAGGGTCTATAAGATACCTATGGTTAGAATGTTCGCTTTGGCGGGCGGACTGACGAACCTGCGAATGTACAGGTCTAAAAGAAGACCACGCAGAAATGTGTGGGTGCGTTAATGCGCAGTCGGTGTGGTTTAGTAGAAATTGATCCTACGAACGACCATGCTGTGTTACAGGCACAGGCAAGCCGACAGGTCTATAGCAGGAACCTACGGGTATGTATGAACAGATAGAACTATCGGAACGAGGAAAGGCAGCAGATTCCGCAAGGAATAGTCTGACGAAAAACAATAAGCAGACGAACTGCTGCTGAAAAGTAGTGGTCGAACTTATGATGTGCTTGCGTTATGTGAGCTACGGAGGAATGGCCACAAGTCGGTTGAGATAAGCAGGCATTATTCAATCCAACATAAGGATTCGAGTAAGACCAAAAGGGTCACTTTCGCAAAAAGGAGGTGATGCCTTATGCCAAAGAAAAACAAAACTCTATGTGTAGATGACTTACGTCATGCCGAGTATTACGGTATGCAGCCAGTCTTTGATGAACTCTATCATCGAAGTTTGGAGGGAGAAAATTTTACCGACCTTATGGGTTTAATCCTGAGCCGGGACAACATTCTTCTGGCATATCGGAACATCAAAGCAAACGGAGGAAGCTACACAGCAGGAACAGACAACAAAAACATCAGTGACATCGGGTGTTTACCGCCCGAAACAGTTGCAGAGAAAGTGAGGTTTATTGTCACAGGAAGTCAGCACGGATACCGCCCAAAGCCGGTAAGACGCAAAGACATTCCGAAACCAAATGGAAAAACCAGACCGTTAGGTATTCCCTGTATCTGGGACAGGCTGGTACAGCAATGTATCAAACAGGTCATAGAGCCAATCTGCGAAGCGAAATTCAGCGACAACAGTTACGGCTTTCGCCCGAACCGTTCCGTGGAACACGCCGTGCAGAAAACTTACACCATGCTTCAACGCATGAACCTGCATTATGTGATTGAGTTTGATATAAAAGGATTTTTCGACAACGTAAATCACAGCAAGCTAATGCGGCAAATATGGGCAATGGGAATACACGACAAGCAGTTGATTTTCATTATCAAGCGGATTCTGAAAGCACCGATTAGAATGCCAGACGGCACTACACTCATTCCAGACAAAGGCACTCCGCAAGGCGGTATCATTTCACCGTTGCTTGCCAATATCGTGCTGAATGAACTGGACAAATGGGTTGAGAGCCAATGGCAGAACCACCCTCTTGTAAAGGAATACGGGTATGAGAGGAGAATCAGAAACTCGATTACTTTTGACCGGAGCAAGGCATTCCTCAAAATGAGGAAAACAGGGTTGAAAGAAATGTATATCGTGAGATATGCAGATGATTTCAGAATTTTCTGCCGGAATAAAGAGGACGCTTTGAGAACGAAAGAGGCTGTAACGGCATGGATAACCGAGAGGCTGAGGTTGGAGGTATCGCCAGAGAAAACAAGGATAGTCAATGTCAGAAAACGCTATTCAGAGTTTCTTGGGTTTAAGATACGCGTCAGACCGAAAAGCAGGAAGTACATCGTGCAATCTCATATCTGTGACAAAAAGTTGGAACTGGAAAGGCAAAAACTGGTGGAACAGGCGAAACGAATTGCCCGACCTTCAGAGGGAAAAAGACCTTTGGACGAAATACGGCTGTACAATTCAATGGTTCTGGGAATACAGAATTATTTTCAACTTGCCACCTGCATCAGCATTGATTGCAGGAAAATCCACAGACAGGTCATGACAGTTTTAACAAATCGGCTCAATACAGAAACCGGGTGCAGACTTGTTCGAGAGGGCGGCGCAATGACCGAGAGCGAAAAAGAACGGTTTGGAAAGTCGGCAATGATACGGTATGTATCTGGAATCGACCAACCTATCTACCCTATCGCATACATCAAGAACAAGATACCGATGGCAAAGAAAGCGGCGGTTTGCAGTTACACGGTAGAGGGACGGGCATTGATACACACGAACCTAAGTATGAACTCATCTGTTCTATCAGGTTTGAGGAATCAACCGTCTATGGGGCGAAGCACAGAACTTACTGACAGCAGGATTTCACTATTCTCGGCTCAACGTGGAAAATGTGCGCTAAGTGGGGAACTCTTTGAAAATGCGGCTGACATAGTATGCTGGCTGAAAACACCGGCAGAATTGGGCGGCAAGGAACGCTATCGAAACATGAGTTTGTTCCATAATAGATTTCTTCCACTCCTGCAAGAGTGTCCTAAGAATGAGCTAAAAGAGATAGCCGACACGCTCAAGGCAACAAAGGAACTGATGTTAAAAGTGAACAGTCTGCGCCAGCAGGCTGGTTTGTCCGCAATAGAAAACTAACATTTCATTTGGTGATTGATTAAATGCTTGTGAAAACAACCGATGGAACGCCGGATGCGGTGAAAGTCGCACGTCCGGTGTGGAGTGGGGGAAAATCCGGCGATAACTTCAAAGGATTACCTATCACTATAAGCGGAAAAGCTCTACTACACCGCGCTAATCGGCTATATCTGGTATGAAGCCCCGGAGGACGAGAAGAACTTCACGACGCTGCTTGAAATGATAAATGCGTCGGAAGCCCGCGAGGACGACGAGGATTTCCAGAACCCGGTTGACCTCATGTTTGAACGTCTGGAAGAAAAAGACCCGGAGCATTTTGCAGTCAAGCAGTACAAAAAATACAAACTTGCGGCGGGCAAGACCGCAAAAAGCATACTTATCTCATGCGGCGCGAGGTTAGCCCCATTCGACATTAAGGAGCTGCGGGAGCTTATGGAAACCGACGAAATGGAGCTTGACACCATAGGCGACAGAAAGACCGCCCTTTTCGTGATTATCAGCGACACCGACGACACCTTTAACTTTGTCGTGAGTATTCTCTACACACAGCTATTCAACCTCTTGTGCGACAAAGCAGATGATGAATACGGCGGGCGGCTTCCCGTCCATGTAAGGTGCTTGCTTGATGAATTTGCGAATATCGGGCAGATACCGAAGTTTGAAAAGCTCATAGCCACCATACGGAGCCGGGAAATCTCCGCGTCAATCATCTTGCAGAGCCAGTCACAGCTAAAGGCAATCTACAAGGACAACGCCGATACCATAGTCGGCAACTGCGACACCACGCTTTTCTTGGGCGGCAAGGAAAAAACGACGCTCAAAGAAATATCGGAGATTTTAGGCAAGGAAACGATAGACAGCTTCAACACTTCCGAAACAAGGGGGCGGGAGCTTTCGCATGGGCTGAACTATCAGAAATTGGGAAAGCAGCTTATGACGGAAGATGAAATCGCAGTCATGGACGGAGTGAAATGTATCTTGCAGCTACGCGGGGTGCGCCCGTTCTTTTCGGATAAATTCGACATAACGAAGCACCCGAAATACAAGTACCTGTCCGACGCAGACCCGAAGAACGCCTTTGACATGGAAAAGCACCTTAAACGCCGCCCCGCCATTGTCAAGCCCGACGAGGTTTTTGACTATTACGAGATTGACGCGGCAGACTTACAGGAGGACGCAGACCATGAGGAAACGTAGCGCAGAGGAAAAACAAAAGCAGCTTGAACGGTTTTTAATGAATGTTGCGGAAGCCGCCGACGCTGCATTATGGGAGTATTGGCGGGAAAAGGAAGCGGAACACCGCCGTTTTGCAACGGAGTATGTCACGCGCCGGGGGCTTATCCCGCAACAGTGACAGCATGGCAGACCGCCGGGGGACAGGGGAAGCTACACTTCCCCTACGCTGCCTGGCGGCAGCTACCCCTTTGTGAACTTGCGGGAAGCGAACACCTTGCTACGCAAGCTATTCACTTCCCGCAAGTCTGAAAAAAACGTCCGGCAGCACAGCGGGACACAGAAAGGAGCGATTGAAGCAATCACATCTATCCATACCGGCTACATGATACGCGCCCCCACTTTCCGGCGCGGTACACAGCGGCAGGAGCCGCACCCCTTACAACTGAATACCGCCGCGCCGCAGGACTTACGCAGCGCGGGGACAGCCGCCTTTACCAGAGGGCGGTTTTTTTGTGCGGCGGCATATGCTGACCGCCTTTTGTCCGCTTGCCGGACAGCCGCAGACGCGGCAGAAAGGATATATTTATGGCATTTTTCAATAGCGCAGTAGACGTTTTGCAGACCCTTGTTGTAGCACTTGGAGCCGGGCTTGGTATCTGGGGCGTGATTAACCTCATGGAGGGCTACGGCAACGACAATCCGGGCGCGAAAAGCCAGGGCATGAAGCAGCTCATGGCTAATTAGATGTAATAAAAGCGGAGAAAGGAAAAGCACAATCCAGACGGAACCGGCGGTGTAGTCAAGAAATATTGTGGAAACGCAAGATTTCTGCTATAATGGGTATAAAACACTTGACGATGGAAAGAAAGGCGGGAAGCCTATGCACATTAGTTATCAGCCACTATGGAACACACTGAAAGAGCGTGGCATGAGGAAAGAGGATTTGCGGCTTGCCGCCGGTCTTACCACAAATATGATTGCCAACATGGGCAAGGGAAAGAATATCAGCATGGAAACGCTGGTTCGCATTTGTGAAGCCTTGAATTGTGGTATTATGAATGTGATTAAATTAGAACAGGACAATATCTAAAGCGATATAATTTTATATTTGATTCGATTTGCACAAAAAATTAAATTTTAATGGTGTATATTTTCTATTGTACCCAATGTAAATAAGTGCTATCATAAAATAAAACAAGTACATTTGAAACATTTTATGATTTGAGAGTGTGCTTGCAGGTTAGTAGCATATTGCCAATAACTGAATACAAAAAATGTAGGTTCTGGTCATTTTAGAAAGGAGCATTGTTTATGAAAAAATTTAGTAAAAGATTGTTTACCTCGTTGGTAGCGTTTTGTATGCTTTTTGCTGTGAGTGCGGTTCCTGCTTTTGCAGCGGAAACAACAACGGAAATAACGGATACTCAACAGCCGGTAGTCATTGGAGAATATGACGGATACTTAACCGATGTTATGATTTCCGATGGTGTCACCAAAAGAGCAGTCGCTAATGTTCGTATTAACTCTTATGCAACTTATGATGAGGATGATGGGATTCAAGTTCATGTGAAGTTGTATGTACCGTGGTATGAATCTCCAAAACCGGAGTTCACTGGTATGACTGGTACAGTTAATGTGCTTATGAACAAAAAATCCACCAATACGGCATTTGCAGAATTAGCCGACGGTGAAGAAACAATCGAAACTGATGTGGATACTGGAAGAACAGGTAATAGCGGAGATAAGGGAACGGTTTCTGTTTCTGGTGTTGCTACCGCTAATAATGCCTTGGCAGGCGGTGGAGCTTTCGCTATTTCTTACCCTGTGACACTTCCCTAATTAAATGCAAAACAGTTGTGAATTAAGGTTGGTAATAGGTAAAATGAAACGGTTATTGGCAATATGCGTATGTTTTTTTATGTGTGTAGGCTTATGTTCGTGTGATTCTTCCCAAACTCGGTCGGTATCATCATATAACTGGTCTTTAGAATTTATTACTGATTTAGATGGTAATATGTTATTCTCAGGTTCAGTGCATGATGACATACCAGTATTGGATTTGACATTGAGTTTTGAAGAAAAAAGTTTTATCTTAACAGATAACACTCATAAACAAGAATGGACAGGTACATATTCGCTTGAAAAGATTGACAATTCTTCTTCGAAACTCGGATTAACTTTTGAAAATTTAGAGGAGCCTGTTACAGGCGTATATGGAACAAGAGTTTATTCTGATGATTCAGAAAGCGCAACAATTACATTACAAACTGATGAAAATATCCTGTCTTTTGTTGGAGAAGATTCATAAATAAAAACAGCCGCTGTAGGAACAAAATCCTACAACGGCTGTTTTTATTTCCACGGCCTGCGCCGGAAGTTCATACCAGACTGTTTTATCAGCGGGGATTTCTTGAACAGCTTTTTCAAAAGGCTTCGTTCCTCTTGTGAGAGCCGCTTGTATTTGAGCCGGAACGCCTTGCAGAATATCTCCGTGAATTGCTGAACCCTGTCCCCCGGAGATTGCATGGCCTTTTGTACTTCCCGTATAAGTTCATCGGCAGGCGTGGTATCCGGCGCACTTTCGCTGTCATTTTCGTGCGCCTTGCGTATATCATGGAGAATGACGTCCCATGTTTTGTGCGTCACATGGCAGAAAAAATCTTCTTCCTCTATCTGACAGGCTTCCAACACTTTGATTGCCCGGTCTGCCGCAGCTTCGGGGTGTTCTTCCAGTACCATAGCCCGTAAAGCAGCCAGTGAGCTGTTTGTGTCATGGAAGTGCATGGTTGCTATCCCGTCCACATAGATTTCTGCGTCTGCCAGCAATTCCTTAAATTTTTCATGGGAGATAATCTCACACAGCAGCCGGTTATTGAAGCGTTCACTTTTCAGCAGTTCCACGACTTCATCACTCAAATGTAATTCTTCTATCGGGGTGTTTTCATATCTCCGATTATTGGTAAGGCCGAGCAGATAGTCAACCGACACCTGATAGAAGTCTGCCAGCTTCAACAGGCTGCCGTGGTTAATTTCCTTGTATTCGTCGTTGTCGTTTTCATAACTGCCGAGGGCTGATTTTGAAATGCCGGTTTCCTGTGCCAGTTCTTCCAGATTCAAGCCCCGTTCCACCCGTAAATCTTTCAGGCGTTCCTGTACGGAAATGCGGGTTTTCATAAACACATCGCTCCTTCCTGCGGCTGGCTGCCGCTGTTATTCCTTATTATACCATATACCGTTCCGAAATCGTGGAATTTTTCGATTTTGGGGCGGTTTTCCTATTTTATGGACATACGGGAAAGGGTTCAAAAATGAGCTATGATTAAGTCAGTTCATCGATGGATTATTTCCAATCGAATGACCGGCCTGATGGGATATGCTCCCCGGCGATGTAGCGCAACGACCTGCGGCAAGGAAATGGAGGAACCTTGACCGCAGCGAGCGTACCAACGGGAACGAAACGCCGCTGTGAGATTCAGGGGCAGGAACGACAGCAGGACAACCCGGCAGAACTGATACCAAAACGCTACCCAAACACGACAAATCGGCGGGGTGTAGTCTGCCCCGTCCGTAATACTATGGGGCATTTCAAAGCGGCTCTATGGCCGTATTTTCCTTGAAAATCGCCCCGAAACATGACACCAAAAACCTTTATCCGCCTGTTCCCGTTGTTACGGCTGAAATGGGCGGATTTTCTATGATAGGAGGCACTATGCCGAGAATGAGCAAGAAACGGAAGTTGGAGCTTTCCTTCTTCCTCAATGACCGGGGGCGTGTGGCCTACAACGACCTGTGCCGGAAGTGCCAGCATAAGTGCAAGCAGAGTTTCCGGGCTGTCGTGATAGACTGCCCCCATTACCTGTCAAAACGAGCCAAGCGAAAGGAGAAAATCAGTTAAATGGAATTTGAATTTATGAGCGCAGACACGGTTCTGCCGCCTTGTATGCCGCTACCCGCCGCAATGCTTCGGCTGCCGATCAGCAGCACAGCAAAAGTCATGTATGCCCGTCTGCTGAACACCACCCTTACGGCAGGGATAGAGGATAGCAACGGCATTTTGTTTGTCCGTTTTCCTATCATGGAATTAGCGGCAGCCCTCTCCCGCAGCCCCGTCACTGTGAAGCGTTCCCTGAAAGAATTGGAGGACATCGGGCTTATCCTGCGGGTGCGCCGGGGTGTGGGAGAACCAAACCGCATTTACACGCTGCTTCCCAAAGGAGGGCTGCCATGATAAATGAGAAGCTGGAAAAGCTGAATCAGGAGATTGCCAAAGGCGAAGCCAGACTGCGGCGGGCGCAGCATGAAGAAAAAATACTGGAACACCAGGTGAAGCAGCTTACCCGGAAGGAACGGACGCACCGGCTCTGTACCAGAGGAGCTATGCTGGAAAGTTTCCTTTTAAGGCCGGAAGTGCTGACAGACGAGGATGTGATGGACATTCTGAAACAGGCATTTTCTCAAAGTGGCATGAAGGAAATAGTTGCAGAAAGCGTGAAAGGGCGGGTAGCCGGGGAATCCCTTACGGAGTAAGGGCGCAACTATACACCGGTCAAGCCGGTGCGTTGCGCCCTGCCGGGGGCTTCCTGCGGAAAGCGGATGATTTTCAGCACCGTTGCGGCTGCTTCCAATCATCACAGGGGACGCTACACTTCCCCTGCGCTGGCTGCGCCAGCTACCCCTTTGTGGACTTGCCGCCCGGGAACACCTTGCGCTGCAAGCTGTTCCCGTCCAGCAAGTTTACAATTTATCTATTCCAAAACAGGACTGCCCGTAGTATAATAAAGCTAATGACGAACACTATCTAAGGAGATGGTTTTATGTATGGATTGATTGCTTTGAATTTCATCATACCCTTTGTTATGGTTTTTGTAGGATATATCTTAAAGAAGCACCCGGTAAAAGATATAACATCCGGTAACGGATACAATACGCCTACATCTCGGAAGTCACAAGAGCATTGGGATTATGCACAAAGCATAGCACCTAATATTTTTATTGGTATTGGCAAAACATTAGGTTTGGTAGAAATCGTTTTGTGTATATCCTTACTTCTTCTTAATATTTCTACACAGACTACCGTATTTGCAGGAGTAGTTGTTGGAATTATTTTTCTGATTTTTGGATTTTATAAAACAGAAACTGGAATTACAAGTAAATTTGCGAACAAAAACTTTTAAGCTATTAGACAGCTTTCCATCATCGAGCCAACCTGACCCGAACCTTCAAAACTGAATACTAATCGCCTACCAGCGACACCACTAAGCAGGAAATCAGAAACGGTTTCCTGCTTTTCTTTTGCCCAAAATCAACCACAGGAAGGAGGAACGCTATGCCCTGTCCACACCATGATATAAAAATAATCCAGCGCAGCAACCACCAGTCAGCCGTTGCGTCTGCCGCCTACCAGAGTGGGGAACGGCTGTTTTCCGAGTACGACCAGAAGCAGAAATACTATTCCCATAAAAGCGAGATTGTCCATACAGAAATCATGCTGCCGCCCCACGCCCCACCAGCGTATGCAGACCGCAATACTTTGTGGAACGCCGCCGAAGCTATCGAGAAGCAATGGAACTCCCAGCTTGCCCGGAGAATCGTGCTTGCCATACCGAGGGAAATCCCCCCGGAACAGCACGCCGACCTTATCCGGGACTACTGCCGGGAGTTTTTTGTTTCTAAAGGCATGATTGCCGATTTTGCCATCCACGACAAAGGGAATGGGAATCCCCACGCCCACATCCTGCTGACCATGCGGGCAATGGACGAAAACGGGAAATGGCTTCCCAAGAGCCGGAAGGTTTATGACCTTGACGAGAACGGCGAGCGTATCCGGCTCCCGTCCGGGAGCTGGAAAAGCCACAAGGAGGATACCGTGGACTGGAACGACCAGAAGTACGGAGAGATCTGGCGGCAGGGCTGGGCGGCTACCGCTAACCGCTATCTGGAAGCCAACGGACGCCCGGAGCGCCTTGACCTTCGTTCCTATGAACGGCAGGGGCTTGATAAAATCCCCACCGTCCATATGGGGCCAGCAGTCAGCCAGATGGAGAAACGAGGGATACAGACCAACATCGGCAACTTGAACCGGGACATCAAAGCCGCCAATTCCCTTATGCAATCTATCCGGCAGATGGTACGCCACCTGAAAGGCTGGATTGCAGACCTGAAGGAGAAAAAAGCCGCCCTGCTGGAAGCCTTGCAGGAATCGAAGGAACCCACCCTGCCGGAGCTGCTGGGGAAATATCTGGATTTGCGCCGGGAGGAACGTACAGGCTGGACAAGCAAAGGCCAGCTTACAGGCAGCGTTGCCGATTTCAACAAGGTTATGGAAGCTATCCGCTATCTGCGGGAAAAGGAGCTGTCCACTGTGCAGAGTTTGGACGCTTATCTGGATACCGTCAGCGGGCAGGCCGTTTCCATCCGGGCAGAGATGAAGCCGAAAGAACAGCGTATGAAAGAAATCAACACCCTGCTTTCCCATATCGCCAACTTTGAAGCCCATAAGCCGGTTCATGTGGAGTATGCTGCCATCCGGTTTAAGAAGCCACGGGAACAGTTTGCCGCCGCCCATCGGGACGAGCTGGACGCCTATAATGCCGCTATCCGTTATTTCAAGGTGCATTTGAAGGAGAAGAAGTACAGCATTAAAAAGCTGAATGAGGAACAGACACAGCTTGCCGGAGAAGTTGCCGGATATAAGGAACGGTTGTCCGCATTACAGGAGGATGTGAAGATTCTCCGGGATGTGCGTCACTGGCTCAATCAGGTTCTTCCGTCTGAACAGTACCGCCAGACCGCCGAGCCGGGAAAGAAACCGTCCATCCAGCAGGCAGTCAAAGGCCGGACGCAGCGTATCCGGGAAGAACAGGCCGAGAAACGGAAGCAGCCCCGCACAGAGAAAAAACAGGATATGGAACTTTAATAGGCGCTTGCTATTTTCTTTTTCGAGAATGACAGGCGCTTTTCTTATTTTCAGGAGGATTTATTTGAATGTATTTAAAGCTGTCAAGCAGTCTGTTACCACCCGGCAGGCTGCGGAGCATTTTGGAATCCGGGTGGGACGAAACGGGATGTGTGTCTGCCCCTTCCATGCTGATAAAAACCCCAGCATGAAGGTTGACCGGCGCTTTCACTGTTTCGGCTGTCAGGCAGACGGGGATGTGATTGACTTTGTTTCCCGTCTGGAAGCTGTCAGTCCGAAGGAAGCCGCCCTCATGCTGGCGCAGGAGTTCTCCATCCCCTATGAGGACAGGGAACCACCCGGCAGGAGAAAACCCAAACCCCGGCAGGAAACCCCGGAACAGCGGTTTTGCCGCATGGAGCGTTACTGCTTCCGGGTGCTGTCCGATTATTACCATCTTCTGCGCCGCTGGAAACGGGACTATGCCCCTAAGATGCCGGAAGAAGCATGGCACCCGCTTTTTGTGGAAGCCTTGCAGAAGCAATCCCATGTGGAATATCTGCTGGATGTGCTGCTCTCCCCGGATATGGAGGAACGGGCAGTCCTTATCGTTGACTATGGAAAGGAAGTGAGCAATCTTGAAAGACGAATGGCAGAGCTTGCCGCCCAAGATACGGCAGGCCGCAGAACAGACCATACAAGAAGCAGCCCCGCCCCGGAGCATTGAGGAAGTAAAGGCCATGCTGGAAAGCACCGAGAAAGGCAGCGTCCGCAACAGTATCCGCAACTGCCTGACCGTCTTTCAGAATGACCCGCTGCTTTCCGGGGCAATCGCAAAAAATCTGCTGACCGAGCGAGTGGACATTGTAAAGCCCATCGGCTACCACCGCATCGGCACCGCCATCACGGACACGGATATGAACTATCTGCTCCTGTATCTGGAAGAAACCTATGGGCTTACCAGTGAGAAAAAGATTACCGCCGCCATCGGGATTGTTGCCAATGAAAACGGCTACCACCCCGTCCGGGACTACCTGAACGGCCTTTCATGGGATGGGCAGGAGCGTATCCGCTATTGCCTGCGCCACTTTCTGGGAGCCGACACCGACCAGTACACCTATGAAGCCCTGCGGCTGTTCCTGCTGGGAGCCATCCACCGGGCATTTTGCCCCGGCTGTAAATTTGAAGTCATGCTCTGTCTGGTGGGCGGTCAGGGAGCCGGGAAATCCACCTTTTTCCGGCTGCTGGCAGTAAAAGACGAGTGGTTTTCCGATGATTTGCGGAAGCTGGATGATGATAACGTGTACCGCAAGCTGCAAGGCCACTGGATTATCGAGATGTCGGAGATGATTGCCACCGCCAATGCCAAGAGCATTGAGGAAATCAAGTCATTTTTAAGCCGACAGAAGGAGGTCTATAAAATCCCATACGAAACCCACCCGGAGGACAGGCTGCGGCAATGTGTGTTCGGCGGCACTTCCAATGCCCTTGACTTCCTGCCCCTTGACCGTTCCGGCAACCGGCGCTTCCTGCCGGTCATGGTGTACCCGGAACAGGCCGAGGTTCACATTTTGGAGGACGAAGCCGCTTCCAGAGCCTATCTTGCACAGGTCTGGGCAGAAGCCATGACGGTTTACCGCAGCGGGGATTTTAAGCTGTCTTTCAGCCCGGAAATGGTGCGCTATCTCAAAGAACACCAGCGGGATTTCATGCCGGAGGACACCAAGGCCGGGATGATACAGGCATACCTTGACCGCTATACCGGCGGCATGGTGTGTTCCAAGCAGCTTTTCAAGGAAGCCCTGAACCACCCCTTTGACGAGCCGAAGCAATGGGAAATCCGGGAAGTCAACGACATCATGAACCATTGCGTGACGGGCTGGAATTACTTTTCCAACCCCCGTGTGTTCCCGGAATACGGCAGGCAAAAGGGCTGGGAGCGTGAAACGAAAGCAACGGACATCAGCAACGGAGCTGAAAAAATCCCGGAAGGATTTGAGGAAGTCACGGAACAGATGGAGCTTCCCTTCTGAAAAATGCAGCCGGTTGCCGACCCTGTTGCACTCCCGTTGCCGAGCCGGTTGCCGGGAAACCCCCCGTAACTGCGGGCTTTTCCCCTTATCAGCAACCAAAACAACAGAAAAATAAAAGAAAATAAAAATAAGAGCCAAACTGCCAGACAGAGATAGTTTTCAGGTTTTTTGAAGCCCGTTGCCGGACTTCGTTGCCGACCTTCTCCTTGTCTGGCTTATTCTATTATGGAGGATAACTGCCTATGGCAAAAACGAAAACAGAGATTCATGTTACCACAGTTTTTGACGGCGAACTGGACGCCACAGACGTCTTTGTGAGCCTGATTGCCCAAAAATATGGGCAGAATACCAGCAAAGAAAATCTTGCGAAAACACAAGATTTAGAGTATAATAAGGATGAGGTTCAGAAGAACCGTGTTCCGTCTGGATTGTGCGGGTAAACGGTTATGATGAACGGATATGAATATACAGACATGGACGCAATACTGGCAGGCAGCTTCCGGGCAGCCATCTATTGCAGGCTTTCCAAAGACGATGACCTTGACGGGGAGAGCGCCAGTATTGCCAACCAGCGGGATATGCTGGAAAAATACTGCGAAAAGCAGGGATGGGAGGTTGTGGCAGTCTATCAGGACGATGGCTACACGGGGCTGAACATGGAGCGCCCCGACCTGAAACGGATGCTCAAAGCCATCGAGCGCAGGCAGATAAACCTTGTCATAACGAAAGATTTATCGAGGTTGGGCAGAAATTATTTGCAGACCGGCACACTCATTGAGGACTTCTTTCCCCGCCACGGCGTCCGCTATATCGCCATGAATGACGGTATCGACACCATGCGGGAGAATAACGACATTGCGCCGTTCAAGAACATCCTCAACGAGATGTACAGCAAGGATATTTCCAAGAAGGTACATTCCTCTTACCTTCTGAAAGCCCAGCAAGGCCAGTTTACCGGCTGTATCGCCCCTTTCGGGTATCAGAAAGACCCGGAGGACAAAAACCATCTGCTGGTGGACGAGGAAACCGCCCCCATTGTCCGGCAAATCTTCCGCTGGGCGCTGGAAGGACACGGCCCGAACTTTATCCGGCGCAGGCTGGAAGAACAGAAGGTGCCTTGCCCTACATGGTGGAACCGGGAACGGGGCTTCCGCAATGTCCGCACTAAATGGGAAAAGAAAGACCCGGTAAACGGGCGGTATATGTGGGATTTTTCGGTAATCAAGGACATCCTGATGAATCCCGTCTATACCGGGGCTATCGCTTCCCAGAAGAAGGACTACCGCTTCAAAATCGGCACCATCGGGGAAAAAAAGCCGCAGGACTGGATTGTGGTGGAGGAACGGCATGAGCCGATTGTTGACCGCAAGAGCTTTGACATCGTGCAGGACAAGCTGAAATCCCGGCAGCGTTCCCGCCAGACCGGGGAAATCAGCCTGTTTGCGGGGCTTCTCAAATGTGGCGAGTGTGGGAAATCACTGACTATCCGCTACACCAACGACAAGCACCCGAAGCAGATTTATTCCTGTAAGACCTATAATGCCTATGGGAAACAGCACTGTACCCAGCACCGTGTGGAGTACGAAACCCTTTACCGCCTTGTGCTGAACAAAATCCGGGAATGTGCGAAGGCCGCCCTGATGGACGGGGAAGCTGTTGCCGGACGGCTTACCAACACCTGTGAAGCCGAGCAGAAAGGCCAGCGGGAAGCGTTGGAGCGTTCCCTGACGAAGCACGAGGAACGGATTGAGGTACTGGAAAAAATGGTGCTGCGGCTCTATGAGGACATGGTTGCCGGACGTATCAGCGAAGCAAACTTCAATCTCATGCTGGATAAGACGCAGAAGGAACAGGCTGAACTAAAGGAACGGGTTGAACAGGGGCGCAGGAAGCTGGCTGATGAAATCCGCCTTGCCGTGGACGCCAAGCAATGGGTGGACGCCATTCAGGAATACGCCGACATCACGGAGCTGGACGCTGCCACCCTCAACCGTCTGATTAAAGAAATCGTTGTCCATGAACACATCGACAGCGATAAGACACGACACATTTCTATTGAAATTCATTTTAATCTCAAACCCATCCCGGAGGTGGAACAGGTCACGGCCTGACCTGTTCCCGCCGGGGCGGTTCTAAAAAAATTCCATAAATTTCTTGACACGCCGCCGCCCGCCATCGAGCAGAGTTTTACACCTATTTTGGTATGAAACAGCTTATGGCGGGCGGCGGCGTTGCCCTTATCGGCATGACCCTTGTACCGCTGCTTTCCGGCTTGTTCGGTTAAGAAGCGCGGGTAAAGGCTTATGCAGAGCATACTTGACGCGATTAACGAATGGATAAAGGAAATCCTCATAGGAGCCATAAACGGTAATCTGTCAACTATGTTCGGGGACGTAAACGAGAAAGTCGGCACTATCGCCGCAGAGGTAGGGCAGACCCCGCAAGGGTGGAACGCAAATATATTCTCCATGATACAGACGCTTAGTGAGAATGTAATCGTACCCATTGCGGGGCTTGTCATTACCTACGTCCTATGCTATGAGCTTATCAGCATGGTAACGGAAAAGAACAATATGCACGACGTTGACACTTCCATGTTCTTCAAGTGGGTGTTCAAGGCGTTTGTGGCAGTCTACCTTGTGACGCACACCTTTGACATCACTATGGCGGTGTTCGATATGGCGCAGCACGTTGTTTCCGGCGCGGCGGGGGTAATCGGCGGCAGCACAGAGATTGATGTTGCCGCCGCCCTTGCTTCCATGCAAAGCGGGCTTGACGCTATGGAAATCCCCGAACTGCTCTTACTTGTCATGGAAACAAGCCTTGTGAGCTTGTGCATGAAAATCATGTCCGTACTGATAACCGTTATCCTCTACGGGCGTATGATAGAAATTTACCTTTACTGTTCGGTATCGCCTATCCCGTTTGCAACTATGACTAACCGGGAATGGGGGCAGATAGGAAACAACTACCTAAAATCCCTGTTCGCTATCGGTTTTCAAGGCTTCCTCATTATGATATGCGTCGGCATTTACGCGGTTCTGGTGAATAACATGATAATAGCGGACAATCTGCACAGCGCGATATTCTCCCTTGCAGCCTACACCGTTATCCTCTGTTTCTCCCTGTTCAAATCCGGCGCACTGGCGAAGTCGATATTCTCCGCGCATTAGCGGCGTGTCAAGGGCAGGGTGGAGATTTTCAGAGCGAAGCGGCGAAAATACGACCCGACCTTGACGCGGATAACCCCCATAGAATACGGGCGGGCAAAGGGCATAGATTGACCTTTGCCTTGATTACCCTTATGGAAAATTACAGCAACACCAAACCCAGAGAAAGGAGGTTTTCACTTGGCGTATGTACCCGTACCCAAAGACTTATCCAAAGTCAAGACAAAAGTAGCGTTCAACCTTACCAAACGGCAGATTGTATGTTTTGCGGCGGCTCTCATTATCGGCTTGCCGCTTTTCTTTCTGCTCAAAGACAGCACAGGCACAAGCCTTGCGTCTATGGCTATAATTGCCGTCATGCTGCCCTGTTTCCTGTTCGCCATGTATGAAAAGCATGGACAGCCCCTTGAAGTAGTGGTGAAGAACATCATTCAGACGAAATTCATAGCCCCCAAAGAACGACCATACAGGACAGACAACTTTTATTCCGCCTTAGAACGGCAGAGAAAACTTGAAAAGGAGGTATCAGCGATTGCAAAAGGAAACACGAAGAAACAGCGCGGCGGGAAGCGCAAAGCCTAACCCGCCCCGCAAGCTCACCCGCGCCGAGAAAAAGCAGATTGCGGAAATCATCAGACAGGCAAAGGGCGACGGGAAAGCGCACACCGCGCAGCAGACAATCCCCTATATACAGATGTACCCGGACGGTATCTGCAAGGTTACGGGACGGAAATACTCAAAGACCGTCGCCTTTGAAGATATTAACTATCAGCTTGCACAAGCGGACGACAAGACCGCCATTTTTGAGAACTGGTGCGACTTCCTCAACTACTTTGACGCTTCCGTTTCGGTGCAGCTCTCTTTCATCAATCAGGGGACGCAGCGGGGCGAAGCGGAAAAAGCGGTCAATATCCCGGCACAGGAGGACGCTTTCAACTCTATCCGCACAGAATACCGGGATATGCTGAAAAACCAGCTTGCAAAGGGCAACAACGGGCTTGTCAAGGCAAAATATATCACCTTTGCCATTGAAGCCGACAGTCTGGGCGCGGCGAAATCCCGCCTTGCCCGTATCGAAACGGACGTACTGAACAACTTTAAGCTCTTGGGCGTGTCTGCCCGCCCCATGACAGGCTATGAACGCCTTAAAATGCTGCATGGCATTTTCCACCCGGAGGGCGGGCAGTTTGCCTTTGATTTTTCATGGCTTGCCCCGTCCGGGCTTTCCACAAAGGACTTTATCGCCCCTTCCTCTTTCCGTTTTGGCGAGGGGCGTTATTTCCGCATGGGGCGCAAAATCGGCGCGGTTTCATTCCTTGAAATCCTTGCGCCGGAATTAAACGACCGTATCTTATCTGACATTCTGGACTTGGAAACGGGCGTTATCGTCAATCTGCATATCCACAGTATCGACCAGACCGAAGCCATAAAGACAATCAAGCGGAAAATCACCGACCTTGACAAAATGAAAATCGAGGAACAGAAAAAAGCGGTACGCAGCGGCTACGACATGGATATAATCCCGTCCGACCTTGCCACGTTTGGCAGCGAAGCGAAAAATCTCTTACAGGACTTGCAGAGCCGGAATGAAAGAATGTTCCTCTTGACGTTCCTTGTGGTGAACATGGCAGACACAAAAAGGAAACTGGAAAATGACGTATTCGCGGCGGCGGGCATTGCACAGAAGAACAACTGCGCCTTGACCCGCCTTGACTACCAACAGGAAGCGGGGCTTATGTCCTCTGTACCGCTTGGGGAGAACCTTATCCCCATTCAAAGAGGGCTTACCACGTCAAGCACCGCTATCTTTATCCCCTTTATCACGCAGGAGCTTTTTCAGACGGGCGCGGCTTTGTATTACGGCTTAAACGCCCTGTCTAACAACATGATACTCTGCGACCGCAAGCAGCTAAAGAACCCCAACGGCTTAATCTTGGGTACGCCGGGAAGCGGGAAATCCTTTGCCGCCAAACGGGAAATGACAAACGCTTTCCTCATTACCGACGACGACATAATTATCTGCGACCCGGAAGCAGAGTATTTTTCCCTTGTGCAGCGGCTTGACGGGCAAGTGATACGGTTATCGCCTACGGGCAAGGGCATTGACGGGAAGCCCCAGTATGTGAACCCTATGGATATTAACCTCAATTACAGCGAGGACGACAGCCCCCTTGCGCTGAAATCCGACTTTATCCTCTCCCTCTGCGAGCTTGTCATAGGCGGCAAGGAGGGCTTGCAGCCCGTCGATAAGACCGTCATTGACCGCGCCGTTAGGAACGTGTACCGCCCTTTCCTTGCAGACCCCGACCCGGAGAAAATGCCTATCTTGGGCGACCTCTACAACGAGCTTTTGAAGCAGCCGGAGCCGGAAGCGGCGCGTATTGCGGCGGCGTTGGAGCTGTATGTTTCCGGGAGCCTTAACGTATTCAACCACCGTACCAACGTGGAGCTGAACAACCGCCTTGTCTGCTTTGACATCAAGCAGCTTGGGAAGCAGCTCAAAAAGTTAGGTATGCTCATTGTGCAGGACCAGGTATGGAACCGCGTCACCGTCAACCGGGCAGAAAGGAAATCCACCCGGTATTTTATGGACGAATTTCATCTTCTCTTGAAAGAGGAACAGACCGCCGCCTATTCCGTTGAAATCTGGAAGCGTTTCAGAAAATGGGGCGGCATACCCACAGCCATTACGCAGAATGTCAAGGATTTGCTTGCTTCCCGCGAAGTGGAGAATATCTTTGGTGCGACACGTTGACGCACAAACATCGCTCTATGAGGGTAAAACTTCATGGACTTATGGCCATGCGATGCTAAAATCGTCGGACTTACCTTCTTACGAGGTAAGTAACAACTGATAATTCGAAAGGTAGAATGATGGGGTAACGCCTTGAAATGCCTTCTCTGATACTTCGACCGGCTCCGACTGTAATGGTTGGGGTCTGGAGCTCGATAAAGTCGGCGGAAGTCTGCCGAAACAGTGTAGAAATACAGCTGTCGAAAGTGTGGTAGAGGTACTGTATGCAGATGACACGTCGGGAGTCTATAAAATATCTATGGTGAGAATGTCCACGACGGACTGACGAAAACCGCGAATGTACGGGTCTAGATGTTTACCATATAGAAATGTATGGACACTTAATTGTGGGTCAGTGCGGTGTAGTAAGAATCGAAAATATGAAACTCCGTATTGTGTTACAGGCACAATCAAGCTGACAGGACTATAGCGGACACCTAAGGATATATGCACAGATAGAATTATCGGAACGTGGAAAGGTACAGAGTTGCTCATAAGCAATCTGCGGACGAATCATATAAGCCGCCTAATCTGTGCTGAAAAGCGAAGCTCGAACCTACGACAGCCCTACGAAAAAGGCGGGCTCGAGGAATGGGCTTTAGTCGGTTAGAAATCAACCTATTTAATCTTATTTCAACTACTACAGTTTTTATTCTATTCAAAGGTTGATTGTTTAGACAATGAAAAATACTAACCGATGGAACGCCGTGTGCGGTGAAAGTCGCATGCACGGTGTGGAGTGGGGGAAAAGCCCGAGATGATATCAGAGGCTTACCTATCACTATAAAACTCTGATTTTGTCCTCATGCTCAATCAGGCGGCGGGCGACCGGGCTATCCTTGCGAAGCAGCTCAACATCTCCCCGCAGCAGATGAAATATGTCACCCACACCGAAGCGGGCGAGGGGCTTATCTTCTACGGGAACGTGGTGCTGCCCTTTGTAGACCGCTTCCCGAAAGACACCGAGCTTTACCGGGTAATGACGACGAAGCCGGAGGAAGTGGGCGAAGCATGAACGGGCTGAAAACTGACACCATCATCAACCGGGACGCGCTCTATGCCTTGCGGGAGCTTCCAGAGGAAAGCGTACACTGTTGCGTCACAAGCCCGCCCTACTATGCGCTTAGGGATTATGGGCTTGATATGCAGATTGGGCGGGAGGACACGCCGGAGCAGTACATTGACAGGCTGACCGAGGTTTTCCGCGAGCTGCGCCGGGTACTGCGTTCTGACGGTACGCTCTGGCTGAATATCGCGGACACCTACTGCGGCACAGGGAACAAGGGCTACCATGCAGACCCGAAGAACCCGAAAGGCAGAAACGGACAGCAGATTGCAAAAAACAACCGCGTTTCCGGCTGCAAACAAAAGGACTTAATCGGTATCCCTTGGCTTTTAGCTTTTGCCCTACGCGCTGACGGGTGGTATTTACGGAGCGACATTATCTGGCAGAAAGAAAACCCCATGCCGGAGAGCGTGAAAGACCGCCCTACCCGCTGCTATGAACATATCTTTCTGCTTACGAAGTCAAAGAAATATTTCTATGACGCAGCCGCCATAGCCGAGCCGTTAGCCCCCACAACGGCGGCGCGGTACCGCACCGGGCGCAGCGCGGGACAGAAATATGCGGACGAAGTACCCGGACAGGGGAAAGTACAGGGGCTTAACCGGGCGAGAAGCGGCAGCTACTACGACGAAGCCCTCATGCCGACCATGCGGAACAGGCGGGACGTGTGGCTTATCAATACCGTACCCTACAAGGGCGGGCATTTCGCCGCGTTCCCGCCAAAACTTGCCGAAACCTGTATCAAGGCGGGCTGTCCGAAAGGCGGCGTTGTGCTTGACCCCTTTTTCGGCAGCGGCACGACGGGAGCAGCCGCAAGGCAGCTTGACAGGCATTATATAGGCATTGAGATAAACGCCGAGTATTGCGCCCTTGCAAGGGCGCGGATTGGAGGGACAGAAAAATAAAACAGTATCGAGCGCGTGAGAAAGTCACGCAGAAAATGACCCGCGAGGGGGCTGTCGAGGTAAACGCCGCCACCGGGAAAAAGAAACGTATCAGCAAGCGGATAAGGGACGCGGACTTTGCAAAGACCGAAGCACCGCAGCCGCCGGAACAGGCAGCGCAGACCATACCGGGCGGCGCAGCTCCCGCGCCCACAGCCGCCGCGCCGCCGCTTCCCCATGCGCCGGGGGCAGAACGGGAACAGGACACCGCCGCAGCCGAGCGCGTCTTGGAGCGTATCGACGGGGCGCGTACCAGAAAGGCGAGCAAAAAGGCGGCGAGGAAAGCACAGGCAGAAGCCACAGCAAAAGAAAAATCTTCCCGCTTGCAGTTTACCGACGAGGAACGGGCAACGCCGGAGCTTGAAAGGTATATCCGAAAATCGGACAAAGCAGCCGACCGTCTGGACGCGGCAAAGGCGGCTATCCCCAAAGAAAAGAAACTTGTACGGGAGCGCACCTTTGATGAAGCCACCGGGAAAGGCAAGACCCGCCTACATTTTGAGGAACAGGAAAAGCCCATAGGAAGGAATAAGCCCCACAATAACCCGCTATCCCGCCCCGCACAGGAAGCGGGTATTTTCGTCCACAACAAGATACATTCCGTTGAAAAGGACAATTCCGGCGTTGAGGGGGCGCACAAATCCGAAGAACTGGCAGAGCGCGGCGCAAAGTACGGGACGCGGAAAGTCAAGGAGGGCTACCGCAGCCACAAGCTCAAACCCTACCGGGCGGCGGCAAAGGCAGAGAAAGCGGCGTTCAAGGCGAATGTGGATTTCCAGTACCATAAATCCCTACATGACAATCCGCAGATTGCGGGCAATCCCCTTTCCCGCTTCATGCAGAAGCAGCAAATCAAGCGGCAGTATGCAAAGTCGGCAAGGAAAGGCGGCGCAAAAACGGCGCAGAAAGCCGCAGAGAACACCCGCAAGGCGGCAAAAAAGACCGCCGAGGAAACAAAAAAGGCAATCGCTTTTGTAGGGCGGCACCCGGCGGGCGTATGTATCGCCGTTGCCGCGCTGCTCTTATTCATCATGGTATCGGCGGGGCTTTCCTCTTGCGGCTCCATGTTCTCCGGCTTGATGAACGGCATACTTGGGACTTCCTACACGTCGGAGGACAGCGACCTTGTGGCGACGGAAAATAATTACGCCGCAAAGGAAAACGAGCTTCAGCAGCAGATTGACAATATCGAAAGCACCCACCCCGGCTATGACGAATACCGCTATGACCTTGACAGTATCGGGCATAACCCCCATGAGTTAGCGTCCTACCTCACCGCCCTTTTACAGACCTACACCCCGCAGAGCGCACAGGCAGAACTAAACCGCGTCTTTGCCATGCAGTACACTTTGACGCTGACGGAAGAAACGGAAATCCGCTACCGCACAGAAACAAGCACAGACCCGGAAACAGGGGAAACGACCAGCGAGGAAGTACCCTACGAGTACCATATCCTCAACGTGAAGCTGACGAACAAGCCCATTTCCGAGATTGCGGAGGAACTTCTAACGCCACAGCAGCTTGAAATGTACCGCGTCTATCTGGAAACAAGCGGAAACAAGCCGCTGATTTTCGGCGGCGGCTCCCCCGATATGGGCGCGTCCGAGGATTTAAGCGGCGTACAGCTTGTAAACGGCACACGCCCCGGCAACACCGCCGTTGTAGACCTTGCGAAGCGGCAAGTCGGCAACGTAGGCGGGCGACCCTTTTGGAGCTGGTACGGATTTAACAGCCGCGTGGAATGGTGCGCCTGTTTTGTTTCATGGTGCTACAATCAAGCCGGGAAAAGCGAGCCGCGCTTTGCCGGGTGCCAGTCACAGGGCGTACCCTGGTTCCAGTCACGCGGGCAATGGGGCGCGAGGGGCTATGAGAATATCGCCCCCGGCGACGCTATCTTTTTCGACTGGGACGGGGACGGGAGCGCAGACCATGTAGGGCTTGTTATCGGGACGGACGGGGAGCGCGTCTATACCGTCGAGGGCAATTCCGGCGACGCCTGCAAGATAAAGAGCTACCCCGTCAATTACTCCTGTATCAAGGGCTACGGCTTAATGAATTGGAACTGACAACAAAAAAATGAAAATCTGAAAGGAGAAATTTATTGATGGCTATGAACAAAATTGAACGTATCGACAAGGAGATTGCAAAGACCCGCGAGAAAATCACCGAGTACCAGAATAAATTAAGGGGGCTTGAAGCGCAGAAAACCGAAGCGGAAAACCTGCAAATCGTACAGCTTGTGCGCTCCATGCGCCTTTCCCCGCATGAGCTTTCCGCTATGCTTTCCGGGGGCGGTATTCCGGGCATGGAAGCCGCGCCGGGCTACCCCGCAGAACCCGCAGACCACGACACCGAAGAAATGGAGGACACCGAGAATGAATAAGAAAATCCTTAGAACACTGACCGCACTTTGCGCCGCCCTTATGCTTTCGGGCGGCTTTTCCGTCACCGCTTTTGCACAGACCCCGGAGGGAGAGGACGACACCAACGACAGCGGCGTTGTCTACGAGGAACCCCAAAAGGAAGAACCCCTTACCCCGGACGGGAACGCGACCCTTGTAGACGATTTCGGCGGCAACAAGCAGCTTATCACCGTAACGACCAAAAACGGCAATTACTTTTATATCCTCATTGACCGGGACGACGAGGGCGAGAACACCGTACATTTCCTTAATCAAGTGGACGAAGCCGACCTCTTAGCACTTATGGAGGACGGAAGCACCGAAGCAGCCCCGCCCGCCGTTTGCAGTTGCACCGAAAAATGCGAAGCCGGAAAGGTAAATGTGAGCTGCCCCGTCTGCAAGGACAACATGACCGCTTGCAGCGGCAAGGAAGCAGAGCCGGAAACCGAGGAACCGCCGGAGCTGCCCAAAGAGAAAGGCAATGCGGGCGGGCTTGTGCTTTTCCTTGTCGTGGCACTTCTTGGCGGCGGGGGCGCGTTCTATTATTTTAAGTTTATGAAGCCGAAGCAAAACGTCAAGGGCGGCACCGACCTTGAAGATTTCGATTTTGACGACTACGACGAGGACGAGCCGGACGAGGGGGACGGGCTTTCTGATGAAGAACAGGAGGACGAGGAAGCATGACCCTGTTTACCGACAATCCCTTTGAAAAGATGATGATACAAAGACCGGGCGGGCGGCGTGACAATGCGCCGCCCGTTCCCCATTCCCCGGCTTGCGCTTCCTGTCCGTACAAAGGGCAGCTCCCTTGTGTGGGCTACTGTCTGAAACAGGTACAGGAGAAAAAGGCAAGTGAGCCGGAACGCTGAAAATGGACTTTTAATTTTCGTTTGCAACATCTATGAGATTTTCGTAATGCAAAAGTGTTATGTTATTTTCATTTTGCAGTTGGAGCTTTCTATCACGAATATTCTCAAAATCTTTACGGAGTCCGGCTATCACAGCATAGTAGATTTGATAAGGGCAATATTTGTATAATTGTCTGGGTAACTTTGTATTGGAGAATGAGTGCTTTTCCAATTCTGCTACAATTACATTCCAATTTGCAGCAATATACATTTGCCAATCCCTAACCTGTTCAATCCCTTTATTGATTACTTCCCCGAAACGAGTACCTTTTTCTTTTGTTATCCGCCCGTTGGGAGCTTCTAATTCCACAAAGACAAATTGATAACCGTCTGAACTATTACCTATGAGCAGATAATCAGCCACATAAGCCGACCCGATTTTGAACTCTGGAAAGATATAATTATCGTCATGGTGTCCTGTTCTGTAATAATGCCGTAATAAGCCAAACAAATAATTCCATGCACGATTAGAAGCTATCCAATTTAGTATAGCTCTTTCTGTTGTATCGGAAGAAGTAATCAGTTGATAAAACTCTTTTGTCGTATCATATATAGGTGTGAACCTTGAATAATGGTTGTTGGGAAATAGCGAAGTAGCACACTCAATAAAGTAATCCATTTCTTTGTTTTTACCGCGCCTGTAATGCCCGCCACGTTTTTTATTCATTGCTTCTTCCTGTTCATCAGTAGGAGCAAAAACATCGAAAGTATGTATTGATTTCATATTGTCACCTGTTTCTTATAGTAATGCTTAAAGTATAAACCAATTTCAAACCTAAAACAACCGAAAGGAGAACAGAAAATGAAACTGATTATTGCAGAAAAGCCGAGCGTGGCGCAGACTATCGCCGCCGCGCTTGGCGTTAAGGAAAAGAAAGACGGATATATCGAGGGCGGCGGCTGCCTCATTTCATGGTGCGTCGGGCATTTGGTACAGCTTGCGGAAGCTGCCGCCTACGGGGAGCAATATAAAAAATGGAGTTTTGAGAGCTTACCCATTCTGCCGGAGGAATGGCAGTACGCCGTTGACCCGGACAAGGGGAAGCAATTCAAAACCCTAAAAGAGCTTATGCACCGCGCCGACGTTTCCGAAGTGGTAAATGCGTGTGACGCGGGGCGCGAGGGAGAATTGATTTTCCGCTTTGTCTACGAAGCGGCGGGCTGCAAGAAGCCCATGCGCCGCTTGTGGATTTCCTCAATGGAGGACGGGGCAATCAAGGCGGGCTTTGCTTCCCTCAAAGACGGGCAGGAATACGACGCGCTCTTTGCGTCTGCCCTCTGCCGCGCAAAGGCTGACTGGCTTATCGGCATTAACGCCACCCGGCTTTTCTCCTGCCTGTATGGAAAGACCTTGAACGTGGGGCGCGTCCAGACCCCGACCTTAAAAATGCTCACCGACCGGGACGCGGCTATCTCCCATTTCCAGAAAGAAAAATATTATCATGTGCGCCTTGATTTATCCGGCGCGGAAGCGGCAAGCGGGAGGATTTCCGACAAGGCAGAAGCCGACGCGCTGAAAGGGGCTTGCGAAGCGGAAACGGCGGTATGCGTTTCCCTCACCAGAGAGAAGAAAACCGCAGCCCCGCCGAAGCTCTTTGACCTTACCTCTTTGCAGCGGGAAGCGAACCGCATTTTCGGCTACACCGCGAAGCAGACCCTTGACCTTGCACAATCCCTTTATGAAAAGCGGCTCCTTACTTATCCGAGGACGGACAGCAGCTTTCTTACTGACGACATGGGCGGCACCGCAGCGGGCATTATCGCGCTGCTTTGCGAAAAACTCCCCTTTATGGCGGGCGCGGACTTCACGCCGGAGGTTGTAAAGGTATTAGACAGTAAAAAAGTATCAGACCACCACGCAATCATTCCCACTATGGAGCTTGCAAAGGCTGACCCGGACGCGCTGCCGGAAAGCGAGAAGAATATCCTTACCCTTGCGGGGGCGCGTCTGCTTTTTGCCACCGCCGAGCCGCATATTTATGAAGCGGTTACGGCGGTTTTCTCATGCGCCGGGACAGACTTCACCGCAAGGGGAAAGACCGTACTTGCGGAGGGTTGGAAAGAGCTTCAACGCAGATACCGGGCGACGCTGAAAGATAAGCCCGAAGCGGAGGACGGGGAAAATGCAGACGTGACGCTGCCGAAGCTTTCCGAGGGACAGGGCTTTCCTAACCCCGCCGCAAAAGTAACGGAGCATACCACAACGCCGCCGAAGCCCCACAGCGAAGCAAGCCTTTTGTCGGCTATGGAACGCGCCGGGAACGGGGACACCGACCCGGACGCGGAACGCCGGGGGCTTGGCACTCCCGCCACCCGCGCCGCCGTCATTGAAAAACTGGTAAAGGGCGGCTTTGCGGAGCGCAAGGGGAAGCAGCTTATCCCTACCAAAAACGGGAACAGCCTTATCTGTATTCTGCCGGATATACTCACTTCCCCACAGCTTACCGCAGAATGGGAAAACAATCTGACGCAGATAGCAAAGGGAGCCGCAGACCCCGGCGAATTTCTGTCCGGCATTGAAGCTATGGCGCGGGAGCTTGTGCAGACACACGCCGCAGCACTGGACGGGAAAAAGGATTTGTTCCGGGAGGAAAAGCCCTCTGTCGGCAAATGCCCCCGTTGCGGTTCCCCCGTCCATGAGGGGAAGAAAAACTATTATTGCAGCAACAAAGAATGTGCCTTTGTCATGTGGAAGAATGACCGCTTTTTCGAGGAACGCAAGACCGCTTTTTCCGCGAAGATTGCCGCCGCGCTCCTTAAATCCGGCAAGGCGAATGTGAAGAAGCTCTACTCCCCGAAAACAGGCAAGACCTACGACGGAACTATCGTTCTGGCTGACACTGGCGGGAAATACGTCAACTACCGTATCGAAGTGCAGAAGAACTAAAAACTTGAATAGCAAGCATAGGAAGCGGGTACCCACTTCCGTAAATCCCCGTTGCGACGCTGACGCGCCGGACGGGGATTTTGCTTGTTGGGAAGTTTCCCAAACCCTCTTTTGCGGAGGGCTTCACCCTCTAAAAATTTTCAAAAATATTTGGCAGAAATGCGGGCGTACCCGTAGTAGACCATGCAGCCAAAAAATGCAGCTTATGACGCTGCCGCAGAGAAAGGAGGTTTTTCACTATGGCAAGTTTACGGGACACCGTAAAGGACTATCAAGACGAGCTTAGGGACGGTATCGCATGGGTGGCGTTCTGGAAACAGGGGCGTTCATGGAACGCGGAATATTTTCATCTTGATATGGACGATACGCTCTACCCGGAGGACAGGAGCCGGTTAGAGGAAATAAAAAGCATTGACCCCGCCGCCGTTATCTTAAACGGCTACTATTGCGGGCATTTAGGCGAGGACATGAGCCTTGACGAGCTGACCGCCGGAGTGCGTTACCACTACGAAAACAGCATGAACGACATTGACGGTTTTATCGGAGCGCATGACGACAGGCTTCCCCCGGAGGTTATCGAGGAAGCGAGGGCAGCCGCCCATGAAGCGGGGCTTCCCTTTTCCGAAAAGCCCTACCGGGACGGGGAGGATTTTAACCCCTATGTATTTGACGGGAGCATGAGCATTGAGGATTTTGAGCTTATGCACCGCATGATTGAAAAAGAAAGGAGCGAACAAATGGCAGAACCGATTTTAAGCGGCTATCTTTCCAATCTTGGGAAGTACACCGAGGGCAGACCCGCGGGCGAATGGGTGACATTCCCCACGACTGCCGAACATCTGAAAGAAGTCTTTGACCGTATCGGGATTGACTTCAAGCACTATGAGGAATGGCATTTCACAGAATTTCAATCCACTATCCCCGGCTTGACGGAGCATTTAAGCGAGTATTCCCACCCCGACGAGCTGAACTATTTAGGGAAGCTCTTGGAAATGCAGTTTGACGACGACCGGGAGAAATTCATTGCAGCCATTGAATACGGCGACCATGCCGACAGCTTACAGGACATTATCAACCTTGCACAGAACCTTGACTGCTACTGGATTTATCCGTCCGTCCACAATGAAGAAGAATACGGGCGTTATCTGGTTGATGAACTGGAAGAACCGGAACTTCCCGAAGAAGCGAAAAAGTATTTCATGTATGAGGAATACGGGCGGGACGCTTCCATTAACGACGACGGTATGTTTACCGAAAAGGGCTATATCTACAACAACCGCAACACCTTTACAGAATGGTACGACGGGCGCGACGTGCCGGAGGAATACCGGGTAACGCCGCAGCCCCCGCAGCCGGAAAGACCCGACCCGTCAAAGGTAGAAATGGACGCAGCCGCGCCGGGGCAGAGAACGGCGCAGACCGCAGAGCAGCCACAGGAGCCGCGCCCGGTTATCCCTATCGTGCTGACGAGCGAGAAGCCCGCCGAAAAGCTCAAAGAGATTACCGACCGTCTGGAACAGGGTATTGCGGAACTCTTTGACAGCGAGCGTTACCGGGAATATCTGAAAGTCATGTCAAAATTCCATAATTACAGCTTCCGAAACACCGTCCTTATCGCCATGCAGAAGCCGGACGCTTCCCTTGTGGCGGGCTTTTCCGCTTGGAAGAACAACTTTGAACGAAACGTGATGAAAGGGCAAAAGGGAATTAAAATCATTGCTCCGTCACCCTATAAAATCAAACAGGAAATGCAGAAAATCGACCCGCACACGCAGAAGCCCGTTATCGGCAAGGACGGGAAGCCCGTCACCGAGGAAAAGGAAGTCACCATACCCGCCTACAAGGTGGTATCCGTCTTTGACGTTTCCCAGACCGAGGGAAAGGAGCTGCCGGACATTGCGGTTGACGAGCTGACAGGCGACGTTGACCGCTACAAGGATTTTTTCGCAGCCCTTGAAAAGACTTCCCCCGTTCCTATCGCCTTTGAGAATATCGAGGGCGGCTCTCATGGCTACTACCACTTGGAGGACAAGCGCATTGCTATCAACGAGGGCATGAGCGAATTACAGACCTTAAAGACCGCTATTCACGAAATCGCCCATGCGAAGCTGCACGACATTGACCTCAACGCGCCAAAGGACGAGCAGCAGCCCCACGTTGACCGCCGCACCCGCGAAGTCGAAGCGGAAAGCGTCGCCTATACTGTCTGCCAACATTACGGGCTTGACACGTCGGACTACTCTTTCGGCTATGTCGCCGGGTGGAGCAGCGGGCGGGAGCTGTCCGAGCTGAAAAGCTCCCTTGAAACGATACGCAGCGCAGCCGCCGAGATTATCAATTCCATAGACGAGAACTTAGCGGAGCTGCAAAAGGCACAGGACAAGGAGCAGACCGCCGGACAGGAGCAGCCCACCAGAGAGGGACAGGAAGCCGCGCCGGAGAAGCCGGATCCGGAAGCAGCCGCACCGGGAAAATCCGGCGCACAGGAAAAAGCGGGCGCAGCCCCGAAAGAAGCCTTTACCCCGGAAACGATTTACAGAGTGCGCCGGAACCCTTACAGCGACAGCCGGGAAAACAGCTACCTCTTGCAAGCCTATGTGACACAGGAGAACGGGCGGGCGAAAATGGGCGACGTGCTTTATACGGGAACGCCGGAGAAATGCCGCGAGCTTATGGGGCAGCTCAAAAGCGGCGAGCTGACCGAGGGCGACGTGAAGCAGCTTTACGCAAAGGCACAGGAAACGGCGCAGACCGCCGGACAGGACAAAGACACCTTTTCCATTTACCAGATAAAGGGCGGGGACGAAACAAGGGATTTCCGCTTTGAGCCATACGACCGCCTGCAGGCGGCGGGAAATGTGGTTGACAGGGCGAACTATGAGCTTGTCTATTCCGCGCCCCTTGCGCCGGAAACTTCCCTTGAAGATATTTACACCTGTTTCAATATCGACCACCCCAAAGATTTTAAGGGACACAGCCTTTCCGTTTCCGACGTGGTAGTGCTTCATCAGGACGGACAGGACGCGGCGCATTTCGTTGACAGTGTAGGTTTTCGGGAAGTGCCGGAGTTTTTACAGGAGCAAAAGCAGCTTACCCCGGACGACTTGGAAACGGGCGAAACTGTCAAGACACCGAGGGGGACTTTCCATGTGACCGCCATGAGCCGGGAGCAGATAGAAGCCGCCGGATATGGCTTTCACCACCAGTCGGACGACGGAAAGTATCTGATTATGGGGAATGGGACGCGGGCGTTTGCCGTTGCCGCAGAACAGGCGCAGCGGGACAATCCCTTGAAAACCGCCGAGCAGACCACAGAGCAGAACGGGAACATGATTGACGGTATCATCAACAACACCCCCACCGTTGACGAACTGGAAGCAAAGGTAAAGGCGGGCGAGCAGATTTCCCTTGTTGACCTGGCTAACGCTGTCAAAGCCGACAAGGAGCGCGGCAAGGGAGCGAAGCCGGAAAAGAAACCCTCTATCCGGGCGCAGCTTAGAGCCGACAAGGAAAAGGCACAGAAGAAAAACGCAAAGCAGAAGTCACAGGACTTGGAAAGGAGCTGACCCATGCCGGAACAGAGCAAATTTGAAAACATGGATTTGTTTGCTTCCCTTGAAGCGATTATGAAGCAGAACACAGGCTTTTACCAGAGCGACTTAGACATTGACAAAGAGATTATCGCAAAGGCGGCGGCAAGCCCCCACAGGGAGGACAAAACACTTTTGTGGTTCTGCCGCCCGTCCGGGACGCACTGTTTCCGGGAGCGCGACGTTTTCCTCAAAGACACCGCGCCCCACAACACATGGCGTTTCTACATGGAGCAGACAAGCGACCGCGTTCTTGCCTATGCAATCGAGCTGACGGGAAAGGAGCGCGGGAAAATCAAGGGCAATCTGTACGAACTGGACTACTCTAAACATTATGAGCGCGTCAAGGAAAAGGAGCTGCCCGCCGATACGGTGAAGCTGATTTATGAGCATGGGGAAAGGGTACAGGAAGCCGGGAGATATTTTGACGGAACCCCAGACCCGCAGCTTGGGAAATTTGAACGCTTTGAAGCCGTACCCAACGACCCGGACGCGCTGCAATCGCTCTTACAGGAAGAACGGCGCAGCCGGGAGCAGCTTTCGCCGGGGGATTTCAAGGCGCATATTGCCGCTTTGCGGGACGGGCTGATTGAAACGGAAGCGCGGCGCATTGTGCGGGAAATGAAGCGGCATTACGAGCCGAACAGCCCGAACAAGACCCATTTCATGGCAGAGCTTTCCCCGGCGTTCATGCGGCTTGCAGCCACAAAGGACACTGACCGCCTTTTCTCCATGCTGCCCTACAAGACCCTTTCCTTTTCCAAAATCGAGGGCAGACATGGGACGTATGCGCTGATTGACAAGGGGGAGAACCGGGACAGGGAGATAAGGAAGCCCCGCCCCTCTATCCGGGCGCAGCTTAAAGCAGACAAGGCAAAGACCGCCCCGAAAAAGGCGGCGGCAAAAACAAAAAATCACGATATGGAGGTATGAGCATGATTAGACTAACTGTTGAAGAAACAAACCTTTTGAGCATTTACAACGAGGGCGGCAAGCGGGCTTTGATTGAGAATGTCAACGCCGCGCTGCCCTACATGGACGCGGATATGCGGGAGCTTGCAAAGCGCACCCTTTCCAAAGTGGACGCTTTGACCGAAGCGGAATTTGCAGAGCTTCCCATTTACGCCGCTGATGAAGTATGAACGGGGTTAAGCGGCTGACGCCGCCCCAGAGCCGGAAAGTCAACGCCCTTGTGCGCCGGACGTGCTGCAATTATGATAACGGGAACTGTATCTTACTGGACGACGGGGACGAGTGCGTATGTCCGCAGCTCATTTCCTATTCGCTTCTCTGCAAGTGGTTCCGGGTTGCGGTGCTTCCCGCCGACAGGCTGCTTTATGCGGAGCTTTACCAGACAGGGGATAAGAAGAAATGTACCGAGTGCGGCGCGTTCTTTGCGTCAACCTCTAACAGTGTCAAATACTGCCCCGTCTGCCGGAAACGTATCACCCGCAGACAAGCCGCCGAGCGCATGAGGAAAAGACGCGCCCCTGTTACGCAGTAGGCGCGGAAAATCCCTTGATTTACAGGGCTTTCCGGGCGTGAAAATCGGATAGGCGATACTTTATACCTTTACCCCCAAAAATGGCGTTCTACTGCGTAACATTCACGAAAACAGCACCCATAAAAAGACAGGGCGCGGAAGTCATATACTGGCTTCCGCGCCCTGTTCTTTTTTTGCCTATCTGACATTTCCCTTTTCCATTTCTTCAAGCGGGAACTGCGGGAGGGCTTCTATCAGCTTCTTTGTGATGGACTGGCGCATATCTTCGTTGATTTCCTGTTTCGTGCTTCCGTCCGGCTGTCTGACCGCTACCGTCGATAGCCTGTCGATTTCGTCCTTGTAGCACTCCACGACTTTCTCCACCGCCCATTTTTCCCCGGCAACGGCGGCGCGTATGGTTTCATATTCCGGCATTTTCTGGTTTTCCATGCTCAACGCTCCTCTGCTTTTTGATAGCCCTATCATAGCACAGCGGCGGGGATTTTGCTATCCTTATCCGCGCTCTGTTCCCTTTTCCCGTTCCGGCTGCCTGTCTGCCTGTAAAATGCTGTCAATGTTCTGCTTGATAATATCGTATTCCCGGACTTTCTTTTTCAGCTTCCCATAGTCGGCATAAAGGGCTTCTTTCTGCGCTTGGAGGGCTTCATATTCCGATTGCAGCGCGGCAAGGTTCGGGAGCTTTGCAATGCCCGCCGCTTTCAGCGACCTTGCGGCGGCTTCATGTAGGATAATCGCCTGTTCCTGTCCGGCGCGGTACTTCTCCCTGTTCCTTGCCTTGCGGTATGCGTCATAGACGGGCTTTGTCTTTTGGTAGGTGGAAACATTCTTGATAAGCACCGCCATGTCCGCAAGCCGCTTTTCCGCGTCCTTCAATGCGTCTGCCGCCTGTCCGCTTTCCGCTGCCATTTCTTCAATCCGGCTGACTAAATCCGCGTACTGTTCAATCTTATGTTCCGTCAAGAAATTCATGGTCTTTGCTGCCTGTTTCAGATTGTGGATTTTCGCCCACTGTTCATAGCCCTTACTCTGCGCCGCCTTGATACTGTTCTCAATGTCGATAAGCAGCGAAACGCCGCGCTGCTCTCTGGGGGCTTTCGCCGCCTTTGCCCGTCTGCCCGCTATCCGTTCCCTTATGGCTTCCTCTGTATAATCCGCGCCGAGGGTTTTAAGACGGGTGAAGCGTTCCTGTCCGGGGGCGCGGCATGACACATATTTCCCCGGCTTTATCTCATAGCCCGCCGCCTGTAACCGCTGCAACAATTCCTCAAAACTGGAAACTTGGGGGATAAGCGCGTCAACGGCAAT
Organism: Roseburia sp. OM03-7AC; assembly: GCF_003462625.1. Classification (NCBI taxonomy): domain Bacteria; kingdom Bacillati; phylum Bacillota; class Clostridia; order Lachnospirales; family Lachnospiraceae; genus Roseburia; species Roseburia sp. OM03-7AC. Next base: position 193,044 of record NZ_QTZJ01000003.1, read on the forward strand.
CTTTAGCTTGCCTTTCCAACTTGTACCCGTCTTTTCTGCCTGGTACTCCGCATAGCTCTTTCCCTTGCTGCCCTTGCCGGGAACGACGACGGACAAGCCATTTTCCCGACACAGCTTGTCGCTCATGTTCCGTATGCCGTAATAGCTCCTTTTGTTGGAATTATATTTGCGGTGGTCTACGAAATTTACGGCGCAGAAAATAATGTGATTGTGGACGTGTCCTTTGTCAATGTGCGTCGTGAGTACATATTCATGCTGCCCCTTTGTTACCGCGTCGGCAAGCTGCTTTCCGATTTCATGGGCTTTCTGATAATCGACTTCCCCCGGCTCAAAGGACTGTATCAGATGAAAGGCTAAATTGTTCCCCTTTTGGAGTGCTTGGGACAAGGTATATTCAAATTCAATATCTGCCGTTTCATAGGAGCAGCCGAAAGAGGACACAAGCATTTTTCCGTCCGTCTTGTCCGGGTTTTCGATATAGTCAAGGGCTTTGCTTAGAGTGCTTTTAATAGGCTTAATCTTTGTAACCGCCATATCTCCGCAAGCACCCCCTTTATTTCCTCTATGTCCTCTTGGTATGCGTTCCCCGTCGCGTTTACGCGGCGTGCTATCTGGTTGACGTTGACACCGATTTTCTGTATCTCTGCGGTCATTGCCTTTATATCGGCATGGTCTATCTGAATGATATACCCGTCAATGGCAATCTTCCGCAGATATGCCGCCATGTTCCGGGTGGGTACGAGCTTCATTTTTTCCAGTATTAAATCCCGTTCCGCTTCCGTCACTCTGAATTTGATTTGCACCGTTCTTTTGCGTCCGTTCATGTATTCGCTCCTTTCCTTTCCGTTCCGAGGGTTTGGGACACTTCCCAACAAGCAATTTTCAACCGACGCGCCGCAGCGCGGGAGGGGAAAATACGGAAGTGGGTACCCGCTTCCTATGCTTGCTACGAATGTTTTTATCCCTTATGCCTTACTACGGAGCTATGCCCGGTTTTGCCAAACTTCCGCAAAAGAAAAACGCTGCAATCCTCAAAAAAAGATTACAACGCTCTCTAAACCTTATTCAATTCTGACGGACACTTCTTATCTGCCCTCTGTTTCGACTTCCGCTATCTCCTTTGCCGTTGCGCTCACAATCCGTATGCCTGTATCGCTCATACCGTCAAGAAGCGCGTCAAGCTGCCGCCGCTGCGTGTTCTTCTCTGGCGGCGTTTCCAAAAGAAACTGGTCTACGGATATATTGTAGCGGAGCATAAGCTCAAAGAAAATCTGTAAACTTGGGTGCTGCCCCTTGTTCTCAATGTTCGCAAGGTAGCGCGGCGAGATAAACATTTCGTCGCTCACTTTCTTGCGGCTCTCCTTGCGCCCTGTCCGCGCCGCCTTTATCGCTGCCCCAAAAGCCTTGAAATCGTATTTCGGTACTGGTCTTTTTGCCATAGTTATTCACCCTGTTACATTTTACTGTTCCCCTTTCTTCTTGGATATGTCTACACAATTCAATCAGTTAGCCAAAATAATTCATATGTATATGTTGACAATTAGCCGCTTTTTTTGTATAGTATTATTAAAAGGGGGAAATGTTTATGTTACATAGCATGCGTATTCGATAAGCATTGAAATCAAAAAAGATTTTTCCCATTTTCAATATGGGCTTTTTTGTCATGCTTATTTTGCGTATGCTATACAACAAAACTAACGATGTATAGACATAGTATAAAAACTATGCCTTAATTTTGTTGTAGTGTTATATGTATAAATGCAGGTCAATGCTCATGTTGAGAATTGACCTGTATTTTTTTGCACAAAAGGAGAAATATTATGCTTGAAAAATATTGGATAAAATGTCCAATTTGTAACGGAAAGACGAGGGTTCAAGTATTTTATAATACGGTATTAAGAAATTTTCCTCTTTTCTGCCCTAAATGTAAATTAACACATATCATTGATGTTGAAAAATTAGAAATCATAATCAAAAACTCTGAAAAACAAAAGGAAGGATATTAAATGAAACACTTACCTAAAAGTACACTTACGGAAATATTGAATGACCCATACGGATTTACTTACAAAGAAATGTCGGAAGTAATTGGAGAGGATAAAGCAAGAGCCTTATATGCGGAATTGTATAAACAGCCATTTCACAAAAAAAATCTATCAATATCAACAAAAAAAGTCTATAAAAGTAGCGATACTGAAAAGTATGTTTATGAATTGAAAGACAACAGGTATATCGAAACGGTTTTTATTAAACGGCGAGATGGTGGGACTGTTTGCGTAAGTACGCAAGTTGGTTGTTCTGTTGGCTGTATTTTTTGTGAGTCCGGACGCAATGGTTTCGTTCGTAATCTAACACCATCTGAAATTGTGCAACAGGTCATATTGATACGTCAAAAAGTAAATCGTATCGTTTTTATGGGAATGGGAGAACCTTTATTCAATTACGACAACTTGATTGCAGCAATCCATATTCTTCGAGATAGAAATGGACTTAACTTTCCAACCGACGGCATTACCGTATCAACAGTTGGTCCAGTTAATCAATTAAAAAAATTGCGCGAAGAACATCTAAAAATTCAGTTGACAATATCTTTACATGCAGCAACACAGGCTGCGAGAAACTGCATCATTCCTCATATGCACATGTACGCTATTGAAGATGTTGTTAAGCAAGCATTGTCCTATTCACAAAGGCATAATCGAAAAGTGGTATTTGCGTATTTGCTTTTACCAGGTATAAATGACCGTTCCTCAGATATAAGGCAACTTGCAAAATGGTTTAAGGGCAAAAATGTTATGATTAACGTGCTGCAATACAACCCGACGAGTAATTCAAAAATTAGAGCACCACAAAAACAAGAAATGGTTGCGTTCAAACATCAATTAGAGCAAACAGGACTTGAAGTTACCATGAGAGTTTCTCATGGTAGAGAGATTAAAGCAGCTTGTGGACAGTTAGCTAATACATATAATAAAGCCAAAAAACAACAAAAATAATTTAATTAAAAGAGCCAGACGCACAGACGCAGAGCCGATAATATGCAGTTTGAAATACTGCTGTTATCGGCTCTTTTTTGATTTAATTTGTGCCCCCAATAACCATATTGGAGCAAAATCAGAACTGTTGCTTGTCGTTCTTTGATTTCCGCAGCAGCTTTGAAAAACCAAAGCCGCCGTTTCTTTTTATCTTCTAATGAAATGACGCGGTATCACTGTTAAAAGCGGCGGCTAAAAGGAGGTAGCCGCCATGAAGCACATACCATATCGACAAAATCCGACGGTCATTGACACATCAAAAAAAGCCCGACCACCGCCGGGGAAAACTACGTCTATCAATATGAACTGTCTAATCATCTGAATACCGCTTACAATACCTATACGTCTGTCCGGGCTTTTCGGACAGGCGTATTTTGCTGCTCAAAAAATTTTTTGAAAAAAATCCGAAAATCTTCGGCGTTTTTTTCAAAAGGCAGTATTGCCCCGCGAAAAGGGGGAAGCACCACCAACTTTCCAACGAGAAAGGGGGTGAGAATGTGGAACCTAATCGCAGGGAGTTTATAAAACAGTGCGCTTTCCAGAAGTTTTGTAATACGGTACTGCACAATGAAGCGTGTGACGCTCACAAAGAGCTGCACAGGCATAAGGCAAGGGAGATTACCTTTTCCGACTTGACCTTAGAAGAAGCGCGGCAGCTTCATACCTTTGATGAATATTTCAAAGGGGAAATCGCCTTTGAAAGAGCCGGGAAGAAAATCACGCCGAAGCTGCTTCTTGAAGCAATCCGTACTTTGCCGGAAGAAAAGCGCAAAGCCGTACTCCTGTACTATTTCGAGGGAATGAACGACACCGAGATTGCGGAGCTGTTCGATACGTCGAGAAGCACGATACAGTACAGGCGGACAAGCTCTTTTGAGCTGCTAAAAAAATATCTGGAGGAAAATGCTGATGAATGGGACGAATGGTAACGAACCCGGCTACCCGGAAAAAGCCCTTGTTCCCTATCCTGTCATTTTGGCAGCGACAAAGGGCGACCCGGACGCTATGAAGATTGTCTTGCAGCATTTCAGCGGCTACATAGCCCGCCTCTCCATGCGGAAGCTGTACGACGAGCGCGGGAACGTCTATTTTGGCGTAGACCACGACATTCGGGAACGGCTGCAAGCAAAACTGATGATGGCTGTCCTCACCTTTAAGGCAGAGGAATAAACCGCAGCGGCGGGACGCTTTCTCTCTCCCCCTTTTCCGTTCCGCTGCTGACGCGGCAGCAAAGCCATTCTGAACCTTGACAAAGAAAGCGGCGCAAGATAACGGCGGCGCAGCATAGGGCAAATCGGATACGTTCCTTTTGCGCCGAGCCATACGGTGGGTGCGCCATGACGCTATCCGGGTGAGGTTATCCCCGCCCGGACAGCCGAGCGACCAACACCGCGCCGGAAAGCAAGTGTAGCGGCTTGCGGGCGACGACACGCAAAATATACAATGATACTTCCTTACAGCCACAGTCCGAGCGTTAAGAGCGTCGCAGGCAATGGGTAGGGCTGCATGAGAACCATGCCGGGGTGAAATTCCCATGAGGTTATGCTAATAACCGTCCGATTAAAGCCTTTGTTTTCTTGAATAGTGGACTTGCTGCTATTCATAGACTGTATTATATGTTTGCGAAAGAAAGGGGGATTTTCTTTGACGCAAAACCAGACGCCCGTTACCACAACGGAGCATAAAATCGGAAAAGTTACTTACCTTGTATGTTCGTCCGCAAGTGAACGCGCAACGGACACACTGGATAAAAAGATAAAGAAGCTCATTCGCAAGGACATGGAGCTGAACCCCGCAAACGCCCGGAAATAGGGCGTTTCTTCACATTTTATACATGACACAGGCAGCGGTATGTGGTATAATATAGACAGTACAAATACCATGCTTGTCTGTCGTCGGAAAGGAGGACAAAATGTTACAGACAGACAAGATTACCGCTTTATATTGCAGATTGAGCCAGGAAGATATGCAAGCCGGGGAAAGCGAAAGCATACAGAACCAAAAACTGATTTTACAAAAGTATGCTGACGAACACCACTTTTTCAACACACGCTTTTTTGTAGACGACGGATTTTCCGGCGTGAGCTTTGAGCGTGAGGGGCTTCAAGCCATGCTGCATGAGGTTGAAGCCGGGAACGTGGCGACCGTCATAACAAAAGACCTTTCCCGTCTGGGACGTAATTATCTGAAAACCGGCGAACTGATAGAGATTGTTTTCCCCGAATACGAAGTGCGCTACATTGCCATTAACGACGGTGTAGACACAGCGAGGGAAGATAACGAGTTTACCCCTCTGCGGAACTGGTTCAACGAGTTTTACGCCCGCGACACCTCAAAGAAAATCCGGGCTGTCAAACAGGCAAAGGCACAGAAAGGCGAGCGCGTCAACGGCGAAGCTCCTTACGGCTACCTTATCGACCCGGATAACCGCAATCATCTGATACCCGACCCGGAAACGGCACACGTCGTAAAACAGATTTTTGCAATGTATGTACGGGGCGACCGTATGTGTGAAATCCAGAACTGGCTGCGGGACAATGAGATATTGACCGTCGGGGAACTGCGCTACCGCAGGACAGGGAGCAAACGCCACCCCCGCCCACAGCTCAACGCATGGTACAACTGGCCGGATAAGACACTGTACGACATTCTGACAAGGAAAGAGTATTTAGGGCATACCATAACCGGGAAAACCTACAAGGTATCTTATAAGTCGAAAAAGACGAAAAAGAACCCGGAGGAAAAAAGGTATTTCTTCCCCAACACTCACGAACCTTTGATTGATGAAGAAACCTTTGAACTTGCACAGAAGCGGATTGCCACCCGGCAACGCCCGACAAAGGTTGATGAAATTGACCTGTTTTCCGGGCTGCTCTTTTGTGGGGACTGCGGCTACAAAATGTATGCAGTACGCGGAGCCGGGACGCTTGAACGGAAACACGCCTACACTTGCGGCAACTACCGCAACCGGGCAAGAAATGATATGCTCTGCACTACGCATTATATCCGCAAAAGCGTATTGAAAGAACTTGTCCTTGCAGACTTGCAGCGAGTAACGTCTTATGTGAAAGAGCATGAACAGGAGTTTATCGAAACCGCCAACGAGTGCAGCGCAAAGGCAGTACAAAAGACGCTGACACAGCAGCGGAAAGAACTTGACAAGGCGCAGAACCGTATTAACGAGCTGAACATCTTATTCCGCAAGCTCTACGAGGACAACGCTTTAGGGAAACTTTCAGATGAACAATTTGCTTTTCTGACTTCCGGCTATGATGAAGAAAAAAAGACGCTGACCCGGAGGATTGCGGAGCTGTCACAGGAAATCGACAACGCCACCGAGCGCAGCGCGGACGTAAAAAGGTTTGTCGCACTGGTACGCAGATACACAGCGATTGAAGAACTGACCTACGAAAACGTCCATGAATTTATTGACCGTATTCTTATTCACGAACTGGATAAGGAAACGAACACCCGCAAAATCGAAATCTTTTATAGCTTTGTCGGCAGAGTTGATACAGGCGACAAGCCTACTGAAAGTATCTCCTATTTCAGACAGATAGGAGCCGACGTAAAGAGTTATGCTATCTAACATACATCAAAAAGAGGTAAGATAACACCCTCTGCAAAAAAGGTATCGTTATCTTACCTCAACAAAATTTGTTCCCGACCAGCCGTCATCAATATATTCATCAATCACATTCAAATGATGTTCTTTTGCATATAGACGCAACATACTTCTTTGTGTGGTAATGCTGGAACTTTCGCCCTGTAATTCATCATCTCGGCTTAACCTAAGATAAAGTGCAGTATTGTAAATCTGTTGTTTCATTGTCAGTTATCCTCCTTTATAACTAACCCGTGTTTACAATACCTGCTTGCAAGTAAAGTATAACACGGGTACTTTTTGTCATTCAATCTATTTCTTACAACTGCACCGATTTTATGCGATTGTCTGCTTTGCTTTTTCCAGCATAACATCTGTCAGAAGTTCTCCCATTGTCTTTCCCTTTTCGGAAAAATGCTCTTTTATAACAATCTTTGTTTTTCCTCTGTTGCCAATGCCACGCTTATTATTTGTCTTTTCCTGCCTTGTTTTTACAATATCAGCAATAACACATACCCCCTTTCTGTAAAAATCTTTTCTAAGCAATTCAACGGCTTTTGTCATAGCCCACAGGAGTTCCACCTCTGCATAGTTCTTATGTAGCCGTACCCATTGCGTGCGACGCTCTGAACGCTCAAGCTGTGGCTGTACGGGAGTATCATTATCAGACAGGACAGGTCATGGCGATAAAAGAGAACAAATCTTTTACAGGAACACAAATAAGTTGTCGCTCGCTTTTGCAGGGGAAAGGTCATGGCGTATCTGTTTCAACGGCTCGCTGTCTGTCAAACGTATTGAACTGCTTTATTCAGTTGTCAAAGAACATGAAAGAAGAAAATCGTCTTTCCTATATACCGCGTTGGAAAAGAGCAGAAGCGTAACCAATCTTCAAAACTTTTCTCTTTTCCTGCACCATATAGGGAAAGAAAGTGTCATTCTGCTAAGTTGGTGATGAAAAAATCTGATTTTCTTTTCACACCCTAACTACCCATGCAACACTATTACTACCAACTATGGAATGAAAGATTTTCTTTGCTCCATATAGGGAATGGAAACTACGGATTGTTAAGTTGAAATTGAAAATCGTTTCTTCTTTCACATCATATAGGGACAGCAACCACCGATTTAATGACCTGTTTTCAAAAAAAGTCAGATTTCCTTTCCTTGCACCATATCTGTACGCAAGTAACCGTTTTGTTGCAGATTTTTTGAAGAAATTAAAAAATACCGTCATTCCCTTGTGGAACAGCGGTATCTTTCTCAATCATATCTGCTATGTCTGTTGTCATTTGTTTAATTTTTAATTCCTGCTTTTCTGTTAGTCTTGTATGTCTGTCGATTTCTTCCAGATAATTTGCTCCTGTTTTCTTTTCAATCTCTTTTATCATCAATAAAGAGGGCATGACCTGTCTTTCTAACCAGCGTTTTGTTTTCTCCATATTGACAGCAACAGGCGTCATAATAAACGGAAGTGAGGTCGTTACATTATCTAAAAATATATCCCATAAAATATAATCGGGAAAATCTATCTGTGTGAGGATAAGGCTTGCTATGGTCTGTTCGGGATTTCTTGTAAAAACAAGTTGTTCTATCGTTTGTTCTGCTTTTCCATTTTTTAAACGAATTTCAAAGCGGTTCTTAATGTTTGTTTTTATACCTTTGCTTTTTTGTTCCTTTTCTTTTTCATACAGGCAAAAGTAGATGGAACTATTCTTTGAACCGATATAAAAGGTTTTTGCAGTATCTCCATGTGTACCCGATAATTTCCCGCTGTCTACTGCTTCATGGGTTCTTGAACGTTTCCATACCTTGTTGGCATAATAGCGTTCCCTTAGAATTTCTATATCCAGCAGTCCGCCCATATCATTGACCGCTAAATCTATGCGTTTAAAAACACCTTGATAATCTATACAACATCTTAAAAAGTAATACCAGTCTATCCCTCTTGCCTGTAAAACATATTCCAAGTTCCGACACCCCATACCTCTTAATTCCAATAAAACACCCATAGAACTATCTTTAGAAGCATTTACACTAATATCCCCATAGACATACTGTTCTTCATAGCCATACATTCCGTAATCTTCATGGATAAAATATTCGCTCTTCATTGCCAGTACATTTTTTATAATTTCCAATGCGTCTGTGGTGAGAAAACGAACACGCAGGTAGTCAATCGTTAAAGTGAAAGGCTGAGTACAATTACAATAATCAAGATAATGTAGAAGTATATGTTTCATTTCTTTACTGGCTTTTGTTTTTCCGTTTTCAATTTCATTTAAGTTCTGCCTGCTGATTTGCAATTCCTGTGCCAGTCGTGATTGCGAATAATCACAGTCTTTTCTCTTTTGCTTTAATGTTTCAATAAATTTCATATCATTCATGCTTTATTCCTCCAATCAAAAAAGGCATATACTCATAGAAGCATACGCCTTGTATCTTATCATTATTTGCTATTGATATGCTGTTTTAGACCTGTCGGATCGAAAAAATAGGATGTGAAGTGAAATAAGTTCTTATAACCTTGTAAATCGTTGCATATCAGCAGTTTTGTATTTGTTTTTGCTCTTGTCTTTTGTAATAGTACCCCCCTGTTAGATAACGGGGGCTTTGAACGGCTCGCAAGCTCGCCGAACCGCCGAAGCGAACCGCCCCCTTGCAAGCATGGCGGAAAAATCTTAAGGATTTTCCCGCCAACGTGGTCGGATCGCTCCGTCGGTTTAACAGCTTTTCTGTTTCTCTCTAGTTATCTACGCATATAAATCAAATCGGTTATTCCGTTATAAGTCTGTGTTTTACAAAGCCTTAACTTTATTTCCCTGTCTATGTTGCCCAAAAGACGAACCCCATTTCCTAACAGAGTAGGAATAACAGAAATGTAATATTTATCAATCATATTTTTGCTTACCAACTGCTGAACAAGATTTGCTCCGCCACAAATCCAAATATCCTTTCCTGCTTCTTGTTTTAGCCGTTCCAATAATAAAACAGGATTTTCACTTGTAAAATGAATTTGTTGGGAAGAATTGCACTCTTTATGTGTTAATACATAAGTTGTAAATTTATTATATACCCATTCTTGCGGAGAAAGTTCAGTAACAACCTGATGAGAAGTATTCCACCCCATTAAGACAGTATCTATATCTTTGGTAAATTCTGTATAAGTGTCGATGTTTTCATTGTCATTTCCATGACCATTTAGCCAAGCTACTCCACCATTACCGTCCGCAATATATCCGTCAAGGCTCATGGCAATAAATAAAACTACTTTTCTCATTTTTTCTCTTTTATAAATACAAACAGGAATTTATTTCTCTTTTTTACTCATAAGGGAACAACTGATTGCTACAAATAAACCCATTAAAATCCATGGAAATGCTGCTCTTATAAAATCACTAACCATACTTTATTCCTCCTTAAATTCCAATTTCCTTAGTTCTACAAACTGAAATTTTTGCCTATGAATGTATCTTGTTCTTTATACGCAAACAGGCTTCTGTGTGCATAATCCAATGTCTTGAAAACGGCATTTGAATTAGTCCACAAATATCTTTATTACACCAATAATCAATCAGCCAAATTGCTTTTTCATTGTCGTTTACTACATTCAACGATTCTAAGTATCCTTTTCTTTCTTTCGGTATTTTTCTTTTCAATTCATCATAAGATAACCGTTCAAGCATTTTCTCAGTGCTTTCCCATACTTCGAAAATATATAAATATAATTCTTCCAGATTAAGCTGTTTTGAAAAGTCTGCAATCTGCTGTTTCATGAGTTCATTTCCTGTTGTAATGATAGGTGAATTGATACGCTCTTGATAATTGCCTGCAAAAAATACTTGTTCATCTTCATTTATCACTGTATGCACAACTATATCTTCAATGCGGAAAATATGCCAAATAGAATAAGCAATCGTCTTACTATGATAACCATCAGCGTTTATGAAGGGGATTGAGTTAAAATCTTCTCTGCATAATTCTTCTTTGAAAGATACTAAGGTTTGTATTAACTGACTTCGTAAAGTAAGTAAAGTATCAATACCCCTCTTATAAGTATCTTTCTTTTTTATTTGTGCCTGCATTGTTTTATTAAGTTCAGACCATTCCTTATTCATATTCAATCCTCTCTCAAATTCTGATTTTATCGCCCCATACAAACTGGAATTTGTCTTACAACAATTTATATATGCATAAAAAGCAATATATTTATGAAAACACCCTAAATCCAAAATTTACTCAATTCATTTTTTCCTTACATAAAATGTTCTCGTATATTTCACTTCCTCACCAAGTGTTTCCCCTATCAAAACTTCAAAATCATTGATATCAAATTCTGGAAAGAATGTATCTCCATCTTCAATATTTAAATCTACTTCTGTGATATACATTTTATCTACTATTTGCAAAGCTTCCTTAAATAGTCCATATCCACCAGATATGTATACATCTCGTCCTTTAGCCAATAATAATGCATCTTCTAATGATTTAACTGAAACTAAATTATCTCCTTGATACTCTGTTGTGGTGGAAACAACAATATTCATTCTATTAGGCAACGGATGACCGATTTCTTCATAAGACTTTCGCCCCATAATAACCACATTACCCGTTGTTAACTCTCTAAATTGCTTTTGTTCTCCCTTTATTTTCCATGGTATATTACCATTCTTGCCTATAACATTATTCTTTGACCTCGCAACAATCAAACCTATCATCTATTTCATCCTCCATAATATGATGTCGTACCTGTGATTCCATCAAGTGCACCACATCTTAACAAACTCAAAATTATCTCGAACTAACCAGCTCGACAAATTCCTTTTTTGTCTTCATCTGCATTATATCATATTGTTATAAGCATTGCCATTTCTTTTCTGCTTTTGAAAAGTTACTTATCAGCCTATGTTTTGTAAAGGGTGATATTCAGCATTTCTCACGCAACAAGCCCTTGACAAACCATAGACTAATAAGTTTTAAGGTAATCAAGCAGAAATGAAATAGTCTGCTGTTTCACGGCAACAAAAAAGAGATACCAACACACTTATGTAGTATCTCTTAGTCTAGTAGCAATATTCTTTTGTTTGCAAGCAGGTAAACATGGGCTGTTTCTTAATATCTTTTTGTTTGGGAAACACCACATTCCCACTTAGAAATCGTTTTATCACTAATTCCTAATTTCTCAGATAACTGCTTCTGGGTATAACCCTTTCTTTTTCTTTCTTCTGCAATAAATTTTCCAATTATTATCTGATCCATCTGCTTTCCTCCTTTCTGCTTTGATTATCTGGTAATTTCATTTTTAAGTACACCCACGGGACGTAGAAAATGGTGAATTTATGCGGATTCCACGCTCCGTAGATACTGTTTTAAGAAAACTTTAATTTACTTTTGAAAAAAAAATGGAAGCTTCCCCTCCTACCGTATTTCAAGATGTACCTTCGTTCCCACTCCAATCTCCGACTCAATCGTGATTTCATGGGACAGCTTACGCATAATTTTCCGGCAGAGATACAGTCCGATGCCGGTAGAACGCTTGTCGGCATGTCCATTGTATCCGGTATAACCCTTTTCAAAGATTCGTGGCAAATCCTCCGGCGCAATTCCAATCCCGGTATCTTCGATGATAAGTTCTTTTACTTCTTTCTTCTCGCCTGTCACAGCTATTTTCTGGTAAATGGAAATCGTTCCACCGGCAGTATATTTGATTGCATTGGATAAAACCTGTTCTATCACAAACTCCAGCCATTTTTCATCAGTAAGCACCTGTGCATCAATCGGACTTAATTCCAATTTAATCTTCTTTCGCACAAATAACCTTGCATACTTATGAATTGCCTCCCGTACTACTTTATCCAGCGCAACTTCCCCGATTACAAAATCTGTGGTTTTCGCTGATATTCTGGTAAACTGCAATGCCATTTCCACATACTGTTCAATGGAGAAAAGCTCTTCCCACATTTCCTGGCTCCGCTCATCTTCTTCCTCTGCCAGCAGCAGACGCAGTGCTGCAATCGGTGTCTTGATCTGATGCACCCACATGGTAAAATATTCTGCCTGCTCCACCTGCCCGTTTTCCAGCTCATTAATCTGCTGCTGCAGTGTGATATATAACGAACGAAGCATTTTCTGGTAATCCGTTTCCATCTGTCCCCGCGGCAATGACAGCTTATCCATTGTCACAGCAATTTCAGAAGTCTGCTTTTCTAACTTCTTATGATGTAGATAACGCCTTGTAAAGTCTATGATTACTACCAGCAAAAACAGGAAGAAGCACAAAAATGCCGCATATCCCCATTGTGCCAGCGGCACCTGCTCAAACCCGATTACAAAGCACAGGATTCCAAAGCAGGCAAGCACTAACAACAGCCATTTCAGATTTTCCTTCAGATAATTTTTGATAAATTTCATTTCAGCCGGTACCCGATTCCCTTCTTCGTAAGAATAAAATCCTCCAGACCTGCATCCGCAAGTTTCCTTCTAAGGCGGTTTACATTTACGGAAAGTGTATTCTCATCCACAAAGCAGTCACTTTCCCAGAGCTTTGTCATCAGCGTATCTCTTGAGACTACCTTTTCCTTATTTTCCATCAGTGTCTTTAGAATCCGCAGTTCATTCCTGGTAAGTTCCACTTTCTTATCCTGATAAGTAAGGACTGCTTCCGCCACCTGAAGCATCACTCCGTGATAGGTCAGCATTTCTCCGGTCTCCGTAAAATCATAGGTGCGCCGCAGCATCGCCTGTACTTTTACCGTTAGGACACTTAAGTCAAAAGGCTTTGCAATAAAATCATCTGCCCCCATGTTTACTGCCATGACAATATTCATATTATCCGCAGCCGAAGAGAGAAAGATAATCGGCACCTTAGAAATTTTGCGGATTTCACTGCACCAGTAATATCCATTGTAGAAAGGCAGACCGATGTCCATCAGCACAAGCTGCGGTGCAAACTCCGCAAATTCTTTTGTAACTGCTGAAAAATCTTTTGTGCACTGCACTTCATATTCCCAGTTTTCTAAATGTTTTTTAATACTTCTGGCTATAATTACATCATCTTCCACAAGATAAATCCGGTACATCTTCCCCCTGCCTTTCCGTTTTTCCCATACATTTCACTTTCTCTATGTTTTTCACTCTTTAATCCGGTGTTTCATAATACGGAAAAAGATTTTTATCCTTGTCTTTTTCAAACATGTTGTTGTATTGCAGGATATTATACTGATTCAGAAGGTCTGCATCTTCCCCCTGCGCATCGTAATAATGCAGGAATTCGCCCTGACTCTTCGAATAAAATGCTCTGGAATTCATTGCCGGTATCTCTTCCTGCAAGTCTGCTAAGAACTGATTATATGCCGGCAGTTCAATGCCCGCCTGCTGCAGTGTCATTGTAGATAAGTAATTCAGGCTGGTCAGTTCCACATCTTTACTTTCACTGTCATAATTCGTCCATACAAAAAATGGTACTGTAAATAATTCCTGCAGTTCATCCAAGGTAAGGCCGGATAATCCTTTGCCATTCATGGACTGATAGAAATTATTATTCAGGCTCGGCTGATGGTCTCCGAAAAATACGATTTCGACCTTGTCATCCACATTTTCAAAATAAGTAATCAGATTTTCCAGTGCCTTGTCACTCTCATGAATCAGGCTTAAATACTGGTTCACATCACTATAATAATGATTCTTAAGATTTATCGTATTCTGGAAATTATCATAATAATCGGTATAGCCACCGTGATTCTGCATGGTAACACCTAAGATAAATAATTTTTCATCAGAAGTCTTTGCCTCATACTGGTCAATAATTTTATTATATAATTCCTGGTCCGTAATATATTCCCGCATGATATTGGTCTGGTCGAAATCATCGATAAAGAGACTCTCATCGAAGCCCAGCAACGGATAAACCTTGCTTCTGCTCCAGCCGGACGCATAGTAAGGATGCATGGAAATGCAGGAATATCCCCGCTCCTTTAAGGTGCTCACCAGGGAATACGGTTTCTTTGACATATACTGCTGATAAGGCACGGAGCCGCTTGGCAGGAATGCCATGGAATTTCCCGTCAGAAATTCCCACTCGGAATCCGGTGTCTTTGCACCAAAGACAGAAGACAGTGCATATCCCTTAATGATATTGGTGTCCATGGAATCAAAAAATGGTGTTACCTCTTCCGTTGTCTCAAATCCATAATGGGAAATCACACTCAAATCCGCAAAGGACTCATTCATAATGACAATAATGGTCGGGTCACCTTCCGAGCCTTTATTCTCCGGTGCCGGATATTCTTTGGAAATCTCTTCCACCACATCTTTTGAGTATCCATCCGGCTCCGCCACAAAGGAATCCCGGATGCTGAGTACAAAATTTAAGATATAGCCGTTGCGGTAAGTTCCTTTCTGTTCCCAGGATTCCATTACCGTATCTTCTGTGGCAATTCCCACATAAATTCCCATCACCAGTGCTGCCGCAAAGGCACTGATCCGAAGCATCCACTTCTTTTTAAATTCAAAATTCAGCTTCCTTATAAAGGCAACATATATCATGCTAAGAAGTATGACATAGACCGCCCGGTCTTCCAATACAAATTTATAATTTGCTGCCACGGAAAGTCCGGTGGATGCCGCTTTCAAATCTCCGAAAGAAAATTCATTTCCACGGAACTGATAGACAAAGTAATTGATTCCTGCAAGGCTTAAGAGGAAAATATGTCCTATCATGCAGGCAATCTTCGGCTTTGCTGTAATCACTAACAGGGCAAGATAAAAGACCATGCAGCAGAGCACATTCCATCGGGTGTGATTCACACTGATTTTCTCCCGCAGCTCTGCATCCAGCAAAAGATACTGCACCATATGCTCTGTCATGATGGCACTTAGGAAAATTTCAAGTGCAGCCCAGATAGGATTGGCTTTCTCCGGCAATGTAATCCTAAGATTTTTGATGCCAAAATAAATCAGCCCTGCGGCAGCTGCCACCAGAACATTTACCCCACCATAGAGACAAAAGCCCAACATCACTGCAAAAGCAATGAGTCCGGCTCTTATATTTGTTTTCTTATAATCCAGTTCGATAAGTCTAGCTGAATGTTTTTTATTCTGTTCTATTTCATTTCTTTCTGCTTTATTCTCATTCATTCCTTACAATCCTGCCGTTTTCTTCTGTGACAGAACTTCTGTCCATCCGCTACTATAACGCAGGTCTTTTTTGTTTGCAAGCCTCTTCACAAAATCTTAAAGAAATCTATGCGACTGCAATCGGTCCCATTCCCATTGCCCAGCAGATGATATACAAAATCAGAAGGTGCGCCGGATAGAAAATGTAGAAAAAATATTTCAAAGAAAGTCCACGTTTTCCATTATAAAACGCAATCGGAATGAATGCCAGCGGTGCAGTAAGCTCCCAGGAAAATCCGATACATCCTGCAAGCAGCTGGTAGGATTTTTTCTTACGGAATACATAGAGTAATACGATGCAGGCAACGCCAATTCCGGCATAGTCGGTATTTAAAAATTCTGCCGCAAGGATTCCTGCTGCAAGAATTCCCGCATCAAAAATAACTTTCTTAAACTTCGCAAACCGTTCCTGATTCTCCACTGCCTGAAATCCCCACATAACCATCAGTCCGATAAACAGTGTAAAAAATACATTCTGATAACCGGATTCCAATATTTTTCCATTGAATAATAAGTCAAATGGAATTTCAGATACCAGGCAGAAGGAAAGCAGACGAAGTGCATATTTCTTCACATCATGTGTATGTTCAAAACCTTCGATTAAAAGGAAACAGAAAATCGGAAATGCCAGTCTTCCGACAAAACGCATCATCTGATATGTAATCACCAGGGTACTGTTGGCATCAATCCATGCATTCAGATCTGCCGCCTCATTCATACCACGGACTACCAGCAATCTGCCAAGAACTCCGGCTCCGATATGGTCAATTAACATCGTTATAATCGCAATGATTTTCAGTGTGCTGCCACTGATTCCTTTTCTTTCTTTCATCTTAATTCCTTCTCTTTCCCTTACTGCTGTGCCTTATCTGCCTTGCGTTTTGCAATCCGTCGGTCAATACGCTTATGCAGTAATACCACCACACCACCGATAACAAATGGAAGTACGAATGTTGCAAAACGGTATAACAGTGCCGCAGAACCGGCTTCTCCGGTTCCTACCAATACTGTAAACAATGCGGTAAATACAAACTCTGAGGAACCGATTCCTGCCGGAGACGGAATGACTGCTGCCAGCATAAAAGCAAGGGAAGTAACTGCCCAGGACTGTAACAGTGTCAATCCATATTCCCGATATAAAATCACGAATGGTATGCCATAGCAGAATGCAAATTTCAACAGATTCTTAGCTACAATGGATGCGATTAGTTTTCCCTTGGTCAGAAGCATGCCTGCTGCATCCTCTAAGATGCCACACTGTTCCCGTAACATGGCTGCCTGCGCATCGAATTTTCCTTTGCGGTTCAGCTTGTCCACCAGGAAAAGTAAAATTCCATGGAACTTCTTTGAACAGCAGAATAAAAGTAATGCAGTTGCTATCACTGCCGTCAACACATATCCTGCAATCAGAAGATTAAAATATTCGGAATAATGTTCCTTCATAAATCCGAAATTTAACAGGAAGAAAATAATGGAAAAGATTGCAATCGTTACTTTATGAATCGCATACTCTACCATATACATTCCGGTTCCCTGAAAAACCGGAATTCCTTTTTCATTGAAATAATATACCGCTGCCACACCGGCACCACTGCCTAAGGTTGCCACACGGTAAAATGAGCAATAAAAGGCGCTCTCTACACCCATCCGGTATGTAAACTGTGGATTATACTGCTTTGCGAAGGAATAATTAATCCATCCTTCTACCACATTATACATAACACCGGCACCGCAGATGGTAATGACCACCCAAGGTGCAGTTGTAGAAAGCTCCTTTAAAATTGGTCCGGCTGAATCCCGGAACGTATAAATGATAATTGCTACGATGGCAATTACAAAAACCAGTTTCAGTATTTGCTTTGTCCGCTTATTAATAAAACCTCACTCCCAGTTCTCTTTTTCCTCTGCTGCCTGTCTATTTTACCACGTATCTCCATGAATTATTCGTCACACACAGGATTATATCAAATATCCATTTTTTGTCAAACTTCTGTATTATATTTCCTGGCAAAAAGTGCTATACTTTAACTATCTGTATATAAGCGATTGCAAAAAGAATAATTTCTAACAGATTGAATTTCGATTATCCAAAGGGCTTCTTTTTTCGCTATAAAATACCGCAGTTCTAAAGTGCATGTTTTTCTTTCTGTGATAAAAACCGTCTTTCCAATGTTTGACAAAAGTACTGCACGGTTCGCCGAAATGCGGATGCATGATAAGGACTGTTAGGGGCACCCGGAATTTCGCCTGGCATCCGGCAACGCTGGCACAGGACGTGCCAGCGAGGCGCATCTGAACATGGATGTGAATTTGCGCCGGTTGCCAGAACGAACGAAATGTAAATCGAAATTCCCTGTGCCCCTTGCAGGCTTTATGTTGCATCCGCATCCGGCGGACAGTGCAGTACTTCCGTCAAAGCAGGCGGAAAGACAGTTTACAATCAAGAAAAACATGCACTAAGAACTGCTGGCATTTCATATCAAAGAAAAAGAATTCCCTTCGGATAATCAAAATTCACCTGCAGACTTATGTCTCCTTTTTGCAATCACTTAAAATATAATTAGTTGAAAGGATTGTTGTTATGCCAGGATTTACCACCCACTATTTATTTGGACTGAATTCTTTTCGTGAATTAGAGGAACCGGATCTTGTTTCCTGCATCCGTAAATTTCCGCATGCATTCTGTATGGGCTTACAGGGACCGGATATTTTCTTTTATTACCTGCCGTCCTACCTCCGCTCTTCCGGAAATATCGGGCAGTTGGCACACCACAAAAATACCGGTATTTTTCTTACCCAGCTTTTAAAAAGTAAGGACATGTTCTTGGAAGAGACGGAACAGCAGATTGCCATTTCCTATATCTGCGGCTTTCTTGGACATTATGTCTTAGATACTACCTGTCATCCATATATCTTTGCCAAGTCACACTATGGCACTTATGATAAGGGTTATTTTGGTCATCATGTATATCTGGAAACAGATATTGATGCAGAGCTTCTTACTTATTATAAAAACTGTGCGCCATCTGAATTCAACCAGAGTGCCACCCTGCACATCAGCCGGAAGGAACGGCACATTATTGCTTCTTTATTATTAAAGGCTTACAGCTCCACATATAAAGAGTACCGCTTTACTTACCGCTCCATGCAGGCTGCCTTAGAAGCTGTGCAGCTTAATACCGCATGGATTCGTGACCCGCAGGGCAAGAAAAAAGTCCTTGCCCGTAAAATCGAGGCAAAGACTTTAGGTTATGCATGTATTTCTCCGTTGATTCCAAGTGACTACTTTACTTTTACGGTAGACCCGCTGAATCTTCGTCATTTCCGTTGGCGAAATCCATGGAACAAAGAAGATGTCTCCCATGAGTCCTTCTTTGACCTTCTGGATACTGCGGGAACCCGGTATCAGTCCATCTTAAATAAAACTGCAAGACTGTTTACGCTTCCAATTGGAACGCCGGTTTACCGGGAACAGTTAGATGCACTTTCCTTAGAGCTAGGAAACAACTCTTATGATTCCGGACTTCCATTAGAGAAAAATTCCTGAATCTGACCACAGATAATCTCCATGAGGCGGGTGCGGGCTTCCACACTCGCCCATGCAATATGCGGCGTAATCAGTAATTTCTCACTGTCTTTGATTCTGCGCAGCGGATTTTCCGGACTCATCGGTTCTACCCGGAGGACATCCAGTCCTGCTGCCGCAATCTCACCCTGTTCCAAGGCTTCTGCCAAATCCTCTTCTACCACAATCGGTCCTCTTCCAAGGTTTAAGAAAATAGCCGTTTTCTTCATCTGATGAAAAGCTTCTTTATTCATCAAATCCAACGTGTTTTCATCCAACGGTGCATGAACGGATACAATATCCGATTCCTTTAACAGTTCTTCGAAGCTGACACGCTCATAGCCCGGCTGGCTGTTCCGTCCGGAAGTGGAATAGTAAATGACACGACAGCCAAAGGCTTTTGCAATATCTGCAACTCTTCTTCCGATATTTCCAAGTCCGATAATGCCCCAGGTCATTTTTGCCAGCTCTCCGAAATGTTTATCAAAGTGGGTAAACATTTTATCTCCGATATATTTTTCATCTTTTACATAACGGTCATAATAAGGCAGTTTTTCCAGTAAATAAAACAGCATGGCAAAGGTATGCTGTGCCACCGATTCCGTGGAATATCCCGCTACGTTGCGCCATGTAATACCACGTTTTTCAAGGTATGCCTTATCGAGATTATTCGTTCCGGTTGCCGTCACACACACAAGCTTTAAGTGGCTTGCATTTCCAATGGTCTTTTCGTTAACTTCTACTTTATTTAGTACCAGCACATCTGCATCCACGCTTCGTACTGCCGCTTCCTCTGCTGTCGAGAAATCATATTTTATAACTTCTCCCAATGCATCATATGCGGATAAATCAATATCCTCTCCAATTGATTTTGCATCTAAAAAAACGATTTTCATTCTATCTCTTCCTCCTGCAATGCTGCCGCAATTTCATTCATTTTCTTCTTGTCCAGCCGGTAAAATTTCAACGCAATCAAAGAACTTACCCAGCCGATAATCGGTGTTCCGCAAAATAGGAATATGGTTGTATAACGCAATACCGGTGTCAAGGCATCACCAATCTGTGGAAATGTTTTATTATATCCAATCAGTAACATTACCAGTCCTACAAATGCCGTTCCCAGTGCCGCAAAAATTTTATCTACAAAGGAAAACAGTGCTCCCATCAGTCCCGGTACAAATTTACCGCTGCGGTACTGCTCATAATCGGAGCAGTCTGCAATCATCGGCACCACCATATTATTTGTAATGGACTTACAGCCATTTAACAATACAAAGAATAACATAAACCAGAAGGAAATGGCATTAAAATGTTTGAGATTAAAAGTAACCGTATTGATATTATCCTGCATCAATACCACAATCAATAGTAACTGGAAGAAAATGCCAAGTCCCGTAAATAATACCAGCGCCTTCTTCTGTCCCATCCGTTGTGCTGCCCGGATGCCAACGGTCACTACCAAAAGCGTTGGCAATGCTGCCACCACACCAATCCATCCGGCGATTCCATAATTTTCCATCATGATGCCATAAAGCATAACGCCTACTGTTGTATGGCTGTATACCGTTGCCGCAAACCGGTTGGTGCAGGCTGCCATAATCAGCATACGGATTGGCTTGTTCTGTTTTAAAATCAAGAAAAAATCCCACACCTTAATCTTCTGTGTCTGCTGATGTTCATAGCGTCCCGGCTGGTCTTTCTTCCAGATTCCGATTACCGCCAAAAGTGTTGCCAGTGCCGACAATACCACAACCCAGAATACATACTCCACATACAGCTCTTCGTTGGTAAATCCACCGTATTTCGGCACCAGATAATTGGCTACAAACAAGGCACTGCCGCCGTATGCCGCCATGATGAAAATGGCATCGAAATAAGTGGACAGTGGGCGTTTCTTCGGATTATTGGTAATAATCGTCTGCCCCGATTTGGCAACCACAGTCTGAAAGGTATATCCGATAATAAAAATTGCATAGATAATAATAAAATACGGAATCCGTACCCACTTTGAAATCAGATGTGTTGTCGCAAACAGGAGAACAGCACTGACTGCCATCAGTATATTTCCAGCCACCATAAAAGGACGGAATTTTCCAAACCGTCCTTTACTCTTATCCAACAGAAAACCAACCACAGGGTCAGTTACACCATCAAAAATATTCATTGCTGTTACCAGTGAAGAAATCAACACAACAGAAAAGCCAGCCATGGAATTGGCATAGTATGAGATATAGCCCATCAAAGCCAGATACAGATTTGCTGCTGTATTATTCATGGAAAAAAATGCAATCTGCCAGATTTTTGCATCATTATAATGAATTGTCTTTTCCTGCTCTATCTGTTCACTCATCATTCCTGCTTCTTACTTCTTCAAATAATTCTTTAATGCTACCATCTGTTCTTTTCCCTCAAGATAACCTTCTTCGTATAATTCTTCTAACCGCTTCGGGTCACTTTCGGTTCTGCCTACCCCATGGGTCGTATCCGGTGCAATTACAAAAACGCGTCCTTCTTTTTCCAACCGGAATAATTTTTGCATGGACTCATTATATTTTGCCGGACGCTCCTTTAAATCCTTTACGATATTCGGATAACGCCGATATAATGCAGAAGAAATCTTCGTTCCGCCATCTGTATGCTTCTCATAGCCACGCTCTCTTGTCAGTACCACAATTACTTTATCACAGCCCTGCTTTAATGCCCTCTCAAACGGAACTGAATCTGCCACACCGCCATCCAGATAATAGCGTCTGCCTACCTGTACCGGCTTAAAAAATACCGGAAGTGCACAGCTTGCT
Source organism: Roseburia sp. OM03-7AC (assembly GCF_003462625.1). Classification (NCBI taxonomy): domain Bacteria; kingdom Bacillati; phylum Bacillota; class Clostridia; order Lachnospirales; family Lachnospiraceae; genus Roseburia; species Roseburia sp. OM03-7AC. The sequence goes on from NZ_QTZJ01000003.1 coordinate 215,217, forward strand.
TCGATAACTGCCATACTGGAGCTGTCTCTTGGCACTTCAAGATACTCTGCTTTACCGGAATGAATGTTGGTCACTGCTGCTTCCACCTGTCCCGGAAATGCTGCAAATGCATCATAATCAAAGGGCAGTAATTTATTTGGCACTTCATCAAAGACGTAATCCAGATTATAAAAGGTTTTGCGGTTCTTATCAAATAAGAACTTAAATCCCTGATAATTTCCATCAGACATATATTTTCTTGCAAGCTCTAAGTTTCTGCCGTGCTGCTTTGACAGATAGGATAAGCCAAAGGCTATTCCTGCCGATACGCCGATAAAATAATCAGGCATTATATTTTCTTCAAGAAATGCGTCTGCCACTCCACAGGAAAAAATTGTCCTGCTGGCTCCGCCTTCAAATACCATTCCAAGTTTCATATGCAATCGCCTGCCTTATCTTTTCTTCCTCTACTGTGGTTTTACAATCAGTTTGACACCACTTACTGCCACAACTTCTGCAGTAGTATCTGCTTCTATGGTAACTGCATCGTCATTGCTTCTTGCCGTCCATTCCTGTCCGTTTAATACAGCTGTTCCTGTCTCTTCGATATTGTCAATCTTCATTGTTACACGTACGGTCTTTCCGATGGCATCCTCGTAATTCGTCCGGGTCTTATGCGGATTTAAATATTTTACTGCCCATGGTCTTGTAAAGAATAACAATATAAAAGATACCGCAAAGAATAAAATTACCTGCAGCCAGACCGGGCCTCCTACTGCTGCCACAATCAGGGCTGCCATGCTTCCGCCTGCAAACCAGATGGTTGTCAGTCCTACCGTAATAATCTCTATAATCAGTAATATTACAAAAAGTGCTAACCAGAAAATAATCATCTCCTGCTCCTCCCTTTTCTTCGTTTGCATCTATTATAGCAAAAAGTCATATATATAGGAAGTAGAACCTTCTCTTTTCCTTATGTCTTTTCCTAAGCTTTACAGATTCTTCTCAAGATTATAGCGTACACGTTTCAAAAGAGAATATAGTTCATCTGCTTCTTCTTTTGTCATTCCATCCACCAGGAGCTTCTCCATTTCAGAAAAGAAGTTCATCATTTTCAAATGCTGCTGTTCCCCCTTTTTCGTCAGAAGAATCTGCTTTAATCGTGCATCTTCTTTTAGTTCTTTTCTGGTAATCAGTTCCTTTTTCTCCATGGACTGCAGCATTTTGCTTGCCGTTGCCCTGGAAATTAAGAATTCCTGCTCAATGTCCTTCTGGCAGATGACCTTATCTTTATTACAATATAAAAAGCCCAGTGTCCGCCCCTGCATCGGTGCCACACCATCTCTCTGATCCGCACCATACCGGTCACAGTATGCTCCTATCATATTATGTATGACCCGGATGTCATTTCCAAGTTTTCTCTCTTCGCACATTTCATAATCCTTCTTTTCTTTCCCAAAAAATTCATTGACATATAAAAAATATTGTTATATAACAATATCTGTTAGTATGCTAACATTTATGTTATAGCATACAATTTAGAAAAAAGGAAGTGAAATTTATGTTAAAGACTTTAGCTGCCCAGATTAAAGAATTTAAACGTGATTCCATCTTAACTCCTATCTTTATGATTCTTGAGGTTCTGATGGAAACTTTAATTCCTTTTCTGATGGCTTCCATCATTGATAATGGTGTCAACAAGGGTGACATCCATCACATCTATGTAGTCGGTGCCTGGATGGTCGTTGCTGCATGCTTCTCCCTGTTTGCCGGAATTATGGGTGGAAAATATGGTGCCCGGGCATCCACCGGATTTGCCCGTAACTTAAGGAAATCCATGTTTGAAAATATTCAGACCTTTTCCTTTGCTAACATTGATAAATACAGCACTGCAGGTCTTGTTACCCGTATGACTACTGACGTCACCAACCTGCAGAATGCTTACCAGATGATCCTCCGCATGTGTACGAGAGCACCGGCCAGTCTGATTTGTGCCATGGCAATGTCCTTCTTTATCAGTCCGAAGCTTGCCAGCGTTTATCTGATTGCCGTTATCCTCTTAGGTGGTGTGCTTGCTATCATCATCCGGTTTGCTACCAGATATTTTAATGAAGCTTTTCCAAAATATGATGACTTAAACGCAAGAGTCCAGGAAAATGTTTCCGCTATCCGTGTCGTAAAAGCTTATGTCCGTGAAGACCATGAAGCTTCTACTTTTAAGAAAGCCAGCGGAAATATTTACAAGCTCCTGGTAAAGGCTGAAAATGTTGTTGTTTTCAACGCTCCTGCCATGCAGTTTACGGTATATACCTGTATCCTTTTAATCAGCTGGCTTGGTGCAAAGATGATTGTAAACAGCAGCCTCACTACCGGTGAGCTGATGAGTCTCTTAACCTACTGTATGAATATTCTGATGAGCCTGATGATGCTCTCCATGGTATTTGTCATGATTACCATGAGTGTTGCCAGCGCCCGTCGTGTTTCTGAAGTATTAAACGAAAAGAGTAACTTAAATAACCCAAAGCATCCGGTTATGGAAGTAAAAGACGGAAGCATTACCTTCGACCATGTTACCTTCAGCTACAAAGAAGATGCGGCTGAGCCGGTTCTTTCCGATATCAATCTGTCTATTCATTCCGGTGAAACCATCGGTATCTTAGGCGGAACCGGAAGTTCCAAGTCCAGTCTGGTGAACTTAATCAGTCGTCTGTATGATGTAAATGAAGGCTCTGTCTCCGTTGGCGGCATTGATGTAAGAAAGTATGACCTTGATACCCTGCGTAACCAGGTTGCCGTTGTACTGCAGAAAAACGTGCTTTTCTCCGGTACAATTCTTGATAACCTGCGCTGGGGCGATAAAAATGCTACGGAAGAAGAATGTATCCGTGCCTGCAAATTAGCATGTGCCGATGATTTTATCAACACTTTTCCGGATAAATACAATACATACATCGAACAGGGGGGAACCAACGTATCCGGTGGTCAGAAGCAGCGTCTTTGTATTGCCCGTGCCCTCTTAAAGAAACCGAAAATTCTGATTCTGGATGACAGCACCAGTGCCGTAGATACCGCAACCGATGCAAAAATCCGCAAAGCCTTTGCCGAAGAGATTCCGGGTACAACCAAGCTGATTATTGCCCAGCGAATCTCCAGTGTCCAGAGTGCTGACCGCATTATTGTCTTAGATGAAGGTAAGATTAACGGCTTTGGAACCCACGAAGAATTATTAGCAAATAATGCCATCTACCGTGATGTCTATGAATCCCAGACCGGCGGCGGTGGTGACTTTGATGAGAATGGAGGTGCTCAGTAATGGCTGAAAAAAGGAAAGTAAAGAATCCGGGCAAATTATTCTGCCGTCTGATGGCTTACATTTTCCGGAAATACGGAATTGCCTGCTTCCTGGTACTTGTCTTTATTGTACTAAGTGTTCTTGCCAACACCCAGGGAACCATGTTTATGAAAACCCTGATTGACAGCTATATTATCCCGATTCTGAATTCACCGGATAAGGACTTTGCACCGCTGGCTGCTGCCATCCTTCGTGTTGCATGCTTTTACGGTGTGGGAGTTTTAAGTACCTTTGCTTATTCTAAGATTATGATTTATGTTACGCAGGGTACTTTAAATGATTTGCGAATCGATTTGTTTACCCATATGGAAACACTGCCAATTAAATACTTTGACACGCATGCCCACGGCGATATCATGTCTGTATACACCAATGACATTGATACCCTTCGTCAGATGATCAGCCAGAGTATTCCGCAGTTAATCAACAGTGTCATTACCATTGTCAGTGTACTGATTTACATGATTATCCTGAATATCCCACTGACTGTTCTTACTCTTGTAATGGTTGGTGTCATGCTCCTTGTCACGAAAAATCTTGCCGGGAAAAGTGGTAAATACTTTATCGCTCAGCAGCGTGACCTTGGTGCAACCAATGGTTTTATCGAAGAAATGATGGATGGTCAGAAGGTAATTAAAGTCTTCTGCCACGAAGAAGAAAGTATCGAAGCTTTTAACAAATTAAATGACCAGCTTTTCCGCAGTGCTGACAATGCCAACAAATTTGCCAATATCCTAATGCCGGCAAATGCCCAGATTGGTAACATCAGTTATGTACTCTGTGCCATGGTTGGTGGTGTCCTCGCCTTAAATGGCATCGGTGGATTTACACTGGGCGGACTGGCAAGTTTCTTAACCTTTAACAAGAGTTTTAATATGCCAATCAACCAGGTCAGCCAGCAGTTAAACAGTATTGTTATGGCTATGGCAGGTTCCGAGCGAATCTTCACTCTTTTGGATGAGACACCAGAAACCGATGAAGGTTATGTTACTCTTGTCAATGTAGAAAAAGACGGTGAAAAACTTGTAGAGACTTCCGATACCCGAAGCGGACGCTGGGCCTGGAAACACCAGCATCAGGCAGACGGCTCCATTGACTATGTCGAGTTAAAGGGTGATGTGGTCTTTGATGATGTAGACTTTGGATATAATGATGATAAGATTGTTTTACACAATGTGAAATTATTTGCTACTCCTGGTCAGAAAATTGCTTTTGTCGGCTCTACCGGTGCCGGTAAGACTACCATTACGAACCTGATTAACCGTTTCTATGATATTCAGGATGGTAAAATCCGTTACGACGGTATCAATGTCAACAAGATTAAGAAAGCTGACTTAAGACATTCCCTTGGTATCGTATTGCAGGATACCCACCTCTTTACCGCCAGCGTAATGGAAAATATCCGCTACGGTAAACTGGATGCTACCGATGAAGAAGTTATCGCTGCTGCAAAGCTTGCCAATGCAGATTCCTTTATCCGTCATCTTCCGGATGGTTACAATACCATGCTGACCGGTGATGGTGCCAACTTAAGCCAGGGACAGCGGCAGTTACTTGCCATCGCCCGTGCAGCTGTTGCCAATCCTCCGGTACTGATTCTTGACGAAGCAACCAGCTCCATTGATACCAGAACCGAGCGTATCGTTCAGGATGGCATGGATAAACTGATGGCAGGCAGAACTACCTTTGTAATTGCCCACCGACTCTCCACTGTTAAGAACAGTGACTGCATCATGGTATTAGAGCAGGGCCGCATTATTGAACGGGGCAGCCATGACGAACTGATTTCCCAGAAGGGTAAATATTATCAGTTGTATACCGGACTGCACGGATAAACTTTCTACATGCAGGTTCTGTCATAGACAGTGCTTTATAGCTTCTTAGCAACGTAAAAGACACGAAGTATGTTTCAACCAACTGTTGTTTGTCTGAACATACCTCGTGTCTTCTTTCGTATTCTATGCAATGTCTGCTATGCAAATGGTTTTGCCACAAATTTTCCTTTACAATATCTGGCAAGAATATTCCGGTCATTGCCATCATAGATATACTGCTTATTTTCGAATGAATTTATCATCCTGCGTGGTTTCATCGTCCGATACGTAACGTTCTACTCTCATGTGAAGGTCGTATTTATCCCTCAATGCCGCAATGGTCTGCATCATCGGAGAAGCATGGTGCACATCCAGTGCCTGCTGGCTCTCCCAGCTGTCTATCAGAAGTACTGTTTCCTTATCCTGCAGCGGCTGAAAATATTCATATCTTAAATTGCCCTCTTCCCGGCGGATTGCATCTGCTGTTCCGCTGTTTTCCATCTCCTGAGCAAATTTTAATGCATTTCCATTTTCACCAGTATAATAAAGATTTACTGTTATGCTCATATGCGTCTCCCTCCTGATAATATCCCCATTTTATAAATGTAATATTACAGTTACATTATTTCCAGTCATAAAATTGCAGTTACAAAGTCTCTAAGAAATGAATCATCAGCTTCTTTAATCCCTGCTGCTCTGTTGCAAGTATTACATTCATCAGATTTGCTTCTAACATTCGTTTCATTTTCTTCTTTAATTTCATATGCGTCACTCCTTTTTTAACGGAGCCCGGAATCTATTTTCCGGGCTCCAACATGCTATAAATGCAAGGGACATATGGCGATGTCTTCCTTACAGCCCAAGGATAACATGTTTTCTGTTCTCTGCAACAAGTGTGACGGATTTTGAATGATTGTTTCAAAAGAATCGGCTCTTATGAATGAAATCTTGAAATTTTGTTTCATTTTATTGCTATGATTTTTCTGTATCACACAGGTTCTTTGCACCAATCTCATAATATTGCTTGCTCAGTTTTATATTTTCAGCATAACCGGCAGAAAATTCCATTGCAAACATAACATCCAGAAGGTATTTTGTTGCTGCGGAAAATGCCACTGTCCACAGTCCTTCCATCCGGATACTTCCACACTCTGTCAGTGTTCTTGGTGTCAGCAGAACCTCATCCACATATGCTTTCATCCTGCTTTTGCCCTGGGATGTAATCAGAATGGTTTTTGCTTTTGCCCGATGTAAATCCCTTACCAGTTCCACCAGCTTCTTATTATTTCCGGTATGACTAATCATGATGGACAGATGATTTTCATTATTCTGCAATGCCATCATCCTTTGTATATTATCTTCCGCATAAGTATTTGCCACCTTATCGCAATGGAAGAACTGACTGCAGCCGTAGCGTGCCAGATGTATATTCATATCAAAGGCATAGAAATCAATGTACTTGGCCTCATGCACCATTTTTCCCACCCGCGCCAGCTGATCAATCGTAAGAAGACGCTTTGTCTTTTCAACGGCAAGGGTGTCAATGTCCGCAATCTTATTCCTAATGGTCATGGCATTTTCCTGCTGCTGTATTACAAAATGCTCTGTGGTCGTCTCCTGTCCACCCTCCGTACTCTGCAATTCACTTAGGAAACGCAGCCGGAATTCTCCATAATCCTGGCAGCCGATTTTCCGGCAAAAGCGGCTTACAGCTGCAGTACTGCTATAAGAAACTTCCCCTAACTGCTTTGCTGTCATGGAAATGACAGCCTCCGGATGTTCCATCAGATAATCACGAATATTTCTTTCCCGTTCCGTCAAGTCCTTCCGCTCCTGCATCTGTCGGATAATTTCCATTTGCCATTCTCCTTTTTACGCATTGAATTCATCTAAAATTGCATACAATTCTTCAGCACTAGCTGCCAGATGTGTTGCTCCATGCTCCTTTAAAAATGGAACATCCCGGAATCCCCAGGTCACACTGATGCATGGCATACCGGAATTTGCTGCTGTTGCAATGTCCACATCAGAATCGCCTACATAGACCGCTTCTTCCCTGCTGCTTCCAAGCTCCTTTAACGCCTGCATAACAGTATCAGGTGCGGGTTTCTTACGAATGCCATCTTTTTCTCCAATGGCAACTTCAATCTTTCCTTTAAAATAAATCTGCTGTAATTCCTTTACTGCAAAATCTGCTTTATTTGAAACAATTGCAAGGCGATAGCCCTGTCCCTTTAAGGAAGTAATTATTTCTTCCACGCCCGGATAAAGACAGGTGGTGTCATTACAATGCTCACCATAATATTCTTTAAAAGCTGCAAATACATGCTCAAATTCCGGATTTTCCTCTCCGCCCTCTAACGCACGCTCAATCAGCTTGCGGATGCCATTTCCGACAAATTTCCGGACATCCTCTATACTGTGCTGTGGCTGTCCATATTTTTCCAATGCATAATTGGTTGCATCAGTCAAATCCTTTAATGTGTTTAATAAGGTTCCATCCAAGTCAAAGATAACAGTGTTATATTTTTTCATCCTTCTTCTGCCTTTCTGTCACTTCCCCCGCCCCATAATTAGCAGACAGCAAATGTGAATCATGCGCTGACATTGCTCATGAGAAGCTGTCCTCTTGTAGCCATATAATTTCTGCCGCATTTTCTTTCTCAGACTCCGTGCACACGCAGATGTGGTAATCCGGTATCTCATCATGCTCTGCGAAGTTTACCGGCTGCAGGATGCCTTCCCGGTAAAGTGCTATGCCATCTTTCTTCGGATAAGATGCGATGCCATTCTCCCTCCGGTGAACTGCAATGTTCTTTAATGGAAAGGTAATTCCTTCGCCACTCCATTTTACATAGCTTTCCTTGGCTGTCCAGAGACGTACAAATGCCATTTCTTTATCCGGCTGGCTCTGTATCCATGCCTGCTCGTCCTTTGTGCAGCACTTGTCCAAAAGCGTCTGCTTTAATGCTCTCCGGTGTTCGATGTCAATTCCAACCGGTGCATCAGAAAATACCGCCACTGCATAGTTTCCTGTGTGAGACAGATTAAAATGCAGTCCCTCACAGCCTGCCACCTGCGGCTTGCCATGGGTTCCCATTATAAACTGACAGGCATCTAAATCTATACCATTTTCCCGTAGCCCATAGGAAAGCAGGATGCCTGCAGCAAGACTCCGCAGTCTGTCCTCTTCTTTTTTTATTTTATTTACCTTCTCCCAACGTGTGGGAAGCAATTTTATTTGTTCTTTATATTCCGGATGCTCTTTTAACAGCCGGATATCCATTCCATATATGCTCCACATATTCATATCATAGCACAAATACAAAAAGTTCTCCACATTCTGTTATAAAAAAGAATGTGCCTTGGCGCATTCTCGCGCCTGCGACATCTACCTTATGCGCCGCAGTGTGCATCCTCGCGGAGCATTTTTTACTTTACAAGAAAGCAATTTCCTGTAAAGTAAAAAATCCCCGAGCAAAATACTTCTCTTCCCATAAGAAGCATTTTGCCCGGGGTTCCACTTTTAAACTATGTAATTAGTCCTGATTGATAGTCTCATTTAAGATTCCAGTAATCTCTTTCATGGACTTTTCAAACTCTTCATCATTATTGTTATTGAAAATCAGTAAATCATCTTTTACATTCGGATCATGCAGATCTTCCGGAATCTCAAAGTTACAGGATGCAATATATTCATCCCAGTGCTCTAACTTCCAGTCATCACGGTCAGATGCTCTGGTAATCATTCTCTCATGAACGATTTCCGGATCTGTCTGTACCCAGATTGTTACTAATGTAGCATCTTTCTTTGCCAGCTGGGCTTTCAGACCTTTGATATATTCCATATCACGGATTTCTCTTGTAAATGGTGCATTGATAAGAACCAGATCTTCATACTCTAATGCCTCCAGTGCCAGATTTACGACACATTCATATTCATAATCACGAATGTTCTTCTCAAAGAAATCACTGCTTCTATTATATGGCTGTCCAGCCACTACAAAAATCTGTTTTGATAATGTAATTAAAGTATCTTTATCCAGATATACAATATGATTTAATCTCTTTGCCAGTTCTTTTGAAATATATGTTTTCCCGCAAGCTGGCGGCGATGTTACGATAATCAGTTTCTTGCTCATTTCTACTTCTTCCTCCGTATTGCCTGTTCATTTTTCCCTCTATTATAAAACAGGTTTTCCGATAGAACAAGGGGTTTTTTTTACTTTTTTTCCTATTTTTTCGTAAATATGCAATATTTTTTAAGATAATAACAGCCGTTTATCTTAGAATTTCTCCGTTGCCTTCGATTACTTTTTTGTACCAGTAAAAGGATTTCTTTTTGGTTCTCTTCAAGTTTCCTTTCCTTCATATCGTTCCAGTATAATTTCAAGGCTTTCATCTTTTTCCTCTTATCCCTGTACTTTTATATGGTTCTTGTCTGTCTCTGATAGCAGAATGGGTCTACCGGATTCTTTCCCTTAAAGGACGACTCGCCATTTATTTTCTTTGCCAGCATTTCAACGTTAAATTCATTGGCTGTATATGCATTGATAAAGGTCTCTATCATCGGCACATCCTGTATATGATACGGATTTGCAATGGAGATAAACATGGTCGGAATCTCATGGACAAACCATGGTGCATCATAGCCGATTGGTGGCCTCCCACTGCCGGTTTTCCGCTGGCACTGATGGCATCTCCTAATACGATGGTCAGTACCTTCTTATATTTATCCTTAGAAAGTGGCAGAAGATTCTGCTCATCCTTTACCAGTGTAATTGCTTTATCGGATACCTGATATGCCATGTCAATATGCTTCTTACAACGCAAAATATCAAGGGCAGACTCATCCGGAATCAGAGTATGCGATTTCTGTTTCTCATGCAGCTTCAAAGATGCTTTTGTTGCCAAAATATAAGTAACCGCCTCATTCAGACGTTCTTCTGAAAGTATGCCACTCTTAACTGCCTCTAAAACAGTCTCGTAACCCTCTTTCAGATTCTTCGTAAATAAAAGCATGTCACAGCCTGCATTGATGAATTTCGGAAGCAGCTCTTTACGTCTTCCGGCACAGCCAAAGCCTACCATATTGGTGGCATCTGTAGTAATCATTCCGTTGAAACCAAGCTTTCCTCTTAACAATCCCTGTAGCATTTCTTTGGATAATGATGCCATATGCAAAAAAATGCCCTTTTTCCACACAAATTTGATTTGCACATTTATTTTATCCGGTGTATATTTTTACTGAACTACCAAAAGAAAGAAGGTCGAAAAAATGGAACACATTGCAAGAAATGATGCTTTTGCATTACTGAAAAAATATAACAAAGACCCTTTTCATATTCAGCATGCGCTTACGGTTGAAGCTGTTATGAAATGGTATGCCAATGAATTAGGCTATGGTGAGGATGCTGAATACTGGGGTATCGTGGGACTGCTTCACGATATCGACTTCGAATTATATCCTGCCGAGCATTGTCTTAAGGCTCCGGAATTGTTAAAGGATGGCGGCGTTTCGGATGACATTATTCATGCGGTCTGCTCCCACGGCTACGGCATTACTGTAGAATGTGGCACAACCATTGACGTGGAACCGGTTCACGAAATGGAAAAGGTTTTATTTGCCGCAGACGAATTAACCGGTCTTATCTGGGCCGCCGCACTGATGCGTCCATCCAAGAGCACGAAAGATATGGAATTAAAATCCTTAAAGAAGAAATATAAGAGCAAAGGCTTTGCTGCCGGATGCTCCCGTGAAGTCATTGAACGTGGTGCCGCACAGCTTGGCTGGGACTTAGAGAAACTGCTTACCATGACTTTACAGGCAATGGCGGCAACCGAAGATGAAATCAAGGCGGAAATAGAAGCGGAATAATTTTTCTGTCTTGCTCCTGCACTCTTCCTATGTTAAAATGTGAAAAAGCATATATTATACAATCTATATGGCACTTTCTATAGTTCAAATCCGGTTCTGCATAGAACCCCGCATTTCTGTATCTATCTATGCTTTTGATTCACTATTTAACTAAAAAGCAGGAGCGATACAGTATGGAAATACCTGCCATTATTCGATAGCAGGTAATCTTTTGCCACTGGATATGATATTTATTTTCTATTGCTGCTTATCCTCCTGCCACACACAAGGAGGACTTGCCTATGACAGGAAAAGCACATGAAACAACGAAACGCACACCGGTGGCGAACCGCAAATTTAAGGACACTGTTTTCCGGATGCTGTTTTCGGATAAGGAAGCACTATTATCCCTTTACAATGCAATTAATAACAGTCATTACACGGATTCCGGTGCCCTTGAAATTGTAACCCTGGAAAATGCCATTTACATGGGAATGAAGAACGATCTGGCTTTTATTCTGGACATGAATCTCTATCTATACGAGCATCAGTCCACAATGAATCCAAATATTCCGCTTCGGGATTTATTCTACATCGCAGTGGAATACCAGAAGCTTGTGGATAAGAAATCCCTGTATTCTTCTGCACTACAAAAAATTCCAAATCCCCATTTTATTGTATTTTATAATGGAAGCACACCGATAGATGATTGCTATACCAGCCGTTTGTCAGATGCTTTTTATCATGCAACCGACAATCCATCGTTGGAACTTATTGTTACTACATTCAATGTAAACGCAGGACACAACACCAAGTTAATGTCCCATTGCCAGATTTTAAAGGAATATTCCATTTATGTTGCAAAGGTTCGTTCCTTTGCAGAACAGATGCCTTTGGATGATGCCGTACAAAAGGCTGTCACCGAATGCATTCAGGAAAATATTCTGGCAGATTTTCTTAGGAAGAATCAGGCGGAGGTAATTGCTATGAGTATTTTTGAATATGATAAAGTTGAAGAAGAGAAAAAACTGAGAAAAGCCGAATTTGACGCCGGTGTTGAACAGGGATTAAAGCAGGGTGTTGCCCAGGGAATTGAGCAAGGATTAAAGCAGGCTTCTACCGATACCGCCCTTCGTCTATTAAAAACAGGAAAGTTTGATGCGAAGGAAATAGCAGAACTTTGTAATCTTCCTTTAGAGGACGTTACTGCACTCATGAAATAACTTTTATATTACATAAATATTTGATACCCATAGAACCTGCCACCGGCAGCTCAAGAAACCCGCAGACCACCTGTTTTCAAACAGATAATCTGCGGGTTTCCTATTGCTTACTGGTACTTGCTGGTTGCCTTCAGCCGGGTCAGGGCACGGGATAAGGATGCTCTGGAATGATAGTATTCCTGGATGCTCTGCTTCTGCCGCATCTGCTCCTCGGCACGCTCTTTTGCTTCTCTGGCACGGGCAACGTCAATCTCTTCCGGACGCTCTGCAGTTTCTACCAGAAGTGTCACACGGTTGTTGACGATTTCCACAAAACCCATGCCAACTACTGCATATTCCCAATTTGCAGTACCTTCCGGCTGAAAACGCATTTCACCTTCATCAATGGCAATGACCATATCTTCATGGTGTGCTAAAATCTCTTTCTGTCCGTCATATTCCGGAACAATCAGAGAACGGCATCTGCCGGCATAGAATACCCGGTTTGCTGCAATTATTTTTAAATAAAATGTATTTCCTGCCATACCTGTACCTCTATTCTAAAGATGATAGCTCCTATGCATTCTGGTGTTCCATCTCTTCTGCTTTACGGATAACGTCTTCTACTGTTCCTACGTTGAAGAATGCATTTTCCGGATACTGATCCATATCACCATCGATGATTGCCTTGAATCCTCGAATGGTTTCAGCTAATGGAACGTAAACACCCTTTACACCAGTAAAGTTCTCTGCTACATGGAACGGCTGTGATAAGAATTTCTGAATCTTTCTTGCCCGATATACCAGTAACTTATCCTCATCTGCCAGCTCTTCCATACCAAGAATTGCGATGATATCCTGTAACTCTTTGTATTTCTGCAGAATCTCCTGTACTTTCCGGGCTACCTGATAATGTTCTTCTCCAACGATGTCTGCCTCTAAGATACGGGATGTAGATTCCAGCGGGTCTACTGCCGGATAAATACCCTGCTCTACAATCTTTCTGGAAAGTACGGTGGTCGCATCCAGATGCGCGAAAGTAGTAGCCGGTGCCGGGTCAGTTAAATCGTCTGCCGGTACATAGACTGCCTGAACGGATGTAACCGAACCATTCTTTGTAGATGCAATACGCTCCTGCAATTCACCCATTTCAGTTGCCAGTGTCGGCTGATATCCTACTGCGGAAGGCATACGTCCTAACAATGCAGATACCTCAGAACCTGCCTGTGTAAAACGGAAAATATTGTCAATGAAAAGAAGCACATTCTGGTGTTTCTCATCACGGAAATATTCTGCCATGGTAAGTCCGGTCTCAGCCACACGCATACGTGCTCCAGGCGGCTCGTTCATCTGACCGAACACTAAGGCCGTCTTCTCTAATACACCGGATTCCTTCATTTCTGTCCAGAGGTCATTACCCTCACGGGAACGTTCTCCAACACCGGTGAAAATAGAATATCCACCATGCTCTGTTGCAATATTACTGATTAACTCCTGAATCAATACGGTTTTACCTACTCCGGCTCCACCGAACAATCCAATCTTACCACCTTTTGCATATGGTGCCAAAAGGTCGATAACTTTAATACCGGTCTCTAAGATTTCTTCTGCCGGATTCTGGTCTTCAAATGCCGGTGGTTCACGATGAATGACCCATTCCGGTGCATCCTTCAATGGTTCGCCACCATCGATTGCTTCTCCTAATACGTTGAACAGTCTTCCCAGTGTCTGCTCTCCGACCGGAGTTTTTATTCCGCTTCCTGTAGCGGTTACTTCCATATCACGGCAAAGTCCCTCACTGGAAGCTAACATAATACAACGTACCATATGATTTCCGATATGCTGTGCCACTTCCATGATGCACTTCTTATCGCCGTTTTTCACTTCAAGGGCGTCTTTGATTGCCGGCAATTCTTCGTCTTCAAATGAGACATCCACTACCGGGCCTAACACCTGTATGATTTTTCCTGTCTTCATGAAAAAGCCTCCTTATCACTGCCTCTTTTTCCGTTTCTGAGCTTTCGCTCCTGCAATGACCTCGGTTATTTCCTGGGTAATTGCTGCCTGTCTTGCACGATTATATAAGATATCCAGCTCATGGAGCATATCTTTGGCACTTTTGGTTGCTGCCTCCATTGCCATCATTCTTGCGTTCTGCTCGCAGGAATAAGACTCAACTAACGCTCCATAGATGAAACCAACTACATAATCCGGTACAATTCGATCCATCACCGCCTCCGGAGATGGTTTCAATGCCAGTTCCTCCATCGGAATATCTGCAGGCAGTTTCACGTTAAAACTTGCTTTCTTCAGTGGGAGCAGCTGTCTGATCTGTGTCTCCTCCTGAATTGCATTGACCATGCTGGTATAGATGATATAGACTTCATCTAACTCTTCTTTCCGATACAGCTCCAGAAGTTCCTCTGCAATATTTCTTGCACGGTTCAGTGTCGGATTCTGTACGGTATAGTGGAACTGCTTATCAATCTCAATTCCACGCTGTTCAAAATAGTGACGGCCTAACTCACCTAATACAAACAGTTTGTTATTTTTATGTGCTTTCAAATGCTCCTCTGCAAGCTTTAATACATTATGGTTATAGGAGCCTGCCAGACCCTTATCTGCCGTAATAACAATATAACCTACCATCCGTTCTTCCGGCTTTTTCTCTTCGTTGGTCTTAAAATAAATGTCCTCAATATCCGGAAGATGTCTTAAGATTCTGCTCATTTCCGACTGCAGGGTAAAGAAATAAGGTTCTGTGTCAGAAAGCATTTTCTTTGATTTCTTCAGCTTCGAGGAAGAAATCATATACATTGCATTGGTAATCTTCAATGTATCATTGATACTCTTCATCCGATCCTGAATTTCCTTTGCATTTGCCATAACAACACCTGCTCATTCCTATTGATTTCTACTGTCTTCGAATTCTTTTGCAGCCGCAACAATCTTATCGGTCAGTTCATCGGAAAGCACTCTGGTTTCTTCGATTTCCCTGCCGATTTCCGGATGCTTCAAATCCATATATTCAAGAATCTCATTCTGATACTGTTTTACATTCTTTGTTTCTACTTTATCAAATACACCATGGTTTGCCATACACAGTGTCTCTACCTGCTCATGCAGGGAAAGCGGATGGCAGAGTGGCTGTTTTAAAAGCTCCATCAATGCTTTTCCATGCTGTAACTGTGCCTTAGTCATATCATCAAGGTCCGATGCAAACTGGGTAAATACTTCCATCTCACGATACTGTGCCAGGTCGATACGGATACTTCCGGATGCCTTCTTCATTGCCTTGGTCTGTGCAGCACCACCGACACGGGATACGGACAAACCAACGTTGACTGCCGGACGCATACCTGAGAAGAAAAGGTTACTCTCTAAGAAAATCTGTCCGTCTGTAATGGAAATGACGTTGGTCGGAATATATGCGGATACATCTCCTGCCTGTGTCTCAATGATTGGCAGTGCGGTAATGGAACCTCCGCCCAATTCATCACTTAAACGGCTGGAACGCTCTAACAATCTGGAATGTAAGTAGAATACGTCACCAGGATAAGCTTCACGTCCCGGAGAACGCTCTAACAACAGAGAAATTGCACGATATGCTACCGCATGTTTGGATAAATCATCATATACGATTAACACATCTTTTCCCTGATGCATAAAGTACTCTGCCATTGCAGTTCCTGCATATGGTGCGATGTACTGCATGGATGCTGGATCACTTGCAGTTGAGGAAACCACAATGGAATAATCCATTGCATCATGCTTGGTCAGTGTAGATACGATTTTTGCTACACTGGACGCCTTCTGGCCGATGGCAACATAGATACAGATTACTCCTTTGCCTTTCTGGTTAATGATGGTATCTGTCGCAATGGAGGTCTTTCCGGTCTGACGGTCTCCGATAATTAACTCTCGCTGTCCTCTACCAATTGGGAACATGGAGTCAATGGACAAGATTCCTGTTTCCATTGGTGTATTTACTGATTTACGTTCTACAATGCCCGGTGCTTCCTCTTCGATTGGACGATAATCATCTTCCTTAATCTCGCCCTTTCCATCAATCGGCTCACCTAATGCATTAATGATTCTTCCAACAAAGCCTTCCCCTACCGGGATTCCAGCCTTCTTCTTTGTACGAACTACTTTGGTTCCTTCTTTGATTCCGGTATCGCGGCCGAATAAAATAACACCAATTTCATTCTGTCTGATATCCTGTACCATTCCTTTTACACCATTATCAAATACTACGATTTCGCCATACATTGCATGGTCGATTCCGTAAATGGTTGCAATTCCGTCACCGACCCAGATTACGGAACCGGTTTCACGACTGGATTCATCCCAGTCAAATTCTTCTATCTCGCTTTGGATAATCGAGATTATGTCTGCAGCACTAATTGCACCCACAGGCTTCACCTCCCTGTTAATTTTCTTTCCAACTGACGTAAGCGGCCTTCATAGCTTCTGTCATATTCTTTATGATGAACCTTGATGACATATCCGCCCAGAAGACTCTCATCTTCTTTTTCTGTCAGAACAATCTCACAGTCCGGATATTTTTCCGTAAGAATCTTTCTTGCCTCTGCTTCTTCCTGTGGCTTTGGTGTACCTACACAGGTCAGTTCTGCACGCAGGATATGATTCTGTCTGTCCCAATAGAGATAAAATGCTTCCAGTATATCGCTGATTTCTTCGATATAACCCAGTCTGCACATCACTTTGGTATAATTTACAAGCACTTTGGATAATCCTGCATTCTGATATACTTTCTCTATTATGGCATCTTTCTTATGTATGGAAATTACCGGGCTTGTAAGAACCTTAAGCAGTTCCGGTGTAAGCTCATACAGCTTACGAAGGGTATCTGCTTCCTGTCTTGTGGCACCCAGCCGATACAATACCTTTGCGTTATTTACTGCTTCCTGTGTCATGAGCATCACCTGTTTTCATAATTTTCCGTGCAGCGATGACTGCCAGTTTGGCAATCTCAGCCTGAGCTGCCTGCTGTGCCTTTTCCTGCTCGTTTGCAATATCTTCCTTGGCTTTTTCTAACATATGCTCAGTCTCTTCCCGGGTCTTCTCTACCGAGCGTGCATGCTCTTCTTCTGCTCTTGCTCTGGCATCAATAATAATCTGGTCTGCCTCCGTTCTTGCATCCGATAAGCGTTCTTCATAATCTGCCTTTAATTTTCTGGCATCTTCTTCGCTTTTCTTTGCATCGTCGAACTGCTTCTTTACCATTTCTTCTCTTGCCTCAATCACATTCATGACTCTCTGATAAAGAAATTTACGAAAGACTACATATAATACCAGCAGATTTACAACGGTCCATAAGATATTCCAAAAATTAATGCTAAGCATTTCCCGTACCTGCCTTTCTATAATCTTTCTTTATTATTTTAAGAAGAGGATGATTAACAATGCGATAACGAATCCGTAAATAGCAGTTGCCTCTGCCAATGCACATCCAAGAAGAAGTGATTTGCTGATTTTGCTCTCTGCTTCCGGCTGTCTTGCAATTGCATCTACTGCGGATGATGTTGCTTTTCCAATTCCAAGTCCTGCTCCAATACCTGTTAATACTGCGATACCTGCTCCGATTGCTACTAATAATGTTGATGACATAATATGCACTCCTTTTCTTTTCTACTTTTTTGTTTCTCTTTTTGTTTTTTCTTCCCTATTCGGTTGCTTCTTTGACGAACAATGCGGTCAGAAATACGAATACATATGCCTGAATCAATCCGTCAAAAATGTCAAAATAACAGCTAAATACTGCTGGCAGAATTGCCGGTACTACCATTTTCAGCAATTCCATAATGACAAATGAACCTAATACATTTCCAAAAAGTCGCATACACAGCGACAATGGTTTGATAAAGACCTCCAGAATATTGATTGGAAGTACTACCGGCATCGGCTCTGCAAAACTCTTAAGCCAGCCCTTCGTTCCTTTCCTGCGGATACCCGCCATCTCAATCAATATGATACTCATCAGGGACAATGCTGCGGTAACATTCATATCCTTGGTCGGTGGTTTAAATCCCAGCAGACCGATTAAGTTGGCAATTCCAATATAGATTGCCACCGTCATAAGATAAGGAATATACTGCTTTCCATTTTCACCTATGGTATCCCGGAAGAAGTTATTCAACCCGTTTACAGCCGTTTCCAGAATAATCTGTCTGCGTCCCGGATGTTCCACACTTAAGTTCCTGGTCAGGAGTATGCACAGCACAATAACTACTGCCATGATAATCCAGGTTACTACTACGGATTCATAAATGGGAATGCCTCCGAATATCGGAATTGTAAATACCGTTTCACAGTTCAATTCTTCCATCAGGCTATTTACCAGAGCATCCATCTGTCTCACTTCCTTCTGCTGCTCTAAGGCATTTTTAAATCGTTAAAATTCTAACAAGAAAAAAATGCAAACGCAACCGTTTTCTTCCTGCGAAAATAGGTCTGACCATTTGCTATTTTTTCGTGTAAATATTCCATATTCTTCTGCAATTTTTGCCAGTTTTTTGGTTGTTTTTTTATGCAATTTGTACACTTGCGCCAATTTGTATATTTTGGTATTAAAAAAATGCAGAAATTTCCTGTTTTTTCACAAACATTTTCTGCATTTTTCTTATTCTTTATAGACTTTATACAATTTTAATCATTAAGCTTACTTCACCAGAATTCCGTGGTGTTCCTCCATATAACCGCCGAAAATAGCATTCTTATAGCCTAATTTCTTAAATGCTTTTACCGCCTTTTCGGACCGGCAGCTGTAACTTCCTATAATATAAAAAGATTTTTCCTTATCCGGGAATCTCCGCAAAATACGGTCTTCCGTTATCTTGTCCAGCGGAATATTCTTTGTTCCTGCCACATGTCCTTTCTGATAATCTTCCTTTGCCCGGCAGTCAATTATAATTGCATTTTCCGAAGTATGCGCTGCATTGATTGCTTCATTTACAGTCAGACGTTTCTTAAAAATACCCATTCTTCTGTTCCCTTCTTCTTTTGTTATGCTTTTGCCTGCATATAAATCCGGATGTTTTCTTCTAATAAATCCAGATCCACCGGTTTGGCAATGTGTGCATCCATCCCTGTTTCCATACAGGTCCGGATATCTTCCGCAAAGGCATTGGCAGTCATGGCAAAAATCGGTATTTTCGCTGCTTCCTTCTTCTTAAGTCTCCGGATTTCTTTCGTTGCATCATAGCCATTCATAACAGGCATCTTAATGTCCATTAAAATAATATTATATCGTCCTTCCTCCGCTCTTGCAAACATTTCTACTGCTTCCTTGCCATTTACTGCCCGGTCACAGTCTGCACCTTCCATTTTTAACAGTTCTTCCAATATTTCTGCATTTAAATCATTATCATCTGCTATCAGAAAACGCATTCCTTTTAATGTCATTTTCTCTTTTTCTGTTGCTTGTCCTTTCCCCTGCAATTGCTGCTCTTTTCTTGCCTGTTCGATGCACCGTTTAAAATTTGTCACAAAAAACGGCTTGCTTAAAATACTTTGAATTCCAGCATAACCCGCTGCTTCTTCTATCTCCTTACAATCATAGGCAAAAAGCAGTAATACTGTTTTCTCTCCCAGAATCTGATGCAATTTTTCTGCCGTTGCAACGCCATCCATTCCCGGCATCTTCCAGTCTATAATTACAACATCCCAGGTCTTTGTTTTTCCGGCTTCCACAGCCTGTTCTGCCATATGAACCGCCATTTTGCCGGAATCTGCTGTCTGCACATCAATCCCAAACGGATGCAGCGTATCCATAATATATCTTCTTGATTCACTCTCATCATCAACCACCAGTACCTGGCTTATCTTCTGCAGTTTCCACCAGTTAACCTTCTCCTGGTACTTTATTTTCCGGAAATTCAAAATCACCTCAAAAGTAGTTCCTTTTCCAAGCTTACTCTTCACATGAATGCTTCCACCCATTAACTCCACCAGGCTCTTGGCAATTGGCATTCCAAGACCCGTTCCGGAAACCGGATTAACAGTGCTTTGCACTTCCCGGCTGAATGGGTCAAAAAGATTCTTAAGATACTCTTCACCCATCCCCTGTCCATTATCACTGATCCGGAACTGATACTGTGCAAAGTTTCCCTTTTTCTTTGGTACTTCTGTAATATCAAATACTATCTTACCGCCCTTTGGGGTATATTTTACTGCATTGGATAAAATGTTCAGCAGTATCTGCTTCAGACGTAATTTATCTGCTTCCACTTCTTCTGTTTCTATCCGATGTACATGAATCATGAATTCCTGCCCCTTCTCTCTGGTCTGTGAACGGATAATCATATCCAGTTCTTCCACCAGTTCAGCAATATTCGTGTTCATAATATTAAGGACCGTTTTACCGGCCTCAATCTTCGACATATCAAGGACATCATTAATGAGTCCAAGCAGATGTTCCCCTGAATAAGTCAGTTTTCTTGCATATTCCCGGACACAATCCGAATTTTCAGCATCTCTTGAAATCAGTGTAGCCAGTCCCATAACCGCATTTAAAGGAGTCCGCATATCATGGCTCATATTGGATAAAAATACACTTTTCGCTTCATTGGCACGCTCTGCCTCTGCTTTTGCCGTATTTGCAAACAGCACCGTCTCTTCCAATGCAGTATTGACTTCTTCCAGCTTCTCTGCTGCTTCTGCCTGCTGCATTGCATTTCGTCTCGCGTAAGCTACCTTATTCTTTTCATTATAAATCCATAGAATACTAATACCCAGTGCTGCTAACATTGCAATGATAATGCAGGTCACTGTCAGCCAGATATGCAGCATCATAATCTGATAATCTGCCAGTACATTCTGCACAATCGTAATGTCCACTTCACAGGCTATCATATACTGTGTTCCTTTTAATGCACGATACGAAAAATAGTCGGACTCATTTTCACGTTCCAGGGTTATACACCCGGAGCTGCGTTCTGCATAGTCCGACTTCACTTTTTCATAATCTTTCTTATTCATAATCTTTTGTTCATGGTAACTATCAAACAGATTATAATTTATGGTTACTTCACCCGGCTCATTATTAATGCTTGCATATGCCACTTCTCCGTTTTCATCCATGACATAGATATTAGCCTGTCCGTTATAAGCAGACGTTACAAAAAGATCGTTAATAATCTGTGGCCGGAATAGAAATGCAATTGCTTCATATTCTTCCCCATTGACCAAAAAAGAATCTACTGATTTTGCAATTATAAAGATTTCCTCTCCATCCTTCCAGGTACAGTACTGGGCAATTCCTTTATTCTCACCAAATAATTCTGACAATCCATCCTGCATCTGTATTCTGCCATTCAGTCCACGCATGCACAGATATTCACCTTCATCATTGACAAAGACAATATCCCGCACCATATTACTTTCCATAGAGTCAAAATAGTTCTGGTAATCTTTCAGTTCTGCTTCCCTTTCCCCATCCCCGAACATATATTTTTCAATAGAATCTATCTGTTCATAAGTAATCTCCAGACGGTTCCGGTAAGCACGCTCCATCTGTTCCATCAGTTCAGATAAACTCTGTTTGCTGTTCTTATCAATGTATTGATTTGAACCCCCAAGGTCTTTTGACATCCAGCCAAATATCAAAGCCATAACCACAATACATACAATCAATACCGTAAAAAACCTTTTTTCCTGCTTTTCCTTTTTCATCCCGCATAATACCTTCCAATCTGTTTCAGATTATCAGACTGGTTCCTGCAAATTTTGTCGAAAAAGCAAGATGTCTCTGCCTAATTAAATCTTTCCTGAAGTCCGTTTTTCCCTTAAGTCCTCTACCAGTGCATAAACCTCCGGTCTCCGTTCCTTCAGATGTTCGTCTAACGCATGCCGGCGTTCTTTAAAGCGCTCTGCCAGTTCCGGATGTTCCTTTGCAATACGCTCATGTACTTCCCGTCGATGTTCCTCTAACCGCATAGCCAGCGTTCTTTCATCTTTACCGGAAATATTAACAATCTCTTTCAAATGCTCCTCTAAATGCTCCAGCCACTCATCTTCGTCCAGTTCTTCCATATGGGACCAGCTTCCATGTAACAGCTTTTCCACATCTCCTGTCTTTTTCAGCTGTTCTATCTGTGCCACAATCTGCCGCTCTATAGCATCTTCAGTTTCCGAACCAAATGCCCAGACAAATTCCTGCACCCGGTTATCCGCCCTCTTTCTTGAGGCACTGCGCTGTTTATTGTCTACACCGCCCTCCAGCGGATAAGGACGTTCATAACCCATATCCTTTAAAGCAATATGTATTGTTCTTCTTGCGCTGCCCTCTTCTATGATGTGTCCCAGACCAAGCTTTCGCATCTGTTCATTCAAATCTGCAATATGTTCTGTAATATAAAAACAGATACCACGTTTCTTAAGACCCTGATACAGCATTTCCAACTGATCCGCCGCTGTAATATCCATGGAGCCGATAGCACTGGCATCTAAAATGACTGCCTTCGTATCCTCTTTTATATTGTCTTCAATGTCCCGCTTTAACATCTGCACATTAGCAAAAAAGAGATTACTGCTGAACCGGTATATCAGAACGCCTTCTATCGCATGTATCTGATGACTTTCTTTTAAATCCCGGAAATGGCGATGTCCCGGCTGGATTCCAAGAAAACATCTTGATGGCTTGGCAGTACGGATAATCATCTCAGTAAAGGAAAGTATAATGCCAATCAAAACGCCATTGATGGTTCCAAGCACCAGCACGCCAAAGAATGCTCCTAAGAAAATGAAGAATTCTGTACGGCTGACCTTCAACAATCTTGCAGCAAGCTCAAATTCCGTTGCCCCAAGTAATGCAGAAATTACAATTGCCGTCAGCATCGGAATCGGAAGATAGCCGATAAATCCGGTTCCGCAAAGCAGCAATACCAGCATGGATAAACCGGCTATGATTCCGGTCAGCTGTGTCTTACTCTGATACTGTTCTCCCATTGCAGTTCTTGAAACAGAGCCATTAATAGGACAGCAGCCTGTAAATGCTGCCAGGAAATTTCCCATGGAGAATGCAAAAATTTCCTGATTATCATTCATTCGATATCCATTCTTCTGTGCGAAATTATTTTCTGCCAGAAGCGTTTCTGCCATAATGACCACTGCCACCGAAAGGCTGATAGTTACTACCTCTTTCATCGGAAGCATGCGGATATCCGGAATCACAAACTGTGGAAGTCCCGGTTCTACTGCAGACAGCGTCTGGATTCCCCATTCCCTCACCGGAAAAAATTTTGTCATTACTGCTCCTGCTGCCATTAAAAGCACTGCCATTGGAAATTTCGGCATTATTTTCTTTGATACAAGAAGTATCAGAAGGGAAATGCCGCCTAAAATCAGTGATGGCAGATTCACCTTCGTCTGCCCGATATGCTCCACCAGCTCAATGAGTTCTCCAACGCCGGCGGTACCGCCCATTAACTTTGGTACCTGCATCAGAATAATCGTGGTGCAGATTCCGGTAATAAATCCACCCATAACCGGTGCCGAAATATAGTTCACCAGTTTTCCTGCTTTCATAAAATAAAACGCCAATAACCAGACTGCCACAAAGAAAGTAAGTACCGGCACTGCTGCAATTGCTTCACTGCTTCCACTCTCAATACCAAGTCCCACCAGTGCCGAACCGATTAAGGCTGCCGGTGCCGCATCTACCCCAAAAATAAACTGTGGTGAAGTCGAACACAGTGCAAATATCAGAATTGGGAAAATGGAACCATACAGACCATAGACTGCCGGAAGTCCTGCAATCTGTGCATAGCCCATAGCTATCGGAATGGAAACTGCCATAATAATAATACCGGCCAGAATATCCTTTGGAAAATTTTTCTTATCATATTTACGAATGGTAGCTGCAAGTTGTATGCGCATATTATCGCTTCTTTCTACTATATTATTTTTTATTATACGGCAAATAAGATGATTGTACAATTCTTTTGGCAGCAGAAAGGACAGGCTCTTTATCCGTGCCTGTCCTTTCTGTTCTGGTTGTTCTAATTATTCTGTTCTGTTTATTCCATTCTGATTATTCTTTTTTATTTCTGATTATTCATTTTCAGTTGCTTTCTTTCTTCCGAAAACAAACATTCCTCCACAACCTGCTGCAATCAATGTCATACAAACTGCAATTGCAGAATTATCACCTGTCTTTGGTTTACCGGATGTCTTTACGGTTGGCTGGCTATTTGCTGTTGTTGATGCATTTGCTGCTGTTCCAGCCGCACCACCGGAAGCTGTACTGTCACTTCCGGAAGTTGTACCGCCATTTCCGGATGTTGTACCACCATTTCCTGTGGCAGCCGTATCTGCCAGCTTTTCTGTGGTAATAAGATAAGTAGAGCAATGATTCTGTTTTACGGTCAGATATCCTTCTGAATCTACTACTCCCGCATCAATATTTAAAATCGTTCCATTGTCAAATAACCGGCTGTAATATAATGTCTTTCCGGCATACCGGGTTCCCACAAAAATACGAATCTGTGCTTCTGCCGGAAGCTGACCGGAATAATTATACTTAATCTGTTCAATGAAAATATTCTTATTTACTGCATTTGGAAGCGTGCCCAGCTCACTGTAATCTTTTACAATCTTTACTCCAAAATCATAGCTGGAAACATTATCAACGGCTGACATGGTTCCTTTTCCAAAGGTAAAGGAAAGCTCATCATTGGATTTGATAACAATGTCCTTTGTCTGATTCTCTGCCAATATCTGCCGGAATCCATTGTCGGAAATAGCGGTATCTCCATCTGTTACATCCACTACGCCATTCACTACAACCTGCTTCGGTGTAAAGGAAATCACATCCGCCCCGGAATATACATTGTAAACATTCTCTACTTCTTTTCCTTCAAATTCATAACCAGCCGGTAAGGTATCTTCCGCAAGCGCCATGTTTTCTACAAGCTCTTTCATAACCGGATGTGCTGCGTCCATAAGATATCTGGTTTCCTGTGTATTATAATCCGTATAACTCATAAGAATCGGACAAAGAATCCGGTAAGAATTACCAGCCTCATAATAGGTTCCTCTATAAATAAAGGTGTCTCCCGTATCCTGTTTCTTTACCAGACAGGCATCACTTCCTCCACTTGCCATCGTAGTGGAATAATAAGCTGCTATCTCTCCATTTGCTGTATATGCCGAAATATCCGTAAGCTTATCTTCTACAGTTATTGCTACCTCTGCACCCAGCGTAGTGCATTCCTGCAATTTTTCAATCCGGTAGGTCTTATTTCCGGACATATCGGTTACTTCTGTTATAACAAACCGGCCTTCTTCTCCGGTTTTTGTATACACATCACTCTGGACCGGACTGATATCAGTTCCAAAATAACCACCATATACCTGAATCATTTCAAAAGGATGCTCTGCCTGAATCTTCATGTCATTAACCTGTCCCTTTGCCACAATCGGTGATGACGTATAATTCCAGGATGAACCAAACGGACATCCGTCAGTTCCACGATATACCGTTACTGTACTGTCCCCGGAAACCGTCAGCAGCGACTTGCCGCCTTCTGCAAATAATTCAATACCATCCGGATTCTTTCTGTTTTCATTGACAGTAAGGCTTCCGGAACCGCAGATTGTCAGGGAGCCGCCCCAGCCGCCATGCCAGATTCCAAGATTCTGCAGCTTATTACTGCCTACCAGATTCAATTTAAAATCGTCTCCCATCATGTTGGTATAAAGTGCAACATCCGGATGGTCATAATTGGTTAAGGTCAGCGTATTGCTTGCCTGGTCATAAGACGCTCCGTCCACTGTATTTTTCTCATTGGTAGAAAATACAACCGTATCATTCAATTGAATATTGGCAAATGCAAACTCTCCTTCCATGCATGGTCCATTTGATGCCTGCACCGGAATCATGGACGGAACCATCATCAGGGATGCTGCCAGTGCCACTGCACCAATACATTTTAAAGCACGTTTCATTTTCATAAATCTATCCTTCCTTTCTTCGTATTATAAAAACACTATAAGGAAAACGATAGATTCTGTGCAGTCTACATCCGTTTCAAAATATGAGAAATTTATCTCACCCGGCTTCTCCATTGAAAATTTAACCTGCAAAATCCCCTGAAACAGGTTATGGTTATCATCAACCGCCTGCTTCAGGGGATTCTATTTTTATTCTGTTCGTATTCTACTAATCCTGCTTGCCTAATGAAGTCTTTCTTAATGCTGCCGCAATAATAAATGCATACACTCCACCAATCAGTGCTGTAACTACCTGAGTCAGTGAGAACTGAAGCTGCAATACCTTTAACATTGGTGCCATTTTCTCCGGAAGCATATTTGGTAAAATAATCAGGGAAATTACAACTCCCATAAATAATCCTTTTAAGATAGAACCGATTACAATAGAAACCGGGAATCCTGCTTTACTACCAAGCTTACCCTTAAGCAATGCTACACAAAGCACCAGAATGGCATTTCCTGCCATAATGCATGGAAACATTGCCGGAATGGCTGCCATTACCGGGCTTCCGGTAATAAAGAATGCAGTAACCGGTGTAATAATACTTAAAATAATTCCGCATGCCAGTCCCGCATACAATACAGTTAAGATTAATGCTGCATTGATAACTGGTCCTGTTATGTATACACTTAAATTTTTAAAGAACTGACTTGCAATACAGATTGCAAGCATAATTGCACTAACTGTAATTTGTCTGGTTTTCATTTTCATGATGTCTTTCTCCTCCTGTGCATCTATATTCGTAGGAACTGACCTGTTCCATACCAACGCAATCATACTCCAATGAAAGCTAGAATGCAACCGGATGATTTCTCATCTGCGATTCTGTAAACCATTTTTATAATTGCTCCAGTGTACTCTTTACACTATTTGCGGCACTTAAAATCACATTGGACGATGCTGCAATCTCCTCCGTTGCTGCGGCAAGATTCTGAATCCGGTTGCCGGTATCATTTACAACATTTGCCAGCTCATCCGCATCTTTGATAATCTCCGCAATGGATTCTTTTACCTTTGCCTGGCTCTCTGTACTCCGGGATGCCGTATCCTTGGAATTCATGGCCAGTTTATTTATCTCATCTGCAACTACTGCAAAACCTCTTCCCGCCTCTCCTGCACGGGCTGCTTCGATATTGGCATTCAATGCCAGAAGGTTAGTCTGTGCAGCAATGGAGACTACTTCCTGATTATTCTCTGCCATAGATTCCAACAGCATATCAATCTCCTGCATTCTGCCAGTCAGCTTCTCACAGAATTCAGACACATTACCAATTTCCTCTGATACTGCACTGCATTCCGTCGCATTACTTTCGTTTCCATTCACCATATCATCCACAGAATCATAGAGTGATACAAACAAGTCATTGACTGTCTCCACCGTTGTTTTAATATTCTCCTGCTGTTTCTCCACTGCATCTTTTTCTGCCTTGATTTCATCAGCAAGTTCTAATGCTCTCTTCTTCTCTTCCTCTACGGTATCCTTTACAAAATGAATACAATTTTCCTTCTTATTGAAGCCATTATAAATAGCAAATGCCATCTTTTCACAGCTTTCATAGCCACAGCATTCGCAGTCAATGCATCTTGCTTCCTTAGTCTTCTTGCCCATCTCATCATAAATCTGATTCAGTTCCTCTGTAGATGGAAGTTTATAATTACACTCTTCGGAGCAGTCTGTATATTTTCTAAGATAATTCTCCAATTTTAATTTTGAGAACTGCTTATTTAATTTTGCAAGGCGCTGTGCCGGAGTCAGTTTTCTTGACCATGCACTGTTCTTTGTATTCTTCTTACAGTTCTCCTGTATCTGATGGATATTATATAAAGCTGTATCTGTTCTTGCAATTTCCTCTTCAACACCGGTTCCGTAAATACAACCCATTCCACAGTTTAATGCGTCAATGAATAATTCTTTATTCATGCCCTTTGCAATTTCTTCCTTATGCTCCTCCAAATAACGATATGTGTGCTTTTCTCCTTCTATCTGACGTATATATACATCGTCCCCTAAGAACCAGTATACATTTTCCTTTAAGCCACCCGGCATCGGATAGATGGAACCAAGTCCATATTCAATTTCATCACTGGCAAATGCACCTGATATATTATGTTCTCTTACATATTTCATCAAATGATCAAATGTCACATTATACGATACATAGCCTTCTGTATCCGGGTCATGAATCTCTGACCATTTTGCAACACACGGACTGATAAATGCCAGTTTATCCGTAATTCCCATCTCCTGTTTTGCATAAATTGCGCTGCACATCATCGGACTGTGTACCGGGAATAACTTTGGAAGAAGCTCCGGTAAGTAGTGTTCAATATATCCCACAATTGCCGGACATGGCTGGGAAATTCCACCGGTAAAGTTGTATTTCTTTACATAATTAAGATATCCCCAGGTTGTAATGTCTGCACCGAAAGATACACTGATTATACGGTTCACTCCAAGATTCTTTAATCCTCCCAGTACCCTCTCATAATCTCCTGGATAATTTGCCTTGAACGCCGGAGCTAATAGTATGGATATTTTCTCACCTTTTGCAAGGTCTGCAAAGAATTGCTCCGTATCATCTTCAAACTCTCTTGCACCATGCTTGCAGGCATCCATACATGCGCCACAACCAATACACTTTGCCGGATCCACCTGAATCCGCTCTGTTCCATCCTCTTCTGTTACTGCCACACATGCCCCCGGACAAGGACACACTCGAATACATTTGTTACACCCAATACAGTTGTCATTGGTAAAAACCAGACTCATTTCAAGCACCACCCTTTACTTATACCCATACGCTACCTTTTTTCAATTTCAACAAATAATATCCCATATCTGTCTATTCATTATATAATATTATTTCTCAATAAAATTGTCAAATTTTCATATTTTTAATGTGTTTTATTCTTACGATTTTCCACAATTTTCGACAATTTTCGAGTAAAAAATAGTCCTCATCTCTATTGTCTGGCAAAAATCTGCAGCTATTTCATCAGAAAATGCTCCCGCTCAGGGTATTGCTGCCGGAATGCTTCCAACGCAGCTTTCTGCAAAACTGCAAATTCCCTGTCCATATGAAATTTATGTGGCATTGTAAATGCAATTGCACTTATCTGCTCTGCTATTTTTTTAGCAATTCCTTCCTCTGACAGCTGTCCCATTCCAAATACTAAAGAGGTGAAACCTCTTCCCTTTTTACTCACATCCATAAATGTAAGAAACGTATTCTTTAATTCTGCCTGAAGTATCTCCTGTTCCACCCGGCTTCGGTTCTCTGCATCCAGAAGATATAACCCATTTATGATTTCAACTGCCTGTTTCTTCCGCTGTCCCGAAAAATCTACTCCGGTACTTTCCGAAAGATATTTCATCTGCATCAGATAACCAATAAAGGTATCCTCTTTCTTTTTCTTCTTTCCATATCGAGCATATAAAAGCTGCTCCCGGAAAGTATCTCCTTCTGCTTGTTCCGTACACCCGTGCTTCTGCCATAGTTCCATTCTTTTTCCTGCATTAACTTCCTGATAAAAATCATTCAGCCACTTTGAATCTTCCTGCATAATATTTCCTCTTCGTCACTATTTTATAAAATCTTCAACATTACTGATGTCAACTTTACGATACTGGGATACATAGTATTTTTCTTCCTGCAGGCTTTGTACTTCCTGATTCTTTCCATCATAAATGTCCACTGCAAGCCTTGCCATTTCTCCAGCCTGGTCTTCCTTGTCATTATATACGGTTCCCTGCATGGTTCCATTCTGTATTGCCTCTAATGCATCTTCCAATCCGTCAATACCAAATATAATCGGCCACTCCTGCCGGTTATAACCGGCATCTTTATAAGCTTCAATTGCCCCTAATGCCATTTCATCATTGTTGGAAATAACCATCTCCACTTCGGTCCCATACTGACTGATAATCTGATTCATTCTATTTTCCGCCTGTCCCCTGTTCCAGTCTGCAAACAGGTAGCTCAGTTTTTCCAGATTGATTCCCTGTTCTATCAGTGTCTTTACCGAACTGTCTGTACGGCTGATGGCATCCTGATGTCCAGCCTCTCCCTCCAGTAAAATATACTGAATTCTCCCATCCTGATTCCTGTCAACCTCCGGATGATTCTTTATGTAATCTGCTGCAATTTCTCCCTGCATCTCGCCGGACTGTTTTGCCTCACATCCTACATAGTATAGTTGATTCCACTGCGACAAATCCTCCGGAACCGGTTCTCTGTTAAAGAAAATGACAGGGATATCATTCTGTCTTGCCAGTCTGATAACGGTTGTCGGATCCGTTCGGTCAACCAGATTTACACATAAAATATCACACCCGGCATCTATCATTTCTTCGACAATTTCATTCTGGGCTTTCTGATCATTATCTGCACTTCTGACAGATGTTATAATCTTCCGTTCTTCTGTTTCCCGCTTCTTTAACTCTTCCTTCAGTTCATCCACCGTGGCGTTGATAAACGGGTCATCATGCGTATAGGTAACTACACTCACCCTCAGTGTATTTTCTATCCGCTTTGTCTTCTGATTGCATCCGGGCAGCACCAGTATCAGTATTATCAGTGTTACCGTAACCGCCATTGTCCTTCTTCTTGTTCTACTCATATGAATATAAAAACCTTTCCAGCTCTTTTGAATACAAATCTTCTTTATTGATTATTCTGACTTCTGTTTTACAACTGTTCATTTTGTAAAAGGAATGCCTTAGCTTTTTTGCAATCTCATTCATACTCTTATACCCCGTCTCATAATCATCCGGTACGACAAGACATTCTATATTCTGATTATCTAATAACACAATTGCTTTTTCACTGCTTCCAACTCCATAAATCTTTGCACCGTGATACTTATTTTCTTCTGCAGCCTCACCCACTTCTTCTAATGCCCAATTGTCCAGAATTACCAGATAATCCACCTGTTTCTTAGATGCAATAATCTCACTGGTGTTCTGGTTTCCCCTGGCATAATTGTACTCCCAGGAAATTTCACAACCACTTCCCTCCAGACCATCTTTCAACCCTGCAATTCTGTTCACATTTTCCTCTGTCTCTGCCTTTCCAAGAATGACACCGATTTTTTTATTCTCCAGTTGTTCTTCATCATCCTGTATTAACCGCTCCGCAAGCATCTGACCAATCTTATAATTATCCGGTTTTACCGTTGCATAACCAGATGGCTCTTCTGCGTAGGTATCCTCATTAATCAGTATAAACGGTCTCTCTCCCTGCAGCCGGTTTAGCATAGTCTTTGTTTCTTTTCCCGGAGCCGGACAGATTACAAATGCATCTACATTATTCTGCAGTTGTTCATTAATCAGTTCTTCTTCATCCTCCATGCTTTCAATTAAATCTGTATTACAAATGATCAGATGCAGATTATTATTTTCCGCAGACTGTTTTAACCCATTCAGCAATGCATCCCATCTCTTATCTCCGGAATCTTCCACAATAACTGCAACTCTTTTCATCGACTCATTATCTGAAAAAATCCTGATTATAAAAAATGCAGCCAGTACAATAAGCATCAGTTCTGTGAGAATAAAGGTAAGCTTATTTTTTTTCATCTTCTACCCTCTCTCTTTTTCTGTTCTGATTTTCAAGTTCTCCACGTTTTTCCTCTGAATAAGGAATTGCCGGAATATGTATTACAGCCTTTGTTCCTTCATCCGGCTCACTGTAAATTTTTAATCCATATTCTTTGCCAAACATCAGTTGTATCCTGGTATGCACATTGATAAGCCCAACTCCCGAACCATGCTTCGGAACTTTTTCACTATTTGTCAGAAGATTATCAACCACTTCCTGGCTCATGCCCATTCCATTGTCCTCTACCGACAGGAAAATATCATTCCCTTTCTGCTCACCGCGTACAATAATTTTGCCGCCCTCATCTTCATCCATATTTCCTACTCCATAATAAATCGCATTTTCAAGCAATGGCTGTACTACCAGTTTTACAGTACAGCATTCCTCTACGTTTTTATCAATCAGAAATTCCACTTGAAACCGGTCTTTATAACGAATCTGCTGTATGTTCATATAACTTTTGCTATGTTGTAATTCTTCCGAAATCCTTATCACTGTCTTTCCTTTTGAAAGACTGATGCGAAGCAGTTTTGCCAGTTCCGAAATCATAAAAACAGCTTCTTCATTCTTATTTGCCTCTACCATCCAGGTGATGGATTCCAGTGTATTATAAAGAAAATGTGGATTAATCTGGCTTTGCAGTGCATCCATTTCACTTTTTCTCCGCTTATTCTGCTGCCGGATAATTTCTTCCATCAATTGTTCTATCTGCTTATATGAATTCTGGACAGAATATGCCAGATGCCTTATCTCTGAAGCACCCCCTATATATATTTCAGTCTTTTCTCCTGTTTCATAAGACTTTACGGATTCATCCAATTTCAAAATCGGTTTCGAAATCTTTCTTGCCATAATTTTATTCACAACAAAAAGCATCATCAGAAGAATAATTGCCGTGGCAATTATATAATACCGGAACTTATTAATGCTTGCCGTCTGTACCCCCTCCGGTACAACTCCTACCAGTTTCCATCCGGTATAAGATAGACTGTTCACAACTATATTACTTTTTACCCCATTCACAGAAATCTCATATGTACCATCTGCATAACCGGCAGCCGTACTGCTATCTTCTGTAAAAAATCCCCTGTCTATTTCTGCTTTTCTTGGGTGATAAAGAATTTCCCCATCATCTGTACATAAATAATAATACGTCTCTCCCGCTGCTTCATTCAGGTTATCTAAAACCTCTTCTATCATGGAATACTTCATATCAACCAGCAATACTCCACTGTCCGGAGTGTCACCATGATTCATATCCACAAGACTGCTTAAAGACACCACCCAGTTATATTGATATGTCTCATTCTCAAACAAATCCTGTATATGGGGTGTTGATATATGTATATTTTCTATCTCATCTATAGCGCTTTTATACCAGTCCTGCTCTGTTACTTTCTGATTCTTTTCTCTGGTAGCTACTGGTTCTGCTGCAATAATTTTCCCATCACTGTCATAAAGGGCCATACTCTGCAGCTTATCATTATTTACTTCATACAACAGACTGAACTGCCTGCTGAATTCCTGGTCAGAAATATCATATTCCTGTACGATATTATAATTAACAGCATTACAAATCTGTCTCATATTCCGCAATTCATTATTTACCTGATCCACTGTACTCTCTATCCGGCTTTCTGCATTGGAAATTGCGGTTTCTTTTACTGACATTTTAAAACGGCTATAAATCAGTAATCCCATAACTATTGTTGTAACAATGGTCATGGCAGAAAGAACTGTCATAAGCAGTGACTGTATATCCATCCAGGCTGAAATATTCTGCATCATATTTTGAATTATATTCCTTTTTTCGTGCTTTTTCTTTCTGTTTTTTTTCTGATTCATACCTCTCCACATTCCTATTCTGGTGATTTTCTGTATTTTGACGGAGATACTCCAAATTTCTTTTTAAACACATAACTGAAGTAATTTGCGTCCAGATACCCTACTTTTTCTCCAATTTCATAACTTTTATCATTGGTTTCTACAATAAGCCTGACTGCGACATCCATCCGGTAATCCGTCAGATATGTAATAAAGGATTTCCCAGTTTCTTTTTTAAATATAGTTGAAAAATACGAATTGGATACACCAAGCACTGAGCATACCGTATCCAGGGAAAAATCAGGTTCCATATAACGCTCTGCCACAACATTCTTTGCATCTGTAATCAGCCGCCTTGAAGTATTATTTCTTGCACTTTTCAACTTTTCACTAATTGCCACTGCTGCTTTTTTCATCCACTTCATCAGAGTTGCTTTATCCAGTTCCGGCACCTTTTCATAGAGATTTTCTTTTTCTTCAAAGAAATCATTAAAGTCCATAAAATTATTGGCGCAGAACCGGTAAAAAGCACCTACCATCTCCATAACTGATAAATGATACTGATTTACTGTGGCAGCACTTTTATGAAGTTTTTCCACTTCCCTCTCTACTGCTGACTCAATGTCTTTTACATTTCCAAGATAAATCGTTTTAAACAACTCATGCATTTTCGTATCTTCTGACTGTACGGCTACCGTCTGCTCCCGTGGAACTACTTCCGCAATATTTATAGCCCTTGCAGTTCCATAAAGAACCCGGTAGGATACTGCTTTTCTTGCACCTTCATAAGAATTACTGATATTCAAAAGACTATCGCAATATCTTCCAACACCGGCCGTTACAACTGCACCAATCACACGGTTCGCCCATCTGCAGAATCTATCGCAAAAATCTGTCAGTTCTGTTGCCTTATCTTCTGAATCAAGCGATACTATCAAAACTGTATTCCCAAGATACATAAATTCCTGACAGTTGAGTTCTGATGCAATCCTTTCCTTTATTTCATGCTCGACAGACATGGATAACAACAATGGATTCATTCCTTCCGGCACATGGTGCTCTGAAGTATGAAATACCACGCTGCAATAATAGGGTCCCTCCAGTGGAATCTGATAGGCAGATAAAAATTTCTCATATTCTGTCTCATTTACCCTGCCTTCAATTAACGAAACAAAAAAATTCGTCCTTAGCACCGGAAGTGCATCCTGGAAATAATTTTGCAGTTTTTTAACATTTAATTTTTCTTCTCTTTCCCTGTTTAAAGTCTCTTTCAATCTTTCCATGCAGTCAGATAATTCAACTGCATTTACCGGCTTTAACATATATTCTTCAATTTCCAGATGTACTGCCTCTTTGGCATATTCAAATTCATCAAATCCTGTAAAAATAATAATATGTATATTTGGATAATCATTATTTAACTTCTGCGCCAGTTCCAGGCCATTCATATAAGGCATTTTTATATCGGTTATCACAACATCCGGCTGTATATTTTCTACCAGTTCCAGGGCTTTCACTCCATTGGTTGCACTGCCTGACACCTCAAAGCCCAGTCCATCCCAGTCCATCTTATGCTCCATTGCCTGGATTGCTTCTATTTCATCATCAACTAAAATCACTTTATACTTTTCCATATGACGTTCCTCTTTCAGCATGTTCAGCTCTTTCTTCTCCTGCTCTTATTATATCAGACAAATGTCTTTTTCTGAATACCTGATATTGTTTAGGCCGTCCATTCATCTCTGGCGATGAGCGGGCGGCCTATGGTGATTATATATGAATGATTCTGATTACGAATTACTTATTTTTTCTGTACATATTTCAGACAGTCAAGTGTTACTGCTGCCAAAATGATGATTCCTTCGAAAATAAACTGAAGATTTGTATCAATACCCAGAATGGTAAGGGAATATGTAAGGGATGTAAAGATAAGTACACCAGTTACAACTCCGGAAATCTTACCAATACCACCGGTAAAGGATACACCACCAACTACGCAGGCTGCAATAGCATCCATATCCCATCCTTGTCCATATGCTGCACTACCGGAACCAACCATTCTGTTACATTCCAGCCAGGAACCAAATCCATACAGGATACCTGCCAGAATAAATGCTCCTAATGTTACTTTAAATACGGATATACCGGAAACTGCTGCTGCTTCAGGATTTCCACCAACCGCATACAGATTCTTACCAAATGTTGTTTTATTCCAGATGAACCATACTACGATAACTGCAACAACAGCCCAAAGGATAATTGTCGGGAATTTTCCAATCTGCGGAATAAACATAGCCGGGATTGCAGAATCAATAGCTCCGAAGGAAACACCTTTTGTTGCATATGTTACAAGTCCGAAAATAATCAGCATGTTTGCCATGGTTGAAATAAACGGATGCATCTTGAACTTCGCCATAAAGAAGCCTGCCAGCATAGAAAATGCTGTTGTAAGTACAATACAGACTGCCAATGCAAGAATTGCTCTTGCAGCAACCGGGATACCGGTAAAGTCAAAGATATGGCCAAATACACCACCTGTATTAATTCCGTTATGCATGATGATGGTTGCTGTTACCATACCCATACCAACCATACGTCCAACAGAAAGGTCAGTACCTGTTAAAAGAATCAGTCCTGCAACGCCTAATGCCAAGAACATTCTTGGTGAAGCCTGCTGCAGAATATTTAAGATGTTTGTCGTTGTCAGCAACTGTGTATTCTTTACAACCGGTGTAATAATACATAAAGCAATGAAGATTAAAATAATGACAATATACAATCCATTTTTATAAAGGAACTGTGTGGTATTAAAGGTATATTTGTAATTTTCAAATTTCTGTGCTCTCTTCTGTGCAAATGTATATCTTGACATACGGAGTAAGTCAATCAGATGATACTTATGTGCATATGCATCATGCTTTCTGTCCTTAATCTCCTGAAGTCTGGACTCATGTGCCATCTGGGCATCAAATAATTTATTCTTATAAACATACTTCTCGTCTTTTTTCTCATCTGCATCGCTGAGTCTGCTCATATTCTGCTCATGCTCTGCTTTGATGGAAGCACATATCTTTTTGTATTCTGCATTTTCAGCTTCTTTCTCAGCTTTGCAGCTATCAGCAACTTTCTGATAGTAATCATTTTTATAATGTTTTGCAAGATAACCTTCTGCATCTGCGATAAGCTTTGATACTTTGTCTTTATTCGAAGACTCTACCGCTTTTGCCTTTTCTAAGGCTTCCTTGTCCTTTGCAATCATTCTGCTCTTTTCTTCTTTTGTTAAATTCTTATTTTCCTTTACGATTGCAATGTGATTTTTTAAGCTGCGCACCTTATCTGAACCATCCTTACGAAGTTCATCAATCTGTGCCTGTATTTTTCCTACATATTCATCAATCGGCTTCAAAAGCTCTGCCTCTGCAGCGGATGAAAGAATAATACTACTGTCTGCCATATCCAATGCTCCTTCCTGATTATAAATATTTCGCACTGAGTCTTAATAACTCTTCCTGACTTGTTTCCTTAGTATTAACAATTCCGGCAAGATGTCCATTTGACATAACACCAATCCGGTTTGTGATTCCAAGGATTTCCGGCATCTCAGAGGATACAACAATGATTGTTTTTCCCTGTTTTGCCATATTGATAATTAATTCATATATTTCGTATTTGGCACCTACATCAATTCCTCTTGTAGGATCGTCCATCATAAATATATTTGGTGAGCGCTCCAGCCATTTACCAAATATTGCCTTCTGCTGATTTCCTCCGGACAAACTGGAAATCATATCATCTGGTCCCATACATTTTGTATGCATGACTTTAATTTCTTCTGCCGTCGCACGAACCATATCATCATTGGAAAGTGCGAATCCATTTTTATAATGATTCATATTGGCGATTGTAGTATTAAATGTAATATCTGCTTTCAGGAAAAGTCCATTTGCTTTTCGTTCTTCTGTAATTAAAGCAAATCCATGATCCATTGCATCTTTCGGGGATGTAAAATTCATTACTTTTCCATTATAAATTACATTTCCTGCCGCTCTGGTACGCATACCAAAAATAGTTTCCAATAGTTCCGTACGACCGGCTCCAACCAGACCATACAGTCCAAAAATTTCTCCTTCTTTAATATCAAAAGAAATATTCTGTAATTTTGGTGCATACTTAGTTGAAAGATTCTGTATAGAAAGAACCGTTTCACCAGGCTGGTTATCTACCGGTGGAAAACGGTTATCCAAAGAACGGCCAACCATTGCAGAAATCAGTTCATTCATATTGGTATCTTTACTTGCCTTTGTCATAACAAGGCTGCCATCCCGAAGAACTGATATTTCATCACAAATTTCAAAAATTTCATCCATTTTATGTGAAATATAAATCAATGAAATTCCCTGTTCTTTTAACTGCCGCATCATCTTGAAAAGTTTTGCAACCTCCGGTGCTGTCAGTGATGAAGTCGGCTCGTCTAATACGATTACTTTGGAATGATAAGAAATTGCTTTTGCAATTTCACACATCTGGCGCTGTGATACAGACATTTTTTTCATTGGCTGTGTCAGATTAACAGTAATACCAAGTTTACGGAATAAATCGGAAGTTTCCTTTCTCATTCTTCCTTCGTCAATCATTCCCAATGAATTCTTCGGATAGCGTCCTAAGAACATATTGTCAATGACACTGCGCTCCAGACACTGATTTAATTCCTGATGAACCATTGCGACACCATTTTCAAGTGCATCCTTTGGGCCAGAAAAATTAACTTCTTTTCCATCTAATATTATTGTTCCTTCGTCCTTTTGATAAGTTCCGAAGAGACATTTCATCATTGTCGATTTACCGGCACCATTTTCACCCATAAGTCCCATGATTGTTCCAGGTCTGACATTCAGATTGATATGATTCAGAACCTTATTTCTTCCGAACGATTTGCTCATGCCGTTAATCGATAAGACATATTTATTCTTATCCTCTGCCATAATTCTACTTCCTTTTCTTTGAAAAGAAGGACACCATTTTTATCTGATGCCCTTCTGTATCTATGCTGTTTTCTTCCAGGCAATAACCTTATTTTGAAAGAAGTGATGTATAAGATGATGCATTGTCTGTTTTAACCATGTTGATTGCAAATGCATCATACTCACCCGGGTTGCCAAGACGGTTTGTAATGTTAGACTCTGTCTGTCCATCACCACCGATATAATCTACTTCAAGATTCAAAAGTTTGTCATAGTTCTGAAGAAGTGGCTGATAGGTTGAGCTAAGGAAGTTATCGGAAGCATTGTAAATATCAAGCCATACCTTCTTGCTTGGGCTCTTGCTTTCATCCAGCTGATTGGATACTTTGTCATAAACCTTGGTTGAGTCTGTGAAATCCTGATAATTATCAGCTGTAACAGCTATATTTAATGCATAGTAGGATCTTTCTTCTTCACTATATCTGTAATCTTCTCCTTCTGTTAAGCAGTTTCCTGCATCATCCGGAGTACCGATACCGGTATCAATGTCTACTCCATCTAATGCATTACGAAGCACTCTTAATGTCAGGTAAGCCTGAACATCTGCATGCTGTGAAATTGTTCCGCCATATCCCTCTGCGATAGCTGCAACAGCATCACTGTTTGCATCGTATCCAAAGGTTGGTACTTTGTTATCTTTTGCCCATGCATTAAACATTGACATTCCCATACCATCATTATTAGAAACAACTACATCAATCTGGTCACCAAAAGATGCGGTCCATGTTCCGATTGCATTTCCTGCTGTAGCTGCATCCCATGTTGCACCAGCAGAGTTCTTCATCTCCTGTGAAGCAAGTTCACGAATTGTATAAGTCTTTCCATCTACATCCAGTGTTGCATCCTGAACAACTTTTGCAGAACCGTCTACGTTTGTACCAGCCGGTGTTGAATCAATTGCTCCATTTGCATCTACTCCGGTTCCAAGTGCAGAACGGACACCACGGGTACGTGCAATAGAATCGTTATGTCCGATGTCTCCGATTGCAAGTACATAACCAATTACTCCGTCTCCGTTACGGTCAATGGTCGCTGCATTTTCTTTGATATAGTCAAGAACCATCTGTCCCTGCAGTTCAGCACCCTGATTTGCATCGAAGCCTACATAATAGGTATCTTTGTTGTAATTTAATGCATCCATGTCAAGTTCTCCTGTGGAGCTGTTGGATGGCTGACGGTTAAACCAGCAAAGTGGTTTATCCTTGTTTGCTACGCTGCTGGTGCTTCCTGAGTCACCAGAGCCGCTTCCTCCGGAAGAGCCACATCCAACCATGGATAATGCAAGTGTTGCTGCCACCAATACAGTTAATAATTTTTTCCTTCTCATTCTTTTTTCCTCCTGGTTTGCAATTTGTTGATTTTGGTTTCTCCGAACCTGTCTCATCGACTAAATTCATTATAATCACAAACCAATCTGGAAAGAATAGAATTTTTTTGGATGAAATATCAAAATATTTTGATAATCTGTAATTTTTATATGTATTTTGACGAACAACTATGCAGCTGCACCATCATTCTGTTGGCATGTATGCAGGAATGCCTCTGCCAGCTGCTGGTTCTGCTGTGCCTGTTTTCTGATATGATTAACCACGAAAAAAGGCAGGAAAAATAAGGAAAGGAAACCTAAACACAATGCGATGGCACCGACTAATAAATCAATCGGAAAATACGGGACTACAAACCAGCCAAATTTTGCAATGTTCCATGCCCATTTTGCCGTTATTCCAAAACCACCCACTTTGCTGTAACAAACACAGCCCATAACAAATCCTATCATAATAAAAATCGGATGGAATGCCAGCATCATTCTGATACCTCCACAGACCGTTCCAGCAATTGCCAGTCCCCAGATTTTCTGAATCTCATATAACTGTGTCTCCGCTTCCCGTTTTACCTGCATTGCATAACCATAATCGTTACCAAATTCCACTTCTTCATAAAGATTTCTTTTTTCTTTTGCCATAATATTTTCCTCTTTTCTCCGATGTTCCACCGGTTTTTATTATTGTTTTCACTTATATGACGGAATAATATTATGGCAGGTTTTATTTTTTTAAAAATTTTTTTGACAAGTCCTTATTGCTTTCTTCCGATTACCTGTTTCCCACACTTCCTTTGTACTATGCACACAAGGCTTACCATACCGGAACGCTGAAAGATTTGAGAGTCGCAGAAAAAAGAAGGTCATTGCAGGAATTGTCTGATGCTACCGGCATCCCAAGTTCCACACCCGGCAACTATGAGAAAGATGAAAATGTAGATATGTCAC
The DNA here is from genome assembly GCF_003462625.1 of Roseburia sp. OM03-7AC. Lineage (NCBI taxonomy): Bacteria > Bacillati > Bacillota > Clostridia > Lachnospirales > Lachnospiraceae > Roseburia > Roseburia sp. OM03-7AC. Next base: position 256,152 of record NZ_QTZJ01000003.1, read on the forward strand.
TTGGCAATCTACTGACGCTTGCAGACTTTTATCAAGTAAGCACCGATTATCTTCTTTGCTGAACCGAACTACGTGAACATACAAATAAGCCAGTATCCGATCTGCATCTCAATGATGATGCAGTTCAAATACTGACTGATGAAAAATATAATCCACGGTTATTATCAGAATTACTCTCTCATGAAAGCTTCCATTATAAAGTTTAGGTTTCATGTACAATCGACAGCCCAACTTAACTATCTGCTTTCTACTATTGTATATGTTCCTGATTCAAAATTTACATATAATGTTGCAAATGCACTATTATATTCCCAGCGGATTTCCAGAGACCTCTCCCCTCCGGAGATTGCTACCTCTGCGCCTTCCGAAAATGCCTTATGGGTATTTCGCATGCGGATTAACGCAAGCTGTTTTTGAACCACATCTTTTTTCAACCCTTCCGTGATCTGATCAGTGGAAAGATTTGTCCGGTTGATTTCCTTATGTCCGGATTCTCCCGCGCGCTGCACCGCTTCATGGTCATTTTTTCCGGCAAACAGATCCAGATACCAGATCTGCGGTTTGCCCGGCATAAACATCTGGATTGCCCGCGCCAGAAGCATTTTTTCATCCGACTCTCCCAATGCACTGTAGTACGTGACATTTACCTGATAATACAGATTCTTTTGTCCATGTAAATTTTTGACCATGCCTCCGCGGGATACAATCCGGTCAATTAACGACTGGATCTCCTCTTCAGGAAGTAGCCCCTTTAAGTCCAGAAGCGGGATGCCATCGTGACAGCCGAGCATGTTGACCGTGGAGATCTTCTTTTCCACAATCTCCTTCGCCCATGCCGCAAGGTACGTTCCCCGCCGGTTCTCAATCGCATCAATGACCAGTCCCGGCAAGAAAAAGTCATAGGTTGCATAGCCTTTTTCTGCAAGTGTCTCATATATTTTTTCATCATACGCTGCGTGGATCTCCGGCAAAAGCGTAAGTCCCAAAGGTTCTGCCAGCGCATGGATCTTCTGTAAAAGTTCCCACGTTTCCGGATCATTGAGGAAGTTTTTCTTTCCCGGTGTCTTCGGCGCATAGGCAAAGGCATCCAGCCGCACAATCGCTGCGCCGTAAGAGGCTATTTTTTCCAGTGTTTCACGATAAAACTTCCACACTTTTGGTGACTGGATGTTTACATCCATCTGTCCGAGATACTGTCTGCCATGCACTTCCTGATAAAAGGTATTCCAGTACGGCACTTTTTTTCCATCCGGAAATTCCACCATTAGGATCGGCAGCCCGGGTTTGCGAAAAAACATCTGCTTCAGGCAGCTTTCATCCGGCTGGATATAGCCTTCCTCCGTCATGGTTCCATGCCCTTCCCAGAAATGGTTCCAATCGATGAAGAAATCGCGGTACGCAGAAGCCTCCCCTTTTTCCACAAGATCCCGAAACTGCGGGGACTGTGCGGAAGCATGGTTTAAAATAAAATCGAGTTTCAGATCAATTCCCATATCCTTTAACTGTTCAAGGTCTTTCCGGTTGGCAAGCTGCTCATTCAGGTCATAGTCGATCACGGAAAATCCCCGGTCGAGATCGGAATGGTACAGGCTCGGCAGAATGTAAAAAGAAGAAAATACATCCTGCAAAGCCTCAGTTTTCAGCAATGTTACGATATCCCCAAGATTTCCTCCAAGGCTGTCGGGATATGCATTGAGCATCGGTTTATGGTTCATAAACTCTTCCGTCCTTTCCCACGATTAATCCTGCATTTTTGCGCTGCACTTCAAGTTTTTCCTGTTCCAGTTCTACCACGCGACAGATAAACGGGCTTGCGGCATTCTCATCGCGGTTTCTGCGGATGCGCCGCTCCCTGGTCTCCTCCGGGGAACTTTCCAGAAAGACGGGCAGATCCACACCATGTAAATCGTCACTGCCTCCGTGTGTCCACTCCAGAAGTAATACGGATATTCCGGAAAAATCGGTTTCTTCCGATGAAATCTCGCCATCTTCCCGTCCCATATGCCGCAATGTGATTGAATCTTTTCCCTCATGAAATGCCGCAAGCACTTCATTGATCCGGTCGAAGTCAATCTCTTTCTTTGTCCCGAGATATCCACGCAGTCCGTCTTCCCCGGCTTCTTTATACACACGCAGCCGTTCTTCATCGTTGCGTTTTGGAATCCGGTGTGGATAATCATCGCCCGAGAGCAGGTAACAGCCCCTGCCGTCATTTAAAAAATACTGCTGCAATGCCGTGGCAAGTGTTGTTTTTCCGGAACCGGAGCCACCGTAAATACTGATGACCATGCGATTTTTGGTATTCCTCTCACACCATTTCTGTACTTTTTCGTATAATGCTCCAGCCTCTTTCAGCTCTGTAAAAACAAACTGATACGCCTCATATTCTCTGGTAAACGGCGGAAGCGGAATTCCCGCATGCATCAGTGCTGCACCGGAATACTGTCTGCCGCTCTGTTCTTCCAGATACACGGCATCCGGTTTTAACCCACGCAGGCGGACATAAACGGCTGCCTGATTTGCCTCTGCCCTAAGACGCACTGCGCTGACTAATGCATGATCCTGTTCCTCTGACACCGTCATCCATGCCGCAATTTCATCCATAAACGGATCGGACAGCCGCCAGTAGGTTCCCTCGTTAATGAGCGTTTCATACTTCTTGTATGTTTTAATCTGCTCCCGGATCTGCTGTTTTTCCTCATCGGATAAAAGCGCCGGGTTTAATTCGTAACCGAAGGTTCCAGCCATCGCCGTCACCCCTCGGGTGTGGAAACTTGTTACCCGTCCGGTCTGGTGGTTCGGCACCGCTGAAACGTGCGCCCCCATTACGGAAACCGGATAGAAAAACGACGTTCCGTACTGGATCCTTGTGCGGTTGATTGCATCGGTATTGTCACTACACCAGATCTGTGGGGAATAATAAAGCATTCCTGCGTCAAATCTGCCGCCTCCACCGCTGCATCCCTCAAGCAGAAGATCCGGATACCGGCTGCACAGGCGCTCCATAAAATCATAGACACCAAGCACGTAATCATAGGAAAGATTTCCGGCATAGACATCTGCCATACTGCGGTTCATATCCCACTTGACATAATCAATTTTTCCCTGATCCAGCACGGCACAAATCTGATCAAATACACAGTCGCGCACTTCTTTTCTGGAAAAATCAAGCAGTAACTGGTTTCTCGAGCGCACCGGCTTTTTCCCCGGAATCTGAATTGCCCAGTCCGGATGTGCCCGGTAAAGGTCGCTGTCTTCATTGACCATCTCCGGCTCAATCCAAATGCCAAATTTCACCCCCTGATTATGCACACGGGTAATAAGCTCTGCCAGGCTTCCCCCCAGTTTCTTTTCATTGACCTGCCAGTCCCCAAGGGAAGAATTATCATCGTTTCTTTTCCCAAACCAGCCGTCATCCATCACTACCATATCAATTCCAAGGGAAGCAGCTTCTTTTGCCAAATCCACGATCGTATCTCCCGTAAAATCGAAATATGCTGCCTCCCAGCTGTTAATCAGCACCGGGCGCTGCATATGGACATATTTGCTGCGGCACACATGGTTGCGGATGCAGTTATGATATTGCTGCGACAGTGCAGACAATCCGTCTGCCGAATAAGACAAAATGACTTCCGGTACCGTGAAGGTTTCTCCTTCCGCAAGCGGATAGGAAAACAGTTCTTCATTTAATCCGAGAAGCAGGCGCGTCTGGTTGAACTGATCTTTTTCTGTCTCACAGGAGAAATTTCCGCTGTATACAAACAGCATTCCATAGCAGCTGCCTGCGGTCTCTGTTGTTCCTTTTTCTGCCAAAATCACTGCCGGATTATACTGATGACTGGACGTTCCCCTGCGGCTGCCAAACGCAATGGTTCCATGCCCCAGCGGCGTACGCTCCAGATTGCGCTCCATGGCATGCTTTCCATAAAACCGCAGGACATCAAAATCTCCCTGTACAAAATCCAGACAGGCTGCCGCTGCCTTTTCGATCGTAATCTGCCCAGTTCCCGTATTTTTAATCTGGACGCTCCTTGTAATGACATCGTTTTCTTCCAAAACACCATACAGCAGATGAACTTCAACCTGTGCGTTTTCGTCTGCAAGAACAATTTCCAGTGTCTGTGCTTCCTCTTTGTCTGCCCAGACAGCCGGAAGTCCCTGTAACTGGTATTTGCCGCTTCGGATCTCATAACTTTTAAAAAGCAGATCTGCACTTTCCACCCCTTTTTCATTTTTGATATTCAGCGCAATATTGCGGTAATCCCCAGTTCCAATGGAAGGATACTCCTGTGGCAGCGCATCAAGCGAATAGGTACGGTCCATGCCCGCTGCATAAGGATTTCCGGAAAATCCACGATCTGCATAGGTTAAAACATAATCCATGGGGCTGTTTGTTTTATCTCCATAGTACAGATGCAGCAGATATCCCAGTGGATCGACCTGCATCTGATAAGTTGTATGCACCGTATGCAGGTTAAATATTTTTTTATTTGGATTGTATATAATTGCCATAGAAGTCACCTCGTTTTATTTTTATCCTTTGACTGCACCGTTTGCCACACCGTTTAAAATCTGTTTCTGACAAATCACATAGAAAATAAGGATTGGAATCAGTGCCATAATATAGGAAGCAAATGCCAGATTGTAATTGGTTCCAAACTGTGTCTGGAAATTAAGCTGTGCAAGCGGCAGCGTATTCTGTCCGGTTCCAGACATGATCACAAGCGGTGTCATAACATCATTCCACGTTCCAAGAGCTGTCAGGATTGCAACTGTTGCATGCATTGGCATCATCATTGGAAAGACCACTTTCCAGTAAGTAGTCCATGTGCTTGCTCCGTCAATATCTGCCGCCTCTTCCAGCGCTATCGGAATATTTTTTAAGTACCCACTGTAAAGAAGGACGTTCATTGGCATATAAAATACCAGATACAACAGAATGACACCCGCGCGGTTTCCAAGTCCCATATGCGCCGTCTGCTTTACCAGAGGCATCATTAAGATGGAAAACGGAACAAACATTCCGCTGACAATATACAGATAGATAAATCGGAAACTTTTTCTTCTTGCCATGCCGCGTCCGATCACGTAGCCTGCAATTGAGTGGATCAGGATTGCCAGTACGATTGTTACCAATGTGATCAGTAAACTGTTTCCAAGAGAGTGCCAGAAATCGGTCACTTCCATTGCCTGACGAAAATTTTCAAAACTCCACTGTTTCGGGAAAGAAAGTGCACCCGCCACATCGTTTGTCATCTCACTCGGTTTCTTAAACGCAATGATCACTGCCATATACAGCGGGAAAAATACCGTAACCGTCCCCAAAATCAGAACAATCGTAAGTACCCAGTTTGTTTTCTGTTTTTCTTTCATCATAGCTGCTCCTCCTTCTTATTCATGACTGTCATCTGGAAAAGTGAAATCGCCACGATCACAATAAAGAAAATGACTGCATTTGCACTCTGGAATCCAAACTGTCCGCCATCCATACCATTTTTATAAATCAGGTAAGAGATGGATTCGGTGCTCTGTGCCGGACCTCCCTTGGTCAATGACATGATCTGGTCGAATACCATGAGGAAATTCTTTGTGCTCAGTACCAGATTGATCGTCACAAACGGCATCACCAGTGGAAATGTTACTTTCCAGAACTGCTTCCATTTACTGGCTCCGTCAAGCATGCTCGCCTCGTAGATTTCCTCCGGTACAGTCTGCAGACCGGAAATATAGATGATGGTATTCATGGCAACTGCCTGCCATACACCAACAATCAGCACACCAATCCATGCGTATTTTTCACTTGCAAGAATACTGTTCTGTAAAAATCCAATATGGAACACATTTCCCACAGTTGGAAGAATGTAAGTAAAAATAAAACTGAAAATATAGCCGATGACAAGTCCTCCTAAAATATTCGGTACAAAATAAATACCGCGCAGTGCACTTTTAAAACGGATTGCACTGTTTAATCCAACTGCCATGATCAGACTTAGCACATTTACCAGTATCGTTCCTGCCAGTGCATATTTAAACGTAAACAAATAGCTTTTTCCCACGCGGGAATCCGTAAACAGATCTGCATAGTTCCGGAACCCGACATAATCGTAAGTTCCGTATCCTTTATAATTGGTAAAACTGTAAATCACACCTTTGATCATTGGAAGTGTATTGAATGCAAAAAATAAGATTACAACCGGTATGATAACCGCCAAGAATGTTTTGTCCCGGTTTGACATTTTCTTTTTCATTGTGCATCCCCCTGTTCTTTCTGATAATCCTGTACTTTCCGAATCAGATCCCGGTTGTAGCGCTTCCAGTCGGAATCAAATTTTTTCAAAAACTTTTCCTGTGCATTGTCGCTTGTATCCAGCAGGAACGTCTGGATCATGGCATCCACACTCATCTCACTCGGATAATGGTGATCCTGATAATCTGCCATGCGGTTGTTTTCAATGTAAGGACGCATATCCTCGAGTGTTTCCGGAATTGCAAAATCCCCGTCTTTGCAGGCAATTCCGCCCTGATCATCCAGATAAATCTGAATGGTCTCATCGTCATACAGATATTTTAAAACTTCATATGCAGCCTCTTTATTTTTGCATGATTTCATTACGGAAAACTGCAGATCAATTCCTGAATTTAATACATTGTCTGATTCCTCATCATTTGCAGGAAATGTAAAAGAGCCGATATTCATATCCGGATTGACCGATTTGATCTGCGGGATCGCATAGCTTCCAATCGGATACATGGCAGCTTCCCCGCGGGCAAATGCTGTACATGCATCGTTATAACCATATGCATACGGATTTTTTTCTGCGTAATCCAAAAGCGCACGCATCTTTTCTGCTACCGGTCCATACGTATCGGAAAATGTGGTATTTCCCATATTTACCTGATTGCAGGTATCCGAATCGGTAAGTCCGACTGCCAGCGCATTCCACGGAGCCAGACAGGTCCAGGTATCTTTAAAGCCCAGATACAGCGGAAGTGTTCCGCTCTGTTTTATTTCATCACACAGTGTGGTAAATTCCTGCCAGGTGGTCGGAACTTTCCAGCCATTTTCCTCAAACATATCTTTGTTATATAAAATTCCTGCCGCGTTTGCCGCATATGGAAGTGCATACGTGCCATCCTTTGGAATAAACTCCAGTTCCTTATCCATATCCAGATATGCCTGTTTTACGGTCTGGACTTCATCCAGATCGGAAATATCATCAAACAGATCTGCATCTAAAAAGTTGGAATAGTTGATGTCTCCTCCGATTGCGATGATATCCGGATAATCCTCCCGGATAAAACGTGTCTTTAAAATGGTCATTGCTTCGTTTGGAGATGAAATCGTCAGATGGATGTCATCATGTGTTTCATTGAACTGCTTTTCAATCTTTTCAAATGCCTTAACTGCTTCCGGTTTGTAGGAAACCACTTCGATTTCGGTTTTCCCGTCTGCCCTTTTTTCACTTCCGCATCCGGCAAGATCCGTCATACACATGCCAAGTGCGAGCACCACCGCAACACTGCGGAAAATACTTCTTTTTGCCATATTCTTCTCTCCTTTTCTTAAATATATCCGCTTACCTTTTTGATAATCTGATTATAACATACCTTTATGCATCCTTAAATACCCGTTTTTTTTAAATTTTATACCCAAATGCAATATTTTGTGCTATAATAGATACAAATATCGCATTTTGGTATATACGGAGTGTTTTATGAGTAATACATTTTTTAATATTTTTCCAAATGAAAATTTTATCGATCTGTGCATGTATCAGTTTGGATATGAACAGTGTGATCCCGGCCATTCATTCGGGCCTGCAACACGCAACCACTACCTGTTTCACTACATTCTTTCCGGAACCGGAACTCTCATGGCAGACAATGCAAACGGGGATACACAGACCTATTCCGTAAAAAGCGGACAGGGATTTATGATTTTCCCGGGGCAGATCAATACTTACATTTCCGATGAACAGCTTCCATGGGAATATATGTGGATCGAATTTGACGGCTTACGTGTAAAAGAGGCTTTAAGTGTCACAGATTTGTGCAAAGACGCGCCCATTTATCATTCACACTCCAAAGAATTACGGGAAAAGCTTGCCGATGAAATGCTTTATATCGTCAATCATCCGCAGGAATCCTCCTTCCATCTGATTGGGCATCTGTATCTGTTTTTGGATTATCTGCTACAGTCGGCAAAATCGACAAAGCTGGTCTCCAGCGGACGCATGAGTGATTATTATATAAAAGAAGCGATCAATTATATGGAACAGAATTTTCAGAATAATATTTCGATTGAAGATATCGCTGCGGTATGCGGCATCAACCGGAGTTATTTCGGAAAAATCTTCCGCAACTCGATCGGCCGCTCCCCGCAGGAATTTCTTATGAACTACCGCATGGTAAAGGCTACGGAATTATTAAAGCTGACTTCCTTATCCATTGCAGATGTCGGCTCTGCTGTCGGATATGAAAATCAGCTTCATTTTTCCCGTGCATTTAAAAATATTTATGGTGTCTCCCCACGGGAATGGAGAAATCAGAACAAGTAACAATAGATAAGATAGATATCATTCCTATCAGTTTTAGATACCTTCTGATTGATGTCAGGTTTTGTACCCGTTCGCGGAAACATATCCTATCAAAACGGAAACAGGTCCACACCTCCGACATTGCGCATTCGCAGATGCAAACAGATGCAATCTGTGGCAAAATTGACATCCATATCAAGGTCTTGACCATTGAAGTCTATGGGAACAAGTCAGCATAAGGTCTTTTCTACCTATATAATGCAAGGCAATTTTACACTGCCGCTCCCTGCCACTGTCTCGACAGTTGAGACAGTGAAAGCCGCTCAACTTCTACACAATTCATCCGCTCTGAGCACAAATTTGCCATACACTCGCAGGGAGTTGAGTTGCCGGATTTCACCGTCTCGACCTGGTATCCGGTCATTATTTTATCGGTATCACATATACCCTAGCTTCCATTAGATTTGAACTATCTGGAAATTCCGAATAGTTCATTTACACTGATTCGCGAATTGGGTAAATACTGTTTTTCCAATTTCACCCTGTGAATAACCGCTACCAGCAGTTATCCAAAATTATCGGATAACTGACCATTCTTGTAATTATGAGCTATTCGAATTTTTCGAATGACTGAATCCTGTTGCAGATAAATGCTATAAATAAACCTTTCCTTATTTTTCAAGCAATTTTATCATTCGCTGAACAATACGCTCAACCTGCCCGGATTGCAAAGGTGATCCGAAGCGCTCAGCAAAATACCGCTGATGGTATCAATGAAAGACTGCAGGAGCTCCAGAAAGAGCTTCTCAAAAAAGCCAATAACAAAGAGGCCTATGATGAGATTGCCGACGAGATCTTCAAACTCCGGGAACAGCGAGAAAAATGCACGGTTGACACCGCGGCCAGGGACGCACAGATTGCCCGCATCAATGAACTGCAGGACTTCATCAAGCAGCAACCCTCTCACCTGGAAGCCTTCGACGAGGCCCTGGTAAAGCGCTGGCTTGAGCGAATCATCGTCTGGGATGACCACTTCACTGTGGAGCTTAAGTCCGGACTGAAAATTGAGATTGAAGGATGATGTCCCTTAGACTCAAAAAGGCTCCTCACCACTGGAATACATCCGGTGATGGGGAGTCTTTATCATTTTAATCCTTATCCCAACGATTAACATCTGTCCAACGGAAGTTTGGGGCTTTATTTCTTCGTGGGTCATTTTCCCATTCTTCAGCTACACGTTTACTTATTTCTTTATTAAGACGATTCATTTTAGGAGTTTTTTCACCGGTTCCACCATTGAATCCGTTCTTAATCCAATCCTGTCTTTCTTCTTCATAAGCCTCTGATAACTCCTCATGAGAAGCTCCTTCAACCCATTTTTCAAATTCACTTTTAAATAAATTCCCGAAAAAGCCCATATTTATCCTCCATTCTATGCAGCTTCAGCAAATATACGTCTCTGTACCTTAAGATAAGATTGCAGATTCTTGATAACATCTTTTTCTTCTTCTAAATCGTCTGCGGCTATTTCTATTTCATTATCACTTGCCAGCTTCAGGGTATATTCATAAATTCGTCCTACTAAAACATCAAGTTCTTCTGATGTAAGCTGAATACTGATTTTTGAATAATTTTTGTCAGCTTTCAACGCTTCCAAAGAGCTCATTAGATTATTAATCTTATCAATATCCATCTCCCCCTTGCGAATTGCATCAATATAGCTTTTCAGGCTAGCTCTGAATTCTGTTACAACCTTTGGTTCATGTTTTTTTACTTTATTGCAAACCCAAGCACCAGCGCCAACAGCTACTGCACTCGCCACAACAATTATTGTTCCTTTTTTATGCTGTTTTACAAACTGTAATGCTTTAGCACCAACACCCTGAACCTGCTCTGCTGCTGGTAGGTCAATTGGCTTAAGGTGCTTTACTATTTGTCCCTTATTAGGACCAGTTGCCCACCTTACCACACTACCGATTCTTCGATATATTCCTGTTGCTAATCCTGTTGCTATATCATCAGGAATGAAATATGCATCTTGCGCTATTGCCATAAAATACCTCCTTTGGTTTTCTATAATAGGCCTTGTAAATTTCGCGAATCAAATCATATCCATTAAGCTTTTCGATGAAGATATTATTATCTCTGTCTTGTGTGCATTTATTATTCTATTAAAATACTTAACAGTATCTGTATCTGCAAATCTATGGTCAACAACATTAATTTCTTCATCTCCCTTAGCGACAAAAACTAGATATTTAGGAGATATCGGAAATATAAGACCACTTCCATTATTGCTTTCGACAACAGTAGATTTATGCTCAAACGCTGGATTATCAGACGTAATAAATTGTCCTGCATTATCGTAGGTTTCAAAAAGAATCATCTGACAACCACTTAAAGCATGTTGTACAACATTATGATAAAAGCCACCTTTGTTCTTAAAAAACATTTTATATAATTCAGAATACCATATTCCGGTCATTAACTCATCTGCATACTCTTTTCCTTCGCTTTTCCCTACATCTAGTGTTTCTGCTTCCTCATCTTTACACATTGACTCAAAAACAGGATACAATAATTTCTCTTTAATTTTTGTATAAACACCCATAGCGTCAAATTTTGGATTTCTACAAAGCATAATGAAAAACGACGCCAGCATATTCCTTGCGATGTCTTCAGATATGATTCTTTCACTTCTTTCAAGTCCAATTGGCTGGCCATTATGAACACCACTTACGAATGAATTCATGATATTTTCCCAGTTTTTTCCCAAGTAATCATCAAATGAATCTTCTAAAATATAACAGTTAAGTGCATCTATTTGACTCAATATAGCAGCTTTCTTTGCTACATTTCCATCGTAATAATAAAAGTCCCAATCATGTATTTCGAAGAAATGCTTATTTATGCTCTTTTTTGTTTTGATGATGCTATATCCTAATTTCCCATAAACAGGCTGTTTAAATCCCGTCTTAAGCAAATCATAAATCAAATCAACATATTGCGATTTCACCTTTGCACATGAATTGCAAATAAATGAATACTTAAAATTTATGGTATATAAATGAGGCTTCCAAAGAACGGAATTTCTGTTTGCGCCATCCCCAATACTTCCATCTTTTATTACATAAATTCCATTGAATTTTTTATCGGGCTCTTTAAGGGTTTCAACTTGTGTTTCCCATGCCTTCATATAAACACGTGGAACAAAGTGTTGCTTTTTGGTCGGCATTCTAACCTCCTCCTTCCCAACATCTATTCCGCTGCCTACAACCACCAAAAATGGTCGAGTTGCCGGATTTGTTGTCAACTTTTTCCTCTTTCAAAAATCACTTCAAAATCCCTGACATCTAATCCACACACTCAATTTGCGTTATCTAATCCGAAGTCACAACCTGACACACATTTTGCAGTAGATATGTTTCCATATAAGAAAACCGAGCTTTTTCAGAAGTCTGGCTTCTAATCCAAACCTCCGAAAAAGCCCGGAAATACGCTACTTTCTGGCACTTGATTTTATTTTTTTGACATCAATACAACCGTCTCATCTGTACTCTCGTTGTCCCAATCCACGCCTAATACATTTCTGCCATTCATATATATAGGAAATTTAAACCGGAGACCTTTTAATATTCTGCCATCCTTTTGCTCTTCCTCATAGATAAACACATCCGACAGGAAGCTCTTCAAAAATGTCTTCTTTTCCAGATCTGTAAATTTATCATACAGCTTATCAAAGAATAAAAGGAACTGGTAAACATTATCTTCTGAGATTTTGTCCTGCCTGATATTATATAGTCTTGTTTCGACTTCTTCCATGGCATCCTCAATATCAGTGATTTCATCATATAGCTTGTCCAAACGTTCCTGCATGTCATTATATTTTTTGTCATAATTCTTATCGGATACAGATAAATGATCCATCTGGTCAGCAAGCCTGTTTTTTGCCCCGGTTGTCTGGCTCAGTCTATCTTTTAATCCATCATATTCCTTGTCAAGCTCCGAAGTATCAATGCTGCTTCCTATCTGCTTACGGATTTCCTGCTCAAACTTTGGGTTCTTTACAAATTGACGGATAATTTCCTCAACTGCCGCATTGATTCTGTCCTCATTCCACTGTCTTTTATAAGTACAGCGGTGTCCGTCCACAAGCTTCCTGTGTTTGCAGGCATAATAGAAATAATCCTTGTAATAGCCTCCGTCCGGATGCTTCTTACGATTCACATTGCCATACATACCGCTTCCACATACAGGGCACTTAATAATCCCTGATAAAATATGTTCATGCTCAAGACTATGTGTTTTTACCTGTAAAACACCTGTCTCCTGCCGCTTTCTGTGTGCCTGGTTCCACATTTCTTCTGATATAATTGCCTCATGGACTCCATCACTTAGCAAGTAATCCTTTTGTTTTACGATATGATATTCATTCCTTGTTCCCGGAATCTTCTCATTTTTTCTTCTGCCAAATGCAAGCTTACCGCAATATATCGGATTGTCCAGCACACCCTTGACGAATGATGTAGAAAAACCTTCAATTGTGTTATTCTGGCGAAGCTTTTTCTTATAACCACTGTTATTTAAAAATGCAGCTATCGCAGCCATTCCCATCGTTGTATTGACGAATTTATCATATATAATACGGATAATCTCTGCTTCATCTTCTGCAATGATAAGTTCACCATTTACCAGCTGATAGCCATATGGCGCAAATCCGCCGTTCCATCTGCCTTCTCTCGCTTTCTGTCTGCGGCCTTCCATTGTCTGGACAAGGATATTCTCACGTTCTATCTCTGCAACCGCAGATAACACAGATATCATCAGCTTCCCGACATCCTTAGAGCTGTCAATCCCATCCTCTACACAGATAAGATTAACTCCATAATCCTGCATTTTCTGCAATGACGATAAAACATCTGCAGCATTTCTTCCAAATCGTGACAGCTTAAATACCAGCACATAATCAACATTGTCTTTGCCACTTTCTACATCCGCAAGCATCTGCTTAAACTGTGGTCTGCCTTCCACACTTTTGCCAGATTTACCCTCATCAGAATATTCCCCGACGATAGACATTTCCTGATAATCTGCATATTTCTTAAGCTTGTCCTTTTGTGCATCAAGGCTGTAGCCTTCTACCTGCATGGAAGTGGAAACTCTTGTGTATATGTAACATTTCTGCTGTTTTTTCATCAGATGTTATCTCCTGTGTCAAAATTCTCCCTTCAGCTGTTCGGGAATTCCGAACAACTGAATTGTATTAGCTGTCTTACTATTCCTTCATATCTTCTTTATCTTTTTCAGACAATGCAGGATGCTGCATATAAAATATTTCTTTCTGCCTTTCAATCTCTGCTTTTAGCTGTTCCTTTGTTGGCAGATATGTGAGATATTTCGACATAAAAAGTCTGTCGTTATCATGTAGTACGGAATATCTTGCTATATCCTCATCAGTTTCAGCACAAAGTAATATTCCCAATGTAGGATTATCTCCCTCCTTACATTTCAGTTCATCATACATCCTGACGTACATATCAATCTGTCCCACATCCTGATGTGTGATTTTCCCCATTTTTAAATCAATGAGCACATAACATTTCAGTTCAATATTATAGAAAACAAGATCAATAAAATAGTCTTCTGTCTCAGTAACAATATGCTGCTGTCTGGCAACAAAAGCAAATCCCTTTCCCATCTCCATAAGGAAGTCCCTGATATGTGTTAAAATAGCTGATTCCAAATCACTTTCAATATAAGAATCTTCATTTTTGAAGCCAAGAAACTCTGCAACAATCGGACTTTTTAGGAGTTCAAATTTATTCCTTTGATTTTCCGCTGTTTTCTGAAGCATTTCATTCATGACAGCATCTTTCTTTGGTGACTGCATTAATCTGTAATAATACTGTGTGCTGATATTTCTATCTAAAGTTCTTGAGCTCCAACTTTCATTTGCTGCTTCGTTCATATACCATAATCTGGCATTTTCATCTGACACACGTAAAAGTGCTCTAAAATGTGTCCAATTCAGATTGTGAACGCATGCGTTCACAATCTGTTCATCCGGAAAAGCAAGATAAAATTTGCGAAAATACTGCAGATTTCTTTTTGAAAAACTTTTTCCATATTCTTTTGTGAGTTCATCCGCTAATGCCTCAATTAAAGCCTGACCATATTTTGCTCTTTCTTTTCCTGCCTGTTCCTGTTCCACAATACGCTTACCTACATGCCAATAGGTAAGCACCATAGCTTTATTTGCTGCATTATAAGCCACTTCACGACCAGATGAAATAATTCCTTTTATATCAGTAATCACAGCTTGATAATTAACGATATCGTTTGCCATATCATTTTACCTCACTTTCCGGCTCTCTATAAGCACCTCTCCAATCCATTACTTCTTAGTTATGAAATGTGAACGCATGCGTTCGCTATTGTCCCAACTAAATTTTATCATCATTCCAACCTCTGTTCAACCAAACTTTTTCCAAGATGAAAGAATAAAACAAAAAGACTCCACTCTTATGAATGAAGTCCCGTAATATATGTATACATCCCGTAGCATATTATCTACAGGATGCCAGCTGCCTATGCAGCCTTTTTGTCCAGAAGCTGTTTTATCCCACCTAAGTAATAACAGAACCGGTCAAATTGTTTCTGCCTGCTTACTTTCTCGTCATCAATGGAATCCTTGATCATCATACACACCTCTACTTCTTCTTTTATCTCTGGTGCATATTTAATAATCATGTCTGCAAGAAAGCTACAGCAGCGTTCAAAATCCTTGTTCATTGCCAAGCCTCCCTTAAATTCAAGAATGCCTCGGCATTCTTGCTGCGAGGTGCGCGTCATGCAAATGCATGACATTCTTCAAATGCGCACCTCTGCAATCCTGCCGGAGGCTATATCAGATGGGAGATTGACTCCCATCTGATATAATCTTGTGAATAATTCACAGAACATATTTTATCTCAAGACTTACTAAAATGGAATAGATTTTACTGAATGGTAGTTTTCAAATATTTCTATCTATCACAAATCAATTCTTTCAAGGCACATATCCTGCGATATAGCCAGAGTCTTCTATGTCTTTTCCTGCTTAAACAATATTCCTTCTTATATATCAGTCCCCAGCGACGGCTAGATACGCATTAGAGATGTCTCCATCCAAATGCCGTTCTAGCAAGGGATTTTTCCCTTGAACCCTTTGTTTATTATATGTGGGGGCGCTTTTTGCCCCCATTTTATCATTTTGGTGGCGCTTTCTGCCCCCACTTTACGATTTTGACGGCGCTTTTTGCCACCACTTTTTAAATTCTGATTTCATTGTAATCTTGTTTAGATTCCAGATTTCAAAAAACGGGGGCACAAAATGGAGTCACTTTTGAATTCCGGGGGCGCTTTTCGCCCCCCAAATAGTGAAAGTGGGGGCACTTTCTGCCCCCCACTCAGGATATGTTGCTAAAATACTGTTTAGATTTATCATACATACAAACTGGAAGTTAACCAATTCATTGTCTTGAAACATCAATTGCACTCTATTCAATCAACATATCAGATATTGATATCCTTCCTTTTTCACCGAAATCATTCTCTGTCTTTTCAAAATCATAAATCAAAAGTTCAGGCTTATTTCTAACACATTCTTTTATACACTGACCCGATTTTCCAAGGACCATTGTCGGAGCCGTTTGAAATGGTGAAATAGCATTTACAGAAATAGTGGTAGTAACATTTTCAACTGCTCGAGTTTGTAAGTGTCCTTTAATCATGTTATATCTTTCGTTATCATCTATATCTGCTACATCATAAAATAGAACTAGATTTATATCTGTATTTCTTTTGTATAGTTCTCGAAAGAATTCAGGAAATCTGATTTCAAAACAAATTCTTATTCCAAATTTTATCCCTTCCATTTCAAATATTCCATTGTTACTGCCTTTTGTGAAATTATCCTTATCCCATCCCCACAAGGCACGCTTATCATAGAACTCAATTTGACTATTAGGTTGAAACAACATTGCTCTATTGTATATTTCTTTTTCTTTAACTATAGTTCCAATAATAAAGGAAATGTCATTTTTGTTAGCTATTGATTGAAGTTTATCACACATTATCTGAACAAGATTAAAATCAACACATGACGCATTAGATATATTTCTCGGAGGATACCCTGTTAATGAACATTCTGGAAATATAAGCAACTGAACATTTTCAGTTTTTGCGATATACATTGCTTTTTCTATTTCTTTATAATTCTCACTAATATTTCCAGATACAGCAAATTGATACGCAGCAATTCTCATTTAACAATCATCTCCTCTCTACAAATAACGATTTGTAAACCATAAACTCAAATTACAGATTCCTACAATTTGCAAATCATTATATACTCTTCGTCATTCTCATCGACAATTTCAAATCCTACTTTTAGATACATATGAACTGCATAATTCATCTTCTGAACAGATAATGACGCTTGCTTATATCCTTGCATTTTCAGTTTTTTTAATATCTGCTCCATTAGATTAGTTCCAATACCATAGTTTCTATACTGTTTTAAAAGTGAAATTGCAAATGATGGTGTTTCAGCATCAATATGTCCATAATCATTCATAATACGACACCATACTGCACCAACAATTTCATTATTGGCTTCAGCAACCAAACACAAGTCTCCTTTATTCTTACCGAAATCTTTAACATACACCTGTAATTCTGGTTGATTTATAATCTCTTTTGGTGGTATAGGAGCCCCTTCTGGAATAAAAATTGCTTCGTATAAAAAAGTATTTAGCACCTTGGACTCGTTTTGTCTTAATTCTCTTATTGAATAATCCATATAAACCTCCGATTTATTCTTTATAAATCAGTTGCTATTCCGCACATCCAAACACCTCCACAAACAACGATTTATCAAACACTTTTTATTTCAGCTGAATCATCTTAAAATGCTCCAATGCCTCCACAATTGCTCTCTCTTTATCTTCCGGACACTGTGGTTGCCTACTGTCTTCATTTTTAGGTAAATTATAATTCTTTCCAACCTCAATTCCGCATTTTCTCTTTATCTGTGATATATACAGATTAGAAACCTTCATTCCGTCATTATGCTCTGCCACATACTTCTTTATCTCATCATATGTTGCCTTAGTCTCTGCAGATGTTATATCCACATCATCAAGTTCAATTGTGACATTAATGTAATCATCCGGCTTTTGTTTCAGTTGGGACAAAAGAACAACCGTCTCCACATGTACCGTATGGCCGAACTGGTCTACCGGCTGCACCTCCACGAGGTCATATCCATGGCTGCAAAGATATTTCAAATCCCGGGCCAGGGTTGCGGAATCACAGCTTACATAGACGATACGCTGTGGTGCCATCTCACACATCATGGCAAGGAGGGATTCCTCGCAGCCTTTGCGTGGCGGGTCCACTACGATAACTTCTGCACGGGCTTCCTCGCCATGGGCGGCACAGTATGCCGGATAGACTTCCTCTGCTTTCCCAACGAAAAATTCTGCATTGGAAATGTGATTTCGAAGGGCATTCTCTTTGGCATCTGCGATTGCCTGCGGTACAATTTCCACACCATAAACCTTCTTCGCTTTCTGTGCCAGAAATAAGGAAATGGTTCCGATACCGCAATATAAATCCCAGACCGTTTCTTCGCCGGTGAGCTTGGCATATTCCAAAGCTTTATTATAAAGCACCTCTGTCTGCACCGGATTTACCTGATAAAAAGACTGTGGGGAAATCTGAAATGAAATTGTTCCGATATAATCTGTAATATAACCCTGTCCATAGAGGGTATAAGTCTCTTCCCCTAAAATCACGTTGCCCCGGGTTTCATTGATATTTACAGTAATACTTGTCATCCCCGGCAAATCCTTTAATACTTCGATAAAACTTTCTGCATGCGGCAGCTTCTTGCCATTGATCACAAAGCAGACCATCCACTCTTTTGTTTTTTCACCGTAACGGATTAAGATGTGGCGGACGCAGCCTTTTCCGGTTTTCTCATCATAGGCACTGACGCCATAGGATTTCATGGTGTCTAAAATAAGGGACAGGATTCTTCCGTTGCCTTCCTTTCCCAAAAGGCAGTCCTGCACCGGAATAATGTTGTGGGTTCTGGACGCAAAAAAGCCTGCCACCAGGTTGCCTTCTTTATCATAACCCACCGGAAACTGTGCTTTGTTCCGGTAGCGGTAAGGCTCCTGCATGCCAAGTGTTGGTAAGACCTTTGGATTTTCAAATCCGCCGATATGTTTTAAGTTGTTGCGTACTTTATTTTCCTTAAACTTAAGCTGGCTCCCATAAGAAAGTGCCTGAATCTGGCAGCCACCACACCGCTTATGTTCCGGGCATGGCGGGGTTGTCCGCATGGTGGATTCCTTAAGAATTTCCATCAGGCGGGCATAGCCATAAGTTTTTTTCATCTTCATGATTTTGGCACAAACCATGTCTCCCGGTAGAGCATCCTTGATAAAAAGTGTGATGCCTTCCGTTCTTCCGATACCTTCGCCGTTAGTTCCGATATCGTCAATGGTCAGTGTAACAATGTCATCTTTTTTCATATTTCTTATATACTCGATCTGCGGATGTTCGATTCAAACAGACGGTTGAATCCCTGCCACTGAGTATCTCCTTCCGGTACGTTTGCCAAAAGCTCACGCATGGTCTCCATCTTTGCATCAATATTATCTGCATAGCTTAATGCTACAGCTTCCGGTAATGCCGGCTTCTTCGGAGAACCATACTCTAACTCTCCATGATGTGCCAGAATACAGTGTTCCATCTCATGTGCCAGTTTCACCGGGAAACCATCGATGGTCTTGATGCGCTCTGCAATTTCCATGGCTCCAATCATGATATGTCCTAAAAGCTGTCCCTCATCGGTGTAATCATTTTCCGGGAAAGTAGAAAGCTCTTCTAACTTTCCGATATCGTGAAACATGGCGGCACAAACCAGTAAATCTTTATTGAGAATCTTATAGTTGTCAGCAAAATAAGCAGAAAGCTTCGTTACGCTTAAAGTATGCTCTAAAAGTCCGCCCACAAAACCGTGATGCACGCTTTTTGCTGCAGAATGGAATTTAAAACGTTTTGCAAAATCTGCATCCTCGATAAAGAAACTGCCTGCCAGTTTCTTAAGATATGGATTCTCCATCTGCTTAATATATCCAAGTAACTGCTCATACATTTCATCTACATTATATTCGCTGACCGGAAGATATTCCTTTGGTTCATACTCTCCCTCGGCTGCTTTCCGGACCCTCTTTACATTTAACTGTAATGCGCCCTGAAAACTTGTGATATCTCCCACTACATTGATGTAATCAAAGCGGTCAAAATCATCAATTCCCACAGAGCCCGGCTCCCAGATTTTTGCATCCAGTGTGCCTGTTTTATCCTGTAAAATCAATGCTTCATAAGGCTTACCTGCCTTCGTCAGCGCTGACTGCTTATTTTTACAAAGATAGATTTCATTTACTCTTTCGCCTTCGCGTAATGTTTCAATATAATGCATAATTTTCCTCTTTCTATTTTAGTACACCAACGGTTGCAGAACATTCGATTTCTACATAGCCTGCTGCCCCCTGGCGTTTTATGGTAATCTTTACAACATCTCCCGGAGTCTGCCCGGATAACACATTCTTATATGCCTGCGCTGTCTCTACATTTTCTCCGGCAATCTTTACGATGACATCACCGCTTTGCAAGCCTGCCGCCATCGCCGGGGAATCAATTCCCACTGATTTAATATATACGCCCTTTGGTATGTCATATTCCTTTTCAATGTCAGATGTTACAGAAGTCAGTTTCAGTCCAAGATACGGAATATCCTGTCCATTGGAAAGCTTCTCGATAATGTCTTTCAACTGGGAAACGGAAATTGCGGTCAGCGTATTCTCATCGCCGCTGCTGTAATCCTGCATAACAATTCCAACCACTTCACCAGAAAGATTGACCAGTACACCACTTCCCTGACTACTGCCCACAATATCTGTTGTCAGTACATTGTAGTTTGCATCAAAGGTGGAAATGCTGTTAGAAGTCGATGTAATATTTCCTGTCAATATGGAGAAATTCGTTCCCAGCGGACTGCCCAGTGCCAGCACAACGCTGCCCTGTGTGGTCTGAAGTGAATTTCCAAGCACTGCCACTTTAATTCTGCCCAGAGTGCTTTCTTCGATGTCGGAACGTTTTACATTTAAAATCGCAATTCCGGTATTTCCGTCATAGTTTTTAAGCTCCGCTTCTACGGTGCTGTTATCAAGGAAGGTCACATGAATGGATTTTGCTCCGCTTATGACCTTGCGCTCTGTCATAATCAGAAGCTCCTGACCGGTATCCGCAATAATGACTCCACTTGCCTGTCCCTGTCTCTCATAAGGCGTGTTAAACCAGTCCACATCACTGGTCACACCTGTCACCGTAACAATGGACTTATTTGCTTCGCTTCCAATCGCATAAAGCTTACTCTGTAATTTCTGATATTCCTCCGGTGTAAGCTCTTTTAAGCCTTCTTCTACATCCGGCTCGTCTACACCTGTCTCCGTGGAATTTGTCTCTTCTTCCGTATCCGGCTGTACCTCTTCATCTTTCGGGATGCTCACCCTGGTATCCTCCGGCTTATTCAGCCACTCTTCCATCACCGGGCGCATCCATGTAAATACAAAACAGGATACAAGTCCAAAGACAACCGCAAGCACAACCGTAAATGCCGTTTTTAAAATAATACGTCTCTTATTTAACGGCTTGTTCTTGATTTTCTCTTTGATAAATGCAAATTCCTCTTTTTCATTTTCTGACATAGGGAATCCTCTTTTCTACTGTAAATACAACCAATTTTAATTATACTTTCTATCTGCCTATGTTGCAACATTTTTTAAAAAAGAGAGCAGATACAATCAGTACCTGCCCTCTTTTAAGAGTAATGATATAAATATGTTTTCTATATAAAAGATTATTTTCCAAGAATATAGCTTTCCATCCGGCGCATGGCTTCCTCTAATTTTTCCATGGCTGCCGCATAACTGATACGGATATAGCCCTCGCCCTCTTTGCCAAAGGCAATGCCCGGTATCACGGAAAGATGTGCTTTTTTTGCCAGGTCCACGCAGAACTGCATACTATCCTGAATCTGTCCTGCCGGAATCTTTGCAAAGATATAAAAAGCTCCGTTTGGTCTTGCAATTTCAAATCCCAATGCGCTTAATTTTTCATATAGGAAATCTCTCCGTTTCTGATATTCTTTTCTCATTTCCAGTGCATCATCTATACCCGCTGTTACAGCCTCTAATGCTGCTTTCTGGGAAATGGAGCTGGTGCTGGATACCAGATACATATGTGTCTTACGGATTTCTTTGATAATATCGGCACTTGCTAAGATAAATCCGACACGCCATCCGGTCATGGCATGGGACTTGGACAATCCATTGATTACAATGGTATTCTCCTTGGCAAATTCTGCCATGGAATGGTGCGGTTCATCGCCATAGGTTAATTCGCTGTAAATCTCATCACAGATAGCCAGTATATGATGCTTTTTGATGACTTCAGCCAATGCTGCCAGCTCTTCCTTTAAATAAGTAACTCCGGTAGGATTACTCGGATAATTTAATACAATTGCTTTGATATCTCCACCATTTTCTTCGATGGCTTTTTCTAACCGTTCCGGTGTCAGCACCATTCCGGTGTCACTGGTATCTACTGTAATCGGTACTGCCCGCGCCAGACGAATCAGTGGAACATAGGCGGTATAAATCGGGGATGGCACAATTACTTTGTCCCCCGGATTCAGTGCAGTTAAAATAGATGCTGCTACACCTTCCTCTGCTCCGACCGTTGTTAAGATTTCACCGGCAGGATCATAATTTAAATGATATTTTGTCTTCATAAATGCGGCAACGCCTTTTAGCAAATCCGGCATTCCGGCATTTGCGGTATAATGGGTAAAGTTTTCTTCTATGCCCTTAATTGCTGCCTGTTTGATATGTTCCGGTGTATTAAAATCCGGCTCTCCTAATGTTAATTTCAAAATATCCGGTACATCACTGGTCTGCTCATCAAATTTTCGAATCAGTGATACCTCTATTGATAAAATCTGGTTATTCAGACCATCTCTTAATGTCTGTTCCATGTTTCTCTTCCTCCCTTAGTTTACAATGTTCTTACAAGCCTTTCCTTCCAGAATATCCAGTGCATTCGTCATTGCCACATCCATCATTTTAATGTGTGCTTCCTCTGTGGATGCACCCATATGCGGTGTTATCACAACTTCATCCAGTGAAAACAGCGGGTCATCTGTCTCCGGCGGCTCCTCCTGCATAACATCTGTTCCATAGGATGCAACAATTCCTGCCTTTATGGCATCCACTAAATCTGCACGGTTTACAAGATAACCTCGTGATGTGTTAATTAAAATGACTCCTTTTTTCATCTGTGCAAATGCTTCTTTATTGATACTTTCTTTCGTCAGCGGAGTCTGTGGCATATGCAGGGAAATAACATCACTTTCCTGCAAAATCGTCTCCCGGTCAGCAGGTATGATTCCATATTCTTTGCAGAATGACTCATCAATATGGCGGCTATAGCCTAATACTTTCATGCCAAATGCGGCAGCTTTCTTTGCCAGTTCTTTTCCGATTGCACCTAATCCTAAGATTCCCAGTGTCTTTCCGGTAAGCTCCATTCCATTTCTGTCATTCTTCCATAATTTCTGTTTTGTATTGGCAAAATGATACGGAAGTGACCTTGCGCAGCACAGCATTAACCCCATTGCCAATTCTGCTACTGCGTTGCTGTTGGTTCCCGGTGCATTGCATACATCAATGCCACGGGCTCTGGCAGCCTTAATATCTACTCTGTCATAGCCTACCGCCGGTCTTGATATTACCTTTAAACAATCCGGAAGTTCTGCAATCACATCTTCTTTGATGAAATCTGTTCCTGAAATCAATGCATCTGCATCGGAAACAAAATCTAAAAGTTCTTCTTTGCTTAAATTTACTTTTTCACTTAATACTACTTCTGCTGCTTCTATTGCCCGCTTCCAGGTAGGATGATCATCCGGAAGCGATGCATAGTGGCAGGTAATTGCTATTTTCATATCAATTTCCTCTATTTCTCAGTCTGAGCTTTATTTCTTTTTCCAACGAAGCGGATGATGAAGCATACGCCGATTCCAAGTAATGCAAATATTACGATGGTCCCGAATACATAGTTGAAACCGCCTGCTGCATATTTGTCTAAGAAGTTACCTAAAATTGTATTTTCATAAGAATCCGGCAGATATCCGATAACGGAAATAATACCGGTTGCAGTTCCTGTCATTGCTACCGGAACGCCAGCTTCACCCATGGTTGCATAATATACACCGCGAACTGCATAGTAAACAGTTGCCAAAGCCAGCACTACAACGATTGCAAGGATTAAGAAGTTCGGTTTTCCAGGAATTGCGATTAATGCAATACCAAAGATAATTTCAATCACAAATAAACCAATTAATGTTTTGGTATAAGAACCTACCTTATCAGAAATCTTTCCAATGATTGGTGCGGAAAAGATTCCAATTCCATAAGAACGAATGGTTGCTACGATTCCGGCTACTACTGCACTCATGCCAAATATGGTTGTAAGATATGTTGTGGTATATTCTGCTGCAACCTGTACGCTGTATGCACATAATACCAGGATTGCTACCAGCCATACGCTTGGTACTTTCAATACGTTAATGTAATCCTTAAAGGAAGTTGCAACATTTTCTTTCTTATCATCATGTGGAAGCAGGAAGAACATGAACACTCCCATAATCACATATACGATGCCATAGAAAATTAAGACATAACGTAACGGGCAGGTGGAAGAAATGTATACACCTAAAATACCAAGTGCCGCAAAGTTAATAATTAAGCCTGCTACTGCACGGATTCCTTCGCTGTAACCGAATACGGAACCCTGTTCATCCTCTGAGCCAAACAAACGGACCGCCTTTACAAAGGATACCCAGAATAATACGTTAGAAATTGCCAGGAAGAAATAAATTACTCTCAATACGGCAAACCCCGGTGAAGTTGCATACCAGAATGTTAAAATTGCCAGCAAGCCGGTGGAACCAAGTAACATTTTCCGGTTGTCAAATTTATCTGCCAGAATGCCCCCCGGAATATAAAGAATTGTTTTTGTCAAAGAATACACCGTCATCAATAAACCAATCTGTGTATTTGTAAGTCCGAAGTCAGATACCATGTTGTCATAAAATACTGTTTTTAAATATGGGACACGGTAAATTAAACCTGCTGCAAGTGTCAGGATAATAAAACCAATCCACTTTGTCATCTTATTTGATTTTGCATCACTCATAAGAAAATCTCCTTTACTTTTTATTTCTATTTACAGAGACTCCTGCAAATCCCGGGAAGCAGGAAATCTCGTAAAAGCTATTTTATTTCTGCTTTGCTAAAAGCCGTTTCTGATAACTGCGCATCACAAGACTGATGCCCCATGCAATGATTCCAAAAATAACTATAATTGCAAATATTTTTTTGAATCCTGCTTCATAGCCGTAAGCATCTAAAATATGTCCGCACCAGAGTGACATAAACATATCCGGTGTATAACCAAGCACTGCCACTACTGCCGTTGCAGTTGCTGTCATGGAAACCGGTATTCCGGTTTCTGACATTGTTGAATAATATACTCCGCGGACTCCATGGAGTACCACGCTGAACACCAGTACAAATCCCATTGCAGCATATGCAATCTTTGGTGTCTCAGGACTTAAGAAAAGTACAATGGATAAAACAATTTCTACTACGATTAACCAGGAAATCACTTTTGTGGAAGATTTCACCCGGTCTGCATAAGCGCCTGCTAACGGTGCTCCGATTACTCCACAGATATTATCCCGGATGGTTGCTATGGTTCCAACGGTAACTGCGGCGATTCCCAGTACCTGTGTCATATAAGTTGTGGTATATTCAAAAGCTACCTGCATGCTGTATGTGGTAAATATCAAAAGTGATACCATCCAGATTGCCGGTTTCTTAAAGACTGCTACATAATCTGCCCAGGTCTGATGATGGTCTGCATCTTCTTCCATATCATCTGGATATAGAAACAAAATGAGAATTCCTGTCACCAGATACAACGCTCCATAGAAAAGCAGTGCTCCTCTGATAGAGTGTGCGGTCTCTGCCATCATGGACACGCATTTTAATGCAATGAATGTTGCTATGGAACCGGTAATTCCGCGAAAGCCTTCACTTAATCCGAAGATTTTACCCTGTGCCATATTTTTACCCAGGATTCGGATACTCTTAATAAATGAGGTCCAGAAAAATACATTTACCAGTGCTAACAGTGCCTGTATCAGTTCCAGGATTCCAAAGGAAGGAAGCAGTGCATAGACACCGGTTAAAATTCCCTCTCCCAATAAGGAAAAGACAAGGCATTTCTTGGTATCCAGCCGGTCTGCTATGATTCCGCACGGAATATAAATTAACATCTTTACGCCTGCATAGAAGGAGGAAAGAATTCCAAGCTGTGTATTGGTAATATCAAGGCTTGCTACCAGCTGGTCATAGAAAACAGACTTCAGATATGGAACTTTATAAACGGTTCCTGCAGCTAATATTAATAATATAAATACGGATGTCTGACGTTTTCTGCTTTCAGCCATTGGATTCACTCCTTTCTCGCTATTTGCATCACGCGAGAAATATGCTTTGCAGCATCGAGCTACTCGCGTCACCCGAGAAATATGCTTTGCAAATTTCTCGGGTTATCGCGGTGCTCGTCCAAATCTGGGTTGAAAAGAAGTTCGCTCAAGCAAGCTTGGCTCCTTCTTTTCTCCCAGATTTTTTCTCGCTACTCGCGTAAAAAAAATAGAGTTGACACAGGTTTCCCTGGTCAACTCCGTCGTTGATTTGTTCTCTTTATTTTTTTGTTGTCCTGAGCATATCACTAATTTTGTTATTCGAAAAGTGACAATTTTTACTTTTTTCATGGTTACAATTTTGTTTTTTCTATTGAAAAGGATTTTATGCGACTATATAATAAATTAACTGTATCACCTGATGCAAAGGAGAGGATTTTATGATTTATGTTAACAAGGCGGATTCGGCTCCGCTCTATCAGCAGTTATATACTTCCATTATTGAAGAAATCACAAACGGTTCCCTGCCGAAGAACTCGGCTCTTCCGCCAATCCGGACGCTTTCTGAAAAGCTTAATATCAGCCTGAACACAGTATCCAAAGCTTATCTGCAATTAACGGCAGAGGGTTATGTCCGCTCTGTTCCAGGCTCCGGTTATTATGTAGAGGATATCTCCAATACTTTCTTGGACACCCTTTCTGTTCCTCCGGTTTCCAAAAAGATAACTTCTTCTATTTCCGGACAAAATCTTGCACCAAGAGCAACTCCTGTCCGTTATGATTTTAAACACGATGTCGTATATTCCCATCTTTTTCCGTGGAAGCTATGGCGGCAGTACGTAAACAATGCTTTACTTCAGGAAGAGAATCAGCAGAAAATCCAATACGAATCCAATAAAGGAAACTATGAACTCCGTTCCAATATCTGTCATTATCTGAATCGGAACCGTGGCGTTCACTGCGACCCGGAACAGGTAATCCTTGTGCCCGGCACCCAGTATGGCATTGAAATCATCAGCCGGCTGCTCCCGGCAGAGAAGCACCGGATTGCCTATGAAGAGCCATCTCACAATGGTATCCGGAATATTTTTCTCCAGAACGGATATGAACTTTTTCCGATTCCAGTTGTTGAAAATGGCATTGATATTGACAAGCTTTTTGATTCCTGCTGTAACCTCCTTTATGTTATGCCATCCCATCAGTTTCCTACCGGCCGCACCATTCCGGTCAGCAACCGGCTGCGGCTTTTGGAGTGGGCAATCAGAAACGATGCCTACATCATAGAAAATGACTACGACAGTGAATTCCCGCATCAGACCAGACCGATTCCGTCCCTGCAGTCTCTTGACCACTATGACCATGTCATTTATTTTAACACTTTCGCCAAGATACTGACTCCATCCATGCGGACGGCATTTTTTGTTCTCCCATATTCTCTTTTGGATAAGTATGAGCAGATGTACCGCTATTTTAATGCGGCACTTCCTTCCTTTAACCAGATTGCCTTATCCAATTTTATTGCATCTGGTGACTTTGAGCGTCACCTGCGGAAGCTGGTTAAGATAAATGAACATAAATATAATCTTCTGCTGAAATCCATCCATACATTTCTTTCTTCCTATATGGATGTAGTAGATACGCCTGCCGGTTCCCACATTATTGTCCGGATCCGCAACTGCACCAACCAGCAAAAGCTGATCGACGCCCTGCGCGAAAAGTCCATTTCCATTTATGGTGTTCAACAGTACTTCCATACTGGAACGGCTTCCGAGGATATCTTTCTATTGGGCTTTAGTTCACTGGAAGAATCAGAAATTCCAGAAGCCTGTGAAGCACTGGCAAAGGCACTGTCCGAGTTATTATAAAATCGTGGGATCAAAATATTTATCCTGCCATTTATCCGGAAACTTATTTTCAACCGCCCTTTTCACCACAATCGGTTTGGGGTATAATAGAAGCAGTGATTTTTAGTACATTTTACGGAGAATATTTATGAATCAAAAGGTTTTAAGAACATTAGAATATAATAAAATTGTAGAGCGGCTCGCGGAGTATGCTTTCGGTGCGGATACCAAGGAACGCTGTCTTTCCCTGCTTCCTTCCACCAGCCTCTCAGAGATTACCAATGCACAGCAGCAGACTAAGGATGCCATGAACCGCAGCCTGAAAAAGGGACGGCTTGACTGCTCCGGTATCAAACCTCTTTCTTCCGCCATCCGGCGTGTGGAAATCGGCGGAACCATGAATATCGAAGAGCTTCTCGGCCTCTGTAAATTATTAGAGACTGCCCGCCGGGTCAAAGCCTATGGCAGAAAGGAACGGGAAGATATTCCGTCTGATTCCCTGAGCGAACTTTTTGATGGTTTAGAACCTCTTAGTCCTCTTTGTGATGAGATCCGCCGCTGCATCATTTCTGTGGATGAAATCAGTGATGATGCCAGCAGTAATTTAAAATCCATCCGCCGTTCTATCCGCTCAACCGGCGACCGCATCCATGCACAGTTAAACCAGATGTTAAATAACCAGAATGTCAGAAACTGCCTGCAGGATTTTGTCATTACCATGCGTAACGGCCGCTACTGCCTTCCGGTAAAAGCCGAAGCCAAATCCCAGATTACCGGTATGGTGCATGACCAGTCCTCCAGCGGTTCTACTCTTTTCATTGAGCCAATGGCTGTGGTAAATCTGAACAACGAATTAAAAGAATTATCCATCAAAGAGCAGGACGAAATTGCCGTTATTCTTGCCACTTTATCGGCAAAAGCAGGGGAATATATTCCTGCCATTGAAACCGATTATCAGCTTTTAACAGAGCTTGATTTTATATTTGCAAAAGCAGCTTATGCCTTGGAATACAATGGAATTACACCGCATTTTAATACGGAACGGAAAATTCGTATTTTAAAGGGCAGACACCCTCTGCTGGACGCAAAAAAAGTAGTTCCTATCGACATTTCCTTAGGCAGCGATTTTGACCAGCTTGTCATTACCGGACCGAATACCGGTGGTAAAACCGTTTCCTTAAAAACTGTGGGACTTCTCACTCTGATGGGACAGGCGGGACTTCCAATTCCTTCCGGAGACCGCAGTGAACTTGCTGTTTTTGATGATATTTTTGCAGATATTGGAGATGAACAGAGCATTGAGCAGAACTTAAGCACATTTTCTTCCCATATGACCAACATTATCCACATTTTAAAAGAAGCCAATGAACAT
This sequence comes from Roseburia sp. OM03-7AC, assembly GCF_003462625.1. NCBI lineage: Bacteria > Bacillati > Bacillota > Clostridia > Lachnospirales > Lachnospiraceae > Roseburia > Roseburia sp. OM03-7AC. The sequence continues at coordinate 285,573 of NZ_QTZJ01000003.1, forward strand.
TCCCTGGTTCTCTTTGATGAGTTATGTGCCGGAACTGACCCTACGGAGGGCGCTGCCCTGGCGGTTTCTATCTTATCTTATTTTCACAGTCGAGGCATCCGCACCATGGCGACCACCCACTACAGTGAGATTAAGATTTATGCCTTAACTACCAGTGGCATTGAAAATGCCTGCTGCGAATTTGATGTAGAGACCTTAAGTCCGACTTACCGTCTTCTCATCGGTATTCCGGGAAAAAGTAATGCCTTTGCAATTTCCAAAAAACTCGGTCTTTCCGATACTTTAATTGAGGATGCCAGAACCCGTATCAGCAGTAATGAACAGAATTTTGAAGATTTACTTTCTGACCTGGAAGCAAGCCGCATCACCATAGAGAAAGAACAGGCAGAAATCAACCGTTACAAATCAGAAATTGCTACATTAAAACAGCAGTTAAAGAACAAGCAGGAAAAATTAGATGAAAGCCGGGATGCCATTCTTCGTAAAGCAAAAGAAGAAGCAAACCAGATTCTGCAGGAAGCCAAAGATACTGCAGATGAGGCAATCCGTAATTTCAATAAATATGGCACTACCAGACCTTCCATTCAGGAAATGGAAAAACAGCGTACCAATATCCGGGAGAAAATGGCTGCCAATGAGAAAAAGAGCTCAAAGGAAAAAGATACTGCCATCTACAATCCAAAGGTTCCAAAGAAGCTTCGTATCGGTGACAGCGTAAAAGTATTAAGTATGAATTTAACCGGAACGGTACACTCCCTGCCGAATGCAAAGGGTGACCTCTTTGTGCAGATGGGAATTCTCCGCTCCCAGGTAAACATCAAGGATTTAGTACTAATTGAAGATGCTGCTCCGGGCAGCAAGAAATATGCCAAGACCGGTGCCGGAAAGCTTAAGATGAGTAAATCCGCTTCTGTTTCCACAGAAATCAATCTGATTGGAAAAACAGTGGATGAAGCTATTGCTCTTTTGGATAAATACTTGGATGATGCTTATCTTGCACATCTTCCTTCCGTGCGCATCGTACACGGAAAAGGAACCGGTGCCCTGCGCAGTGCCGTACAGAGTCATTTGAAACGACAGTCTTATATCAAGTCCTTCCACTTAGGAGAATTTGGTGAAGGAGATGCCGGTGTTACCATTGCAGAATTTAAATAAATCAAGTATATGAACTACGTAAAACAGAAAGGAAGTTTCCTATGGCTGCAAAACAGAAAATTTTAATTGTAGATGATGATGTTAATATCGCAGAACTGATTTCCCTGTATCTCACGAAGGAATGCTTTGATACAAAGATGGTTCATGATGGGGAATCTGCTTTGAAAGAATTTGAAACCTATGCACCAAATCTGATTCTTCTTGATTTGATGCTTCCGGGCATTGATGGTTATCAGGTATGCCGTGAAATCCGGGCAAAAGCAAATGTTCCGATTATTATGTTATCTGCCAAAGGTGAAATCTTTGACAAGGTTCTCGGACTGGAGCTGGGGGCAGATGACTATATCATGAAGCCTTTTGATTCCAAAGAACTGGTTGCCAGAGTCAAGGCGGTGCTCCGCCGCTACCAGCCGGTGAAGCAGGAGCCTGTACAGCCGGATTTAAAATGTGTTACTTATCCGGATCTGGTGGTCAATCTTTCCAACTATTCCGTAGAATATTACGGCAAAACAATTGATATGCCGCCAAAGGAGTTAGAGCTTCTTTATTTTCTTGCATCCTCACCGAATCAGGTATTTACCAGAGAACAGCTTTTAGACCATATCTGGGGCTATGAATACGTAGGCGATACCAGAACCGTTGACGTTCATGTAAAAAGACTTCGTGAGAAAATTAACGATCATACCGCCTGGAGCATTTCTACGGTCTGGGGCATCGGATACAAATTCGAGGTTAAAGAATGAAGAAACGACTTTATCTGAAGCTGCTGATTGGATATGTGATTTTTGGCATTCTCGGCTTTATTCTCGTATCCACCTTCAGCTCCCACTATACTTATGAATATATTGAAGATACCGAAGTTGACCGGCTTTACAAGGAAGCCAATATGATTGCATCTACCTATGCTTCAAACTATTTCAATGAAGATATTACGGTAGATGACTTGCATGACAGTCTTGCCACCCTTAGCACTTATCTTTCTTCAGAAATATGGGTCATGAATACAGATGGTGATATTCTGATTAACTCCAATGCATCTGTGGACATGGACCACCTGACACACATTGACGGATTTAATGTGGCAGATTTTGGCAGCAAATATTACACCACCGGTTCTTTTTATAATTATTATGACGATACGCATCTTACGGTATTTTCGCCGATTACGATTAATTACAAGGTGCGTGGATATGTGCTGATTCACCAGCCGCTTTCCGTAATCACGCACCATCATGCACATTTACTGAATATTATGTACCTGACTCTGCTTCTGATTTTTATCTGTGCAACCCTGTTACTGATTATCATTGGCTTCGAGGTCTACATCCCAATCCGCAAAATGATTAAGGGTGCTGATGCTTTTGCCGAGGGCAATTTCAGTTATAAAATTCCGGTACATAAAAATGATGAAATCGGCTATCTTGCCGCTTCTCTAAATTATATGGCAAACGAGCTGAATACCCTGGAGGATGACCAGCGTAAATTTATTTCCAATGTCTCCCATGATTTCCGTTCTCCGCTTACTTCCATCAAAGGTTATGTGGAAGCCATGTTAGACGGAACGATTCCACCGGAGATGCAGGAAAAATATTTAAATATCATTGTTTTCGAGACAGACCGTTTGTCCAAGCTCACCCAGAGCCTCTTAGAGTTAAATAAATACGGCAGCCACGGCACAATGTTAGACGTCAGCGAATTTGACATTAACCAGTTAATTAAAATGACCTGTCTTACCTTTGAGGGAACCTGCAAAGCCAAACGGATTTCCTTCCACCTGATTCTTGCCGGTAAAACACTTTATGTAAAAGCGGATATGAGCAAGATTCAGCAGGTGGTTTATAATCTGATTGACAATGCCATCAAGTTCAGCCACCATGATTCTGAAATCACCATTGAGACCACCAAGAAAAGCGAAAAAGTATTTGTTTCTGTCAAGGATACCGGCATCGGAATTCCAAAAGACAGCCAGAACAAAATTTTTGAGCGTTTCTACAAAACCGACCTGTCCCGTGGAAAGGACAAGAAGGGTTCCGGTCTTGGACTCTCTATCGTAAAAGAAATTATTCAGGCACATGATGAAAATATCAACGTCATCAGCACCGAAGGAGTCGGCACCGAATTTATCTTCACCCTGCCGGCAGCCCAGCGGGAAGAGTTATAACGCCAGTTTATAACCTACAGAGCCCGCCACCGGCAGCTTCTTACAAATAATAATGGCTTGGCAACTACGAAAAACACCCTTTGTGAGTTTCACGCTACTCATGCAAATTGAAAACAGCAGCTCATGAACTTTATCCTGTTCATAGGCTGCTGTTTTTCTCTACATACTTCTATGATTTACTTTCCAGTTGGTGCTTCATTCTTCCCTCGGAGATTTATTTTCCGCTCGGAAGATATGGGCGCAGACATCCTGCCATCTGTGAGATTGGCATGGACTGTAAGAATACACGACCCGGTCCGGTTACTACGGTATTGAATACTCCCTCTCCACCAAACATGATATTCTTAAGGCCAGGTACGGTCTGTATGTCGATAGAACAGGAAGAATCCATTGCTGCAAGATATCCTGTGTCTACGATAATTGACTGGCCAGGCTGAAGCATATACTCTTTGATATAGCCGTCAAATTCAACAAATGCCATTCCCTGTCCAGAAAGTCTCTGCATAATAAATCCTTCTCCGCCAAAGAAACCAGCTCCTACTCTCTTCTGGAAAAATACGGACAATTCAACTCCTGAAGTAGATGCTAAAAATGCTGACTTCTGACATACAATATCTGAACCTGGCTGAATCTCAAATGCCCGGATACATCCCGGAAAACTGGATGCAAATGCAATGGTTCCCTGACCATTCATTGCAGTGTATGTATTTAAAAACATACTCTCTCCACTAACCATTCTTCCAAACATTTTTCCAATTCCGCCGCCAACAGTATTCATCTGCATATTCGGAGACATCCAGGACATTGCTCCCTTTTCGGTAATCATCATTTCGCCTGACTCTAATTCACAGACTACAACCGGCATTGGTTCGCCTTCAATATTAAATCTCATTTCTAAACCCTCCTGCTGATTTGCATAACATTTTCATGAACCTTCTTCATTATAACAATATAGGAGTGGTCTGCCAATATATTCTATTAATTTTTTATCCGTTTTCTGCATTCAAAATAAATAGCTCCTATGCCACTGCACAGTGCCAGTAAAAACCAGATGCCAACCGGAGTCATGTCTCCTGTTTTCACGGTTGCGGTCTGTGATGTGTTTCCTGCGGTGGTATTTCCTGTTGTTCCGCTTCCCGGCGTTGTTGTACCTGATGAAGTTCCGGCTTCAAATACCAGTGCATATGCCGAAAATTTATCAGTTGCAAAGGTTATGGTTCCACTTGCTGCATCATACGTTGCAGGAAGTTTTTCATAGGCACCATCATGCTCTCGAATCACATAATAAGTTCCCTGCTGGTTCTTCATCTCATCTTTTACCTGAAGGGTTACATTTAATTTCGCATTTAAATCGGTCAACTGGGTTTCCCATGCATCGTTGGAATTTCCTTTGTTTACGACCTGGAATAAATCCATGGAAAGATAGCTTTGAATCTCTCCATTTCCTGCCTGTGCCTGCATGCCACTCTGTATCTGATTCAGTTCTGTTCCACTGATATCTGCAATATTTAACTGAAGATTTCCGGAACCAATAATGTTTTCTGCATTTCCAAGGGTTGCACCGTCTACTTTTGTACTTGCCGTATTTACTTTATCCTCTGACTTTGTAAATAATGCACTCAGATGTAAATCTGTTGCAGGCATATCCAATACAAAGGTACTTACCTGTGAATCTACTGCTGTCAGCTTTCCACCATTTAAAGATGCGCTCAATAACTGATAACCATAATCCGGTGTAAACTTAATGGTTACTTTGGTGCCTGCTTTAAATTCGGCATAGCCAAAGTCTCCATCCAGTCTTGTGGATGCATCTGCTATATTTCCACCTGCCAGTTCTGCTGCATTTACCACAGTTCCATCCCCTAACTGTGCACTGATTATTTCCACGCTTCCATGTTCAATAACGCAGTCATTTCCAAATCCATGCTGTTCTGCTACTGTAAGGGATGGTGCCCATATAATATTATAATTACGGCTGCTGTTCGTAGTCAGTGCTACTTCAATCTGATAGGAATCTGCCGGAGCCACTTCAAATTCCAGATTGTCTGTCGTTCCACCTAATGGAATTGCTGTTCCATTTACCATAATGGATGCAAATGCATAACCAAAATCTGCTGCAATTGCCACTCTGTGCTGCTGCGTCTTATCTCCAGCAAAGCTGCCCGATATATTCGTTCCCATTCCGGAACCAATCCTCATGCCATCTATCTGTAAGTCTCCAATTGCTCCTCCCACTGCAGTTGCTGTAACTGCAATTGTTTCTCCGGATGCCGGACCCGTTGTGGAACCACCGCCTCCGGATGCTGCAGTACGAAATTCCAGAATCAGTTCCACCTGCTCTGAGGCACTTACAGAAAATGCCTGTCCTCCCTCTGATGTAAGTATATTCTTGTCAAGGCTTGCATCCTGTGCACCATTTTTATTCACCTGACAGTGATTGATTATTGTATCCGTTCCACATACTACTTTAAAATGTACCGTATGATCAAGACTGTCATCCGGTCTGTTTATTTCTATTGGTGTATCATTATATGCAGTCTGGTTTACTTCTGTCCATTCAGCCGCCGTATCCCATTTATAATACACGGTTCCGGTCGCTGTGCTGTCCTGTCTTGCAATTCTGACCACTGCTTTCTGTCCATCAGCTTTTACAATCATGCCGGCACTTCCCATAAATAATGAAAATACCATAAAAAAGCTTAACAACCAGGAAATTTTCTTTCGCATCTTCATATTTTTTCTCCTTTACTTTCTTCTATAAACTGCCACTTCCACCGCACACGTTACAGGCTCCGCAGCCTCCCAGTACCACCAGCACGAGCAGACAAAGCAATCCTCTAATGGATTTTTTTCTCACGTTTTTCCTCCTTCCTTTTCTGTCCTTTTACTATATGAATATACGCTTTTCCCACCTGTTTTGATAAGTTTACATTTGTCTCATGTTAGGGATTTTCCACAATTTATGGCTGTTTCCAGCTATAATAGAACTGAAGAAGCCCAATTCTCGACTTCGTCTCTGTTTTTTCATTTAAAGAGGCCATATAACGGTACAATGCTGCTCTTGAAATATATAGCTGCTCTGCTATTACCTGCGCACTTTCATCAGAAGAAAGCAATAACCTTAACACATCCTGCTCCCTGTTTGTAAGTGCATAATTCTTCACAAACGCCTGAAATTTATCCTCCAAAAATTTTTCACGTTCTTTTTCCAACATTTTCGCCATATTTTCTTCCTGTATATCCATACGAAACTGTACCATATACAAATATACCAGCATACTGATAACTGCAAATAAAATCAATGCTATGATGCTGATGCGCATTCCATCCCCGGTCTCTATCAGCATCAGGGAAATAGTTCCTGTAATCCCGACACAGATATTATTTGTTGCCCTTCCAAGTCCAGCCCATAACTCCGGTACTTTCATATAATAGGAAAGGTCCATAAAACTGGTGGTAAAATATACCACAAAGAAGCCTGCGGACAAATAGAACACAATAAGACCCGCCATAAATGGTCCGCCCCAGACTATTATCACTACACACATTGTTGAAAGCAGTGTCACACAGTACATCATAATCTGCATAAATCTATGCTCTTTTATATCAAAAAGCACTCCTGCCAACAGTCCGCTTACCGCAAGCAATAATCTCGGCCACTGACCAATATCTATACTTCCACCTGCATGTACTAAAGTTACTGCATTGTCTAGACTGGAAAAAATGCATGTCATTAGAACCACTATCGAAATCAAAAGCAATGCCGCAAGCATCGGATGCCGGAGGCTTCGCCTGTTATTCTTCCGGATATCAGTATCTGAATCTGACCCTGAATCCTCTGCTCCTACTCCCCCCCGGCTGCATTCCAGACTCAGTCTACGAACCAGCAATACCATTGCCGCCAGAAAAACGGAAAGTACAACAGACTCTACAGTGCTGTTATGTATCAGATTATTGCTGATAAACTGAAGCAATAATCCAAAGGCATATCCAAATCCAACGGTTTGTGCAAGTCCTTTTTCTGTCGAAAGGCTTACCACAGCATAATAATGTACAGCACTTCCAATCATGCCATATAAAATATAAAGCAGGAATCCGGATAAAAGCATACTTCGATAGGACAAATGCTCCTGAATTACGAAAATGCAGATGATTCCTGCTATCGGCAATAAATATAAACCTATCTCCCGCATCTTCTGGTTAAAATAACGGTTAATGCATGGGAATAACAGGAATCCTATTACGCTGATTCCCAGCACATAGTTCTGTGCCCTTACTACTCCTGCGGAATCTGTTGCATAGCGTATCATATTGTCAAACAGATACTCCGAGCCTAAAAATATATAATTGAAAATAGCCAGCACTGCTATGATTCGAATTCTTTCTAGTTTCATAAATTGTCTCATTGTCTGTTCCCTGCTCCATTCTTTTGTCTTAATTTCATTATATACAATTGTCTCTTTCCATCAAGTTGACAAATGTCTCATTTCCTGTAAACAAGCAAAAAAAGAGCCAGGACACGAATGTCCTGACTCTTTTTTGATTCATATAAAACGATGTTAATTATACTAACTCGATAAGAACTTCTAAAGCTCCGTCACCTTTACGCTGACCAATCTTTACAATTCTTGTGTAACCACCGTTACGATCTGCATACTTAGGTGCGATTTCGTCGAATAATTTTGCAACTAAATCAACTTTCTTTGTATTTTTCTTCTTTCCTGCTGCTTCTGTAGGAACTTCAGTTACAGGATAAAGAACTTTTAACATCTCTCTTCTTGCATGAAGACGGGAAGGATTATCCTTCTTGATTGTTTTTTCAACTTCGTCATATACAGTAACCTTCTTACCATCTACAACTTCTTTTACTCTCTTGCCGTCTTTGTCTTTTCTTGCAACTTTAGCTTTTACAGTAACTTCTTCGAAGTTATCTTTCTCGCGAACTGCCATTGCAATAAGACCTTCTGCAATTTTACGGATTTCTTTTGCTTTTGCTTCTGTGGTAACAATTTTACCATTGTTTAATAATGCTGTTACCTGATTTCTCAGTAATGCTTTTCTCTGGGAAGATGTTCTTCCTAATTTTCTATACTTTGCCATTTTTATTCCTCCATTTGTGGTACATCCGGCCATGCTCATCGGACTTACTTACCGAATGCTTGTTTTGTGCCACTCATGAACCAACATCACCACGCTCGTCGGACTTACTGGTGCTGCTGCACTGAGTTATCTTAAACCTCGTCGCCCTGATTGAGCTGAAGGCCTAATTCTTTTAATTTTGCTAATACTTCTTCCAAAGACTTACGTCCAAGGTTACGAACTTTCATCATATCTTCCGGTGTACGGTTTGTAAGTTCTTCAACAGTATTGATACCTGCTCTCTTCAAGCAGTTGTAAGAACGTACGGATAACTCCAGTTCGTCAATGTTCATCTCAAGAACTTTTTCCTTCGCATTGTCTTCTTTCTCAATCATGACTTCTGCTGTCTTAGCATTCTCGGAAAGGTCAATGAAAAGACTTAAGTGCTCGCTTAATACCTTTGCAGCTAAGCTGACTGCTTCATCTGGAGCAAGTGTTCCATTGGTATATACATCAAGTGTCAGTTTATCGTAATCGGTAATCTGACCCACACGGGTATTCTGAATGGATAAGTTCACACGCTCTACCGGCGTATAGATAGAATCTACTGCGATTACACCAATTGGTAAATCTGCATCTTTGTTCTTATCTGCGCTGACATAACCTCTACCTTTGGTAATGGTTAATTCCATGTATAATTTGGAATCAGCACCGCCGTTTAAGTGTGCAATTACTAAATCCGGATTCATGATCTGAATATCCTGATCTACCTGAATATCTGCTGCTGTAACAACGCCTTCACCACTGAACTCAATGTAAGCTACCTTAGGCTCATCATCAGCGCTGTTATTACGGATTGCAAGCTCTTTGATGTTCATAATGATTTCAGTAACATCTTCCTTTACGCCAGGAATAGAACTGAACTCATGAAGTACACCATCGATTTTAACCTGACTTACTGCTGCACCTGGCAGGGATGACAACATGATTCTTCTTAAAGAATTACCAAGTGTTGTACCATATCCTCTTTCCAAAGGTTCGCATACGAATCTTCCATATCTTTTGTCTTCAGAAATTTCAGCAATTTCAATTGTTGGTTTTTGAAAATCGAACACTACAAAGCCCCTCCTTCTTTCGGGTAATTTGTTTCTTCTTTCAGCCCGCTAGTTTATGATTATTTAGAATACAACTCGACGATAAGCATCTCGTCTACTGGTACATCAATCATTTCTCTGGAAGGTAACTCTTTTACGGTTCCCTGCATTTTCTCTGCATCAACATCAAGCCATTCCGGAACTAATCTGCCGCCAGCTACTTCTACGACATCTTTCATTCTCTGGGAATTTTTACGGCTCTCTTTGATTTCGATTACATCGCCAGCTTTTACCAGGTAAGAAGGAATGTTAACTAACTTTCCGTTAACTGTAACGAATTTGTGGTCAACGATCTGTCTTGCTTCTCTTCTGGTTCTTGCAAATCCAAGACGGAAGATAACATTATCAAGACGGCTCTCTAAGATAGTCATCAGGTTTGTACCTGTCATACCTTTCATCTGGTCTGCTTTATCATAATAGTTACGGAATGGTTTCTCTAATACTCCGTAAATGAATTTTGCTTTCTGTTTTTCGCGAAGCTGAAGGCCATACTCAGATACCTTCTTGTTCGCTCTCTTTAATTCTCTGTTAGATTTTTTATCATATCCCAAATAACTTGGCTCTAAACCAAGAGATCTGCATCTTTTCAGAACAGGAACTTTATTTACTGCCATTTTAGATATCCCTCCTAATTATACTCTACGACGTTTTGGTGGACGACATCCATTATGAGGAACTGGAGTTACGTCACGAATAGAAAGAACTTCAAGTCCGGCTGCCTGAAGGGCACGGATTGCTGCTTCTCTTCCTGATCCTGGTCCTTTAACCATAACATCAACTGTTTTTAATCCATGTATAAGAGCTGCTTTTGTAGCAGTTTCTGCTGCCATCTGTGCAGCATATGGAGTAGATTTCTTTGAACCTCTAAATCCAAGACCACCGGCACTTGCCCATGATAATGCATTACCTTCAGCATCTGTTAATGTAACGATGGTGTTATTGAAGGATGCCTGAATATGTGCCTGTCCATGTTCAACGTTTTTTCTTACACGCTTTTTTGTCACTTTTTTTGTAACTTTAGCCATATCTAAACTAACCTACTTTCTTAAATTTAAAATTATAAAGTTGCCAAGAATTATTTCTTCTTGTTTGCAACAGTTCTCTTAGGACCTTTTCTTGTTCTTGCATTGGTCTTTGTTTTCTGACCACGAACTGGAAGTCCTTTTCTATGACGGATTCCACGATAGCATCCGATTTCCTGTAATCTCTTGATATCAAGAGCTGTCTGACGTCTTAAGTCACCTTCTACAACCTGAGTCTCATCGATTACTGCACTAATTCTTTTTACCTCGTCGTCAGTTAAGTCTCTGCAACGGGTATCAGGATTAACGTTTGCCTCAGCAAGGATACGGTCAGCACTAACTCTGCCGATTCCATAGATATAAGTCAAACCAATCTCAACACGTTTTTCTCTTGGTAAATCTACACCTGCAATACGAGCCATGTGTGTTTACACCTCCATATAGATTTCTTTGTTAATAGTAAGGAATTCCAAAGACCCATGCAGCTGCGGTTTCCCGCCCTGAAATGTGTGCATACACCTTTTTCTTCCTATAGTAATGATTGCTTAGCAATCCCAGCCACAATCTGCTGCATCCTCTCGGTATGTAAGGACTGCGCAACAGACCACGCGCGTTCGCGTTATATTATGAACAGCACATTCTCATGCGCTGCAGCCGCACATAATTTTTCAAACAAAGTGGAAATTAACCCTGTCTCTGTTTGTGCTTAGGGTTTTCACAGATGATTCTGATGCTTCCCTTTCTTTTGATAACTTTGCACTTCTCGCAAATAGGTTTAACTGATGATCTTACCTTCACAGCATAATCCTCCTTTCTACTTGCCTGCGCCCCGGAAAACCTGTTTCCATGGGTATTTCTCTTTTCTTTCTGCTAAATAGCATAATATGCCCTTGTTTTCACAAAAGCGTCCATTTAGCATTTTAGCATAGAGAATCCGAAAAATCAACTACTTTTCTCGAATTTTCTCCTTATTTATCTCTCCAGATAATTCTGCCCTTTGTCAGATCATATGGAGACATCTCAATCGTAACCTTATCACCTGGTAAGATACGAATGAAATTCATTCTTAATTTGCCGCTGATATGCGCCAGTACCTGATGGCCATTCTCAAGCTGCACCTGAAACATTGCGTTTGGAAGCTTTTCCAAAATTGTTCCTTCTACTTCAATTACATCTGCCTTTGACATTTTCTTTCCTCCTGCTAAATCAATCTTTTCTGGTTAATATATATTGCTCATAAGCCTTAATCAGCTTTGCTGCTTTTGCATTTTCTGTAAGCCCCGGGTTATTTACTGCTTCTAAGACTTCCTGCGGAAGCTTTTTTACAAGCTGTACATGTTTGTAGCTTTTCTTTCTCGGCCGGTCACAGGTTCTTGTGGTTCCATTTACAAGATAGACGAATTTTTCATCCTGTGACTGCACTACATAGTACTGATTCCGGTCGTGACCTGCCTTTACTCTTGCCAGATACATTCTCTTTCCTCCTCTGTCAATGTAAGGATTTCCGGTCTTCCTTCTGTAATCAAAATGGTGTTTTCATAATGTGCAGATAAGGAACCATCGTAGGTTACTACTGTCCATTCATCATCCATCCATTCCACATCCGGGCTTCCGGCATTTATCATCGGCTCAACTGCCAATGTCATTCCTGCCTTCAGCTTCAGTCCTCTTCTCCACTGACGGAAATTCGGAATCTCCGGTTCCTCATGAAGATGGGTTCCAATGCCATGCCCTACCAGATCATATACAACTCCGTAGCCGTAACTTTCTGCATAATCTCCGATTGCTCCTGAGATTTCATAAAGCCTTCTTCCGGCTCTTGCATACTGCATTCCCTGGAAAAAGCTTTCCCGGGTTCTTTCTATTAAAAGAGCAGCCTCTTTACTGATTTCACCAACTCCATGGGTTCTTGCCGCATCGGAATGATATCCCTTATAGATAAGACCGGTATCAAGGCTTACGATATCGCCTTCCTTAATAATATGGTCTTTTCTTGGAATTCCATGAACAACTTCGTCATTGACCGATACACAGACGGATGCCGGATAGCCCTGATAATTCAGAAAATTCGGTTCGCAGCCAAGGCTGCGGATGGTCTCTTCTCCGATTTTATCAATCTCCCATGTGCTGATTCCAGGTTTGATTGCACGTTCCAGTTCCTGATGTACTTTAGCAAGATACTTTCCTGCCTGACGCATCAGCTCTATTTCTTCTGCTGATTTAATCGTAACCGACATTATTTACGCTCCTAAGATTGTAACGATGGCTTTGAATACTTCATCCATCGGCTGTGTTCCGTCTACAGATTTTAAAATTCCCTGATTCTTATAATAATCAATCAATGGCTGTGTCTGCTCATGATATACTTTTAATCTCTTCTGAACTGTCTCTGGCTTATCATCTTCACGCAATACGATTTCGCTGCCACAACGGTCACAGATTCCTTCTACCTTTGGTGGAATGGAAATAAGATGATAGGTTGCTCCACAATTTAAGCAGGCTCTTCTGCCACTCATACGATTTACGATATTTTCGTCTGGAACATCTACATCAATTGCATAGTCCATCTTCTCGTTTATTTTACCAAGTGCTGCATCCAATGCTTCTGCCTGAGGAATGGTTCTTGGAAAACCGTCCAGTACGAAGCCGTTCTTGCAGTCATCCTGCTGTATTCTGTCCATTACCAGATCACAGGTTAATTCATCCGGAACTAAAGCTCCCTGGTCCATATACTGTTTTGCTTTCTTGCCTAATTCTGTTCCGTTTTTGATATTTGCACGGAAAATATCTCCTGTTGAGATGTGTGGAATAGAATATTTATCTGCAATCTGTTTTGCCTGTGTACCTTTACCAGCACCCGGCGCTCCTAACATAATAATTTTCATATAAAGAAAACCTCCTGTTTACCTTCTTCTTTGCAAGCTAATCTGCTTTTTCTTCTATAAACAACTTTAGTGCACCACAGGAGACGCTGCATTTGCAGCACCCCCTTCTGGTACACATTAGTCATTCAAAAATCCTTTATAGTAACGAACTAACATCTGGGATTCGATCTGTTTAATTGTCTCGATAACAACACCTACGATAATGATGATAGATGTTCCACCGAAAGATACGTTTGCTTTAAATACTCCATTGAAGACGATTGGAATAACTGCAACAATGGATAAGCCTGCCGCACCGATAAAGACAATGTAATTTAAAATCCGATTCAGATAATCGCTGGTTGGTTTTCCAGGTCTGATACCCGGGATAAATCCACCCTGTCTCTTCATGTTGTTCGCAATCTCCAGCGGATTGAATGTAATGGATGTATAGAAGTATGCAAATGCAATAATCAATACAAGATATACAGCCAAACCAATGCTGTAGATTGGCTCCTGTGGGTTGCACCAGTTAGACTGGGATAATCCCTTTAAAATCTTACTGCCAATTCCTGTTCCATTGCCCTTTCCTAAGAGAGACGCAATAACAACCGGGAACTGCATTAAAGACTGTGCGAAGATAACCGGGATAACTCCACCGGTATTTACTTTCAGAGGAATATGCGTAGACTGACCGCCTACCTGTTTTCTTCCCTGAATTTTCTTCGAATATTGTACCGGAATCTTTCTCTGAGCTGCCTGAAGGACAACGACAAAGACAACGGTTACTAAAATGATTGCTGCGATAATTACTACTGCAAGAACTGCTTTTGCAGGAATCTTTCCTTTTACAAACTGCTCATACAGTGTTCCAAAATCGCTAGGAATTCGTGAAATAATGTTGATTACAAGTACGATAGAAATACCGTTTCCAACACCCTTTTCCGTAATTCTCTCACCAATCCACATAAGTACTGCAGAACCTGCTGTCAAGGTTACAATTACCTGAAGAACCGTAAGCCATCCTTTATCGGTCAGATAACCGCTTCTGGAGAATCCGATTGCCATTGCAATTGCTTCGATTAAAGCCAGAGCAACAGTCACATAACGTGTAATCTCTGCAATTTTCTTTCTTCCTTCTTCACCGTCACGCTGCATCTCTTCCAGTTTTGGAATTGCAATCGTCAACAGCTGCATGATGATGGAAGATGTGATATATGGTGTGATATTCAATGCAAAGACGGACATCTGTAAGAATGAACCGCCTGTTACTGCATCGAAAAAGTTAAACGCATCACTACTCTGATTAGCAAACCAGTCTGCAAACACATTCCGGTCAACACCCGGAATCGGTAACTGTGAACCGATTCGGATGATAATCAGCATAAAAAAGGTAAATAAAATTCTATTTCTAATATCTTTTACTTTAAATGCGTTACGAACTGTATCAAACATTAGATCACCTCAGCTTTTCCACCAAGAGCCTCGATTTTTTCTTTTGCGCTTGCGCTGAATGCATTAGCCTGAACTGTGAGCTTCTTAGTAAGTTCGCCGTTTCCAAGGATCTTAACTCCATCTCTTGGATTCTTTACGATACCTTTTTCCAGTAAAGTTTCAACAGATACTACTGCATCGTTGTCAAATACTTCAAGAGCAGATACATTGATTCCAACGATAGTCTTGGAATTAATACATTTGAAACCTCTCTTCGGTAATCTTCTGTATAAAGGCATCTGGCCACCTTCAAAGCCTGGTCTTGGAGCTCCGGAACGAGCTTTCTGTCCCTTGTGTCCTTTACCAGCGGTCTTACCGTTTCCTGAACCGTGACCACGGCCTCTTCTGAAATTATCACTATGCTTAGAACCTAATGCCGGCTGTAAATTGGATAAATCCATTTCTGGCACCTCCTTATCTCTATAATTAGATTTCTTCTACTTTCACTAAATGTCTTACCTGCTGAATCATTCCTCTAACAGCTTTGTTATCCGGACGTTCAACTGATGCGCCAATTTTTTTAAGACCTAATGCTTCTACTGTCTTTTTATTCTTTGGCACTGCACCGATAGTAGATTTTACGAGTGTAATTTTTAAATTTGCCATTTCTTATTCCTCCTTAACCTACTACTTCTTCTACAGATAATCCACGAAGTTTTGCAACTTCTTCCGGGGATTTCAGTTTGCTTAAAGCATCGATAGTAGCAAGTACTACGTTCTGCTTATTGTTGGAACCAAGAGATTTTGTACGAATATTCTCGATTCCTGCCAGCTCACATACGTTACGAGCCGGACCGCCTGCGATAACACCGGTACCTTCTGGAGCTCTCTTTAATAAAACAGATGCACCAGTATGTTTTCCGCTGATATCATGAGTAATACTATTGTTCTCATCTAATTTTACAGTGATAAGTTTTTTCATAGCATCTTCTTTTCCTTTGCGGATTGCTTCAGGAATTTCAGTTGCTTTTCCAAGTCCTGCGCCCACATGACCATTGCCGTCACCAACAACAACAAGAGCTGTGAAACGCATGTTACGTCCACCTTTTACAACTTTCGTAACGCGCTTGATTGATACCACTTTTTCTGTTAATTCTAATTGACTAGCATCAATAATTGTACGTTTCATGTACTGTTTTCCTCCTTATTAGAATTCTAATCCAGCTTCTCTTGCTGCGTCAGCTAATGCTTTTACTTTTCCGGAATATATGAAACCGCCTCTATCAAAGACAACTGTTGTAATACCTTTTTCTAATGCTTTCTTTGCAATTGCAGTACCAACCTGTGCTGCTGCATCAACGTTATTAGTCTTCTCGCAAGCTGCTTTTACATCCTTATCCATTGTAGATGCTGCTACGAGGGTATTGCCAACTGTATCGTCAATAATCTGAGCGTACATATGATTATTACTTCTAAACACAGCTAAACGTGGTCTCTCTGCTGTTCCAGCCAGGCGATTACGCAGTCTTCTATGTTTATTTTCACGAGCTGCTGTTCTTGATTCTTTATTAACCATCTCTCGTCACTCCTTTAATTATTTCTTACCAGTTTTACCAACTTTACGTCTAATAACTTCATCAGCATATTTGATACCTTTTCCTTTATAAGGTTCAGGTCTTCTCTTATCTCTGATTTCAGCTGCGTACTGGCCAACTTTTTCTTTATCGATACCTTTGATGATAATCTTGTTACCATCTACTGTAGACTCTAATCCTTCTGGATCTTCCATCTCTACCGGATGAGAATATCCAAGGTTTAATGTAAGTTTCTTTCCTGCTTTAGATGCTCTGTAACCTACACCATTTACTTCAAGTTCTTTGGTAAATCCATCTGTTACACCAACAACCATGTTGTGAATCAGTGTTCTTGTTAATCCGTGTAAGGATTTCATTTTCTTCAAATCATTTGGTCTTGTAACGGTTACTTCAGAACCTTCTACTTTGATTTCCATCTCGGATGGTAATACTCTGCTTAATGTTCCTTTTGGACCCTTTACAGTCACCTGATTATTTTCTGCTAATTCCACAGTAACACCTGCTGGAATTGCGATTGGCATTCTTCCAATTCGTGACATGCCCGTACCTCCTGTATAATTTGTGGTTTATTGTTACCTGCGCTATGCCTTAAGAATATACTCTTAAGGTAGTTCTGCTCGCTAACTTCGCGCTGCACCCCAAAGGGCTTGCGCTCAGTAATCTCACAGAACGGCTTTCACACTAGCCTCAATCTTCGCCTGCGGCTCGATTTCATCAAGTGTTCAATGCCTACCAAACAAATGCTAATACTTCGCCACCAACCTGAAGCTTTCTAGCCTCTTTGTCAGTGATGATTCCCTGGTTTGTGGAAAGAATTGCGATTCCAAGTCCACCAAGTACCTTAGGAAGATTATCTTTACCAGCGTATACACGAAGTCCTGGTTTAGAAATTCTCTTCAGTCCGGTAATAATCTTTTCATTCTTATCTGCACCATATTTTAAGGTTACACGAATGGTCTTAAAGATTCCATCTTCAATGATGTCATATTTTGCAATGTATCCTTCTCTTACTAAAATGTCTGCGATTGCCACTTTGATTTTAGAAGCCGGGATATCAACTGTATCATGTTTTGCAGTGTTTGCATTACGGATTCTTGTAAGCATATCTGCAATTGGATCACTTGTCATTGTCATGATGTGTCTGCCTCCTATTATTCTTCTCTTTCTTTGTTGTAGATGTTCTCTGTCAAGTTCGACCTACGCCACAAGGGCTTCGGTCTCACTCATCTTAAGAGAATGGCTTTACAGCCTACCAGCTTGCTTTCTTTACGCCCGGAATCTGACCTTTGTAAGCCAGTTCACGGAAGCAAACTCTACAGATTCCATATTTTCTTAAATATGCATGTGGACGACCACAGATTCTGCAACGATTGTATTCTCTAGAAGAGAATTTCTGTTTACGCTGCTGTTTTACTTTCATAGAAGTCTTTGCCATTTAAATTCCCTCCTGTCTTATTTAGCGAATGGCATATTGAATAATGTCAATAATTCGCGTGCTTCTTCGTCTGTCTTTGCAGTTGTTACGAAAATAATATCCATTCCTCTTACTTTATCAACCTTATCGAATTCAATTTCAGGGAAAATAATCTGCTCTTTGATACCAAGAGCGTAGTTACCTCTACCGTCGAAAGCGTTCGGATTAACTCCTCTGAAGTCACGTACTCGTGGTAAAGCTAAGTTTACCAGACGGTCTACGAACTCATACATCTTCTCGCCTCTTAAAGTAACTTTACATCCGATCGGCATTCCTTCTCTTAACTTGAAGTTAGCGATGGAATTCTTTGCCTTTGTAGTAACTGGTTTCTGACCGGAAATTGTTTCCATATCTTTCATAGCTGACTCTAAGATTTTAGCGTTTTCTTTTGCTTCACCAACACCCATGTTGATAACAATCTTAGAAAGCTTTGGTACTTCCATAATGTTTTTATAGCCGAACTTTTTGGTCATTGCATCAATGATCTCGTTCTGGTACTGATCTTTAAGTCTACTCAACTTGCTGCTCCTCCTCTCTTACGATTAATCGATTACATCACCTGTAGATTTTGCATAACGTACTTTCTTATCTCCATCCATTTTGAAACCTACACGGGTAGCTTTTCCTTTGTGAAGATACATTACGTTAGAAGCATCAATAGGTCCTTCCTGATGGATGATTCCACCCTGCTGGTTAGCCATGCTTGGTTTTGCATGTTTTGTTACCATATTGATACCTTCAACAAGTAAAGTATTGTTTTTCTTATTTACAGCAATTACTTTGCCTTCTTTGTCTTTGTCTTTTCCAGCGATTACCTTTACAGTATCACCTTTTTTAATTTTCAAGCTTGCCATTTTCGGGTACCTCCTACAATACTTCCGGAGCCAGAGAAACAATTTTCATAAACTGTTTTTCACGAAGCTCTCTTGCTACTGGTCCAAAAATACGAGTTCCTCTTGGGGTTTTATCATCTTTGATAATAACTGCAGCGTTTTCATCGAATTTGATATAAGAGCCATCTTTACGACGAGCACCTTTTACTGTACGAACAACGACTGCCTTTACAACGTCACCTTTTTTAACAACGCCGCCTGGTGTTGCATCTTTAACAGTAGCTGTAATTACATCACCAATATTTGCATATCTTCTGGTTGAACCGCCCATAACACGGATGCACAGCAATTCTTTTGCTCCAGTGTTATCAGCAACCTTAAGTCTGGTTTCCTGTTGTACCATGCCGGTAGCCTCCTTCTATTATTTTGCTCTTTCCATAATCTCTACAAGTCTCCATCTCTTATCTTTAGAGAGTGGTCTTGTTTCCATTACTCTGACGGTATCACCGATTTTACACTCGTTGTTCTCATCATGAGCTTTTAATTTGTATGTCTTCTTTACGATCTTGTTATATAATGCATGTCTTACGTTATCTTTAACAGCAACAACAATGGTCTTATCCATTTTATCACTTACAACAACGCCTACACGTGTTTTTCTAAGATTTCTTTCTTCCACGACGAATCTCCTTTCATTTATGATTGCCTGTTTGCCTGCTTAAGCAGGTATGATTCTTTTGAAATTATTCAGCAACTTTTTCTTTCTGAGTAATAACGGTCTGGATTCTGGCAATATTCTTTCTAACTTCTTTGATTCTGCTCGTGTTATCCAGCTGATTTGTTGCGTTCTGGAATCTCAAATTGAAAAGTTCTTTTTTAGCTTCAACCAACTGCATTTTTAAATCAGCAGCGGACTGTGTGTTTAATTCTTCTAAATATTTACTAGTTTTCATTTGATTCACCGCCTTCTAAGTCTGCACGAGAAACCACTTTGCATTTACAAGGTAATTTGTGTGTAGCAAGACGTAATGCCTCTTTTGCAACCTCATCAGATACATCAGAGATTTCAAATAATACACGTCCTGGTTTTACTACAGCTACCCAGTACTCTAAAGTTCCTTTTCCGGAACCCATACGGGTTTCTGCTGGTTTTGCAGTTACTGGTTTGTCTGGGAAAATTTTAATCCAGACACGGCCACCACGCTTGATATATCTTGTCATAGCAATACGGGCTGCCTCAATCTGATTGGAACGAATCCAGCATGGTTCAAGCGCTACGATACCGTAGGAACCATTTGTAATTTTATTTCCTCTCATCGCTTTTCCGGCCATAGAACCACGGAACTGTTTACGATGTTTTACTCTCTTAGGCATTAACATTACTGAACTCCTCCTTCCTTATTTCCTTTTGTAGGAAGTACTTCTCCTTTATAAATCCAAACTTTAACACCGACTTTACCGTATGTGGTGTCTGCTTCAGCAAATCCATACTCGATATCTGCTCTTAATGTCTGAAGTGGAATAGTTCCTTCTGAATAGAACTCGGTACGAGCCATATCAGCTCCGCCAAGACGTCCGGATACGGATGCCTTAATACCCTTTGCTCCAGCTTTCATACATCTTCCCATGCAGGATTTCATTGCTCTACGGAAGGAAACACGGTTCTCTAACTGAAGTGCAATGTTCTCAGCTACTAACTGAGCATCTTTGTCTGGTCTCTTTACTTCTTTGATATCTACAACAAGTTTCTTGTCTGTAAATTTCTGTAATTCAGCTTTTACTTTCTCGATTTCAGCTCCGCCTTTACCGATTACAACGCCTGGCTTAGCTGTGTAAAGGATAACCTTTACTCTGTCGGATGCTCTTTCGATTTCAATCTTAGAAACACCTGCAGCATATAATTTCTTTTTCAGAAATGTTCTGATGTTATAGTCTTCTACTAAGAAATCAGCAAAATCAGATTCTGCGTACCATTTGGAATCCCAGTCTTTGATAACGCCGACTCTTAAGCCATGAGGATTAACCTTCTGTCCCATGTTTGCCCTCCTATCTTTCATTCAGCACAATTGTTAAGTGGCTTGTTCTCTTCTCGATTCTGTAAGCTCTACCCTGTGCTCTTGGTCTGATTCTCTTCATTGTTGGTCCTTTGTTTGCGTAGCACTCCTCAACATAAAGGTTTTCTGTGCTCATTCCGTTATTGTTCTCTGCATTTGCAATAGCAGATTTTAATAACTTCTCTATTACGCTTGATGCGTATCTTGGATTGTAAGTTACAATCGCAAGTGCTGTCTCAACATCTTTACCGCGGATAGCATCTAATACGAAACAAGCTTTCTGAACTGACATTCTTGCATAAGACAACTTTGCGGAAGGTCTAGTATCTTTTACTGCATTTCTTTCTCTCTTAATCTGACTTCTATGTCCTTTTGCCATGAGTGAAACCTCCTTTCAAAATTCTATTTATCTAACGCC
This sequence comes from Roseburia sp. OM03-7AC, assembly GCF_003462625.1. Taxonomy (NCBI): domain Bacteria; kingdom Bacillati; phylum Bacillota; class Clostridia; order Lachnospirales; family Lachnospiraceae; genus Roseburia; species Roseburia sp. OM03-7AC. The sequence continues at coordinate 306,816 of NZ_QTZJ01000003.1, forward strand.
TGATTTCTTCTCGTCTTTTCCATGGCCTCTGTAAGTTCTTGTTGCTACGAACTCACCGAGTTTGTGTCCAACCATATCCTCTGTGACATATACAGGAACATGTTTTCTTCCGTCATGAACAGCAATTGTATGTCCAACGAAGGATGGGAAAATTGTGGAACGACGTGACCATGTCTTGATAACTGATTTATCATTTGCTGCGTTCATAGCATCTACTTTTTTCAGTAAGCTTTCGTCTGCAAATGGTCCTTTTTTAAGTGATCTTGCCATTTTATTTCCTCCTATCTACTATTTAATAGCTCTGCCGTCTCTTCTTCTTACGATTAACTTGTTAGAAGCTTTTTTCTTCTTACGTGTCTTAAGTCCAAGAGCAGGTTTGCCCCAAGGTGTACATGGACCTGGACGTCCAACTGGTGCCTTACCTTCTCCACCACCATGTGGATGGTCATTCGGGTTCATAACAGAACCGCGGACTGTCGGGCGGATACCCATGTGACGTTTACGTCCTGCTTTACCGATATTTACAAGGTTGTGGTCACCGTTACCGATTACACCAATGGATGCACGGCAGTTCAGAGGAACCATTCTCATTTCTCCTGAAGGAAGACGAAGTGTTGCGTATTTTCCTTCTTTAGCCATCAACTGTGCGCTGTTACCTGCAGAACGTACTAACTGTCCGCCCTTGCCAGCGTATAACTCAATGTTGTGTACCTGGGTACCTACCGGGATGTTCTCCAGTGGTAAGCAGTTTCCAACTCTTACTTCTGCTTCTGCTCCGTTCATAACAGTCATTCCGTCTGTTAATCCTTCTGGAGCAAGGATATATGCTTTCTCGCCATCTGCATAACTGATTAAAGCGATGTTAGCTGTTCTGTTTGGATCGTACTCGATTCCGATTACAGTTGCCGGGATACCATCTTTTCTTCTCTTGAAGTCGATGATTCTGTATTTTCTTCTGTTTCCACCACCCTGGTGTCTTACTGTAATTTTACCCTGATTGTTACGACCGGAGTTCTTCTTTAAAGAAGTTGTAAGGGATTTCTCAGGAGTCTTCTTTGTGATTTCAGAGAAATCAGATCCAGTCATATTTCTTCTGGAAGGTGTATATGGGTTATATGTCTTAATTCCCATTGTTTTTCTCCTTTCAATAAATAAGTTTATTATCGCACTTTTCTGTGCCTAGTTGAGTTTCCCGAATTTTACAGTCCGGAGAAAATCTCGATATCTGCACTATCTTCTGTTAACTGAACGATAGCTTTCTTTGTTTTCGCAGTTTTTCCAACTACAGCACCACGTCTTTTGTTCTTGCCCTCCTGGTTCATTGTGTTAACCTTGGCAACCTTAGCGCCTTCGAACATTTTCTCAACTGCTTCTTTGATCATGGTTTTGTTAGCTTCCGGATGTACTAAGAAAGTATATTTCTTTTCTCCCATAGCTGCCATACTCTTCTCAGTTACTACTGGTTTGAGGATTACATCATAATACTGTACGTTTGCCATTATGCATACACCTCCTCGATTTTTTCAACAGCAGCCTTTGTTGCTACTACTGTGTCATATTTCAATACATCAAATACGTTCATTTCGCTGGTCTGTGTTGTCTTAACAGTTGCAATGTTTGCAGCGGATTTGATTACGTTTGTATCCATATCGCCTAAAATAACTAATGCTTTGTCTGCTTTCAGATTGTTCATAACCTCTGCGAATTTCTTTGTTTTGATTTCGTCTAATTTCAGTTCATCAACAACGATGAATTTATTTTCCTGAACTTTAGATGTTAAAACAGATTTTAAAGCTGCTCTCTTTTCTTTCTTGTTTAATTTGAAAGAATAGTCTCTTGGTACTGGAGCGAATACTGTACCACCGCCAGTCCACTGTGGAGATCTTGTTGAACCCTGTCTTGCATGACCAGTTCCTTTCTGTCTCCAAGGTTTTCTTCCGCCACCGGATACTTCAGAACGTGTCTTAGCTTTCTGAGTTCCCTGACGATTGTTAGCTAACTGCTGAACTACTGCCATGTGTACCAGATGTTCGTTAATTTCTACACCGAATACAGCATCGTTTAAGTCCATATTGCCAACTTCTTTGCCTTCCATATTATAAACAGATACTTTAGCCATCTGTGTGTTCCTCCTTTCTTAAATGCACTATTTTGCTGCTTTTACTGATTCTTTGATTGTTACTAAAGCTTTCTTAGGTCCTGGAACAGCACCTTTGATTAAAAGCAGGTTGTTCTCTGCGTCTACTCTTACAACTTCAAGGTTCTGAGTTGTAATCTTAACGCTTCCCATATGTCCCGGCATTCCTTTGCCCTTGAATACACGGCTAGGTGTAGAACAGGAACCATTGGAACCCTGATGACGATGGAATTTAGAACCGTGAGCCATAGGTCCTCTATGCTGACCAAGTCTCTTAATAGCGCCCTGGAATCCTTTACCTTTAGAAATTGCAGTTGCGTCTACATGATCGCCTTCTGCAAAGATATCTGCTTTGATTTCATCTGCAAGATTATAATCAGCTGCATTTTCAAGCTTGAACTCTCTTACAAATCTCTTTCCAGACACACCAGCTTTTTTGAAATGTCCCATTTCAGCTTTGTTTACGCCATGTCTGTTTCTGATTTCTTTCTTACCGTTGGCATCTTTGTTTACAACTTTTTCTTTCTTGTCAACAAAACCAACCTGTACTGCACTGTATCCGTCGTTTTCAACAGTTTTAATCTGTGTTACTACACAAGGACCAGCCTGTAATACAGTTACCGGCACTAATACGCCGTCTGCATTGAAGATTTGAGTCATTCCGACTTTTGTTGCTAAAATTGCTTTCTTCATTATCTTTCCTCCTGTTTTTTCTACAGCGGAACGGTTTCCCGTTCATCCTAGAAAGCCTTGCGGCCCCTCAGGATTTACTACTTGTTTTGACTTTATTTCATTTTGATATCGATGTAGACACCAGCCGGCATTTCTAATCTTGATAATGCATCAACTGTTTTCTGTGTCGGAGCAATGATATCAATCAGTCTCTTATGAGTTCTCTGCTCGAACTGTTCTCTGGAATCTTTGTACTTGTGTACTGCTCTAAGAATGGTAACTACCTCTTTCTTAGTTGGCAGCGGCACCGGTCCGCTCACCTGTGATCCGTTTTTCTTTACAGTCTCGATGATTTTTTTTGCTGATGAATCTACTAATTCGTGATCATAAGCTTTCAATGTGATTCTCATTACTTGACTTGCCATAAAAAAAGTCGCCTCCTTTTCGCACTTTAATTCAGTACGACAAGCGGTGACTGTACACTTCTCCGTGTGTGTCATAAGCTTTACACACGTTGTTTCTACCTCTGTAGACCATATTCGTGATACAGTGACTTGTCGCCAGTTTCCTAACTTGACATTCGCTCCACGGAAAACCTGCCACAGTGGGCAGCAACCTCACGCTTCTACGCTATCAATGTCACAGCAAGGATTAGTATACACGACAGGTTACGCTTTTGCAATACTTTTTTTAGAAAAATTGTATTTTTTTGTGTACAATCCATTTCCTATCTTTTTTACGGTATTTTTCACTTCTGCCTTGTTTTTTCATTATAAAAAGCTGTTTACTTGCCGGCATCCTTTTACCATTGCAAATAAACAGCTTTTCTTTTCTATTATAATTCTATGCTCTTGTCAGCAACATCTGCAAATTCTTTCTGCATTTCCTCGCTTGGTGCTTTGGTGCAAAGACTCACAATTACGATACAGATTAAACTTAAGAAGAATCCTACCAGAAGGGAATAGATTCCGGTTCCGGTTCCAAGTGTTACCATGGTGCCGTCTGCGTTTTTCATCAAAGGAATATAATCCCAGATGATAACTGCCACACCACCGGATACAATTCCTGCAATTGCTCCCGGTTTGTTCGTCCGCTTCCAGAATAGTGACAATACTACCAGTGGTCCAAATGCAGCGCCAAAGCCTGCCCATGCATTGGATACCAGTCCCATAATGGAGTTGTTCGGATTCAGTGCAATGATATAAGCAATAATCGCAACTACCACTACGGTAATACGACTGACCATAAGAACCTTTTTATCACTTGCTTCTTTATTTACTACACCTTTGTATATATCTTCTGATACGGAAGATGCGGTTACTAAAAGCTGTGAATCTGCAGTAGACATAATTGCTGCAAGGATTCCGCACAGGAAGATTCCTGCAACAAACGGCAATGCATACTGCTTCGTAAACAAATGTGTAATCATATTAATGAATACATTTTCCGCAGAATCTGCCCCAGCGCTTCCAAGCACTTCCGGATACAGGTACGCTCTTCCAACCACACCGATGATGCAGGCAAAGGTTAAGGATAATGCTACCCAGACAATTGCAATACCTTTGGATTTATTTAATTCTTTCTGGCTCTTTACCGCCATAAATCTGGTCAGGATATGAGGCATTCCGCAATATCCCAATCCCCATGCGAGCTGTGAAATAATATCGATGGCACGATATGGCTCTCCACCATTCTGCCAGAGGCTCATATAAGAATCGCTTCCTCCTGCTACTCCGCTGGCATCTAAAAGTTCTCTTAATCCGCCATTGCCACTTACCACCGCATATGCCATCAGAGGCACTGCAAGAAGTGCAACCAGCATCAGCATTCCCTGGATAAAGTCTGTTACACATACTGCCATAAAACCTCCCATGAAGGTATACAGTAAAATAACAACTGCACCGATGGTTAAAGCTACGGTATAATCAACACCGGTTACTGCATGGAACAATTTTCCGCCTGCTGCAAATGCAGATGCAGTATATACCAGGAAGAATACGACTATTACTATAGAAGAAATACACAACAACACATTCTTCTTATCATGGAAACGATTCTGGAAATACTCCGGTAAAGTCAGGGAGTTATTGGCACGGATGGTATATCTGCGCAGTCTTCCGGAAATAAATATCCAGTTGCAGACCGTTCCAATAAACAGTCCAATAGCAATCCATGCCTGACCGGTTCCAAATGCATATACCGCACCCGGAAGTCCCATCAGAAGCCATCCGCTCATATCAGATGCCTGTGCACTTAATGCTGCCACCCAGCCGCTTAAGCCTCTTCCTCCAAGAAAATAATCTTCTGAATTCTTTGTACTTTTCATATATTTCGCACCTATGGCAATCATCACACCCATATATACCACAAATGCTGCAAGAATCCACAGCACGTTACTGTTAAACATAAAATGTCCTCCTCTTAAATTACTTAATATTTAGAATAGCAATTGTTTGTTTTGTTGTAAAGTCTTATTTTATTTTGCCGATATTATTTATATAGTAGATTCTCATAAACAGCATATGTGAAAATGGATTTTCACAGAACTTTTCAAGGAGGAAAAGATATGAATCTCAAACTCGAAAATTCACTTGTGGTTCTTTCCCAACGGAAAAAGGAACAAGGACTTCCGCAGCGTCCCACCAAAAAAGAACGGAACCAGGAGCTGACCCAGGAGGAACGCCTGTTACAGCATTATCAGGAACAGATTTCCCAGATGCACGAAAGTAATTTCCAGCAGGAGCTTCAGGCAAAATTAGATTCCGGTCAGGAATTAACTCCGGAGGAAGAACAGTATTTAGAAAAAGTCAATCCGGATGCCCTAAAAGAACATGAAAAGCTAAAGGAAGAAGTGGCAGCTTACCGTAAACAGCTTCAAAACTGCCGTACCAAAAAGGACGTTGAGAAGCTAAAACTCTATAAAATGGGGCAGTTTATGTCTGAGGTTAAGACGGTTTCCAATGACCCCCACATTCCAAAAGCCAAGAAAAAGGCTATGTTAGAGCAGATTTTAAAGCGCACCTATGCCATTGAAAAAGAACACAATGATTATACCAAGACGCCGGAATATCAGGCAAAACCGGACAAAGAGCCTTACGAAGATGTAAGTCCAGCCGATAAGGATAAAAGTTCTGCCGATTCAACCGATGCAACGACATCCGATTCTACCGATAATGCAGAAATCTCTTCCGGTTCAGATTCTACCGAAGAGTCTGTTGGTGCAGCGGATAATGGCTCAGATAAGCACACTGCCGATTTGGTCAAAGTAGAGCATGACGATAAGTCTGGTGAAGAACCTGTCACTGCTCAGTCTGTACGACGCGAAATTAATATCCATCTTTCCGGACTCCGTAAAAAAGCAGCTCATATTGATGCCAGCGTGTAAGGCAGATGGGGATTTCTTCTTATTTTATTGTTTACAGATATCAGGAAAACAGATAGAATGATATGATATAGGTGATTCGATGATATTTTTAAGGTTTTTGAGAGAAAGATGATTTCATTCTGTCAACGACCTGAATACAATACATCTGCATTACCTTATATAATATAATGAATACAAAAGGGGGAGACATTTTATGCAATGTCAATCATGCGGAACACAATATCCAGATAACTTTAGAACCTGCCCGAACTGCGGTGCACCGGCTCCAATGCCAAACCAGCGTCCATACAACGGACAGCCAAATCCTTATAATGGACAGCCCCAATTTAATAACGCTCAGCCAAATCCTTATAATGGACAGCCCCAATTTAATAACGCTCAGCAGAACCCTTATAATGGACAGCCTCAGTTTAACAATGCTCAGCAGAACCCTTATAATGGACAGCCTCAGTTTAACAATGCTCAGCAGAACCCTTATAATGGACAGCCTCAGTTTAACAATGCTCAGCAATATCCTTATGGCAATCCATACGCTGCACCGAATCAGGTTCCACAGGGAATGAGTAAACACGATTTCTATCATTCTCCACTCTGTAAGAAATACAGAGGAAATATTATTGCTTCTTCTGTTATCATTTATATATGTGTAGGAATCAATCTGCTTCTTATTGCTTTTTTACATAATTATACCTCACTGATTGATGCTGCAATTATGCTCGGACTCGGACTTGCTATTCATCTTGCGCAGAGCCGTGTATGCTCCATTTTACTTTGTGTCTATGGCGTCATTAATACCATTTTCGTATTCCTTTCGTCGGGAGAGTTTGGCGGATGGCTGATTCTTGTGGCAGCAATTTATGCTATTGTGGCAACTTTCCAGTATCAGGGTGCTTGGAATAAATATAGCAAGAGTGGTCAGATTCCTTATTAAAATATATCAATATAAGTGATTAAATTTAATCATACACAAATGTACTTTTTTGTGTTAGTATTACCAAAGACATTTGAAAAAGGCTATGAAAAGGAATAGTAACTGTCAGGAATTCTCTCAGAAAGCCGCCGGTTGATGCAAGACGGCAGAAGGAATACAGTGAACTCGCCTTGAAGCTGCCGGCTGAACCCTATAGTAGGTCGCGACGGACTCCCACCGTTACCCGGGAATAGCATGATAGTGCTAATGAGTGCATGTAACAACATGAAACAGAGTGGTACCGCGAAGGTTTTCTTTCGTCTCTATGATTCATCTTCGAATGATAGAGACGGAAGATTTTTTTTACGCAGGTTACGCTGCAACATAATCAGAATATTTTTTTGGAGGTTCAATATGAAAGGATACGAAAAATATCAGCGTGCATATTTTATGCCGCCTGAATGTACTTATGACTGGGTAAAGAAGGATTATATCGACAAGCCGCCTATCTGGTGCTCCGTTGATTTACGTGATGGCAACCAGGCTCTGATTGAGCCGATGAGCTTAGAGGAAAAGCTGCAGTTCTTTGAAATGCTGGTTAAAATTGGTTTCAAAGAAATTGAAGTTGGTTTCCCTGCTGCTTCCGAGACAGAATACAACTTTATGCGCGCCTTAATCGACCGCAATATGATTCCGGACGATGTTACCGTCCAGGTTCTGACCCAGGCAAGAGAGCATATCATCAAGAAAACCTTTGAAGCGGTAAAAGGTGCTCCGCACGCAGTCATTCATCTTTACAATTCTACCTCTGTTGCACAGCGTGAGCAGGTATTTAAAAAGAGCAAAGAGGAAGTAAAACAGATCGCCATTGACGGGGCAAAGCTTTTGAATAAACTGGCTTCTGAGACCGAAGGTAACTTCTCCTTCGAATACAGCCCGGAAAGTTTCCCGGGAACTGAAGTGGACTATGCCGTGGAAGTCTGCAACGCAGTACTTGATGTATGGCAGCCAAAGGCTTCTAATAAGGCAATCATTAATATTCCAACCACTGTTGAAAATGCAATGCCGCATGTATTTGCCACTCAGGTAGAATACATTCACAAGCATTTGAAATATCGTGATGCCGTAACACTTTCCCTGCATCCACACAATGACCGTGGCTGCGGTGTCTGTGACGCAGAGCTTGGTATTCTTGCCGGAGCCGACCGTATCGAAGGAACTCTTTTCGGTAATGGAGAGCGTACCGGTAATGTAGATATCATCACACTTGCCATGAACATGTTCTCACACGGCGTTGATCCGAAGCTTAACTTCTCCAACCTGCCTGCAATCCGCGAGAAATATGAAAACTTTACCAGAATGCACGTTTACGAACGTCAGCCATATGCCGGTGATCTGGTATTTACCGCTTTCTCCGGTTCCCATCAGGATGCCATTGCCAAAGGTATGGCATGGCGTGAAGAGAAAAAGCTCAACGAGTGGTCTGTCCCTTATCTTCCGGTTGACCCAATGGATGTGGGCAGAACTTACGATTCTGACGTTATCCGTATCAACAGCCAGTCCGGTAAAGGTGGCGTAAACTACATTTTGAAACAGAACTTTGGCATTTCTCTGCCAGAGAAAATGCGTGAGGAAGTCGGCTATCTGGTAAAACATGTTTCCGATGAAGAGCACAAAGAGCTGTCTCCACAGTGGGTATATGAAATCTTTGAAGATAAGTATGTAAAACGCCAGCCTTACTTCCAGATCGAAGAATGCCACTTCAAACAGGTGGATGGTATTATGGCAGAAGCTACGATTGTTCATGGTGGGCAGAACCGCCTGGTAAGCGCCAACGGAAATGGCCGTCTGGATGCTGTCAGCAACATTATCAAACAGTACTTCGGCATCAGCTATGAGCTGTCCATATACGAAGAACACGCTTTGAGCCATGGTTCCTCTTCCAAGGCTATGTCCTATGTAGGAATCACCTGCTATGGTCAGATGTACTGGGGTGTTGGTATCGACGACGATATCATCAAATCCTCTATCAGCGCACTGGTTGTTGCAGTAAATCAGGTTCCTTCCATAAAATCCAGTGTTGAGATTCAGGATAAGCGCTTAATGGAAATGAAGAATTACATTCAGACAAACTACCAGACCGTCACCTTAGAGGATATGGCAAAACAGTTCCACCTCTCTGAGCCGTACATTTCCAAATATATTAAGGAAAAATCCGGTCAAACATTCGTTGAACTGGTTCAGGGTGTCCGCATGAAAAAAGCAAGAACTCTTTTAAAGAACGGAAATATGACTGTTGAAAACATTGCATACTCCGTGGGTTATCAGAATGTAGAGCATTTCAACCGCCTCTTTAAAAAGAAATACGAGATGACACCGGTACAGTACCGCAATTCCTGTAGTAAATAAATCTTGATTTAAGAATTTAATTAAAGAAACACGCTTAGACCTTGTACTAAAAAAGTACTCGGACTAAGCGTTTTTTCGTAGTTTCTATCTTCCCGGCAAACTGTTATTTCCAACCGGCCATCGGGTCTGATTAACTGCCGTATCTGATTGCAGCGATATCAGTCAGCTACGATATCAGGTCGACTGCCTTACAATCAATGTCGGGATTGTAATATAAGACCGGGCATACAGATTCGGCTTTCTGATTTTCTGGAGGATGTATTTTCCCGCCTGTATTCCCATGTCATACATATCAATATTTACTACGGTCAGCTGTGGCTTCAATATCTGCGAAAATGGATAATCATCAAAAGTAATGACCCTGATATCCGAAGGTATCTCTATTCCGGCATGATGCAATGCATTGACGCAGCCATAAGCAATGTAATTATTGGCACAGATAATGCCATCCGGTCTTACTTTATTGGAAAGAATCTCTTTGGTCATCTCATATCCACTGTCACACTGGGATTCCCCTCGCTGCACATAATCTTTTGGCACCAGCACATCATGCTCATTCAGAACCGACAACACGCCGTCCAGACGGTGCATGGAAATCTTATCCTCTTCTGTTCCACCAATAAATGCAAGGGACTGACAGCCCTGCTCCAGCAGATGTTTCGCTGCCAGCTCACCCGCCAGGCGGTTATCAATATCAATCCAGCAGAAATGGCTGGTAAAGTTAGGATTGCCAATCACCAGATGGGGAATGGATTCCTGAAAAATCATTTCATCCAGTTCTTTAGAAATAACAGCCGCATGAATGATATAGCCGTCTGCCGCCTTCTCTTCTGCTGCTTTGTGGATATAATCCCTCGCTTCTACAGATGACATATTCTTTATCACCAGGCTATAGCCTTTTTCCGTTAAGACATGCTCCATCCCACACACCATTTCAAACATATGCGGGTTGGCAAATCCTGCATTCTTCCCCAGCGAGGTCACAAAGACAATGGTCTTTGTAGACTGTGTGACAAAATTTCTCGCCCGGAGATTCGGATGGTAATCCAGTTCCTGCATGACCTTTTTCACCCGGTCTATGGTCTCCTGAGAAATGGAATAAGAGCCGTTCATAACCTTTGAGACCGTTGCCGTAGACACTCCCGCCTGCTTTGCCACATCCTTAATCGTAACCGCCATTTTCTGTCCTTTCTGCGCCAAAATAATTTTCCGCCATCATATCTGCATGCTATTGCCCGATATCCTGTTACCATGCAATGCGTGCTATCACTCTTCCACTCTGCCTTTTATTATTACATAACCGTAGCCGTCTAATTTACTTCCCAGCAGTCCATGCACCAACAGAATCTCACTCTGTCCACTGCCCGGCTCTGCCAGAAATGCCGCAACGTCCATCGGTTCTTCATTCCTGTTTATCATAACACGAATCCGCTCTGTAGCACTATATCTTTCATAAATGTAGAGTCCACCTTTTTCCTGGGTGTAAACCGTACGGAAATCACCTCTTCGCAGCAGTTCTTCTTTCCTGCGTAACTGAATCAGACTCCGCATAAAAGCAAAAAGAGAATCGGGCGAATTCTGTTCAAAGGATTTCTCCCGGAGTTCTTTTTCTTCCGTGGCTTTTGCTTTGCATGCCTGTTTCCATGGCATTGCCTGCCGGTAGTCCGCCTCTTCAATTCCGGTTATGCCAAGCTCATCACCATAGAAAACGGACGGCATGCCCGGAAATGTCATCTGGAAAATCAGTGCCAGCCGGTACTGCCATTCATTTTCATTGCAAAGGGAATAGAACCTGCTCACATCATGGCTGTCTAAGAGATTTAACTGTGCAAACACGGTCTGTTCCCGGTAACGCATCCGCATATTTGTAACCCGGCTGTCAAATGCTGCGCTGCTGATGCTCTCTTCTCCAAAGAAGCGTTTACAGTGTTTCCGGAAATCATAATTCATCGTTGAATCAAATATGGTTCCATCCAGCCAGTGATTGGCAGTCTCCCAGACTTCACCGATTAAGATTGCCTCCGGGTTGACTTCTTTTACTTCCCGGTAGAATCTGCGCCACAGGGCATCATTAATCTCACTTGCCACATCTAACCGCCAGCCATCTGTGTGAAATTCTTCCACCCAGTATCGCCCTACTTTGCAGATAAAATCTGCCACTTCCGGGTTTGCCGTATCAAGCTTTGGCATCATCCGCTCGTAACCGAAGCATTCGTAATTCGGATACTCCTCCGGGTCTTTGGGGCGGATAACCGGGAATTGCAATCCATAGAACCAGCCCTTTTTATCGGATGCTTCGCCTTTCTGCACCACATCCTCAAAAGCCGGAAAATGCCAGCCGCAATGGTTAAATACGCCATCAATAATCACCCGGATTCCGTTGGCATGGAAGGTGTCCACCAGCTCTTTAAAATCATCATTTGTTCCAAAGCATGGGTCAATGTGAAAATAATCCAGCAAATCATATTTATGATATTCGCCTGCTGCAAATATCGGATTAATGTAGATGGCATTGACGCCAAGGTTTTTCAGGTAATCCACATTTTCGGTAATGCCCTTAAGACAGCCTCCCAGCTTTCCCCTTACCACATTTCCTTCAAAGGTGGCTTCTGTTGGCCTGCCGCTGATATACGTTTTTCCTGTAGCAAAGCTGTCCGGAAAAATGTTGTAAATAACGGCATCCTTCGCCCACTCCGGTGGTCTTACGATGTCTGCTCTGTGATTAAAGGGAAGCTGGTAATATTCGGAGCGGTCATCCACCAGTTTTGCACTGAAGCAGTCTCCGTAATAATAAATTTCTTCCGTCCCACTTTCCAGCCTGAAATAATAGCACAGCCGCTTATAGGGGCGCACCAGCTTCACCTCATAATAGTCAAATAATTCACTGCCTGCCACCACATGCATTTCTGCTTCCGTGAAAATTACCGGTGTCAGGCGGCATGCCCGGTCTCCGAAATACAACCTGCAGCGTTTGATATCATCTTTGGCTGTACGGAGCCGGATTGTCACATGCTCTTCGTCTGTTCCATATGCATACTGTGACATGGGTATATGTAAAATTGCACTTTTGTTCATTCTCTGTCCAGCCTTTCTTAACCTTTTACACCTCCGGAGGTCAGTCCGGTTGTCATATTTTTCTGAAGTGCAAAGAACACAATCAGAATTGGTATCGATACCACAATGGACGCTGCCGCAAATATCGGCCAGCTTCCACTCATTTCCGTTGCCTGCAGGGAATATAAGCCTGCTGCTAACGTATAGGTATCGGAACCTGTCATAAAATTAATTGCAAAAATGTATTCATTCCATACATAGATAAGCACCATCATGGCTGTTACTGCGATGGTCGGCTTTGCAAGCGGCAGTACGATTCTCGTCACAAGCTGCACCGGTGTTGTACCGTCAATCATTGCCGCCTCTTCAATTTCTACCGGAATCGTGTCAAAATATCCTTTCATATTCCACAGGGCAAATACTGCCATGGTTCCCGTGTATACAATAATCAGACCTGTTCTGGTATTAATCAGTCCCATGGGTGACAGCAGCTTATACAGCGCTGTCATGGAAAGCAGGGATGGAAATGCATAGAGCAGTATCAGTGTCCGAAGGATTGCTTTTCTGCCCGGAAATTCCTTTCTGGAGAAAACATATGCCGCCGGAATTCCTGTTCCAAGGGAAATGCCAAGGGTTACTACTGCTAATATCAGACTGTTTTTCAGCCACAGCATAATCGGTTTTTCCGTAAATACTGCTTTATAATTTGCCAGGGTGAAATGCTTCGGAAGGAAAGAAAAATTTGTACTCAATAAGCTGTTATCCGCATTTAGGGACACGGAAAATGCATACAATACCGGCACCAATACCACAAAGCAAAGCAGGATAAGAAAGATATTTGCAAAGACGAGTCCAATATTTTCTCTGGTTCGTTTCTTCATGTTAGTCCATCTCCTCCTTTGGCTTCATATTGGTCAGCACAGAAAATACAATCAGAATGACAAATATTATCATGGAAATTGCAGAACTGTAGCCGTAATTGTTCGTTATAAATGCCTTTTCATAGGCATAGGTCAGGATTGTCTGCAGATTCGACCCGGTCTTGGCACCCACCTGCTGCGTCAGCAGGAACAGGATATCAAACTGCTTAAAGGTGGTAAATGTTGTAATTACGACCGATGGTGCAATGATTGGCTTGATCATGGGAATCGTAATATACCACATTTTCTGTAACCAGGTTGCTCCGTCCAAAACAGCACTTTCGTAAAAGCTCTTTTCAATACTCTGCAATGCACCGTCCATAATCGTTATCATAAATGGAAGTGCCAGCCAGAGGTTTACGGTGGTACAGCATAAAAATGCCATACCATCGCTGCCCAGCCATTTTACCGGCCCGATGTTGTACTTTGCCAGCCACTGATTGAGCAAACCGAACTGGGAGTTAAACATTCCTGTTTTCCACAGAAGAATGGATACATAGCCCGGCATTGCCCAGGGGAAAATCAGCAGTGTCTTATATAGATTTCTCAGGCGGAGCCGCTTTAGGTTCAGCAGATTTGCCAGTAAGAATGCTATGATAAGCTGCAACACCATGTTTACAATTGTCCATAAAATCGTTACCAGAAATGCCTGTATAAAGCCATTATCCAGCACCAGCAGGGCATCCTTATAATTTTTCATTCCAATCAGTTCATAATTATTCCAGTGATACACATTCATATTGGTCAGTGAAATGTACCCGGTATACAGGATTGGAAAGATTACGATGAGCAAAATCAGTATCAGGGATGGTGCTGACCAGGAATAGGCAAACAGGATTTCTTTTTTCTTATTTTTCTTCAATTTGTTACCTCATACTTTCAATCAACTGCAACGCCTCCTGCTGCGCCGCCTCTGCACTTTCTGTCACATCTTTTCCACTCATGTTGACATCGGTTAAAAGATTACCAACCACCGTCCACATTACATCCATTTCCGGAATATTCGGCATCGGTACTGCATGTTCTGCGGTATCGTGCATTGCCATAACCACTTCATCTGATGTGATTTCATCCATTTCATAGCAGCTTTCCATCGCCGGTGCACAGCCGCTTGCTTTTGCAAGATCCACCTCTACTTCCGGATCCATCAGGGCACGAAGTACTTTTTCTACCGCATCCTTCTTATTTTCTGCAGCATTTTTCAGCACATGAATTCCCTGCACTCCCATATATGGAGAAATCGGATTTCCGGTCTCGTCAATTACCGGCATTGCTGCCACACCAACGTCCATTCCGCTTTCTCTTACGGTTGGCACCAGCCAAGGCCCTGCAATGGTAGAATGTGCCATACCTTCTTTAAACAGGGTATTTACCGTTGCATACTCCGTCTCGCCCGGCATCAAATCCACAAATTTCTTGTGATATTCCAGGGCTGCAATGGTTTCTTTGGAATCCAGCCCCGGTGTGCCATCAGCTGAGAGAATCGTACCGTTAAAGCCATTGATCCAGCCTGCTGCATAGTATGGCGTACTGTGCTGTTCCACAAAGCCATAATGTCCGCCGGCAGTGTTATTCTGCATATACTGATACAGTTCTTCCGTAGTCTGCGGCACTTCATCATCCTTCATATAAAGCCGGTTATACATGAATAACAAAGTCTCGTAATAGACAGGAAGCTGATAGATTTCTCCCTTGTAGGTTGCTGCCTCTAAGGTATTATCCATATATACATCCAGCTCCTCTTCCGGGATAATGTCTGTAATCGGTGCAAGAATGTCCATCTCTGCATATACTCCAATTTTATCATGGGCAAAGAAATACATATCCGGTGCTGCTTTCGGGTCACTTCCCACCATCTTAAGGCTTTCTGTCAAATCACTTTTCTTCTCCAGCACAACATGTACATCCGGTTCCAGTTCCTCCAGTTTCTTCTGAAGGACTTCCGCCACTGCATCTTCTTTATCATGCCAGATTGTTATGGTAGTCTTATCCGTCTCTGACACGCTGTTTCCACCACAGCCGCTTAACAATCCTGCTGCCATGGTAAGTGTAAGTGCCATTGACATCAATTTACTTCTAACTCTTCTTCTCACTTCTGTCCTCCTGTCTTTTACTTGTGACTTTTTCTTGTTTCTTATTTATTTAATCTTTATTTATTTTTTGCATTTTTCTTTGCTACAACCACTATAATTACAACTGCTGCAGCAATAACCACAATGCCGATTACAATCGGAGCAGTATTGTTGCTTCCTGCTTCTGCTGTCTCTGCAGGAGCTTCGGTTGTCGGTTCTGCTGCCACATCTACCTGTGGCTCTTCATAGCTTACTTCAAAGTTATCGGCATCTTTTACCACAAGCCAGATATCCTTTCCTGTATCCACAGAAATATCACTGGTCTGAACACTTCCTTCATTTCCATTGACAATAATGGAATTTACCCAGCCCGGTACTTCTTTTATGAGCCATCCATTTTCGCCTTCTTCTAAGGCTTCGCCCGGCCAGGATGCAAATGCATTGGTTCCGTCCGGTGCCGACCATGCCCAAAGGCAAGGTGCATCCCAGTCAGACGGTGTGATTACATGTACGGTTATATTTGCTACCTCTGCTTTATCCGGGTCTGTATAACTAAAATCTGCTTTTCCGTCTGCATCTACTGTTACCCAGACTTCTGCGGCATCAATAGAAATGTCATCGGTCTGAACGCTTCCTTCGTTGGCATTGACAATGATAGAATTTACCCAGATTGGAGCTTTGGCGGTATACCAGCCGTTGTCATCCTGCTTCATTTCCATGCCCGGCCATGCTTCAAATGCGTTAGTTCCATCCGGTGCTGACCATGCCCAGAGGCAAGGATTTTCCCAGCCTGCATCTACTTTTGCATGGATTGCAAATTTCTCCACATATTCCGGTGTCTCACCGGTGGTCTGCTTGTCATAGGTTACTTCTGCATTATCTGCATCTGTTACGGTAATCCAGCAGTCTTTTTCTCCATCCAGTACCTGCTCTGCAGTCTGGACATTTCCATCATTGGCATTTACAATCACATGATTTACCCAGGTTGGAACCCAGATGTAATACCAGCCTTCATTTGCGCTGTCTGCTTCCATCTCTTCGCCCGGCCACGCCTCAAATGCATTATTTCCATCATCATCCCATGCCCAGACACATGGATTTTCCCAGTCCTGCGGCACCTGTACATATACTGCTTTCTTTGCATCCGTTGCTTCGTCTGCTTTTATTGTCTGCGGTATCATGGCTATCGTCAATACTGCCATAAAGCAAAATGCAATTATTTTTTTCATCACTTTACTCATAAACATTCCTCCTATACATCCTTCATCAGTATCTTCCAAAACAATCTGCGCGCTTTTTGTTTGATAAGCTGATTATATTTCACCCGAAATTGTCGGTCAATTCTTATTTAGGTAATCGTTTTCCCTTATTTTATGGTGGTTTTTACTAATTTGTTTTGGTTTTTTTGTAGATGTTTCACAGTGATTTCTTATCAATGTGCACAAAGAGGAAATTTTTGTGAATTATTAACGAAACAGTTTCCCTGTTGTTTCCTTAGCAGATACCGGAAAATGTAAGAAATACGCTTTGCGAATTTCTCGCAAAAAAGGTATACCGGCAGCAGTGATGTGACCCCAAAAAGTTAGACTTTTAAGCGTAGCAGTTTTATTGGCTGCTACGCTG
>NZ_QTZJ01000030.1:0-810 GCF_003462625.1 Roseburia sp. OM03-7AC
AGAATTACGGACTACGGTTTTTTATTTCAAACGACATTTGGAACATCAAAAACAAATTTGGTCAACAATATTCAGTTGTCCCAAATGAACAGCAGTTCTGTACAGAAACAATTAAAAGCAGCAGGGATCGACACAAACAGTAAAATGTATAAAGCAGCACTGAGTGAGATGATGAAAAATGGAAACGGTGCAATGTTTACAAATGTTCAGGCAATTAAGAACCTGATGAGCCAGTATGACAAAAATGGAGACTGGATTGATCCGAATACCGGATTAACAGGACTTGCTGTAACGGATGAGAACAGAAACAGTTATAAACATATCATTTCTATTCCAGAGAGCAGCCGGGAAGAAATGTTTGAACTGGCAAAGAAAGAATTCTTAAATGAAAATGGTACTCTAAATGGTGATACTACCAAAAGAGAGAGCGTATATAACAATTTATATAGAAAAATGGATAAAGATGACCGTTTATCAGCAGGCTGGACAATGGAACAATATGAACATCAATACAGACAGGCATTTGCAGAAGCAGCAAAAGCCGCTGATCATACATGGAAAGCTGGTAAACCAATACCGGAGGGTGCATTGGATGGCATTACAAGAGAGTCTGTTGAGAGTGGCAGGAAGTCAGTAGATATAAAGTTATAGATAGATTTATTTGTGAGCCACGAGGTGAAACTAAGATAATGGGTTTTAAGGAGGAAAAATAGGATATGAAAATATCTAATTACATGAATAATACGAATTCAATAATGGAAAAAAATACTGATAAAGTACAGAAAGGAAATAGTCAGACAAACGAAAAAC
>NZ_QTZJ01000031.1:0-230 GCF_003462625.1 Roseburia sp. OM03-7AC
ATTTGATATTTTCCTTTTATCGAACCCTCTTATGCCTTAATATCAAAACTTGATCTATCAGGTACAGAAATACTCACAGATCCTGCTACAAGGCTTTGTGTCATACTTTTTACATCATTACCAGTTACGGATAAGGTATAATCACCCGTTTCTTTTCCTTCTGCCGATTTTTCTGCACGTTTCTTTGCAGCTTTTTCTTCCTCTGCTTTTTTAGCAGCTCTTTTTTCTTT
>NZ_QTZJ01000031.1:240-627 GCF_003462625.1 Roseburia sp. OM03-7AC
GCTTTTTTAGCAGCTCTTTTTTCTTTTACCTTTTCCTCTTTTTCTCTGTTCTCTTTTGCTTTTCGTTCAGCATTCTCTTTCGCTATTTTCCCATCTGGATCATTTGTACCAGATGCTGTCTCTATAATATTTCCGTTTGCATCAATCATATAACTCTGATTTGTCACAGTGCCCAAACATCCATTAATCGTATCTTTTGTACAATCCGGAATGGCTGCTAAGTTTTCCTCCAAATACTTTGCTTTTTCCGGATCATTCATGCACTTTTGTAAAAATGCACTTGAAACAGATACCGTTGTCGGAATACCCTGCATTGAAGTCAGCCCTATATTCATATAATGGTATTTTCCTTGCAAGTATTTTGAATAATCATTTACATTGCTATAC
>NZ_QTZJ01000004.1:0-245 GCF_003462625.1 Roseburia sp. OM03-7AC
CTCTCAATATCCGCCACTTCCTCTGCTACCGCATCAAAGTCTGACCTGGCTCCCTGGATATTTTCCTCCAATCCCTCCATGGAATCCTGGGACATCTCTGCCATCTGGTCAGAATCAATGTTATAATACCTGTCTGTATAGAGTATAAAGCTGCTCCGGTAGGTTTCTATCGTATCTTTTATCATATTTGCAAGATTCATATGATAATCCCACATATAGCTTCTTACATGCTCTGCTGCCTCTCC
>NZ_QTZJ01000004.1:255-162292 GCF_003462625.1 Roseburia sp. OM03-7AC
GCTTCTTACATGCTCTGCTGCCTCTCCATGCATCTCCGACATGGCAGCAATCTCTACAATACTGCTTCTTACCACATCTATCTGTTCTATCCACCGGTCAAGCTGTGCCAGAATCAGTTCCCGAATGCTGGTAATTTCTTCATACTTTACCTGAAATCCCATAACTTTCTCCACTTTTATTATTCTGTTTTTATCCTGTCTGTTATCTATTTTTCCCCTTTTCCATTCGACTTTCAAGGAAAAATATTCGACTTATTTTTGTCTGAAATTCGACTTTTCAGCACCCTATATTCGACTTTTATGCCACTCTTATTTTTATTATTTTTTCTTCCAAATTCCTTGTTTTATGCTGTTTTTCTCAAAATTTCCTTTACCGCTTTCCAGCAGATTCAAGGTCGAGCCAAAAATTTTTTAAGTCGAATTATATATAAAAACCGGTTACACTCATGCACGAAGTACGAATTGGTTGTGCATTTTTACCAATAACTATAACCACAATTTCTTACAATGCAGGGCAACTACGAAAAGCACACTTCGTGAGTTTCTCGCGTAAAAAAAAGAAATCTGAATCTCCTTAGAAATTCAAATTTCTTCTATTTTGTAAGTATTTATTTAATGTAAAACATTCCGCAATCGTCTGACCACACACTGAATATACTCTGTATTCGATGGTTTGTTCTGTATTGAGCCTCTCCATTCTGGATTCTTGAGGTATGATGTCTCCTTATCTGGCTTTGACCATACCCGTTCTATTACATTTCGAATTGATTTTTCCACACCACTTACTGATGTCTGATATACTTGTGCAACCTGCGGATAAACATCATTCGTTATCTGGATTGACGTACCATTGGGAACAGCCAACAGAATCCCAATTGCTCTTGCAAGATATTTGGTTCCTTTTCGGTCCGGCTCAAAACCGCTTTTTATCAGTTCACCCCATGCCAGTACATACTGAATTTCGGTTTCTTCCTGTTCCGTATAGATTACCTTTCTTCCATTATGATATTCGCTTTCTACATCTGCAGTCGTTGGTGCGGTCAGCTTAATTATTTCAATAATTTTCTTTGGTGAAAATAATTCGTTATTTTTCTTATAAACCAAATCTATATCTAACTTATTGATGCTATGCAGAAAATGCTCCGAACCATAATTTGTTGTTACGATAATTTCCGGATGTTTCTTTAACTTCCGTTTCATCTCTATAATGAGATGGATTCCGTCACCTTCTTCTAACTCCAAATTTACAATTACTGCATCTACTTCCTGTTCTGTCAGAATATTGATTGCATCACTCTGCCGCCCCGTTACCGCTACCAATGCAAATTCTTCATCCCGGGCTATTTCTAATGCATATTCCTTGCACAAAAGTTTATCACCTTCTACAAGCATGATTCGAATCATTCTTTCTTTTCCTCCCTCAGCATTCCGATTCAGCTTCCTAGCTGTTTTGTGGAATCTACTCCCTGTATCTATACAATGCTACAGATATATATTTATATCATTTTGTCAAAAAAATCAATACCCTTTCTCTTTTTCCTTCTTCCGCAGTGCTTCCTTAAAGCCCTTCAGGGCATCGAAGGGCATAAACTGCTTGGCACGGTCTTCGATGTCCATTTTCTCTCTTCTCAGATTCTCTCTCTCATTCCAGCCGGATGCGTTTTCCTGCTGTCCGGCTCCCATGGTGTCTCTTCTATACGCCACTCTTATGCCCTCCAATCTGACCGTTTCGTTCTATTGTCGTTGCACTCTCTTCCAAATTCATTCCCTTTAAAATAGCATTCTTACCGTAGCGCTGCTTGATGGAGATTGCTGCACGCTGTGCCTTCACATCCTTCTCTGTCTCTTCCGGATTTGAAAACAAATCAAATTGCTGATAATCTTCTGCCATTACGCCGGTATAAGTCAATGTAATCCGCCGGATATATGCTCCCGGTCTTACAATTCTCCGATAAAGCTGCTCTACATAAGACAGCAGCCGGCGGTTGGAGCTGGTTGCACTGCGCAGCGTTGTGCTTCCCTTCGCCGGTTCAAAGCATTTCTGATTGCTGTAACCGATTACCAGACTGATATGGGATGTTACAAGACCCTGGTCTACCAGGTCAAGGCACAATAAATCTGCCATCTCTTTTACCACCAGTACACCTTCCTCATACTCATAATCCCGCGGCAGCACCTGACCGCTGGAAAAGGATGTATTCTTCGGCCGATATGCCTTGATGTCCGCTATCGTTACCGGTTCTCTTCCCCATGCGTGATCAATTAACAGCTCTGCATCTATGCCAAAAGACTTATATAATAAAGACTCTCTGGCATGGGCAATCTCTTCCATTGTGCAGATGCCCATATTCGATAGACGCTCTACCGTTCCACGCCCCACCCGCCAGAAATCAGTCAGCGGTTTATGTTTCCAGAGTTTCTCCCGGTAGCGTGCTTCATCCAGATAGGCAATCCGGTCTGTCTCATGCTTTGCCATAATATCTAAAGCAACCTTCGCTAAATAGAGATTGGTTCCTACACCACAGGCAGCCGGAATCTTCGTGGTATCTAAAATATCCTGCATGATTGTCCTGCCCAGTTCCACTGCTGTCATCTGGTAGAGATGCAGATAATCCGTCACATCCAAAAATGCTTCATCAATGGAATAGACCTGAATATCTTCTTTTGCAATATATTTTAAATATACGCCATAGATTTCCGCTGCATAATCAATATATAGCTGCATACGGGGTGGTGCCATCTTATATGGAATTTCTTTGGGAATCTGAAAGACACGACACCGGTTGGGAACTCCCATCTGCTTTAACGCCGGTGATACGGCAAGACAGATGGTTTTCTCTGAGCGTTCCGGGTCTGCGACCACCAGCCTGGCAGTCAGCGGATCCCATCCCCATTCCACGCACTCCACCGATGCATAAAAAGATTTTAAATCAATACATAAATAGATTTTATTTCCATTCATATCAATGCCTTTCAAGAACATTTGTTCTTGTTTTATATTAGCACATATGTTTGGATTTTACAAGAGGAATTCTTATACAGGATTTCCACTTTCTGCTTCTAATAATACGGTTCCAACCGGAAATGCTGTCCGAAAAATCTTTCTTACCAACGGACCTGCAATCAGAAGCTGAAACGGCAGTGCCATAATAAAATTCTTTGGAATATTGGTAAGCCAGATAATCAGAAGCATATTCCATGCTCCGCTTTTTACGCAGGCTTCCAGTCCACCGTATAAGGACATGAAAATTACCATCGGAACTACCATACAGCAGGAAACTGCAATCACTTTTTTCGTTGTGCTGCTTTCCGGTTTTACCAGAAAACGAAATGCAAATCCCTTTGCAATTTTAGATACCAGAAACCAATCCAGACACATTGCGCATACATATGCCAGTGGGAATCCCAGCCAGCCTTCTCTTATTACTTCCATATTCAGTGTTCCCATATGCAGTGCTACATTATACATACTCATCCATAACACCATGGAAAAACACATTAACACCGTATAAATCAAACTTTCTCTCTTATGCATTGGCATAATCATTACCTCCATTTTTTATTAAGTCGCAAAGCTACCTATTAGTTCAAAACGAAAGTGAAATCAGAAAAGAAAATTTACACGGTAACTTCCTCCTCTTCCGATTTCACTTTTATTTTATGCTTAGGAAATATTCTGTAACATCATCTCTGTCATTTGCAGAAATGTTTCCATCTGCTCCGGTGTAAAATCCTTACACATTTCTTTTACAACCAGTGCTTCCTTCTTCGCAATCTCCTTATGAATTCCACGGGATTTCTCCGTACAGGATATTTTCTTATAACGCCGGTCATTCTCACTTGGTGCACAGATTAAAAATCCTTTTGCCTCAAGCCTTTTTATAATTCCCGTCATTGTCGGATGTGTCACCTGCTCGATATGTTCTAAGTCCTTCTGATTTACTTCTTCCACTCCATTATCTTCCATCAGACTGACTTCTCCTAATACCCGAAGCTGGACGGCAGTAATTCCGATTTCTTCTGCCCATTCATCCATTTTGCGACGGAATGCCCGGTCTATAATTGCAATCCGAAGTCCAAGCGGCATCTTCACTGCCATAATTTCACTCCTTTTAGGTAGCTTTGCTACTTATTATAAATGTTTTTCAAAAAATGTCAACCTCATTATTCCGTCCGGAGTGCTGTTACCGGGTCACTCTTCGATGCTTTCTTTGATGGGATCAGACCACCCAGAAGTGTCAAAAGGATACTGAGTAAAATCAGCACCAGTGCCGGAACTACCGGAAGCACCGCACTTACATCGGTTGTATTTGCAAGATTATGGATAATCGCATTGACCGGAATAATCAGAAGCAGTGTAAATCCGATTCCAATCAGTCCGGCACACAGTCCGATAATAAAGGTCTCTGCATTAAATACCTGGGAAACGTTCCGCTTCGATGCTCCGATAGCTCTTAGGATTCCGATTTCTTTTCTTCGCTCTAGCACACTGATATAAGTAATGACACCAATCATAATTGAAGATACCACCAGCGAAATTGCCACAAATGCAATCAGTACATATGTGATAATATCCACAATATCGGTTACGGAAGACATCAGCGTTCCTACCATATCGGTATAGGTTATCACCTGCTCGTCCCTGCCTTCCTTTTCCATGCGGTTATTGTATGCATCTAAAATTTCTACCACATGCTCCTTGCTTTCAAAATCCTTCGGATAAATATTAATTCCGCTTGGCACTGCAAAATCCACATAGCCTAATTTCTTTAAGTTATTCTCATAGGTTGTTCCGGTTGCAGAACCCATAGACATCAAAAGCTCTGTCAGCTCATCCTCATTCATATTAATCTGAAATGCATTTAAAAATGCTTCTTCATCCACCTGCATGCCGGATGCCATGGCACTTTGCAGCTTGTTTCCCATCTGTGTCACTGCCTGCTGCATATACTGCTGTATTGCCGTCATCATCTGCTGCTGTACTGCGTCCACATTCATAACATTCGAAAGTCCGGCTGCAATTCTCTGCTGACCATCTGCTGTATTCAGATATGCTGCAAAAGAATCTCCCAATTTTGCCGGGTCAGGTAATCCATTATTCTGTGCATAAGTCTGATAACCTGCAAATAATTCAGAAGACAATTTCTGCATCTGCTCCTGCGTAATCTCAATATTTCCACTACCTGTAAATATCTCAGATGCCCACGCTGTTATGATTCCCTGGGCTTCCTCTGTCTGCAAATATTCTGCTAAGTACTCATCAAATTTCTCCGGGTCGGTATAACCATGGTCTATGACATACTGCTGATATCCACCCATAATCTGCTGGATGAGGCTCTGTATCTGCTCCGGTGTAATAGTTACCATGCCATTTGTCGTAATAATCTCTTTGATATTATCGGATAAAATTTTCCGGGCTTCTTCCGTATTTAAATAGTTCATAAAATACTGGGACAGATTCGAATAATCTGCCTGCGGATTATCCTTTGCATACTGCTGGTAGCCCTCTAAGAGACTGCCTGCAATTGCCTGCATTTCTTCCGCAGAAATTGACTGACCCATGGAAAAAGCATCCACGGAAAATTCTTCGGACAAATCGGCACTTCCCATATCCCCCATAGAATTTTCCAACCCGCTTAAGGCACTTTCATCAAAGGAAAATGCTTTTTCCAATGCTTCACTGTCTACGGTAAACAATGACTGCATATCAAATCCGTTTTCCTTATCTACCTCACCAAACGCTTCATTGGTAAAGACATTTACGGATGGATTTGCAAGCTGCTGTTTTACTATCTCACTCTTTGCCGATTCCTCTGCCACATGCTTTGTCAGAGATTTTGGATATGCAATTCCTGTATTTAAGGATGCGGCATTACTTCCTTCTGCCGGCTGCACCACACCTACAATCGTAAGCTCTTCTCCATCTGCCACCAGTTGTTTCATAAAGTCTTCATTATCCGACTTATCCTTCCAGACCTGATACTCTTCATCATAAGTATAATAATCCGCACTGTTCACCAGTTTAAACTGGATTCCTACCAGATCCTTATAAGTATAAGTTCCAAAATCAGATGGTGTCTCAATATTTTCCTCACTGGCAAACTGCTGTATCATCTCGTCTAATTCCAGCGGGTCACGAAGACCTAATGTATACAGTAAAAAGTCACTAATTCCGCCATTGGAAGTAAGCACCACCACACACTCATTATAATTTTCCGGCCAGCGTCCTTCCTTAATATCATACTGCTTTTCATATAACTTACTGTTTTCCGGCATCTCATAAAAAACATCCGTGCTCATCATGGATGACATCAGACTATTGGAACCAGATGAAGATCCAAGACCTACTGCATCAAAAGATTTGTCCGGATTTACCTGACGTATCCCGTCTTCATTTTCCTTAAAAATCTGCGGACTGATATTATAAGTATACTCCACCGCTGTAGTATACTGCTCAATTCCACTGTCTCCTTCATCAAGATACTTTTTCAAAGCCTCCAGGTCATTAGATGCCATCGTGGAAAACATATTGGTTACCATCTTAATGACTTTTACTTTATCCCCGGAATTTTCTTTATCTGTTTTGGCATTTCCGTCATCACTTTCCGTATTCTTTTCAGAATCTGCCATTCCAAGACTCATGGATGCCAGACTGAATCCCGTACTCTGAATCTGCAGCGGATACTCGGATAAGGTCTCTTCCTCTACATTTTTGATGTATTTATTTACACCGGTAGAAAGAGATAATATCAGTGCAATGCCGATAATTCCAATAGAGCCTGCAAAGGAAGTCAGCAGGGTTCTTGCCTTTTTCGTTTTTAAATTATTAAAGCTTAAGGACAATGCCGTAAGAAATGACATGGAGGATTTTCCCATGTTTTTATGCTCCGGTTCCTTCAACATTGCCTCATCCACTTCATAAGGATTGGAGTCAGCACGAATTTTTCCATCACTTAATCTAACAATTCTGGTAGCATACTGCTCTGCTAATTCCGGGTTATGGGTTACCATAACTACCAGCCGGTCTTTTGCCACTTCCTTCAGCAAATCCATGACCTGCACACTGGTGTCACTGTCTAATGCTCCCGTCGGTTCATCCGCCAGCAGAATATCCGGGTCATTGACCAAAGCTCTTGCAATGGCTACACGCTGCATCTGTCCACCGGACATCTGGCTTGGCTTCTTGTGTAACTGGTTTCCCAGTCCCACCTGCTCTAATGCCGCAACGGCTCGTTTCTTCCGCTCTGCCTTACCGATACCGGAAATGGTCAATGCCAGTTCCACATTTGCAAGTACCGTCTGATGGGGAATCAGATTATAACTTTGAAACACAAAACCAATGGTATGGTTCCGGTAAGAATCCCAATCCCTGTCCTTGTATTTCTTCGTGGATATTCCATTGATAATCAAATCTCCGCTATCATAACGGTCGAGTCCTCCGATTATATTAAGCAACGTGGTCTTTCCCGAACCACTCGGTCCGAGGATTGCCACGAACTCATTATCCCTTAAATTTAAGCTGACATCATCCAGTGCCTTCTGCACCAGACTTCCGGTCTTATATTCCTTATAAATGTGTTGAATCTGAAGCATATGATATTCTCTCGTTTTCCATTTCTTATTTTTCTATTTTACTTTTTCTTTCTCACTCTGTTTTTTATATTACCTTATTCCGAACATTTTTACATCTCACTTTCGAAAAATATCATGGTTTTCATAAAAATTTTAGAAATACCCGTAAGTGCATAACAAAGAATGTGCCTTGGCACATTCTAGCGCCTGCGGCGGTCGCTTGCGACATCTACCTTATACGCCGCAGTGCGCATCCTCGCGGAGTGTTTTTTACTTTACAGGAAAGCAATTTCCTGTAAAGTAAAAAGAGAATTCTGTTTTCTGACCTGCTGCCAGATTCCAGAATCCTCTTTTCTTTATCTTCTAATCAAATAATCCAATGTGATATTTTACCT
Source organism: Roseburia sp. OM03-7AC (assembly GCF_003462625.1). Taxonomy (NCBI): domain Bacteria; kingdom Bacillati; phylum Bacillota; class Clostridia; order Lachnospirales; family Lachnospiraceae; genus Roseburia; species Roseburia sp. OM03-7AC. The sequence continues at coordinate 8,223 of NZ_QTZJ01000004.1, forward strand.
TCCGGCAAATCTTCCATACCAGAAGTACCGGCATTGCCAGTACCAGATAAGCACAGGAAAGAATTCCTACTCCACCACCTAAGATTATCATAATCCAGATAAAAATATTCATTTCTTACACCTCGCATATTATTATTTTATGTATTTAATATGCGGGTGCCAATGCTTCCTTCTTTCCGTCCGCCTTCCGCTCAAACCTTGCTAACATCAGGCTCCTTAGTACATTATCGCCATGCTTCTTCCGATTCCTCTGAATACGTCCCATAAAAAGCTGTGGCAGCACCACCAACAGCAGCCAGAACATCATTCCAATATTTCTCCTATGGTTCGCCAGTCTACCGCTGCAGCCTAGTGTCAATGCCGCAATGCCTGTATTCTGCATCTGCTCCTCTCTGGATAACATCTTATCCGGAGTATCTAAAAGACGTGCATTCTTTAATTCTATGTAATTTACTGCAAAGGCTTCTTTCTCTGCCGGGGAAACCTGTTCTGTTCTGGTGGATGCGCCTGCAATGGCTACCAGAAACAGGATGCTCCACAGCAGTGCCAAATGCCTGATTATCTTTTTCCGATACATCTGTCTCATTCCTTACCCTGTGATTAAGCTTAGTATATGTCGCAGGACAGCTTCCGTCAAGAGTTGATGCAGCCAGATGGGCTAAGGACAGAGAGAAAAATACAAGCATGAATTTGCGCCGGTTGCCAGCCGAAATCAAACACAATATCGAAATTCTTATGTGCCCTTGCAGATTCCAGTTTGCATCCGCTTCCGACGGACAGATGGGGTGAGCAGTCAAAGCAGCGGAAAGACAATTTATTATCAGAAAAAACACTTTCAAGAACGATAACGCATTTCATCAAAAATTTCTTCCCGGACACCGGCTGCAAATTTGGCTTATTTTTTTAACTCTCTCACTCCTCTGACCATCTGGATGACAACGGTCGGAAGTGCTGCCAGCAGAATAATCTCAATCACAGCAGGACCAGACAATGATTCTACTGAAAATAATCCCCGGAGCAGCGGTACAAAAAGCACCAGTCCCAGCAGCACACTTCCAGACACAAATGCAAGGATACTGTATGGATTTCCGGTAAAGCCCAATGCAAAAATGGTCTTGTTTCCACGACAGTTAAATCCATGGAAAAGACGCGCCAATGTCAGTGTTGCAAATGCCATAGTGGATGCCATTGCCGCACCCTTTCCATTTCCGATATAAAATGCTGCCATGGTGGATGCCGCAATACATAAGCCCTGCAACATAATTCGCCGGAATGTCTCTCCAGATAAAATTCCTTCCGATGCCTGCCTTGGTTTTTCTTCCAATAAACTTGCATCCTGCGGTTCCACGCCAATGGCAATTGCCGGAAGGGAATCTGTCAGCAGGTTAATAAACAGTAAATGCACCGGAGCAAATGGAACCGGAAGCCCCAAAAGGGATGTATACAATACAGATAAAATTCCTGCCATGTTGCCGGAAAGTAAAAATAAAATAGCATTTTTTATATTACGGTAAATGTTTCTTCCGTTCGTTACTGCTTTAATAATCGTAGCAAAGTTATCATCTGTTAATATCATGGCTGCCGCATCCTTTGCCACTTCCGTTCCGGTTATTCCCATGGCTACTCCGATGTCTGCCTGCTTTAATGCAGGTGCATCATTTACACCGTCTCCGGTCATGGAAACGATATTGCCCCTCTTCTGCCAGGCTTTTACAATCCGTATCTTATGTTCCGGTGACACTCTCGCATAAACAGATATTTTATCAATTTTTTCTTCCAGTTCTTTTTCCGGGCAGGCATCCAGCTCTGTTCCGGTTAATGCCAGATCCCCCTCTTCATAGATTCCAATACGCTTTGCAATCGCAACGGCTGTGATTTTGTGATCTCCGGTAATCATTACGGTGCGGATTCCCGCCCGCTTCGCATCTGCTACTGCCTGTATGGATTCTTCCCTTGGCGGGTCTGCCATGGCAGCTAATCCTAAAAAGGTAAGTCCATTTTCCTTTTCCACCGTCAGTTCTCCCCCGGACTTCTTACATGCAAATGCCAGTACCCTGAGTCCATTTTCAGAAAAATGCTGATTCTGCTTCTGGATTTTTGCGATTTCTACATTATCCATCGGTCTTATCTCTTCTTCATATGCCACATTTATGCAACGGTTTAAAAGGACATCTACTGCTCCTTTTGTAAAAATAATTTCTTCTTCGCCACGCAGCCGGTATTTACTGCTCATGCATTTCCGTTCAGAATCAAATGGAATTTCTTCTAATCTCGGAATCATATTTCGAATCGTTTCTTCCTGTATGGTAAGCTGCCCTACATTTTCCGTTCTGTCACGATTCAGGCGGGCTTCGTGAAACATTTCCAACAGGGCAGATTCTGTCGGATCTCCCAGTACTTTTCCATCCGTTATGCTGGCATCATTATTTAAAATGGCATTGTATAAAAAATGCCTTTGCAGGCTGGTTTCTAAGGTCAGCTCATCCGGTTTACAAGTCATACCATTCAGATAAACCTCTTCCACATGCATCTTATTCTGTGTCAGTGTTCCCGTCTTATCGGAGCAGATTACCGATACACAGCCTAAGCTTTCCACAGCTTTTAATTCTTTGACAATGGCATGCTCCTTTGCCATTCTCCTGCTTCCCATTGCCTGCACAATTGTAACAATGGAGCCTAATGCTTCCGGTATTGCCGCTACTGCCAGTGCAACAGCAAACATCATGGCATCAATGACCGGCATCTTCCGGTAAATGCCAAGACAAAAGACCAGTGCACAGATTGCCATAATCAGTATTGCCAGCTTTTTGCTGAAAGAATCAAGACTTATCTGAAGCGGAGTCTTCCGCTCCTTCGTCTGATTCATCAACCCGGCAATCTTTCCTAATTCCGTTTCCATTCCTGTTGCTGTTACAAGTACCTCCGCTCTTCCATATGTTACAAAGCTTCCGGAAAATACCATATTTTTCCGGTCTGCCAACGGTACTTCTTCCGGCAATACTTCTTCATTTTTTTCTACATTGACAGACTCTCCTGTCAGTGAGCCTTCATTGACCTGCAGGGAATAATTGCGAAGAATTCTTCCGTCTGCCACAATCATGTCCCCTGCTTCTAAGATTACATAATCCCCGGGCACAATCTCTTTGGATGCAATCTCCTGACGTTTTCCATCCCGGATAACTCGGGCCGTTGGTGCCGCCAAATCCTTCAAACTATCCAGTGATTTTTCTGCCTTCCTATACTGTATCGTACCAAGAACAGCATTCATAAGTAATACCAGAAAAATTACGATAGTGCTCTCAACATTTCCGGAAAACATGGAAATAATTGCTGCAATAATCAGGATTATGACCATCAAGTCACAAAACTGACTTAAAAACACCTGCAGCAGACTCTTATGTCTGCCCTCGCTCAGCCGGTTCTCGCCTGTCTCTTTTCGTATTCTTTCTACTTCTTCTTCTGTTAATCCTTTTTCCCGAAAGCCAAACATTTCTTCCAACTGCTCTTTCGTACAATTCCAATATGCTTTCATATACGCTTAACCTCCTGCTTTTTATGTTACCGGGTATCAACTATGCGCAACAAAGAATGTGCCTTGGCACATTCCCGCGCCTGCGGCGGTCACTTGCGGCATCTACCTTATGCGCCGCAGTGCGCATCCTCGCGGAGCCTCTTTTACTTTACAGGAACGCAATTTCCTGTAAGCAAAAAAGGAACGAGCACTTTTACCGCATCAAAATAATACGGTAAAAGTCTCGTTCCTCTGCAGTGTATATTCCGGTTATCCCTCTTCAGATAACGTGATGACGAAAAATACAACACCGGCTATCCGGTGCGAACTACTCCCTGATACGCCATCATCATAACATATACCTTTTGTCTCCGTCAATGCCTATTTTTCTGACTCTTCCCAGTAACAACAGGTATCCTTTCCTTTATGCTTTGCTGTATACAAAGCTTTATCTGCCTGCCTGATACTATCTTCATAGTTATAGCTGTCTTTTTTAATCAGGGTGATTCCAACACTGCAGGATACCGGAGTCGGAAGCTTCTCCCGCAACTGTTCCTGCATCCGTGCCAGTCTCTTATCCAAAGTTTTCTTTGAGCAAAATCCTTTAAACAATACTACAAATTCATCCCCACCAAGTCTTCCTATATAATCAGTACGGCGGAAGCTTTCATGAATGGTATCCACAAAAGTACGCAATACTTTATCTCCATATGGATGTCCCTTGGTATCATTAATCTGTTTAAAATTATCAATATCCAATATGAGAAGTGCACACACTTCCCCTTTCTTTGCTTCTTCTAATACATAATGGCTGGTATATTGTTCAAATATCCGCCGGTTCAGTACGTTCGTCAACGGATCGGTATTGGCTGCACGCTCCTGTTCCTGCTGACGGCGTTTCTGTCCATCTATATCCTTAAGATACAGCAGTGCATACATATTTTCCGTCACCTGCTCCTGAAATACATGTACGGTAAGTTCCATCCAGTGGTAACTTCCTCTTGCCATCCTTCTGCGAAGCTGATAATTCACAGTAGCCGTTCCTCTGTTATAATTATAAACCATCTTTTCCTGTTCTAATACATCATAGCAGCCAAACTGGTCTTCCTCTAAGACCAGCTCATCAATATGACGGTTGAAAACCTTCACATAATTTAATGCTTCCCGCTCGCCCTCTGCTACGTAATCTTTCCAGAGTCCACCACTGCTTTGAATCTTACCATTACTCAGGTCTACCTCAGCATATGCCACGGTCTCCGACAGCATTGCCTGATAAAAGTCTTCTCTCTGTAAATACTTTAACTGAATATTCTGATGATCTTCAATCTGATAAATAGTAACTATCCTCAAATTTTCATCCTGTTTCTGGTCTCCGATTTTACAGATGTCCAGGCGGAACCATTCAAACTCATCCTGCTTGTTTTTTAAAAGAATTTCTAATACCTGATCCTCTTTTCTATATTCTACACCGGTAAACGCTGCATGAAATACATCCCGGAAATGGGGATGTACCATTCCATCCTCCCAGCTTTCCGGAAATCCAACCTCTTTTAGCTGATTTCCCTTTAACATAGAACGATTTGTATGGAAATAAATGGTATGTTTCTTCTCATTATACTCCATACGTTCATATTCCTGACTCTTTAAAAATTTTTTCCGAATCATATCATTATTGATACGATGATATCCTTTTAATGTATAGACACCATTTTCCTGATGACCAAGCACTCCAACACAGCGTACTGTCACATTTCCACGTTCCGGATGATTCCAGGTATATTCCATCTCAATAATCTTTCCGGTTGTAATAATATCATGTAATGTATTCTGTACATAATCGTAATAACCATCACTGATGTTATCATACCAGAACCTGAAATATTCCTCGCTGTTCATAATGTCGTCTATGCCCAGAATGCTGCGCATGCTCTTATCCACATACAGACGGTTCTTTCCATTGACCGTATCCAGTTCCAGCGTCCACAGTCCCAGTTTTACAGACTGTAATATATTTTCTTCCTTCAGCATACCCGTCATACGGGCTATCATTTCACTCTTTACATCCATCATTCCGTCACGAATCAGTATATTTGAAATAAAAGGACGTATTCTGGCAATAAAAGTCTTATCATTTGGGCGGTATTTCGGATTATCCACACCAATAAATCCAAATAAATGACCTTCCTTTAACAATGGAAGAAGCATCAGCCTGCGTATTTCCTGATGCACTAATATTTTCCACAAATCCGGTGCTGACTCCCGATACATATCCACATCTTTGATAATAACCGGTCTGTCTTCCTTCAGACTGCCAATCACCAGTTTTACCCGGTCACCCGGTACTGATGCGAGGTAAAGCTGCTGGCTCTGAATCTCATTTTCACACCACTCACAGACATTGCTCCAGCTATCTGCCTCTTTGGAATATAAAAAGATATAGCAGCGGTCTGCCTGATAAAATTCCCCGGTATGATGAAGAAGTTCACTGATGATATCAGCTTCATTTTCTTTTTCTTTCGCCTCTTCCAAGGCTTTCACAATGCCCTTTTCCACTTCTAACTGTTCTTCCAGCCTGCTCATGGAAATATTGATGGTATTCATGTCAATACCTATCTGAAGGCGTGCTGCCTTATTGCCCCAGTTTACTAATTTATCCTTCATCAACATCTGGGTTCCTAAGAATTCATTATTTGCATATCTGGTCAAAAACTTCTTATGCTTTAATTTTGCCATATTACAGTCCGGGCACGGTTCTTCCCTGCCCTCTAATACCTGATAACATTTCTTGCCGGCATAATCACTGACGCCGCTGATTCGTTGTCCGGCAGAGTTCATATAATATAACTCATAGCTTTCCGCATCTATGACATAGACCATCTCTTCTAACTGGTCTAATATTGCTTTATAATCGGTACCATCTCCTGCTTCCGGCAGAATCACTGTGCTATTCCCACAATCTTCCTGCCACCGTTCTTCCTCTACATGGCCAAAAATATACTGTTTTTCAAACAGCTCTTCTTCAATCGGTTTACTGAAATAGAACCCCTGTAAAACTTCAGGTGCAAGCTCTGCAAGTGTCTGTAATTCCTCCGGTGTTTCTACCCCTTCACATACTACCCGGATCTGTGCACTTCTTGCCAGTTCCAAAATATTACGAAGAAGCCGGTAATTGTATGCACTCATATTAATCCGGCTGACAAAGCAGCGGTCAATTTTAATCTCATCAATTGCCAGACTCTTAAGATAACTTAAGCTGGAATATCCGGTTCCAAAATCATCCATGGAAATCTGTATACCACGCTTGCCCCACTGATAAAATAACTGATTGTATTTGGTATAATCCTGTAACTGCATGCTTTCTGTCAGTTCCAGAATAATAGCTTCTCCGGGAATTCCTTCCTGTTCTAATAAATCATAAATGTACTGGCTTAAATCCGGCTGCTGTAACTGTATATAAGAAAGATTAATACTCATACGGAATTCCGGATTATAACGCCGCCACTTTGCACACTGGGCAATGGCTTCCTTTAATACCCATTTTCCCACCTGCACAATCATTCCGCTCTGCTCTAATATTCCAATAAAAAGATTTGGTGACACCACCCCATGATATTTTGAGCGGAAACGGAGCAGTGCCTCTGCTCCCACTACTTCATAATTACTCATCCCAATCTGTGGCTGGAAGAGAAGATAAAATCCATCACACTGGTTGCGGATACTCTTTCTGATTTCTTCTGTTAAGTCAATAACCGACAACTGTTTCTCATAATCTTCTGCTGAGAAAAGAATCAACCGGTTCTTACCGCTCTTCTTGGCACGGTCCAGAGAACTTTCCGCATAGTTAAACAGTGTATTGGCATCCTTGATTCCGGACATCGGATAGCAGACTGCACCTGCTGAAAAGGTACAGTTCTCCATCATCTTCATCTGTATATTCTGGTATACCTCACGCACAGCCTCCATATCATATCCCACAAAATTAACTGCAAACCGGTCACCATCCAGACGATAAATTTTTATGTTTTCATCAATACTATTTTCCAGAAGAGCCGCAATCCTCTTTAAAATAAAATTACCATGGCCTCTTCCATATTTCGTATTGATATTTTTAAAATTATCCACACCAAGAACAAGTAAAACACCTTCTTTTCTGCTGTTCAGCATTTCATCCAGATGTTCCATTAATTTAGTACTATTAAAAAGTCCGGTAAGTGAATCTGTCTTTCCCAAAAGGACAGTATCTGATGTTCTTCCCACCATTACATAAGGAATCCCGGTCTCATCCAGTTCAGCTTTCCCACGACAGCTGATCCAGACCAGATTGCTGTTTCTGTCTACCAGCCGGTATTCCAAATCATGTATCAGGCTTTTTCCAGAGCAGATAGATTCCATATCATTAACCCACTGGTTTAAGTCTCTTTCATATACAATATCTTTCCAGTCATCTATGCCGCAGCTGTTGTTTTCATCCATGCGCAATGCATATCTCTTTGATATATCATTGCTGGCGAAATAAAATTTACCCTCTTTTAAATCTGCCAGAAATAAATAATCATCGGTACTTTCACTTAATAACTGCAGAGTCTGGTAACATTCCGCAAATCCTTTTTTCCCTTTAAACAATTCATCCAGCGTATTCTTCTCCTGCATAGCCCCTCCAAAAAATATATATTTTTCTGTCTATACATTCCTTCCTGCATTATTTAATTGTACATCAAATTATCGTTTTTTACAATATTTATTCAGAAAAGTGTCATAAAAGCACAACCGTATTCATCCGGCATCCGATGGCAGGCTGTCCGCTGCACACAATACACCCCAGCCCAGCCTTGGATTTGGGAAAAAAGAATATCCCGGCAGTGGTCTTGCTCCCCGGATGAGATATGCTTTTATTTTTTCCCCATATAAAAAAGCATCATGTTTCTCTACAATTCCCCATTGCATAAAAAGTGCTGCCGTCCCGGTTACAAATGGCGTTGCCATTGAAGTTCCGCTTCGTACGGTATAACCGCCGCCCGGTGCACAGGATTCAATGTCCACCCCTGGCGCACAGATGTCCGGTTTCACCTGATTGGTCTCTCTGGTGAACCCTCTCCCGGAAAAGGCTGCCACCTGATTATATCTTGCATCATAGGCCCCCACCGAAATTACCTTATAGGCAGTGGATGGAATTGTAAGCGTTGTCTCTTCTGTGGGATATAAAAATCCGGTTGCTTCTCCGATGACCGCAAGGGAAGGCAGCCACATATTATAGGCCCCGGTTACAATCTTTTCCGGTATCAGCGTTATTTTATAGATTCCGCTGTCGATATAATTTTCCACCGGAAGAAAATCAAAATAGATTTCCTGAAAAGGACTGAAAGGGCTTGGTTCTCCAAAATATAATAAAACCTGCGTTCCTTCGATAGTAAATCTCTGGGGGCCCTGCAGCTGCCGGATAATCCCCACCGTTTTCCCACTAGGATGTGTCATCCGGATGGAAAAAATATCCGCATAGGATTTCCAGATTTGTAAGCTTAACGCAGGCTCATATTCTCCTACTGCGAATTCCACTTCCTGTTCTCTTCCCATTACAAGCTGCCCGGAGGTATGCCCTCTGGCACTGCCTTCATTTCCGGTGCCAATCACCAGAACCGATTTCCAGTAATTTGCCATATCAGATAAATAGGTTTCAAGAAGAGAGGTTCCATCATGGGAACCATAGGTATTGCCAAAGCTTATATTTACTGCCACCGGCTGCTTAAGTTCCAGTGCTTTCCGGAGAATATAATCCATTCCAAGCATCAGCTCTGTTGTCCTTGGAAAGGAATTTTTTCCCGGTGTGCCAAGCTTTACCACCAGCAAATCACTTTCATATGCCACGCCCCGGTTTCTTTCATTGGATGATCTTCCATTTCCCGCTGCGATTCCTGCCACATGGGTTCCGTGCCCGGATAAATCCCGGCTGGGGCAGATACGGTACCCATCCTGTATATCCTCCTGCTGCAATGCTTCATTGATTATGTCCCGGTCGTATTCCGTTCCAAGCCTGAATCCCGCCGGTGGATTTCCTGCAATGGTCTGATCCCAGATTGCCAGAATCCGGCTGCTTCCATCTTCCTTTCTAAAATCCGGGTGTCTGTAATCGATGCCACTATCTAAAAATGCCGTTATCACACCTTTCCCACTCAATCCCGTTCCCCCTAACCCCATTTTTCTTGTATAAAGGGACGTAATGCAGGAGGCTCTGATTCCCTGCTGTACAGAGAAAAAGAGCCTCTTTGGTTTTTCCATATATTCAATTTCTGTCCGGTCTGTTACCGCATCCATCAAAGCCTCCGGCAGCCGGATAACTGCATATTCATTGCTCAGTTCTGTAACTTCAATATTCGGAAATATCTCCTCTAATTTTCTGAGACTTCCGGTATATTTTACAATGACTTCCCATGTGTCCGTTTCTTCCTGATATCCTACATTTAAGTTTAAGGACTGCAGTCTTTCCTCTTCCGTTGCATCCAGTGCCAGATTCAGTAAGTTTTCCCGTTTCGAACTGTTCATTCCATCTCCCGGCAATTTCTTTTATTACTACTCTATCGCAATCCGGTATTTTTATGCACTTCTTTTCAGCGTATTGTACCAATACTGTTTCATACTCTGCTGTCTCTTATTGTGGTGTTACGGTTCCGTCATCCTGCACCGTTACGCCAAAGGAAATGCTGTTGATATAGTCATTCAACTGCTGCTGTTCTAATTCATTCATCTGTCTGGTCTTTCCATTTTCTGCCTTTGCTCCCACCAGCTTATAAGAAATTGCACCATCCTTATCCACTACCATTTCCACTGCCATGGTGCGCTCAATGCTGCTGCCAAAAACAAAATTGCCAAGGCTGTAAAACACCGGCTTTCCGTCGATATATTCAATGCCCTGCAGACAATGGGAATGTGCACCAAACACTACATCTGCACCGGCTTCAATATATTTCTGTGCCAGCGTTCTCTGATATGCCTCAGGTTTTTCCTGATGTTCCAAGCCCCAGTGGACATAAACCACCAGCACATCACACTGACTGCGCGCTTCGGCAATGGCATTGACAAACCGCGTTTCATCATAAGTAGAAAGGACTCCCGGTACTGCGCTTTCTACATTCCAGCCGGCAACCGGAAGTACACGGGATGCTGCAAGAAATCCATACTTTTTCCCATTTACTTCTATTACCTGCACTTCCTGCGCCCGCTCTACGCTGTCCCCTGCTCCGGCATATAAAATGCCCTGTCCATCTAATGTTGTAAACGTATCACTCAATGCTTCCCTTCCATAATCGAGGATATGATTATTTGCCAGAGTGACCACGTCCACGCCCATTTCCTTTAATGCTGCTGCATAGGATGGGTCTGTGCGGAAGGTATACTGCTTGTCCTCCATCTGGGTGCCCCGGTTACTAAACGGAAATTCTTCATTTACCATGGTAATATCTGCATTTACAAGCAGCTCTTTCATGCCATTATCTATGACAGCATCTATGCCTCCGGCATCATAGTTTGTTTTAAAAGAATTGGCAAAAAGTACGTCTCCGGTAAACATCAGTGTTGTATCTTCTGTTACATCTGTTGTTTCTTCATTTTTTTCCGTATTCTTATCTGCATCTTCAGAAGCTGCATCCTTTCCGGCTTCCGCATCATTTTTACCGTCAGTTTTATCACTGGTCTTTAAATCGGATTCTCCATTTTTATCCTTGCTGTCTTCTGCCGCTTCTGTCCCTGCTGTTGCGGCAGTCTGCCGGCTGTCCTTCTGGCGGATGCTTCCACCGTGATGGGCTGCATATATCATTGCTGCACCCAGCAGAATCACACACACTATAGAAACTATATATAATGCAATCCGAACTTCTTTCTTCATTATTTTATCTCCTTTTTTGTAGTCATGTTTCCGTGACTATTTTACCAATGAATGAGCATTTCGGCAATCGTTAAAATTTGTATACTCCTTTTGCCTTCAAGCTGGCATGGTCACATTTATTATATCTGGCTATTTTAATCAAACCACTTTTTTCATATGATAGGGAAAACGATTTGCAGATCACATACCAGAGAAAGGATTTACTTTATTATGAAAAATACAAAGAAAATGGTTACTGCGGCCTTGCTTGCTGCATTTACCTGCATTGCAACTATGATTATTAAGATTCCTACACCAACTTTTGGATATATTCATTTAGGAGACGGACTGGTACTCCTATGTGGTATTATCTTAGGACCTGGAATTGGTGCACTTGCCGCTGGTATCGGCTCCATGTTTGCTGATATTTTCTCCGGCTATATGACCTGGGCTCCTGCCACTTTAATCATCAAGGCTCTGACCGCATGCATCGCCGGACTTCTGTTCCACAAACTGCGTCTTAACATTTCTTCCAAAGCTAACCGCAGTGTCCGCGTTGTTATCGGCGGTATCGTAGGTGAGGCTCTTATGGTACTTGGCTACTTCCTGTTTGAAGCAGGTCTTGCTGCATTTGCCAGCGGTTCTTTCTCCTCCGCTGCTCTTGCTACCGGAATTGCTTCTTCTGCTGCAGGTATTCCATTCAATATCGTCCAGGGTGTTGTCGGCATTATTCTCTGCCTGATTCTGCTCCCGGTTTTAAGTAAAATCAATGATGTAAATGAGTGGGTTTCCAAGTAAATAATTTTATAAAAAATGATAGCAGGCAATGTCTTTTCACATTATCTGCTATCATTTTTATGCTGGCAGCCCGCAAAGGGTGTTTCTCATCGTTTTTCAAAAATCACATCAATATTTCCCACATCACAACTTACATCCATATCATAATCTGCGTCATTGTCGATTTCTTTTTCTCTGCCAAGTCCGGAAACGGAAATATCTCCTACTTTTATAGAACCAACATCACAGCTTAAACTATAATTGTAATCCTGCTGCTCTCCGGTTAATTTCAATTCCATATTTCCCACATTACAATTGGCGTCTAAATCACCTTTTACTTCACCGGCAAAATCAAGATTTCCGGCATCCACATCCAAGCTTGCATATGCTGTCGTCAACAGTCCTTCTTTTATATCAATATTTCCTGCTCCGACTTCAACTGAAAGTTCCTCTAACTCAAGCTGTTCCGGCACTTCAATAACCACCTGTAAACGATGCACTCCATCTCCCCAATATGCTGCATGGGAATTTTCGCTGATTGTTAAAGTTCCATCTTCCAATGCAGTCTCTATCTCTGCATTTTTAGAAGTTGTTATTACCTTAATCTCTTTGCCTTTTCCTTTGACTACTTTCAACATTCCTGCATCCATATCGATATCAAGTGATTTCACATCTTCCGGTGCAAATGCAGTCTCTTCTGTACTGGCTGTTCCTTTATCCTGTCCTTCCCAGTCAGTTATATCCCAATGAAATGCAAATTTATTATTTTGCACTGCTTCTACAAATTCCCGCATGGTTCCACCGGTTGCAATTCCAATTCCTAATACCACGCAGCCTAAAAGAAAGCAGCCTAATGCAATACCAAAAATAATTTTTAATGCTTTTTTCATGCGCAAGCGCCCCCTTTCTTCTTAAATAATGACTGCCATAAGTTTGCAATTCCTTTTGCCAACCATGGGAGAAACTTTCCACATACCAAAACCAGAAGTCCGGCTGCGCATAATCCGATTGCAAGCATCAGAAGTCCGGCTGCCATAGAAATAAGACCTAGGGAAATTGTGCCTGTTACCAGAATTGTAATTGCTACACCTGCTACCGCTATTCCGCCGATTACACAGCCGACTGCAATTCCAAATAGTCCTCCGGTAATTCCCAATAAAGTTCCACCAATTGCCACTAAAATACTTCCCCAGATTGGTGAAGTAATCACCAGCAGAATAATCAGCAAAATATTTCTTGTAGTATTGTCTTCCTTCTGGATCGTTCCGTTATAATTCTGCTGCCCCATATTCTGGCTTGCACCGTTATAATTCTGCTGTCCCATACTCTGGCTTGCACCGTTATAATTCTGCTGATTACCGGAAGATGCTGTCTCACTATTATTGCATCCTGGGAAATCTGCCCGGATGGTTGCTGCCACTTTTTCCGGAGATTCTAATTCCCGGATTATCTTCTCTTCATTTTCTTCTCCTGCATCCTCAAAGTAGCTGGTATAGTATGCAATTGCTTCCCGTTTTTCCTCTTCCGGAATTCCTTCTAATAACTGCTCCAGCCTTCTCATAAACTCCTGTCTGTTCATATCTTCTCCTCTCTGGAAAATAATTCTGTTATTTTCGAAGAATAATTTTCCCATTCCTTCCGATAATATGTTAATCTTTCATTTCCATTCCCAGTTATCTTATAATACCTTCGATTTCTGCCCCCACATTCTCTGTCGTATACTTCCAGACAACCGTCCTTCTGCAATCTTCGCAACACCGGATACAGCGTTGATTCTGACACTTCAATGGCTTTCCGCACATCCTGCGTAATCTTATAACCATAAGTACCTTCCTCATCCTTTGATACTACAGCTAAAACAATTGCATCCAGAAGTGCCGCGCCTGTATTAAATACCATGCAATCACTCCCTCCAGATTTTCATAAATATAATATTATTTTTAATGCATTACTATTTTATATTCAATACTATATATCATATAATATTATTTGTCAACCTATAAAACCTGTCACTGGCAGCCTTTTACGAATGCGGGCAAGAAAAAAGAATGTGCCTTGGCACATTCCCGCGCCTGCGGCGGTCGCTTGCGACATCTACCTTATACGCCGCAGTGCGCATCCTCGCGGAGCGTTTTTTACTTTACAGGAAAGCAATTTCCTGTAAAGCAAAAAAAGAGCCTTGCTTCGTTCTTTTCAAACAACCAAGACTCTTTTTCTCTTATTTCTACATTCGTTTCCTGTTTTCTATTTTAATTATTTTCCGGCAAATACTTTTTCTACCACTTCCGGAAGCTGTGACAAATTTTCAATTTCCGGTACTTCATCATCAATTGTGCCAAATCCATATGCTGCATGGATAAAAGCGACTCCTGCCTTTTTGCTGGATTCGTAATCGCTCTGGATATCTCCCACATACACTGCATCGGTAAGTGCATTCCGGGATACTACCAGGGCTATATTATCTTCTTTCTGTTTTTCATTATTTCCATAGCATTCTATATCCGAAATATATTTTCCTAAGTTATAATAAGAAAGAAAAGCCTCGATATATCCGCTCTGACAATTGCTTACGATATAAAGTTCATATTTTTCCTTCAGCTTTGCAAAGGTTTCTTCCACACCCGGATATAACACCGCACCATGCCCGGACAGATATTCATTTTCATATTCGCCACATTTATCTAAAAGTTCCATCCGCTCTTTTTCCGGCATATCCGGGAAAAATTTTGCTGCAATAACATCCATTGTTTTTCCCATGATTCCACGAAAATCCTCTACAGTCAGAGGTGTACGGTTCACTTTTTCCTGTTTTAATATTTCATTCCAGGATTCTGCCACACCGACTGTAGAATCCCACAGAGTTCCATCCATATCAAAAATTATTCCCTGCTTCATTTTTCTTTCCTTCTTCTATTTTTCTGTTTTCTATTAGTTTTCTATTAGTTTTTGAATTTTTTGTTCAATTTTATTCCTACATGGTGTATAATACCATTATTATAAAAAAAATTGCAAGGAGATTTCTTATGAGTCAGGAAAAAGTTGACCGTTATAAAGAACAAAAGAAAAATCGTAAAAAAATAATGAAACAGGAGAAATGCAAGCGTTATCTGGGTTATACCGCTACCGTTGTTGTCATTGCACTTATCATAGGCTGGGCAGGCTTCTCCATTTATAAAAATCATGAAGCAAATAAACCGGTATCCTATACAGAGGTAGATTTAAGTGCTCTTACGGATTACTATTCCAATCTGCAGGTGGACTAATTTGAGTGGAACAGATATCATCCAATTAGTAAGTCTTGTCATACTGATTCTTTTATCAGCATTCTTTTCTTCTGCTGAAACCGCCCTTGTAACCGTTAACCGGATTAAGATGCGGACCTTGGCAGATGAAGGAAATGTAAGGGCAAAGCGCGTGCTTGCTATCACGGATCATTCATCTAAGATGTTAAGCGCTATTTTAATCGGAAATAATATTGTAAACTTATCCGCCTCTGCTATTTCTACAGCACTTGCCATCCGCATTTTCGGAAGTGTTGCTGCCGGAATATCAACTGGAATTTTAACTGTTTTGATTCTGATTTTCGGTGAAATCACTCCAAAAACAATTGCTACCATACATTCCGAAAAACTGGCATTGGCGTACTCCGGAGTTGTCAGCTTTCTTATGAAGGTTCTTACTCCTGTCATCTTTATTATTAATATGCTTTCCCATGGCTTCTTAAAGCTCCTGCATATTAATCCTGATGCCAAGAAGCAGACCATGACAGAAGCCGAGCTTCGTACTATCGTAAATGTCAGTCACGAATCCGGTGTTATTGAGAATGAAGAACGCAATATGATTAATAATGTGTTCGATTTAACTGATTCTGAAGCAAAAGAAATTATGGTTCCCCGCATAGATATGACTTTCGTAGATGTCAATGCCAGCTACGAAAAATTATTAGAGATTTTCCGGGAAGCCAAATATACAAGATTACCAGTATATGAAGATACCACGGACAATGTCATTGGTATTTTAAATGTAAAGGATTTATTGCTCTATGATGACCGGACGAATTTTTCCATCCGCTCTATTATGCGGGAACCGTTCTTTACATATGAGCATAAGAATACTGCTGAATTATTAAAAGAAATGCAGGCTTCTTCCCTCAACATTGCTATCGTATTAGATGAATATGGTGCAACTGCCGGTCTTGTTACTTTAGAGGATTTATTAGAGGAAATTGTAGGCGAAATTCATGACGAATATGATGCCAATGAAGAAGCTGATATTACTGCTTTAAGTGAAAAAGAATACCTGGTCAATGGTTCCATGAACCTTTATGATATGTGCGAAAAACTGGGGATTCATTTAGAGTCAGAAGATTATGATTCCATTGGCGGCTATATCTTAGAACATTTAGACCATCTTCCGGACGAGGGAGAATCCATTACCACAGAAAATGGAATCCTGCTCCGGGTTGAAAAAATGGATAAGAACAGAATCGAAAAGGTATATCTGAAAACTCCTTAGGGAGTTTTCGATATACCTTTCTTTTTCTATCATCAGTCATCTGCATACGGAATATGATAACTGAATTTACTTAATCTTACATGATATGCGCCATCATAATTTCCCACAAAAGTTGTACTTACCAGTCTGGTATAATGTAATTCATACAATTCCTTGTCCACTCTTACTGCATCTGCAATATCATAATCCATCGGCCAGTAATATCCCATAGTTCCATCATCAAAACTCATCACTGTCCAAAGCGGATACGGGCATGGATTTGCTGGTTTTATTTCCTCTGCCGGCTGTTCTGTCGGTGTCGTTGCCGGAGTTTCTGACGGTGTATCTGATGGTGCTGCCGGAGTTTCCGACGGTGTATCTGATGGTGCTGCCGGAGTTTCCGATGGTGCATCTGATGGTGCTGCTGGAATTCCACCGACAGGTTCCTGTCCCCCGGATGTCGTTGCGTTTTTCTGAGCTGAAGGGGCCGGCCCTCCTGCAGTTGATGCCGGCTCTGTTGGTTCCTTTCCCGGTGTCACTTCCTGTGTTCCCTTTTTATCGGTTTTCTCATTCTTTCCCTCGGATTCATCCGGCACTTCCTGCTTTGCCAACAGAACCTCTTCTTTCTTCTGCTGAAATACCTCCTGCAATGCTTCCGTCTTACATACCACAACTCCTGTTGCAGTATGCTCCTCTGCTTCGTGGAATTTTCCTATGGATGTTTTGTTTAAAACATGATTACTGCTCTTCTGTACGAAAAATGTACCACCAACTACAGCTGCCACTGTAAGCAGACAGCCTGATAAAATCAATATTTTTTTCTTTGGATTCAATTTTTCATAACTCCTTTCACTTTTCTCCAACTATACCATAAGTCATTTTTATTGTGCAACCAATTTCTTCTTTCTTTCTAAATTTCGGCATATTCACCGATACAATGGATAAATTTGTTCCGAAAACGCTCTATTTCCGTCATTTTCCCAGTATTATGCTGCAATTCATATTCTTTCATCTCATTCATCTGTTGATGTGATAAATTCCAGACTTCTAAAGCCGTATTCCTTTGCAATGCCTCTTCTAACTGTCTGTAATTTTCTTCTCTCCTCCAAATAGAATCCTGTGTTATGGTATCAAGATATTTTTCACTGATAAATCGAAACGTTTTTTCTTTGTCCTCCACCTGTTGCGAGGTAGTATCCACCAGATAAACGGTAACCTGTTTTCTGCTGACATTGCCAACTGCATCTTTTGCATAATAAGTAATCGTGGTGGTTCCTTCATGCGCAAAGTTCTTCCACTCTTCTTCCGTATAATCTTCCACGCAAAAAACAGTATTCTTCTCTTCATCTACTCCGCTCTCTAAGATACCTTCCGGATTATCTTCTGAGCTGTTTTCTCTGTCCTTTGCACATGCCTGCTGCAAAAGTATTTCCTCTGTAATCCTGCCGCTTCTTGCATCCGTCAAACTATAATACTGATCTTTTGCCTCAATAACAGGACTCTCATCCCACTGTGCATATAATCTCTGTTCCCCTGCATGGCAAAAAACATCTTCTTCCCCGATAAGTTCTTTTTCCTGCCATATTACATCCGGCTTTTTATCTTCCTCTTTGTCCTGTTCTGTATCCGGCTCTGTGCTCCATCCTAAGAAAAGGAAGTTCTCCCGCACGGCGTCTGGCATTTCTCCATAGGGTGTCCCATAATATCGGCTCTCCTGCTTTGTCTCTTCTCCATCGATCAGGCCTCCATTTCCATCAAAAATGATTGGAAAGCAATAGCAAAAATCCGTATCTGCTGTTGCATAGCCATCCAGACTGTCATATGCATAAATTGAAATCAGATGCCTTCCATATTCATTCTTATGTTTTACAGCAGAGGTATAATAACGGTAATTATAGTTTTGCCCCTCTATAAAATAGTCCCCTTTTTCTCCTAATTCTGACATCTGCCATTCTGCCGTCAAATCATCCTGACCCTGGTTTTCACTCCACACCGCAAAAGCAGTCTTTTTAATTCCATCTCCGCCATCCCGCACAAAGACATATGTATAGAATCCATCCGTTCCATTCTGAATCGATATCGTCCGCTCTATAACCGGTGGCTTTGATTTCTTCCAGATGGCATAAAAGGTCTGATTCTCCGTTACCACTACCTTATCTCCTGAATTATATACCGGCTCTTTAGCATCTTTCCTGTCTGCCCAGCCGGCAAACGCATACCCACTGCGCTTTGCGGATGGAAGTATTACTTCTGCATCCTTCCATTGTGCCTTTAATAGAACCTCTCCCTTATGCTTTGAAGATAAATTTAATACCTGTGCCTTATCTTCGTATACAGAAAGTTCCGATAACGCTTCCGGCACACCGATTGTGCCTATTCCCTCTCTATGCTCATTATATCCATGATTTATCCAATGTAATAAATATGACTCACGCCGGCTGCCAAATGCCTGTTTTAAATCTTCCCCTCCATATTTCATATAATCCGTCAATCGAAAATATGGACTGGATATTCTTCGTTCCCTGCCCTGTATCACATACTGATAGAAATGTTTTACTAATGCTGCCTTATTAAACCCGAAACTTTCCAGTAAATCCTGATTTGCTTTTGCATAACAGGGGGCATCAAATGCATACCACGGAAATTCTATTCCGTTATAATAAAAACTGTTATGATCTTCCCACCCGGCAAAGGTGCTTTCCGCGGTAAGTTTCTCTGCCTCAGATGTTCCACCATTTCCATCCAAGGTTACTGTATACTCTTTCTTATACTGATTCTGCTGTAATTGAATCGGTTTTCCATACAGCACATCCGGTTGAGAAGCAACCGTTCCGCTGGTAGCCCCATTTCCATCATAATGAATGGTATAACGATTTTCGAGATAATTTACTTCGATATTATCATTATGCCATGCGCCATCATCTCCCCAGGGTGTCATTCCACATCCGTTGGTGTCCACCACAAAACTACAGGTTTCCTCTTCCATACTCTCAAAATAGGTCTGATAACAGTCACTGGTCGACACTCCCTCAAAATGATGCCCCAGTTCCGGCAATCGAAAAGTAACCGGAAGATGATATTCTCTTGCTCCGATTTCAGAAGTTGCATTATCATGTCTGGTATAATATACCTTGTCCTCTAATGTAATGCCAAGCTCATCACCACCAATGAAATACATCTTATAATAGATTCGATAATTAATGCCATTGGGATGGCGTTCTCCTATATTACAGTCAATCCGGTAACGGCCCGTTCTTCCACCTGCATTGTCACGGACTGTCAATATGAAATACCCATAATTCTTCGGATACCAGGTCTGGGCACTTCCGTAAGCAGATGAAGTCAATTCATCCGTCATTTCTTCCAACTGCTTGGTTTCTTCTGTTTCTAATACTTCTGCTTCTAATACTTCTGCTTCTAATACTTCTGTTTCTAATACTTCTGCTTCTAATACTTCTGCTTTTTCAGATTCTGCCACCTCAGTTTCTTCTACCGTTTCCGCACTTATCATCTGAATACTGCACGGACTCATAAAAAGAATCATGCATCCGCAAAGGAAACGGCATACTCCCTTTCGCACCTTCTTTTTCATGCTTACCCCCCTATTCAAATACTGCATAATATGTCTGATTTTCTTCTACACACTGTGTAAAATCCGCGAGATAATCCTTGCTGTCCCGCCACTCTAAAAACTTCTTTTTCAAATCATCACAAACCGGTTCTGCCGGAGAGGTACAGTAATCCCCCTTTTGTATTTCCAGCTTCTTATAATAAGATTTTCCCTGTTCCATTTCTTCCCTGGAGCGATAAAAGATTACCGTCTGCATTGCCACTTCTTTTTCCCCTTTCTCCGTTTCTTCTCCATTCCCATCGTCATCTGTAAGAATTGTACGGCAGCACTGTATGCTGCCCTCTTTCCCTCCCGGATACGAAAAATACTCTTCCACTTCCACAGAAAGTAATCCTTTTTCTGCATCTGCTGCAATCATCCGAACAGTTAATTCTGAATCGGAATTCATCTGCGGAACCAGATTTCGAATCAGTAATGTCCTCATATCTTCGGAAGTATAATCTCTGTCTGCATCCGCCTGTACCATCTGCAATGTTGTTTCCATTGCTTCGGTAAGACTCTGTTCTAATTCTTCTTTTCGCACATTCTTATGCTGCATGGTCAGCAGCATCACTACAAAAAGTATGACAATGCCACCGGACAATACCCCAAATACCATATGTTTCATATACCGCCTCCATTTACCGGAATCCGGAAACGGGAAACCGTCCGCTTTTCATATGCATCTTCTGCCCGCACCTCTATTTCATAGATTCCTGCCTTTTCATAAATATCTTCTACTGTTTTTCCTGCCTGATTTCTGATATCAGTTATCTCAATCTTAAGTTCCTTTCCATCTGCATCCACTGCGTGAAACAGTTCTGATAACGCTATCTTATCTGCAATCGTTAAGATGCGATGATCTTCATAGATAATCACCGGAACC
Organism: Roseburia sp. OM03-7AC; assembly: GCF_003462625.1. NCBI lineage: Bacteria > Bacillati > Bacillota > Clostridia > Lachnospirales > Lachnospiraceae > Roseburia > Roseburia sp. OM03-7AC. Next base: position 29,356 of record NZ_QTZJ01000004.1, read on the forward strand.
TGACGGCTATGAATATCTTTTAACATTTTTCCGTCCATATTATTTCCAACATCTGCACCGGCTGCCGGACGTTCCATCCCACTTCCAGTTATGCGAAATCCCCATAAGCATAATATCAGTAACATTGCCGCCACTAATACGGTAATTACTGTCTGTCCATATTCTTTCCATAATGTTTTCATTTGTTTTACCCCAATGCCCCCTGTGCTCTGCTTATCATTTCATAAAGATAACCTCCCTGTGAAAACAGTCCAAATAAAATTCCTGTCATAACAATGACTGCCAGAACCGCTATCACAAGTCCACCATATTCTTCCATAAAAAAATGCATTTTTATCCCCTTACCGGACATAACCAAGCAAATACCACAACACTCCGATACAACCACTTCCAAGTACTGCATAGATGATTGCCTGTCCATAATCCTCCATAATTTTTCTCATAAATCTACCTTCCAAATCCCCGGATACTATGCTCCGTTTTACTGTGAAATGGTCCCATCCGGTATGCGTAATGCAATATCACTTCCGCCATGGTTACCTCCTTTTCTACGGGCGGCACGTTTCCATTTTCACATACAGTTATAGCTCCGGAATCCTCATATAAATTAACCTGCAGCTGATAGCCCAATTCATCAGCCTGCTTTATACAGGCATTTATTACTTCCCGGTTATAATTGCTGTTTTCCAGTTCCACTACCACATCCGATTTAAAATTTCTTGCCTGACAAATCTGCGCTTCTGCTGCAACAATACCTATTCCAACTGTTGACAGCAGCATCATCAGAAATATTCCAAGATATGTTTTTATTACCTGTTCCATCTAATCCCCTATCTATGTACGCTTGCTAAAAATACCACCAGAAATGCCGTCATATCAATCATCATTTTTCCTGCTCCAGTCAATGCCGGGGCTAAAAACAATGCATATAATCCAGCCAGTGAATCCTGATTTTGTTCTCTTTCTGCCTTATCTAAAAGTTCCTGATTCCGTTTTAAAATCTGACTTAACTGCTTTTCACTGTTTCCATATCCGCCGTTGGATAATGCATACAACATCCGCATAGCAGAATGCACATCCGGTAAATCATAATCTTTTAAAAAATTAAGATATGGTTCCAGACTCTCCGGATTCTGTGAAAGTTCTTCCAGCATATCATCCACTGCCGGTCTTAGAACCTCCGGTGTCTGCGGCCGGATACGATAGAATGCCACCTGCACATTTTCAGTCTGAAGCAATAAAGAAATGTCCATTAACCACTGCGGAAATTCCGTTTCCATTTTCTTTCTCAGATACTTCCGGTAGAAATTACTGCGCACTCCTTTATGGGACTGCACATAACGATATTTCTTTTCATCCCCTTCTCCATAAGATTCCCTTTCCTTCAACCAGTTGCGACAGGTACGCTTCATTGCCCGGAAGCAAATCAGCATATCCAGGGACAGAAAAAGAATTGATGCAATCTGGCAAACCAAAAGTTGCGATAATTCAATATCTTTTGGCAGCAAATGATTCGTTATTGCACATACCAGAATGGATAAACCCACCGCTAAGAATACATTTCTTCGATATTTCTTACAGTCCTGCTGATGCAGTCTGACCCGTTCCATCCACTTCTGCAAATCCTCCAAAAGCAATTCCACCGTTGTCTCGTATGCTCCGCCATACTGTTCTACCATCAGAAAATACGCATGAATCTCTTTCATTCTGCGATTTTCATACTGCTGCTCAATCGCATCTAACTCTTCTTTCATATTGCTGTCATATTCTTTTCGTAAATGAAAGATTGCAGTTTCTATCTGTTTTCGCATGGCTCCCGGTTCAAACAATGCACAAACTGTCTCCAGTGCAGATAAGATTTTCGGATTCTGCAAAAATGCATACAGCATCTGCTCCATATACAATTCTGCTTCCTGCAGACGGGTCTGTTGCTTCTTTTCTTCCTTCAACACTTTATCCATATGCCACATAACAAGAACAAATACAATACTACAGCAGATATATCCCTGCCACTTAAGCTGTAATAAAAATGCTGCCAGCAGCAATAATCCATAACAGCCTCCATAGGCAACGAAACGCTCATTCTTTTTCATATTCTTCTCCTTCCAGACGATGTTGTATCATCGGATTATCAAATGGCTCGGAAATTCCATGCCGCTTCATACGCGCAATCAGCCCTTTTGGAAGTTCTCTCACCATAAGATTACCATCCACCACCTGCATATGTATTTCATTTCTTCCTTCTTCTCTTACAAAGAAGCAGACCTGATCTATATAACGGTACAATTTTCCTTCTGCACTCATTTTCTTCCGCAGCAGAATTCCAACATCAACATAGCTGTATACATCATTTTCCATGCGGTCTGCATCCATACGGCTCTCCATCATATTCAAAATACGGTCCGGAATTTTACGCACATCATCCGTATGAAGCGTGGTAAATCCACGGATTCCGGTAGACCAGCATTCCAGTAAAGACTTTACTTCCGTAGAACGTGCCTCCGATAACATAATCCAGGATGGGTTCTGTCTGAGACATGTCTTAATGGCTTTGGTATAATCAAAATCCGGATTAATTCGCAGTTCCACACAATCTTTTCCGGGATTAATCTGACTGTAATGCCATTCTGGATTATCCTCTATCGTAATGACACGCTCTCCTGCCGGAATAAACTGCGAGAAAAATTTTGCACATTCTGTCTTTCCCGCCCCCGGTTCTCCGCAAAAGACAAAATTCATTTTTGCAGCCACACAATTGGTCAGCAATTCCAGTACCGGAACAGCTACATACTCATCCTCCACCATCCTTTTTACCTGCATACGCAACATTGGCATTGACTTACGGATACAGATACTCCTGCCGGATATGGCAACAGATTCATGCACAATACTGATACGCAGCGTGTTGGTCTCCGCCTCCAACAAATTATTTTTCTTGTTAAAAGGCTTGCTCACTTCATTGGCAATCCGATGGGAAAACTGCTCTACAAACTTCTCTGTAATGCCATGACTTCGAATCAGATAGCGTTCATTTTCTACATCTGTAATCCACAACTGGTTTCCGTTATAGTCAATATCTGTAATCTTATCATTCCGAACATAACGCCAAAGGGGGCCAAAATAATCCGGCTCCATCCGGATACCCAGTTCCTGTCTGTCCAAGTCATCCCCTCCTATGGTGTTCCGATGTTATTTCCAAAGTTATCAATTAAGTTCTTAAATGCATCATAAACGGGGCCACTGGTTCCATTTCCCATAATTGCTGTCACAAGTGCTGCTAATGCTGCAATCGCAACTACTGTTATAATTACCCCACCATACTGTTCAAAAATTTCTTTCAAATAAGAAAACCCCTTTCCATACTGAATTTCGTTTCACTGTTTGGAATATTTGGGAGGAAACTCCCGGATAAAAAAAGATAAATAAGATGGCTCTAATCATACCTGCTTTTTCTTTTTTTGTAAATATATTTTTTCATTTTTATAAAAATTTTACATTTTCATTTTTCATTATGCTATAATAAAAAAGGTATGATTTTATGCCACAATTTTATATAAGAACTACAGGAGGACACATGAATAAATTTATTATTACCACCGACACTACCGCAGATTTGCCGGCAGATTATGTAGCAGAACATAATCTTGGCATGCTGTCACTCACTTATACTATAGACGGCAAAACCTATGACTGGGAACATCCAATGGATGTCAAAGAATTCTATGCAAAGATGCGCTCCGGCTCTCTGCCTACCACCTCTCAGGTCAACCCGGAAACTGCCCGCGAAATCTTTACAAAAATTGCCACGGAAAATGACTGTGATATTCTTCACATTGCCTTTTCCAGCGGACTCAGCGGCAGCTACTCCAGTACAAAAATTGCTGCAAGTGAAATGGAAGAAGATAATTTCCCACATAAAGTCGTTGTCGTAGACTCTCTCTGTGCTTCCATGGGAGAGGGACTTCTGGTTCACAAAGCTGTCCAGATGAAAGAAAATGGTGCCACTTTAGAAGAAACCGTAAAATGGCTGGAGGAAAATAAACTACATCTGGTACATAACTTTACGGTAGATGATTTGTTCCACCTTCACAGAGGCGGACGTGTTTCTAAAACCGCTGCGGTTCTTGGTACCATGATTAACTTAAAGCCGGTGCTTCATGTAGATGATGAAGGTCATCTTATTATGGTTTCCAAGGTTCGTGGACGTAAAAAATCCCTGATTACCCTGGTTGACAATATGGAAAAGCAGATGGGCTCCTACCGTGACCAGAATGATATCGTATTTATCAGCCATGGTGATGCTTTAGAAGATGCACAGTTTGTTGCAAATCTTGTAAAAGAACGTTTTGGCATCGACAGCTTCTTAATCAATTATGTCGGTTCAACTATCGGTGCACATTCCGGTCCTGGAACGATTGCATTGTTCTATATGGGTGAATATCGATAAAACGCCAGCAGATACGAAGCGGTCAAAGTCAGCTTTTTACGGATGTCTGGCAAAATATCTGACAACTACGAGAAACACGCTTTGCGAGTTTCTCGAGTTATCGCGGTGCTCGCCAAAATCTGCTGAGAAAAGAAATTCGCTCAGGCAAGCCTGGCTCTTTCTTTTCTCTCAGATTTTTTCTCGCTACTCGCGTAAATCAAAAAAGAGTTATTGTACCACGATTTAAAATTCTGTGATACAATAACTCTTTTATTTATGTGAGAAACATGCTTTATCTGTTTCTTTATTTTTCTGCAGCTTCTTCTGCTTCTTTTTCTTCTACTTCTTTCTCATCCACTTTGATGCACAGTTCCTCTAACTGCTTCTCATCTACGATATCCGGGGCATTGGACATAAGATCGGATGCATCCTTTACTTTCGGGAATGCGATGACATCACGGATGGAATCTGCATGTACCATATGCATAACCAGACGGTCAAGACCATAAGCCAGTCCTGCGTGTGGTGGTACACCATAGGAGAATGCATCCAGAAGGAATCCAAACTGCTCATGTGCTCTCTCTTTTGTAAAGCCAAGAACCTCAAACATTTTCTCCTGAATATCACTCTGGTGGATACGGACAGAACCACCGCCTAACTCGGTACCATTTAATACGATGTCATATGCTTTGGCACGTACTGCACCCGGATCTGTATCAATCTTATCCCAGTCCTCTTCCATTGGCATGGTAAACGGATGATGCATTGCCATATAACGATTCTCTTCGTCTGACCACTCCAACAATGGGAACTCTGTAATCCAGAGGAAATTATACTGGTTCGGGTCTAAGAGGTCTAATTCTTTGGCAATTTCAAGACGAAGTGCACCTAATACATTCCATACAATTTTATTCTTGTCTGCTGCAAATAAAAGCAAGTCTCCCGGCTTTCCGTCCATTGCTGCTACCAGATTCTTCAATTCCTCTTCTGTCATGAATTTTGCAAAGGATGATTTATAGCTGCCATCTTCCTGTACAGAAAGATAAGCAAGTCCTTTTGCTCCATAGCCTTTTGCAAACTCTACCAGCTTGTCAATCTTCTTTCTTGGCATTGCGCCCTGTCCTTCTGCATTGATACCACGGACAGAACCGCCCTGCTCTAACGCACTGGTAAATACACCAAAACCGCAATCTTTTACAATATCAGATACATCCTTTAATTCCATTCCAAAACGGGTATCCGGCTTATCAGAACCAAAACGATCCATTGCTTCCTGCCAAGGCATTCTCTTAAGTGGAAGTTCTACATCTACACCGATGGCTTCTTTGAAAATGTATTTTAACAGACGCTCATTGACATCTAATACATCATCAATATCTACAAAAGAAAGCTCCATATCTGCCTGGGTAAATTCCGGCTGACGGTCTGCACGTAAATCCTCATCACGGAAACATTTTGCAATCTGGAAATAACGGTCATATCCGGATGCCATCAGAAGCTGTTTAAAAAGCTGCGGTGACTGTGGCAGCGCATAAAAACTGCCTGGATGCACACGGCTTGGCACCAGATAATCTCTTGCACCTTCCGGTGTAGACTTACAAAGAACCGGTGTCTCAATCTCTAAGAAACCTTCTTTTGCCATAAAATCACGCATCAGATATGCCACTTTACTACGCAGCATCAGGTTACGCTGGATATCCGGTCTACGTAAATCAAGATAACGATATTTTAAACGAATCTCATCTTTCGTCTGGCTGTTCTCTTCAATCTGAAATGGCGGTGTCTGTGATTCTGAAAGAATACGGATACTCTCAGCAATTACCTCAATATCACCGGTCTTTAAATTCTCATTAACTGCTGCAGAACGCTTCTGCACGGTTCCTTCGACTGCAATAACAAACTCGCTACGCAGTGTTCCTGCTTTGGCAAAGCCTTCGCTTCCTACCTTTGGCTCGTCGAATACAAGCTGCAGAATTCCGGAACGGTCTCTTAAATCTATGAATATAAGACTTCCTAAATTTCTTCTTTTCTGTACCCAGCCCATGACGGTAACTTTTTCTCCAATATTGGCATTGGATACTTCTGTACATCTATGGGTTCTGTGTAATCCCTGCATGGATTCTGACATTTTCTTATCCTCCTAAAAATCGTGTATCTTTTCCTTCTATACCTAATTGGATATTTTACCACATAGCAGGCAATCCGTCAAAATAACTTCTATGGATTTTATGAATTATTTTAGAGAATTATGGTCTGTTCTGTATCGCATGGTATAAACAAATAGCCATCTACTTCTAATACACCACTTAAACTTTCCATTCCTGATTCTACCTTTTGAACCGTCTGCTTCTTTGAATTCCTTCCATCCATCTGAATATTAACGGTGATACTTTTTTCAGAAAAAGTAGCATCATTTTTATTTATTACTATCACACAGCCACAATCATCCGGTACAACGGTTATCGTAAATACGCCTTTTTCTTTTGTACATGTTACTTCCGGCTGTGTTTTTTCTGCCTGATAAATAACTGAAATTCCATTGTCTTTCTTTGCTACTGCCGAATATCCATCCGAATCTTTTGCTCCATTATACCAGTCTGTTATGAATGGCAGAACGAAAACATTGTCTTCTGACAGATTCTTCTGCTTTAATATATCCGTTACGCCCTCTTTTTCCTCACCTTTTATCGCATCCAACTGATGATACAAATCCTGTGGCAATGCAGAAGCAATGATTTCTATCTTATACTTCTGTTCTATATTTGAGATGGCATCTTTATCTATTCCACTGCTCTTTACACCATCCTCTATAAGACTTTTTACATCCAAAACATTTTCATCCGGGAACCACACCGTATAGCGTCCGTTCCATGCACCATTTTCTGTTATCATCTCTTCCTCTGCAATTGTTGTGTCATTTTCCTGCCAGTCCATTCTCCACTGACTTTCCTCTTCAAAAAATGCTTCTAAATCACCCTGATATAATGCATGATAAGCAGGTGTTGACATGTCAAAACGCTCATAGGCAAAAGCCGGTTCACAGGAAGTCAGATACATCATTCCTTCTGAAATACCAAGCGTATTTTCCAGTTCTTCCTTTAATGCCTGTTCAATTTCTGCCTGCTGGAAATTGTCAAAACAGACTATTCCCCAATACGCACCAAAGACTTCCGGATTCCCGCTTTCTACGCGTCCCCAGGAAAATACTTTTTTATCCGGTTGTGAGGAAAGCTGACCTTTATAATAGCAATAATAATTACTTCCCTGTTCCAATATTACCGGCTGTAACACAAGGTCCTCTGCCTGAACGGTTCCTTCTCCATATTTTTCATTCAGATAATTAGTTATCTCTTCTTTAAAGTCATCCGCAGAAAGCAGTTCTCCGATTGCAGGAGTATTTGAAGTTCCTCCTTTAGAAGCATCCCTATTATAATCCTTACTTCCACCTCTTGTGGATGAATTACTGCTGTTTTCATTTTGTGGAACATTAGATGAACTGATCGGTGCCGACGAATCATAAGACTTTTCTTTTGTTGTATCCGGCTTGTTAAAAATAAATAAGCTGACAAAAAATACAGCCAAAAGAGCTACACTTACTGCAGTCATCTTCCATACAATAGAATATTTTCCATTCCAGAATTTACTGGCACCGAATGATTTTTCCGCTTTAAAAAGGCACATTGCCTGTACGGTATGGGACTCTGATAAAATTCTTTCACCCATGGTACGTCTCAGCAAATCTTCCCTTTTCTTTAATTCACTTCCGATGTATTTTGCCGCTTTGGCACATATTGAAGTATTTCTTAAAACCGCCTGCATTTTCTTCCAGAAATCTATCTGCCCGGCATATAGATTCCAGTGTTCATGCTCCATAAGCTTCTTCCAGCATTTATAAGACTGAAAATATCCGGCATCAATCAATTTTTTAAACTGCTCTTCATATTCTTCCTTCAGTTTTTCTGGAGAAATAATCGTATTATCTTCAATCCGTCCAAAGATTTCTTCATACTCTTTCTGACTTTCTTCCGTTTCCACAGTATGATTTGTTTCCTCTGTGGTCTCTGCCTTTTGAATCTCCGGTTCCATTTTCGGTTGCGCATTTATTTCCTGCTGAGTATTTATCTCCTGCTGTGTTTTTTCCACCTGCTGTAACGGCTGTGCATAGACTGCTCCATTTTTCGCATAATTCATCGCAGTTCCGTATGCATCGTACAAATTTTTCCAGCCAGCCTCATCTTCCTCCGGATGGCATTCCCTTACTTTTTTAGCAAATGCAGCTTTAATCTTTTTCTTATCCTTTGCTATTTCTATACCAAGAATATCAAATGCTTCATCAATTCTCATTTTCTCATTTCCTCCCTAGCTTGTATAATATGGTCCGTTCCAGGTCTGATTTGTCTCCTGTTCCGCTAATTCATCTTCCTCTGCATCCTCATCTTCATCATACCAGTCTGAGAAATTATTCATCTTCTCCCACGGTTCATTTACCTGCTGTAAATATTCCTCTATCCGGTTTAAATATGCTTCAAAAGAACGGCGTGCTTTCTTTATGTCAAGTTCATTTTGATATATCAGTATTTCTGTAAAATACTGCATTCTACGTTCAATTTCTTCTCTTATATTTCCGGTTGTCTCCTGATAAAGTTTCTTTGCACGCTCCAATACCAGTTGATTTTCTTCTTCTCCCTGCGGTTGAAATTTTATCTTCTCTAATTCTGCAACTGCCTTTTCTATTTCTTCTTCACTCATGCCAGTCTCTTCATTTACAATAACAAGTCGCTCCTCTTTTCCTGTGGACATAATCGTTACATCTACTACCAGTATTCCATTAATATCATATGTAAACCGCACTTTAATTGCTTCGGTACCACTTCGTACGGTTTCTTCATTTTGCGGTAATTCTACCTTCAATTCACCCAGATGCAGATTATCTTTTGCATACAACGCTTCTCCCTGATTAACATCAATCAATACGCTTTTCTGCCTTGGGCTTGTGGGATAATATATTTTTTCCCTGCTTGCCGGCAATGCGCTATTACGCTCAATAATCACATCATTATAACTATCCTTCGGATGTGCCCGGTTATATACGGATGTTCCCAGTGAAAACGGACATACATCCATAAGAAGCATATCCTTTACCTCTGTATCACGTTCCTTTATTCCTGCATAAGTTCCGGCTCCAATTGCAATCATCTGGTCCGGATTCATCAGACAAACCGGTATTCCCTTTAAAATATGTTTTATATACTTATGCACAACCGGCATCCTACAGGATCCGCCAACCAATACCACTTCATCTATCGCATCTTTTGCTATCTCTGCATCTGCAAGAACTTTCTGTATCGGTTTTAACATTCTTTGAAACAAAGCTTCTGTCAAATTGATTAATTCTTTTCTGGAAATTGTCATCTGACCTTCTACGCCAGGATAAGTCACTTGCATTGTTGCCATTTCTTCTTCTGTCAGCATTTGCTTTGCTCTATTAGCACTCTCCAAAATGGCAGCCTGCTGCTCTTCTTTCATTTCTGTCCAATCCAGTTTATTCTTCTGAGCAAATTCCTGTGCGATATATAAATCAAAATCATTTCCGCCCAGGTGGTTATCTCCACTGACCGCCTTTATTTCTATGATATTTTCAAAACACTCTACCAGCGAAACATCTAATGTACCACCACCAAAATCAAATACCAGCATGGTGCTCTCTTCTTCCTTCCGCATCTCATGACAGGCAAGTGCAGCTGCTGATGGTTCATTAATAATTCTTTCCACTTTAAGTCCAGCAAGAACTCCCGCATTTCTTGTGGCTCTTCGTGCCATATCATTAAAATAGGCAGGAACACTAATTACTGCTTCTTCCACCGGTTCTCCCAGATAACGCTCTGCATCTTCTTTTAATCGTTTTAAAACCATTGCAGACAATTCCTCCGGCTTATAATCTCTTTCTCCTAACCGGTACGTTTTTGCTGTACCCATAAAGCGTTTAAAAGAAGCCACTGTTTCCTCCGGATGTGTTATCATTCTCTCCTTTGCCACTTTACCGACATATGTAATTCCAGCCGGTGTAACACTAACCACACTTGGTGTCAATAATTCTCCAAATGAATTTGGTATTAATTGTGCATGTCCCTCTTCCCACACGGCTACCAGACTGTTGGTTGTTCCTAAATCAATTCCCACAATTTTGCTCATAATCCCTTCTCCTTTTCTTCCCAGACCGAAAAAACTGCCATCAGCAGTTTCTTACGGATACCTGACAACTTCATAACTACGAAAAATGCGCTTTTTCTCGCTACTCAAGTAAAAAAGAATGTGCCTTGACACATTCTCGCGCCTGCGGCGGTCGCTTGCGACATCTACCTTATACGCCGCAGTGCGCATCTTCGCGGAGCATTTTTTACTTTACAGGAAAGCAATTTCCTGTAAAGTAAAAAAACAGCATCAAAAACATCTCTGCTTCCGACGCTGTTATCTTTCACTTCTCTTATTTGTTAAAAAACTCCACAAATTCTTCATAACCCTCTGCCGTAAGCTTCTCCTTCTGGAACTTCTTGTTCTTATTCATACGAACCACTAATACCTGGGTTCCTTCGGAACGTTCCTTCTGAGCCTGTGCAATTACCTCCTGCAGCTTATCAGCCGGATATCCCTTTTCGATAAGATATGCCTTCTTCGCTGCCTGTCCCGGAATCTTAAATCCGCTCTCTAAGAGCAGAAGAATGATTCTTTCAAAACCGATGGAAAATCCACATGCAGGTACATCGTTGCCGGTAAATCTTCCAACCATCTTATCATAACGTCCGCCACCACCGCAGCTTCCGCCAAACTCCGGCATTGCAATTTCAAAAATAGTTCCGGTATAATAACCCATACCACGCACTAAAGTCGGGTCAAATACCATTTTAAAGTCTGCTGCTTTGGTTGCTTCTACGCTGTCGATAATCTCTGTCAGGTTCTGCTTTACTTCTTCCTCTAAGAATCCTGCTTCAATTAATGTATCACATAAGGTAACCAGTCCGTTTTCGGTACCTTCTGCTTTTTCAAATAAGGATAAGTACTTATCGACCGCTTCTTCTGCAAAGCCTTCCTTTTTCAGTTCTTCTGCGACTCCGTCCAGCCCAATCTTGTCCATCTTGTCTAAGATGATAAATACAAGGTCGTAGCTTTCTTCCGGAAATCCGCTGTAAGCTGCCATTGCTTTTAAAATACGGCGTTCATTGATTCGGATTTCAAAATTCTTAAATCCAATCCTGCCGAGGGTTGTAGTTGTTGCAAGAATCAGCTCAATCTCTGCCAGATTGGACGGCTCTCCTAAAATGTCAATATCGCACTGCATGAACTGACGATAACGCCCTCTCTGAGGACGGTCAGCACGCCACACATTTCCCATCTGTAATGCCTTAAACGGGGATGGGAGCTGGTTACTGTTATTGGAATAGAATCTTACCAGCGGAACGGTAAGGTCGTAACGCATACCAAAATCCACTACATCTTCTTCTTTTTCTGCTGTCTCTAAGTTCAGCTTTTCACCACGTTTTAATACTTTGAAAATGAGTTTTTCATTTTCTCCACCCTGTTTGCTGGTGAGGTTTGCAATATTCTCCATACAAGGAGTTTCAATTGGTGTAAATCCAAAACTCCGGTAGGTCTCTTTGATTACATTCTGCACATAATCACGAATCTGCATCTCCTCCGGTAAAATATCCTTCATGCCTGTAACCGGCTTCTTACTCAATGCCATGAAATTTCCTCCATTTTCCGAGATAAGCATTTTATCTATTTTTCTTATTATATATTTGTATTCATACAGAACTATTATATTTTTCGTACCCTGATATGTCAACCGCTTTTATTCCTTCGTAAAGAGCCTGCTCTTGCGCTCTATCATCTCATCAATTCTTGCGATATACTGTGCCACATCCTTGACATTCTCGGCACGTTCAATCCGGTGTGTGCCATCGGGATTTGGCTGTACCCAGACACGCTTCGTGGATGCACCAGCACCACAAGCTACAATACTCTGTTTCTCTTCCATAATAAGAACATTGTATACACCGGCTTTTCCCGGTGCTGCGTAGCCGACGTTTTCAAAATTTCCCGCCATGTTCTTCTGACGATACAGATAATATGGGAAAAGTCCCATTTCTTCTGCCACTTTGGAAGTCAGTGCGATATGGTCTGCGGTATTGACAATTTCAAAATCCTGATAACGCTCTCTTTGTATATTCAGCCTTGCTGCACGCTTGATGGCAAGGGAGTGAACCGTCAGATTATCCGGTGCTAACTTCCGGATTACTTCCATGGTATCTGCTACATCTGAAAGACTCTCTCCTGGAAGTCCTACGATTAAATCCATATTGATATTATCAAATCCAAGTTCTCTTGCCAGATTAAAGCTGTCTATTGTCTGCTGCACGGTATGATGCCGTCCAATCAGATCCAGTGTCTCCTGTTTCATGGTCTGTGGATTAATGGAAATTCTGCTGATATCATGATTGCGAAGCACCATAAGCTTCTCTTTTGTAATACTGTCCGGTCTTCCGGCTTCCACTGTAAATTCCACTAAATCAGATAAATCAAAACTACATTTAATTTTTCGAATCAATCTGTCTAACTGTTTCGGATTTAATGTGGTCGGTGTTCCACCACCGATATAAATGCTGTTTAATTTCTTATGTGCAAATTTGACCGCTGTATAATCCAGTTCCTTTTCCAGTGCATCCAGATATTCATCCATACGATTCTTCCAGGCTGCCAGGGAATAGGACGTAAAAGAACAGTAAAGACATGTGGTCGGACAGAATGGAATTCCAATATAAAGGCTGTAGCCTTCTTCGTAGTCTAATTTGTGTAAAAGTTCCAACTCCCGCTCTGCAATTTCAATACTGAGCTTTATCTTCTCATCGGAGGTAAAATACGTTTCCTTCATATAGCGGGCAATTTCTTCCTCGCTCTTACCCTCTTCTAAAAGTGCCATCGGAATCTTGGTCGGGCGGATACCGGTAAGATTTCCCCACGGAAGTTCCACTCCGGTATATTCTGACAGCAGCTGATACAGCGTCCGTTTCAGGCTGTTCTTTGTCTCCTTGCGGTTTGTATCATCTACTGCTACTCGTTTTGTAATTCCGGTCTGATTTTCATTTTCTTCTGAAGGCTCTACCTTTTTCCAGGAAAAAATGATTTCTTCCGGTGCAAACTGTACATCCATGTGATAATGTACCGGCTCTTCTTTTTTCTCCTTATCCTTCGTGGAAACATATACCTCTTCCTTCGGATAAAATGCCTTTACCAGCGAATGGATATCATATTCAAATTCTGCTTTATCTAATAATACTGTTATCATGGTTCGTCCTTATAAATACGGATTATGCATCCGCTCATAGCCTATTAAAGTGCTTTCGTCATGTCCGGTATACACGGTCACATCATCCGGCAGCGGCATCAGTTTTTCTCTGATTGCCCGGATTAAATCCGATGCACTTCCTCTTGGGAAATCGGTTCTTCCCACAGATTCCTGAAACAGCGTATCTCCGCTGAAAAGAATCTTCTCATCTGCAATATAATAGCAGCATCCTCCAATGGTATGCCCCGGTGTAAAAAATACACGGATGGAAAATCCTGCAAGATTTAATACTTCTTCGTCTTTTACGAAAACATCTGCACGATAGACCTTATGCTCTCCTATCATCCCGCAAAGGTTAAGTCCCGGGTCTTCCAAGGTCTCCCTCTCTGCCTCATGGGCATAAATGGAAATCTGGTATTTATCTGCAAGCGCTTCTGCTGCTCCTGCATGGTCAAAATGTCCATGGGTCAGAAGGATTGCCACCGGTTTCGCTCCGGTTTTCTCAATCTGCTTTTCAATCAACTGTGCCTGGTCTCCCGGGTCTACCACAAGAAGTTCTCCTGTCTTATGATTTACCAGAAGATAGCAGTTGGTGCAGACTGGTCCCACAATATATCGTAATACTTCTGTCTGTTCTGTCATAATTTTCCTCTTCTATAATAACTGTCTTTGAATGCTTCATAAATCAGCAATTTATTCTGCTAATATTTTATCAGCCGGTAGTACGTTCAATATCAATCACGCTCTCTACCTGACGGATTTTTTCTATTAAGCTGCTCAATTCCTCTTTCCCTTTGGTATTAAAGGAAATAGAAATGGTCGCAACACCCTGTTTGCTGGTCTTGGAATTAATGGAACTGATATCAATTTCCCGTTCGGTGAAAATTCTGGTAATATCTACTAAAAGTCCGGTACGGTTATTACCAAATATTTTAATCTCAGCAAGATAAAGTCCATTGTCACCATGCTCTGCACCCTGCTGCCACTCTGCATCAATCAGACGCACTTTTTCCAGCTCGGAAAGGTTCATGATATTAATGCAATCGGTACGATGAATAGATACACCACGGCCTCTTGTGACAAATCCTACAATTTCATCTCCCGGCACCGGGCTGCAGCATTTGGAAAAATGCACTGCCACATCATAAAGTCCTTTTACAATGATACCACTCTTGGATTTCTGTGGAACTGCCTTATCCTTATTCTCGGAAGACACATTGTTCAATACATCCTCATCGGTAAGCTGGATTGGGTGGTCTTTCCGGTACTCCTCCAGCATCTTATTCACGACCTGACCTTCTTTCAGTCCGCCGTGTCCTAAGGTTGCCAATGCGGAATCCCAGTCATGGAATCCATATTTCCGCATAACCTTACTCTGATATTCCGGTTTGTTAATATCCGTAAGATTAATGGATTTTGCCTTACAATACTGGGCAATCAGTTCCTTGCCCTTTACGATATTTTCTTCTTTTAACTCACTCCGGAACCACTGGTTAATCTTATTCTTTGCCTGTGTGCTCTTAACTATATTTAACCAGTCTCGGCTCGGTCCCTTGGAATTCTGGGACGTGATAATCTCAATACGGTCACCGTTCTGAATCTCGTAATCAATTGGAACTAATTTACCATTTACCTTGGCTCCAATCATCTTATTTCCAACTGCCGAGTGGATACTGTACGCAAAGTCTACTGGTGTGGAACCCGTTGGCAGATTCTTTACATCTCCGGACGGAGTAAAGCAGAATACGGTATCGGAAAAGAGGTTCAAATCACTCTTTAACAGGCTCATGAACTCTTTATTATCTGACATGTCTTTCTGCCATTCCAAAATCTGGCGCAGCCAGCTTAACTTCTCTTCCTCTGATTTGGTGGTAGCCACTGTGCCGCCGTTATTGGCAGCTTCCTTATATTTCCAGTGGGCAGCGATACCATATTCTGCGGTACGATGCATCTCAAAGGTACGAATCTGAATCTCAAACGGCTGTCCGGTCGGTCCAATCAGTGTGGTGTGGAGGGACTGATACATATTCGGCTTTGGCATAGCGATATAATCTTTAAAACGTCCCGGGATTGGTTTATACATCTCATGGATGACACCCAGTGCTGCATAGCAGTCCTTGACATTATCCACGATAATTCTTATGGCAAATAAATCATAAATCTGGTCTAAGGTCTTATGCTGATTGACCATTTTCTTATAAATGGAAAAGAAATGCTTTGCTCTTCCGTCAATCTGTGCCTTGATTCCTGCATTTTCAATATGTTTACTCACTTCTTTTACAAGGCTCTGCACATAATCATCACGGACACTCTTACGAAGTGCAACCTTTTCTACCAGATCATAATATGCTTCCGGCTCCAGATACTTTAAGGAAAGGTCATCTAATTCGATTTTAATTTTAGAAATACCAAGACGCTGTGCAATCGGCGCATAGATGTCCATGGTCTCTCTTGCTTTTTCCTTCTGCTTCTCCGGCGTCATATATTTTAACGTACGCATATTGTGCAGCCGGTCTGCCAGCTTGATTAAGATAACACGGATATCCTTTGCCATGGCAAGGAACATTTTTCTTAAGTTCTCTGCCTGAACCTCGACTTTATCCGCATCATAAGATAACTGACCCAGCTTCGTAACGCCATCCACCAGAAGGGCAATCTCTTCTGAGAACTCGGAAGCAATTTCCTCTACTGTCATGACGGTATCCTCTACGACATCATGAAGCAGTCCGGCTACGATAGTCTCTTTATCCAGCTCCAGTTCCGCTAAAATAATTGCCACACACAACGGATGAATGATATATGCCTCACCGGATTTTCGTACCTGTCCCTTATGTGCCGTATCCGCTGTCTTATATGCCTTTTCAATCAAAGAAATATCTGTCGACGGGTGATATTTCTTCACGCTGGCAATCAGCTCCTGATACAGGCTCTCCGGACTGACGAATTCCTGCATGGTCTTTATGTTGTCATCCTTAGACACCACTTCATTTTCTAATTCTTCTAATTCTTCTGTTGTAATATCTGCCATAATTCACACCAACTTTTTTGCGTTTTATCCCACTTTTAACTATGATTTTTCATTATAATAAAAAATATATAAAAATGCAATCTTTTATACTTGCCATTTTCCCCCGGAAACCTTATACTTTATGGCTGAATGGCAGATTTTTTCTACCTCTTTAAGAAAGGAGTTTTCCCTTATGCATCCAGTTTTATTATTTTACAATTTAGAAAACAGCAAAGGCAGAACATTAAAAATGCTCTGCCTCCGGTTAAAAATAAAAATCCGTATTATCACCAAAGAACAATATAACCAGACTTTAGGTGCCCTCGCAGGGATTGATGGCTTCCCTTTGAAAGAAGAGGTCTATACCGGCGATGGTTTCACCGACGAAATGCTGGTATTCAAAGGCTTTGATAATGCTCTTTTAGACCGTTTCCTGGTGGAATTTAAAAAGCTTCATCTTACCAGAATCGGTCTGAAAGCCGTTCTCACGGAGCACAATATCAACTGGGATTCCATTGCACTTCATGAAGAACTCTTAGCGGAAGATAAGAAAATGCATGAAAATTAATCTTCTCCTGCAATTTCTATGGTGTATGCTGCCTGAAAGCATGCACCCTGTGCTAACGCATGTCCCCATTCCCTTTCTTCCAAACTTCCGTTAAAATGCTCTTTATCGCATCTTCCAAACCAAGGTTCAATGGCTGCATATGGTGCATTCTTCTTCTCTGCTGACCAGAGTCCAAATAACGGAGCTTCCGGGAAATACACATTTTTTCCTTGCCGGTATCCTTAATGTTCCATGTGATTTCCAGTCTGTTGCCATTCATATGATAGATTAATTCCATCTCATAAGTCTTTCCCTGATAATGATAGACTCCGTCTTTTAAACTTCCAACAATCGGAAACAGGTTTGGTGCACTCCGTTTGTAATACTCCGGATTGCTGCACCACATGTACTCAATGTTACTTTTCTTTCCAAGCACAGATTTCAGTTCTGCCCCAAGAGACTCAACTTCCACCTTCATGCTCGCGTTTTCCATGGAATAACGCATATTCTCTCAACCTTTTTTCTCGTATTCTATGATCTGACATCACAGTATCCAGCACCTGATAAAATCGTCTGCTGTGATTTGCTTCTACCAGGTGTGCCAGTTCATGAGCAACAACATATTCTGCGCATTCTAACGGAAGGTCTGCCAGTACTTTATTCAAAGTAATGGATGCCTTTACCTTGCAGCAGCTTCCATAGCGGCTGGTCATGCTGCGGAATCTGACCGTTGGCATAGAAATATGATAAGCCCGAAACAGTTCATACTCCCTCAGCAGTATATCTCTTAAATACTGCTCTTTCTGCCGGTTCCACTCCAGTGCATCCACATCTATCCTCTGCTGATTTGCAAGCTTCTTTTGCATCATGCGGATCCACTCCGCCTTGCTCTGCACAAATGCATCCACTTTCTTTTTGCTCATGCGATAGGGCATCGTTACTGCTACTACGCCATTGGCTTTTACCCGGATGATAATATTCTTTACTTTTTTTGGTGTCAGTTCATATTGTATTGTATTCTCCATTCCATTATTATAGCTTTTTGGTCCCGGCACTGACAAGCCTTTTTCTTGTTTTCCTTTTGCTATTTCTGTCGTATCATTTTATACTGTTACTCCGCCTCTGTCTCCGGGGCAGCCGCTGCTTTTTCCAGGGCATCATCAATGGCGTGAATCAGCACCATGGACGTATACTGGTTATCATCGGAATAGCTGAGATTATCCGTTGACTGATTTTCATATATCTGTTCTTTCAAATTATCCAGTGCCGGCTGCATCAACGGATACATTGCGGTTACAGTTTCATCGAGATTTACCAGCGAAATGGAATTGATTTTATTCTCATCCACCACAACCTCCACATCCACGGTTTTATCATTAAATATGATGGAAGACGTATATACCCCTGCCACATATTTCATGGTCTCCCGGCTCTCCTCATCTTTATCCGGAGAAAACATATAGACCAACAATAATACCAGTAATATTCCAAGTACCGCAAAAATTCCTGTGTAAATCAGTTCCTTCATATGAAGCACTACAATCTTTGTCTTTGCACTCAAGGGAGTCCTCCTGCTTTTCTGCTTATTGTATTTTATGTGAAAACTTTTCTAATATTACACTTGACAAACCCTTTTTCTTATAGTATAGTAAATTTCGTGCTCAGCACAAATGCGATAGTGGCGTAGTTGGTAACGCGCGACCTTGCCAAGGTCGAGACCGCGGGTTCGAGCCCCGTCTATCGCTCTATTTTTTTGGATGCTGTAAGCCTTGATTTATGCGGGTTTACAGCATTTTTCTAATTCTTAAATTCTTGCTTTCTTAACCAGATTTTCGCTATTTTGGGTTAAGAAAATGTCTTTCATTTAATGCCTGTTTTGCAACCGCTAAATTTGTTCCTACATAATAGTTCTTTTCTGCAACCTTTGGTGTGTTTCCAAATATGGTTGATGCTAAAATAATGTTTCCGTTTGTCGCATTTATTACTTCCGTAAGAAGGTTTTTTAGGAAAAGAATACTTTGATAAAATTTTTAACCTTTCTGTCATTTCATGTGCCAATCGTACATCTTCGGGTAAAATTTTATCTTAACAACTAAGGTCTGCTCTGCTGCAATTCCTTTGTAATCACAGCTGTATTTGGAATAACTCATTCCATGACGGCAGGTATATTTTGCTTCATCCAGTGATTTGCCAACCGGCTGCCAGGAAACACTCCAGTAATCTCCGTCTTTTTCATCGCGGATATATACATAATGTCCCGGACGATCCATTGGAACTCCATTCGCCCGGAATCTTGTTACACGATGATACTCCGGTGTCTTGTAAAACATATAGCCCCCGCTGTATGATTTACGACCACACAGGTATCTTTTACGCCAAGGTAGTTTGTCCAGGATGCCGGCAAATCCACCCGGTCAATTACATATTCTCTTTTCTCATTGTCAAAATGTCCGTATTGCCTGTTATATCGGATGCCAAAAAGGGACAGCAATTAAAATCACTGTCCCTTCCATATTTCCATATTTTCGTATATCCTTATGATACTGACTTATAATGCCTTAATTCTCTCTAATGCTGCAACTGAATTCTCATATGTTCCGAATGCTGTCAGTCTGAAGTATCCTTCTCCGCTTGGTCCGAATCCGGATCCCGGTGTTCCTACTACATTGGCATTTTCTAAGAGGTAATCAAAGAAATCCCAGGATGTCATCTGCTCCGGTGTCTTTAACCAGATATATGGTGCATTTACACCACCGAATACTTCGAAGCCTGCTTCTTTCAGACCGCTCTTAATTACGCTTGCATTTTTCATGTAATATGCAACCTGTTCTTTTAACTGTGCTTTTCCAGCTTCGGAATATACTGCTTCACCGGCACGCTGTACGATATAAGGTGCGCCGTTGAATTTGGTGCCGTGACGTCTTGCCCACATATCATGTAAAGATACGCCATTGCATTTCAAATCCTTTGGTACTACAGTATATCCAAGACGTACTCCGGTAAATCCTGCATTCTTTGAAAAGCTCTTAATCTCGATGGCACAGGTCTGTGCTCCTTCACATTCGTAAATGGTATGAGCCACATCTGCTTCTGAAATGTATGCTTCATAAGCACCATCATAGATAATCAGTGCGCCTTCTTTATTGGCATAATCTACCCATTCCTGTAACTGTGCTTTGGTGATGGTTGTTCCTGTCGGGTTATTTGGCAGGCACAGATAAATTACATCCGGTGTCTCCTTCGGGAATTCCGGCACGAAATTATTTTCTCTGGTACATGGCATATAAATTACATTGCTCCACATCTGGGTATCCGGGTTATATGTACCGGTTCTTCCAGCCATAACATTGGAATCCACATATACCGGGTATACCGGGTCACATACAGCAATTCTTACATCCGGTCCGAATAATTCCTGAATATTTCCAGAATCACTCTTTGCTCCATCGGATACGAAAATTTCATCTGCTTCGATTGCACATCCTCTTGCCTGATAATCATTTTTTACAATAGCATTACGCAGGAAATCATATCCCAAATCCGGTGCATATCCATGGAAGGTTGCAGGATCTGCCATCTCATCAACTGCCTTATGTAAAGCCTCAATAATTGCCGGAGCGATTGGCTGGGTAACATCCCCGATTCCAAGACGGATGATGTTCTTATCCGGATTTGCCTGGGTAAATGCATTTACCTTTTTGGCAATGGTACTAAATAAATAGCTTCCTGGTAATTTCTGGTAGTTTTCATTAATCTGATACATAATATCTCCTTTTCTTCTCTCTAAATAATCTACTATATTTAACCTATTTTTCATACTTATGCATGCATAAGGCTCAAAATCATCTGTGCCGTCTCGATGAGTCCGGTTCCATTATCCATACTCCGTTTCTGGATATACCGGTGTGCTTCTTCTTCACTCATGTTATTCCGTACCATCAGAAGTTCTTTGGCATCCTGTAACATGCGTTTTTCCTCTTCGCTCCGTACCTTCGGTTCCATACGCCGTTTCTTACGCATTCTGGTAATAGTATAAGACATGGTCTCTACCGTCTGTATCAGTTCGTGCACCTTAAGCGGCATGGAAAGGCACATAATATCAGCAACTTCGTGCTCATTGCAGATATCCGGCGAAGCAACGAGAAGCATCTGAAATGTAGCAGGAATATATTCATGCAGTTCAGTATACATCATGTCCACAAATCTTGGACTGCAGACCAATATACCTCCATCTAACGAATTCGCATACTGCAATGCCTGAGCCCCTGTTGTGACTGCTGCATCTACATGAAATCCACTGCGCACAAGTATATTTTTTATACTTTTGGCGTTTTCTATCTTAGGGAATGCAACAATAACATTAATCAAGTTCTTATCTCCTGTAGCATTTTCTTACATCAACTAAATCTTATACAGATACTCATCAATCTCCCACTGTGTCACCTGGGCTCTGTAGTCCGCCCACTCAGCCTTCTTGGCTTCTGCATATTTCTCTGTAATATGTGGTCCTAAAACCCCTTTGATATAATCATCGTGTTCGAACTCTTCGATTGCTTCCATTAAATCTCCCGGAAGTGATTCAATACCCTTTTCCACTTTCCTGGAAAGTCTCATTTCAAATACATTTTCTCTTACCTCTTCCGGCGGCATAATCTTATTTTCAATTCCATCTAAGCCTGCTGCAAGGCATACTGCCAATGCCAGATATGGATTGGCTGCCGGATCCGGACATCTTAATTCCACCCTGGTTCCTGCCCCTCTGGATGCCGGAATACGAATCAGCGGACTGCGGTTCGTTGCAGACCATGCAATGTAAATCGGTGCTTCATAGCCCGGAACCAGTCTCTTATAAGAATTTATCAGTGGGTTGGTGATAGCGGACATACCTTTCATATGTTTCATTATTCCGCCAATGAAATAATATGCTTCTTTGCTCAAACCAAGTTCACCGGATGGGTCATCAAATATATTTTTTCCATTCCGGGAAAGTGACATATTAATATGCATGCCGGAACCGTTGATTCCATATTTTGGCTTTGGCATAAAGCTTGCAAATAAGCCATGACGCTTTGCAATGGTCTTAACTGCCAGTTTAAAAGTCATAATCTTATCGGCTGTTGCCAATGCTTCATCATAACGGAAATCAATTTCATGCTGTGCCGGTGCTACTTCATGATGGGATGCCTCGATTTCAAATCCCATATCCTCTAAGGTCAGCACCATATCACGTCTTGCATTTTCACCTAAGTCTACCGGTCCTAAGTCAAAGTATCCTGCTTTCTCATGGGAAATGGTTGTGGGCTGACCATTGTCATCGGTATGGAATAAGAAAAATTCACACTCTGGTCCTACATCAAAGGTATAGCCCATCTTTGCTGCACGCGTAATCTCTTTCCGCAATACGTATCTTGGGTCTCCTTCGAAAGGTGTTCCGTCTGCACAATAAACGTCACAGATAATTCTTGCAACTTTTCCCTGCTGTGGTCTCCATGGGAAAATAGTAAATGTGTCTAAATCCGGGTAGAGATACATATCGGACTCCTCAATCCGGACAAAGCCTTCTATGGATGAACCGTCAAACATACACTGATTATTCAGTGCCTTCTCTAACTGACTTCGTGTGATTGCTACATTTTTTAAGGTTCCAAACATATCCGTAAACTGAAGCCGGATAAATTCCACATCTTCTTCATCTGCCATACGGATAATATCCTGTTTTGTATACTTCATACTGCCGCTCTCCTTTTCCTTATACTTGATTTATATACTGCAGAACCTCTTTATATGCCATTCTGCCGCCAAACAGGTCTAATGCACTGCCTATCGTCACATTAAGCCTGCCTTTTCCATGTTCTTTTAACTGCTTTAAATCTTCAAAACTGCCGACTCCTCCAGCATATGTAATTGGGATTCTGCCCCAGTCTCCTAACATTTCTGCCAGTGGGACTTCAATGCCGGATGCTTTTCCCTCTACATCTACTGCATGTACTAAAAATTCATCCGCATATTCCTTTAATTTATCTAATAACTCCGGCGTGATTTTCTCTTCGGTAAATTTCTGCCAGCGGTCTGTCACTATATAGTAGTCGCCATCTTTTTTCCGGCAGCTCAAATCCAGAACCAGGTGCTCTTTTCCTACTGCTGCAAGAATTTTTTCCAGATTATTATAATTTACTTTTCCATCCTTAAATACATAGGATGTTACAATTACATGACTGGCTCCTGCCTCAATAAATTCTTTCGCATTCTCTGCATGAATGCCGCCGCCAACCTGCATACCGCCCGGATAGGTGTGAAGTGCAAGCAGTGCCTGACGTTTCGTTTCTTTATAATAAGAACTGTCTGCCGGATTCAGCAGAATGATATGTCCGCCACAAATCTTATCTTTTTTATAAAATTCTGCAAAATAAGCGGCATCCTGCTCCGCCACAAAATTCTCTTTTGCCTGATTTCCTTCATCTTTAAGGCTTCCGCCCACAATCTGCTTGACCTTGCCATTATGGATGTCTATGCACGGTCGAAATTCCATCCTTTTTCCCCCTCTGTTTGAAAAAAGGACAACGTTCACCCTTGGTTGACCCCGTTGTCCGTTTAAAAGAATAACATATTTTTATATAAAATGGAATAGTTGTTTTAACAATTGACAGTATATTATTTTTTTGCTAGAATTGAGAAATTAAAGGCTTTATTATATTACACACTTTTTAATAAGAAAGAGAGGAAACGAGAAAATGGGTAAAATTATCGGTGAAGGAATTACATTTGATGATGTTTTGCTGGTTCCTGCATATTCGGAAGTTACTCCTAATATGATTGATCTTACCACTTACCTGACTAAGAAAATCAAATTGAACATTCCAATGATGAGTGCTGGAATGGACACAGTAACTGAACATCGCATGGCAATAGCTATGGCAAGACAGGGTGGTATCGGAATCATCCACAAAAACATGTCTATCGAGGCTCAGGCGGAGGAAGTGGACAAGGTAAAACGTTCCGAAAATGGAGTTATCACAGACCCATTTTTCTTATCCCCAGATCATACATTAGCTGACGCAGAAGATTTAATGCACAACTTCCGCATTTCCGGAGTTCCTATTACAGAAAACGGTAAATTAGTCGGCATCATCACTAATCGTGATTTGAAATTCGAAACAGATTATACAAAGAAAATTAAAGAAAGCATGACGTCCGAAAGTCTTATTACTGCTCCGGAAGGAATCACATTAGACGAAGCGAAAAAAATTCTCGCTAAGGCAAGAAAAGAAAAGCTTCCAATTGTTGATAAAGATTTTCACTTAAAAGGTCTTATCACTATCAAAGATATTGAAAAACAGATTAAATATCCATTATCCGCAAAGGATGACCAGGGCAGACTGCTTTGTGGTGCTGCTGTTGGTATTACTGCTAACATGATGGACCGTATCGATGCACTGGTAAAATCCCATGTCGATGTAATCGTTGTAGATTCCGCACATGGACATTCCTTAAATATCTTAAATGCAGTTAAGAAAATCAAAGCTGCTTATCCTGATCTTCAGGTTATCGCAGGTAACGTAGCAACCGGTGAAGCAACCAGGTCTTTAATTGAAGCTGGTGCTGATGCTGTTAAGGTTGGTATCGGACCTGGTTCTATCTGTACTACCCGTGTGGTTGCAGGTATCGGTGTTCCTCAGATTACTGCTGTCATGGATGCCTTTGCAGTTGCAAAAGAATATGGTATTCCAATCATCGCCGATGGTGGTATCAAGTACTCCGGAGACATGACCAAGGCTTTAGCCGCCGGTGGTAATGTATGTATGATGGGAAGTATGTTCGCAGGATGTGACGAAGCTCCTGGAACCTTCGAATTATATCAGGGAAGAAAATACAAAGTTTACCGTGGTATGGGTTCTCTTGCAGCTATGGAAAATGGAAGCAAAGACCGTTACTTCCAGGAAGGTGCTAAGAAACTTGTTCCGGAAGGTGTTGAAGGACGTGTGGCTTACAAGGGAAGTCTTGAAGATACCGTATTCCAGTTAATCGGTGGTATCCGTTCTGGTATGGGTTACTGCGGATGTCCTACTATTCCAGAATTACAGGAAAGAGGCCGTTTCGTTAAGATTACTGCTGCTTCCTTAAAGGAAAGTCATCCACATGACATTCATATCACAAAAGAAGCACCAAACTACAGTATTGATGACAAATAAGTTTTTCACCAAGAGAAACAATTTTATATGAGTCATCGTGGTACTCATATTATACAAAACAGGATTGAAAACTTTTCATTGAGTTTTCAATCCTGTTTTTTTCATTTAAAAATCTTTATTCAAAACTATCTTGCTGTTTTTGCATTATTACCATTTCCATTGGTTCCGGTTGTTGCATCATCCACAGCATCTTTAATTCCGGTTCCGGCATCATCTACTGCATCATCCACACCATCTACAATATCTTCTGCACCATCTACTACTCCGTCTGTCACATCATTTACCACACCGTCGCCATTATCTCCATTGTTTGTGGTATTGTCACGATTATTCTTGTCATTTGTGTTATTCTTATTGTCTGTGTCATTCTTATTGGTAGTATTGTTACTTCCTGCTCCGTTTTCCGTGGTATTTTCCTCATTTCCATTTCTATTACCACAGGCTGCCATACTGCCAAAGAGGCACACTACCATCATGGTCAACACCAGTTTTCTTAATTTCTTCATGTTCAATATCTCCTTTTTATTGATTTCAAGTTTATTGTTTCCAACCTATCCTTTTCTATGCATCTTCTGTGTGGATTTTCTACTTTCTCATCTTTGGTTCAAATATCAGGGATGCCAGATAGGCAAATACCAATGCAGCAGAGATTCCTACCGCCGTTGCCGTAAATCCACCCATGAAGATTCCGATAAATCCATTGGCATCAACTGCTTCCTTAATTCCCTTAAACAGCGTATTGCCAAAGCCTAACAATGGCACCGATGCTCCCGCCCCTGCAAATTCCACGAAAGGCGGATATACACCGATTGCTCCCAAAACAGCTCCGGAACATACCAATAGCACCATAATCCGTCCCGGCTGCATTTTCGTCTTTTCCATTAAAATCTGGCAGAGGGCACATATCAGGCCTCCTACCCAGAATGCATTCACATAATCCATGTGTTCTTTTCCTTTCTTTCATCATTCTTATCAAAACTATTATTACTTTTTATTATATACCAGGCTTTTGTTACGGCACATACTCAAGCATTACTCCATGGGCAATTCCCGGTACATTTTTCCCTTCGTTATAACTTACTGTGGAAAGCAATGCTCCGGTTGGCACAAATAACACCTTTTTCCATTCCCCTGAAATAATCTTCGGAAGATAATAGGCAGATAAAACAGAAGCACTGCAGCCACAGCCACTTCCGCCAGCATCCGTATCCTGTTCTTTTGCATCAAAAATTTCGATTCCGCAATCTGAATGATTGTTCTCGATGTCATAGCCCTTTTTCTTTAGCAAATCAAATAGGATTTCCTGTCCGACAGTTCCTAAATCCCCTGTTATAATACGGTCATATTCTTCCGGCTTGCTTCCAAAATCCGTAAAATGTGCTGCTATGGTATCTGCTGCTGCCGGAGCCATCGCTGCTCCCATATTTAAGGAATCATGAATTCCATAGTCCACAATTTTTCCGGTGGTGATTCCACTGATTTTTACATGAGTCCGTTGGGTGGACAATACATAGGCACCACTTCCGGTAACCGTCCAGGTAGCCGACATGGGACGCTGATTCCCATATTCCAGCGGAAATCGGAACTGTTTCTCCGCGCTGGCAAAATGACTGGATGTAATCGTCAGGACATTTTCTGCAAATCCTGCCGCCACACACATCGCTCCAAGTGACATGGATTCCCCTGCCGTGGAGCAGGCGCCATACACTCCAAACAACGGAATTTCAAAGTCGAGAAGTCCAAAGGATGTTGCTATGGTCTGACCCAACAGGTCTCCTGCAAAAATATAACGGATTTCTTCCGGCGCAAGCCCAGATTTTCCCAATGCCAGGGTTGCTGCTTCCTTCTGCAAGGTACTTTCTGCTTCCTCCCATGACTCACATCCAAATTTGTCATCATTTCCAATCACATCAAAATACTCTCCCAGTGGTCCTTCTCCTTCTTTCTTTCCGACCACCGATGCCGAATTTAAAATAAAAGGAGTCTTCGCAAAGCGAAGACTCTGTTTTCCCTTTACCTCAGACATGTCATCACTCCTTTTTGTGATTAGCATGTCCAGGTTCCGGCATTTTATGTATTTTTCAGAAATTTTTCATGTTTCTTTTCTTTACTTCTATCTACGGTTATGCTGTAATAAA
This sequence comes from Roseburia sp. OM03-7AC, assembly GCF_003462625.1. Taxonomy (NCBI): domain Bacteria; kingdom Bacillati; phylum Bacillota; class Clostridia; order Lachnospirales; family Lachnospiraceae; genus Roseburia; species Roseburia sp. OM03-7AC. Next base: position 57,006 of record NZ_QTZJ01000004.1, read on the forward strand.
TCCATGGCAGCAATTAATTTCAACATTTTTCAATATTTCCATTGAACTTTTTGAGAAAGGAGAAACTGACATCTATAATAAACTATTATCTCATTATAAGAATCTTACGGAGCAAATCTCTGCCATTCAGGATGAACTTTCCACTCTGCCACCCGGCACTCTTTATTGTACCCACAATGGCAACTATACCAAGTGGTATCATCAACTTCTATCCCAACAGTTTTATATTCCCAAGAAAGAGAAAAATTTTGCTCAAGTCATGGCCCGGAAAAAATATTTAGAACTAAAACTGCAGTCCCTCTCTTTTGAGCGACAGACAATCCGCACCTGTATTGACACCCTTGCCTCACATCCTTCTAAAATTGAAACTCTTTTTCAAGAATCTTCTCCCTATTGTGAATTATTTCACACTGTCCTCCAACCCATTTCCACAGAATTAAATCAATGGATGAATGCTGATTTTGAATACAATATCAAATACCCGGAACAACGGATTCACAAATCTGCTTCCGGTCTGATGGTCCGTTCCAAATCAGAAGCACTGATTGCAACACTGCTCTCACATAACCGTATTCCTTTTCGTTATGAATGTGCACTGTGTTTAGGCGAAACTACCCTGCACCCTGATTTCACGCTTCGTCATCCTAAAACAGGAGCATTTTATTACTGGGAGCATTTTGGTCTGATGGATTTTCCTTCTTATCGAAAGAATGTCTTTTCCAAGCTTCAGCTTTACACCGCACATAACATTATCCCATCCATTCAATTAATTACTACTTATGAAACAAGTGAGCATCCCTTTGATTCTGCTTATGCCGAGCAATTAATTCATTACTATTTTGGGGATTAGCGGGAAGCTGACTTTGTGAATTTGTTTTTCTTCTCCTTTTGGGCAAAACTCTCTTGTTTCTCAACGATTTTGCCCAATTTACCGCGGGACACGGCTCCTCTTCCTTGATAAAATCTTGCTTTTCTACTTCTTTTGGGCAAAACACTCTTATTTCACAATGATTTTGCCCAATCTACCACCGAACACGGCTCCTCTTCCTTGGTGAAGTCTCTCTTTTCTTCTCCTTTTGGGCAAAATTCTCTTGTTTTTGAACGATTTTGCCCAATTTACCTCGCTATCAGCTGATATATCCAGTATATGACCCCAAGTAGCCAGCTTGTAAAGATTCCATAAAGGATTACCGGACCCGCAATGGTAAAAATTTTGCAACCAATCCCAAAGACCTGACCTTCCTTTTTGAATTCGATGGCAGGAGCCGCCACTGAATTGGCAAATCCGGTGATTGGAACGAGGGCTCCTGCCCCGCCAAATTTTGCAATTGATGGATAAATATTAAGACCGGTAAGAATTACGCTCATGAGGACAAGGATCATACTGCACCAGCCGCCGGAAGTATCTTTATCCAGTCCTGCGTTCTGTGCAATATTTAAAATCACCTGGCCAATACAACAAATAATTCCGCCGGTCACAAATGCTTTTAACATTTTCAGGGCAAGATTATGCGTTGGTGTTACCTGCTTTACATATTCGTTATATGCCTGGTTTCTTTCCGCAACATCCTGCTCCTGTACTGTTTTATTCAGATTTTCATTTTTTTGCCGCATATCTTTTTCTGATTCACTTTTTGCCATGCTAAAACCTTCCTAAATAATATAATATTTTTCTCTTAGTATGGCAAAAATTGTTTCTTTTATACATACACCGGCAGCTTCTTACGGATGCCCGGCAGTTCCTTATGAATGTCAGTCAACCAATATACGATTTAAGATTTCATCTTCTCTCACCAGGCGTTTTGCTTCTTCCCGGTATTTTTCTTCGTGAAGGTAAGTGTGACGGAATGGCTTAATAGACGGTGCCAAATCAATTGCCGCAAGGAAATCGCTCTTTTTCATCTGAAGTGTTGCTGCAAAATCAAAAAATCCGGTCTCTTCCAATACGGTCTGTACCCGCACATATCTGTGATTGTGCACCTTGCTCATGATATAGGTTGCAATGCCGACCTGAATACCGTGTAACTGTGGCACTTCCAATAATTTGTCCAGTGCATGCGAAATCAGGTGCTCGCTTCCACTGGTCGGTGCGCTGCTTCCGGCTATTTCATTGGCAATTCCGCTCATGGCTAGAGAATCCACCAGTTCTTTTAAAAACAATTCATCTTTGATGCTCTGATATGGAGTCCGGACAAAACTGTTCACCGCTTTCTTCGCTATCATAACCGCAAAATCATTTACCGTAGAGTAACCACATTTTTCCTCATAAATCCAGTCATATAATGCTGTGATTTTTGAAATCATATCTCCAATACCGGAATAAATAAATTTCTCTGGTGCCGTGCGGATAATCTGCGTATCAACCACAATGCCATAAGCCAGTTTTGCCGGAACCGAAGTTCTCTTGCCATGCACCAAAAGGGAGGCACTGGCACTGGAAAATCCATCACTGGAACTGGAGGTCGGAACGCTGATAAACGGAATGTTTCTTAAAAATGCGGCATATTTTCCAGCATCGATTACTTTTCCGCCACCAATTGAAATGACTGCCTGCGTTTTATTCGGCATGGAAAATGCAAGCGTTATAATATCATCAATATCAACGGTATCCAGTTCGCTATACTCCAATACTGTAATTTCTTCTTTTTTCAGTGATTCCATTACAGTCTCACCAAACATATCAATCAAACCATTTCCAAGGAAAATAACTACCTGCTTTAGACCTTCTCCCTTTAAATAACTTCCCAGTTGATTTAACGTGCCATTTCCGACTTTCAGAATTGCCGGAACTGAAATTGCTTTTCCTGTCTGCATATTTATTTCTCCTCTTTTCTATCTCAACTTCTTAGATTTCTCAAACTTTTGAAATACTCTGACTTTTATTATATGTATTCTATGCCATAATATCAAGCTCGCCCTGCAGAACCTGTCACTGGCAGCTTCTTACGGATTCTTTGCGAAAAAAACGGCAGCCAGAAACCTGACTGCCGAATTATATTCCTTACTGTACCTTGAAGATACTTACTGATGTATCCAGATCCTCTGCATCCATCTGAAGCCGTTTTACCGCATCATTTAATACTTCTACTGCCTGTAACTGTTTCTCTGTACTACGGGCAAGTTCTTCAGATGCAGATTCTGTCTGGTTAGAGGTTGTTGAAATACTTTCGATGGCATTCATGGTATCTTCTTTTGCCTGTTCGATGCCCCCCACACTCTGGGTAATCTTCTCAACATCCTCTGCCAGCTTGCTTACCTGCTGACTGATATTCTTAAATACATCAACGGTATTATTCAATGCTTCTGTCTGGAATGCAACGCTCTCGCCTGCAAGCCCAGCTGTCTCGATGGTAGCTGCCAGACGTTCCTGAATATGATTGATAATCTCACCAATCTGATTACCCGCATTTCCGGACTGTTCTGCCAGTTTACGGATTTCTTCAGAAACTACTGCAAATCCTCTTCCTGCTTCACCGGCTCTCGCCGCCTCAATTGATGCATTTAAGGACAAAAGATTAGTCTGTTCTGCAATCTCATTGATTGTTCCGATGATACTGTTAATTGCAATAGATTCTTTGTTCAGTTCTCTGATTTCCCGGATGATGGTCTCTGTTACTTCCGTTGTACCCTGAACTTTTTCACCAAGGTTTGCTACGATAACCATACCATTTTCAATTGCTTCCTGGGCTTCCTGGGCAATTTCGCTGATTTCATCAGTATTCTCATGTACAACATTGATTCTTTCTGCCAGACCATTCATCTGCTCCAGACAACTTTCCGTATCCTGTGCCTGCTGGGAAATACCACTGTTGATATAATCCACTGCTTCCGTGATATCCTTTGTTACTTCCAATAAAACTTCGGAGTTGGTTCCTACCTGGACTGCCGAATCAGAAACATGACCACTGACATTGGTCATCTTGAGAATCAGATCCTTCATACTGCCAATCATATTGGTAATGCTGGATGACAACACATTAAACTCATCCTTACGCTTCATGCTGATCTGTCCGGTCAAATCTCCATCGGAGGTCTTCTTTAAGACACGGTTAACCTTACGGATTGCTTTGGAAATTCCGCTTGCAAGAACGGAACCTACCACGATTGCAATAACTGCACATATTGCTACGGCAATTAACGTATATCTGAGAATCGCCTGTGCACCTGCCATAATCTCTTTCTGCGGAACCATGGCACATACCAGCATATTCGTACCTTCAATCCTGCTGTATGTAAACAGATAATCTGCGCCCTCATAAGACACTTCTTTAGAACCCTGCAGATTTTCTCCTGCTAATGCTTCCTGATAAAAGTCCGTATCTGTAAATTTTATATCACTATCTCCACTTAACACCTGGCTTCCATCCTCTAATACAAAGCCCTTGATGCTGTTATCACTAATCTGTGCATTGTCTAATATATCCTGGATAAAGCTTGTCTTAACATCAATGATGATATATCCAACAGATTTATTGCTATTATTCTTAAGAACGGTAACAAGAGATAATGCATACTCATCACTGTCATATCCGGTGACTTCATCAATGGCTGGGTGGCTGCTGATCCACATACTTCCCATACCAATCTCAGACTCTACATTCTTTCCTTCTTCCGACTCAACAAACGCATTATATACATCTCCACGGATTGCACCCTCTTCACTGCATGCTGTTCCACTCTTCGCACAAACTATAATGTGATCGATGAATTTGTCTGCAGTAGATTCATTGCTCAATGCAACCTTTGCATCCATCAGCATAGACTCTGACTTTACTTCTGAACCTGTATAATAACTTGTAATTGCAGAATTAATAGAAAGACGTGTTGCCATCAGTTCAATATTCTCAAAACCAAGTCCGAGATACTCTTCCAATGTACCAACACTGGTATTTGCAGAAGCCTCGTATGTACTATTCAAGGTAGTACTGCACTTTGAATAAATCATAAAACCGATGATAACAAACAGGATAACCGGAATCATAAATGCCCCGATTAATTTCACCTGAATGCCACGAAGCCCCATTCCCTTATCCTTCGCAGCCTTTCTACTGTTGCCTGTTTTCTTCGGCTGTGGCTTTCTTTCCGTCTGTTTTGCCGGTCTTTCCTTCTTAATCCGTTCTTTCTTCGGTTTTCTTACCTTTTCTTTCTTTAACTTTTCCTTTTTTGGCTTTACTTTCTTAAGCTTCTCTTTCTTTACTTCCAACTGCTTTCTTTCTTCCCTTTTTTCTACTTTAAGCTGCCGAGTTTCCTGCATTTCTTCTGACTTTTCCTGACGAATTTTCTGCTTTCTTGTCTTCATCCGTATTACCCCGTTTTTCCAATTGTAAGCATATCTTTCTCCCCGCTGTTTCTGTCCGCTCTTTACGTCTTCATTTGCATGGAAACGTTACCATATGATTTGCTTTATTCTAGCATATTTTCGTTTGTTTTTCAACACCGGCTTATTACGAATTCTCGAAATTTACATTACGGCAGACTGTCTTGCGCCGTTTCTTTTTTTCCTCATACAGATATTCATCAGCATGCTTAAACATCTCAATAAAATCAATCTTCTTTTCACAGACAAATTCTACTACTCCAACTGAAATTCCAACATAATACGGTTTCATGGAATGTTCATTGTACTGTTCACATTTCTGGTGAATATTGTAAATGAGCTGTTCCTTCTCTTCCATCTCACTATATCTTACAATGCCTGCAAATTCGTCCCCTCCGAATCTTCCCACATCTCCATACTGTCCAAAGACTTCTTTTACAATTCCTGCTGCTGTCCGAATCGCGCAGTCTCCTTCCGCATGGCCAAAATTATCATTGATTTCCTTTAAATGGTCAAGGTCAGCTATCATAAGACAGGCTTTTTTCCCTAAATTGTCCTGATTAAACCGGACCAGACTCTCCATCAGTCCCCTGCGGTTATAGATTCCGGTCAGTTCATCATAAATTGCAATAAAATTTAATACTTCATTCTTTTCCCGCAGCCGGTCATGATATTTTTTCTGTTTAATATTTGCTTCCAGAAAACGGAGAGATGTTCCAAGCTGCAATGCCAGTATATAATAAAAAGAAATCTCTTCCGGTTCAATCTCAAGCATCAATAGTCCGTACTGCCGCTTTCCATCAATTAATAGAAAGCTGATATAAGAAAAATGATCTTCACCGGAGCTGCAACAATCCGGTACACCAAAGCTTCCATCTATATATGGACGTTCCTTTTTCTCAAATACCTGAATATTTTCCCTGTATTGGCGCATAGTTAAATACATCCTTTGGGGCATCTTCCATTTCTGTCCCTTTTCGTAGGTAACCGGCTGCTCCAACAGATAAAGCAGGGAACTGCGTATACCCAGATGATAAAATACTTCTCCACTTTTCCGGTAGAAAGATTTCTCATTCTCTGCTTCCTGCATCAGGTCCCGGATCAGAAATGGGCCAAGCCACGATTTATGCTGAAAAAGCCTTAATTCATCAATAATATGAAGCAGCTCTGTTTTCTCATCTGCCTTTTCTTTCGCTCTTCGTGTTACTTTGCAGCCACAGGATTCCCGGATTATAAGTTCTGCATCCAACCGGACAGATTCCACCGGTCTGCCTGCACAGATATCTACTGCCTTTTCTACCGCTATCTGCCCCATTTTATAAGCATCCTGGGAGACAGTCGTCAATGGTGGATTACTATAACGCGCCCTCTCCACATCATCAAAACCGGTAATCAAAATGTCTTTTCCTATCCGGAGTCCATGGGCTTTGCATACACGATAACACGCCACTGTCATTTCATCATTAGCTGATATAATTGCTTCGGCATCCGGATTGTCCCTTAGCAGCTGTTCTACAAGATTATCCACGAATTCCGAATAATCTCCCACCGCCATCATTTCCGGCGTCACTGGCAGATGATGTTCTGCCATAACATTTAAAAATGCTGCTTTCCGCTCTATGGCATCCTGATTGTCTTCCGGTCCCCCAAGATAAACCAGATGCTTTAAATGATGTTCTATAATAAGATGCTCCACACATTTTTGCATACCACCATAGTTATCCACCATGACATAGATACCCCGTGGATCATCCGTCGCATCTTCTAACAGTACATATGGTATTCCCGCAAATTTATCCAAAAATGCCTGTTTATCTTCATTTTCCTGAAAAATGCAAAGAGAGCCATATGCAATAATCAATACATCTACTTTTGCTAATTTTGCATAATCATAGACGGTATTATACTGATAATCAAAATCCTCCAGTGCAAATTTCTGGTTGAAACGCACACTCTGCGTTCCCAGAAAATAAATCATATTAACATCCATCCCGCTTGCTGCTGCCCGAATCCCCCTCATCAGGTCCTTCGGATGTGCTGTATGCACATTTCCAATCAATACCCCAATTGTAAATTTCTTCCCCATAACATCGCTTCCTATTCCTGCCACAAACGCTGTTCTGTCTGTCCCTCCTGAAATAATTCACGCATTTGTTCATCTAGTTTATCATCCGGTTCGTAATCTTTTAACATCCGAATCAGATGCTGCTCCCGCACATCATCTGTCAAATAGTCTGCCAGCATCCGGTTGACCTCTTCAATTAACTGCTGTGGTTGTAAAATCTCTGTTGCCATATTTCCGGTCAGTTTGTATGCAAGACCTGCCGCATAATAGAATTCATAGTTTCCCATCATGATAGATGCCTGCAGATTACATTTGATTACAACACTCTGACGTGCAATTGACTGTATCATTTTTTCACTTCTTCCTTACGGATTTTTATATTTTCATTTTATAACATTCCACGAAAAACATCAACCCTAGCCGCATATTGTCCTACAGACTTCTCCTGTAGATTCCCCTATCGTTTAAGGAATTGCCTGCCCTGTGATTCAGGAATCCGACAGCTGTCTTATGAAATAGGAAAGTGCCCCAGCCATTTTTCCAAATGCCATAAATAAAAGAATCACCCACAATCCGGTCTTTACTTTAAGCCGCCGGAATATAACCGGAAAAGTCTTTAATATTTCAGCCAGTGCAACTGCTACACAGCCCACAAAGAAACCGGCACAGATACCGTATACTCCTAAGAAAATATGTCCCAATGGAATTCTCATTGTAAGAAAGACCGACAAAAGATTGCCTCCGATTCCACCCAGCACGATCATATTTTCATATAGATAAATCCTTCCTGCCGTCTTGGATTTACCAATCATCCGCGGGATGATATTAAGCATGATCAGGAATGCAAAGGTTCCACCTGCCACTGCTGCACCGGCAGTCAGTCCAATCAGGCCTAAGAAAATATGTCTAATCCACATCAATGGTCTTACCTCCACGTCCACAGTTGGCAATATAAGTATCATCTACATCTTTCTCATACTTACGCATTTCCACCTGAATCGGTGTCGGGTCATTGGTTATTTTACTGTTGCCAAAGTGATTAAAGAAAATGATAACACCAATCGGCAGACCAATACTGTAGCAGATTTCCAGTTCTGTAATCCCCGATGACTCCTTCCCCATCACCTGATAATAGAGTTTCTGGAAAAGCTCTGTCACTGAAATATCATTATTAAATGCCATAATCGTAAATGCTGCCCCGAAGAAAATCAGGATACATAAAATGCTGGTTTTGATAACCTCTGATGCTTTGCCCGGCTGTAGTTTGGGCTCATATTCTATGACGAAATCCGCTTCTCCTTCATTGGTAATATTTACATTCGGATACTGTGCCTGTATCATTTCAATTATTTTTAATGAAGTCATCACCTGAACATATTCTGTCTTTTTCGCCTTCTGTGGAAAGGAATAAATCTTCATCTGCTTTAGCTGGCGTATCATTGCGGTATCTGTTCCGGTCATCTTTGCAACATCCGACAATCTGACATTGCGGTCTCTGACCACGGAATTCTTTTCGATTTTAATATAAAGACTTGTCTGCTGACTGCTCATGAAAATGGCATCCTTTCTATAAATCTGGTTACAAATGTTCCTTCTCCTTTTGCACTTTTATCACCATTCTCATTCGCATAATAAAGAATGCCTCCTATCACTGCAAGAATCACCAGTGAAAGGAGGCAGATACGATACGTTTTATATTTCATGCCATTCCTCCTTGCTTACTGCATTTTCCGGAATAGTATGTGTTACGATTCGTTTTTTATTCTTTTATTTTGTTTTTAAAGCATCTATCTGAACTTCCTTTCCATGTCCAAAAGCACCCTCCATTTGGCATACTTTTGCTGCAAACTTTGCAGCCTCTTTTATACTCTCTTTGATTGAAACATTATCATCTATACCTTTTTTCTTACGGTCAAGATAACCTACCATAAAAGTTGTAATAAGTGAGTCTCCTGCACCCATAGTATCTATTGCTTTTTCAATCGGATATGCCGGTTGCTCAAAAAACTCATTATTTGCATAAAGCATACAACCTTTTGCGCCTCTGGATGCACACACAATTTTCGGTCCATAAGAGGCTACTTTCTTAAGGTGTTTTTTTACTTCATCATCCGTTCCATCAAAGGAGCAAAATGCATATGTTACTAATGGTGCTATTTTTTCATAATATTCCGGTTCAGAATCATCCGAGAAATCAAAAGATAATGGAAGTTCGGCTGCTTTAATCTTTGGAAGCTGTGACTCCATATAACAGTAATTTCCACTGTGTACCAGATCAAATTCTGCAAGATATTCCAAGTCAAATTCATCCAGATCATAAATATGTCTGCTCCGGACTCCACCTTCATTATAATCTAAGAATACACGGTCACCATCTTCTAAGGTACATCTGGAATAACCATTTTCTCCCTCAATTTTCTTACACTTTACCAGTTCAATCTGTTCTTCCCTCAACGCAGAAATAACATGATCTGCATTTTTATCAGTACCAAAATAGCCCATATAGGCACACCTTTTTGCACCAAACATTTTGGCATACACAGCAAGATTTACACAATTTCCACCTGGATACTGTACATTCTCGTGAGTATAAATATCTACCACGTTATCCCCAAAGCCTACCACACTTACGTCATATTTCATACTGTTTCTCCTTTCGTCTAGTACTCTACAACTCCCATATACCGGCGCATATCCAATGGGTGTCCGCTCTTATTCTGAATTGCAGTACGGTATAACACGCTCATTTCATAGAACAATGGAGCATTAAAATAATCTACGCAGGAATCATCTATTGCATCCATTCCACAATCTGCTGCATCAATAATCTCATATTTTTCCGCATATTTATTTAAAAATACTTCTGCTCTTTCATCAATCATTCTTGTTTTTCCTACCGATTTTAAGAGGATATAAATATGGTCTTTATCTGTTACCTCAAATGGTCCATGGAAATATTCTGCGGAATCAAGATAACAGCAGTCCATCCACTGCATCTCCTGAAGAGAACAGATTGCAAATCCGTATGCCTGTGCATATGCAGAACCGGATGCCATAATATATAAAAATGGTGCATTATAATAATGTTCTGCAAAATTCCATGCCTTATTCTGAAACTTCTTTGTTGCATTACGGATAATTGCATCGCATTTAGTGATTCCATCCTTCATTCCTTCATAAAGTTTATACTCCGGCTCCTGTCTGTGAATCAACTCATTTATAATACTGTAATTTAATCCTAATGGTCTATCCTTCTGTAATGTTTCCGGCTCCCAATCATAGACAATTGCATGGAATTTTTCACTGTCGCAGGCACTGCCCGGTGTATGTGTATATGTAATTACAAATGCACCTTCCTTTACACCAAGTTCTGCTGCTTCTACCGTTTCTTTTGTATTTCCACCATGTGAACAGATAATGACAACAGAGTGTTTTCCAAGTTTCTTTGGAGGGGTTAAAACAAATTCTTTACTGGTAATCCACTCTGCTGTCATGGTGGATGATTCTCGGTTAATAAAGTAACATGAAGAATAAAGGTCAACCAGAGAGCCTCCACAGGCCACAAAATATACTTCACTGATTGTTCCATTTTCCTTTTCAATTATATCAACAAATTTTTCTACGTTAAATTCTGATGCATGCATTTTTAAATACCTTCTTTCTTAGTTATTTTTCTTAATCAGTTTTCTCATTAAAATTGTTATAGCCATACCAAGTACAGCAGTTCCCATCAGGAAGCCAAAAATCATTGGATAAGCATTATTTCCAAATTTATCCATCCACTTTCCAAAAATTATATAGTAAAAAGAATCTGGCAAATATCCGATAATAGATGCAATTCCAATTACAGTTCCTGCATATATCGGTTTAAATTTACATTCCTGTAATCCCGACCAGATTACTCCGTAAAGCATCATACCAATTGCACTTGGTAACAAAGAAACAATTGTTGCCAGTACCGGACTGATGTTGGATGGCATTATCAATACTCCACCATAAATCACAATTGTAATTCCAAATGCAGTAATATACCATTTTGTAGAAGATTTAAAAATCTTATCTACGATAATTCCACCAATCGGACATAAAAGGTTCATAAGATTACTTCTCACAATACTGATAAAAGATGAATGTACCAACGGTATACCAAGTACATCCGTCAGATATGGTGAAAAATAGGATACACTTGTATACAGACCATATGCACATAATACCATCAGTGAAAAGAGCCAGGTCATCGGATTCTTTAACGCTTCACCGACATATTTAATTTTAAATTCTTCATCAGAAGATTTTGTCTGTGTAATACTTTTTTCTTTAAAAAATATCATTGTCAGAATTAAAGCAACTGCTGTAAATGCTACCATTGCCCATACTGCAATACTAAAGGAAGTAGATGGGTCATCTGATAAACGGCTTACCTGTAAACATACTGCATTTAAAATTGCAGAAATAATACCTGATGCAGCATAATAAATTCCATAACACATTCCCTGCTCTTCTGCTGTGCCAACCTGACCTACTGCTTTGGTTATTGCTGCCCAGAATACAAAAATTGTAGACACACCAAGTCCAGCCCATAATACGCAGGCTACTGCAAAATTCATGGTAAGTGCATAAATAATTCCGATAACTACAGAACCCAGAATAGAGCCTACTAGACATTTTTTCACAGACCACTTATCAGCTAATATTCCACCGGGAATCAATGTAATCGTATTTGCTGCCGCATAAATTGTCATTAAAATTCCTGACTGGGTATTTGTAATTCCCATAGCTGCAATCTGCTGATCATAAAACACATATCTGATATAAGGGAAACAATACATAACTGCATTTACAAGTCCCAGAATAAAAAGTACCCATAACGTTTTTGCACTCAAATGTGCTTTTGTTTTGTCACTCATCGCAAAACCTCCTTTACCTATTCTCCATTTCTTTATAAACATCCTGTCCAGCACATATGGTTCTTAAAACATGTGCCTTTCGAATTTCTTCAATATCTGTTTTGAGAAGATTCCTGTCAAAAACTACTATATCAGCCTGCTTACCGCTTTCCAGCGTTCCTAATATATGTTCCTGTTCCATGGCATACTGGCTTCCAATTGTCCAGGTTTTTAACATTTCCGGTATTGTCAGACCATTTTCCGGCTGAACCGGTTCTTTTCCATCTGCGGCATAGGTTCCGCATCCATAATAAATTGCCTCAGGTATATCCGGTATTAACATCGGAAGATCCGTTGCACCACTTAAAATCACACCATGATCTGCCATTGAACGATAATTCATATAACGGCTCCGCCTGCTACCAAGTTTTTCATCATAGTCTTGTTTCCAATTTTCACAGGAATCCAACTTATAAACCTGTGTATAAATCTCACCAAAGACTCCAAGCTGTGCCATTTTTTCTTCGTCCACTGCACCCGTCAATTCCAAATCAGTAATTCCATGTCGATTCTTTAATCTTCCATTTTCCTTTTCACATTTATCATAAATCTGAAGAATTTTATGGAAGGAACCATCCCCTTCAGAATGCAATGTAAATCTGAATCCTTCACGGTCTGCTGTAAGTACATCTTCTTCTAATAATGCATAATCAATATTCTTTTGGCAACAATAATCTTTTCCCTCATATGGCTCCATCAGATCTGCCTCTTCTGAGACAATCAATCCATCTGTCATCTGATTATAACCGGAAAACCTTAAAAAATCAGAATGATATTTCTTCTTCATTTCTTTTCCATATGCTAAATCCATTTTCTTTCCTACTGGTTGTGACATAAAGGAAATCCGAAGGCTCAATTCTGCTTTCTGTTCTAATTCAGCCAATATATCTGTAAATCCATAAAAATTATCAAATCCCATTTCTTTTACAGATGTTATCCCATGGCTGTTTAACATAGACATATATGCCTTAAACTGTGGAATAATAAAATCTCTATCATTCAGATAAATTTTCATAATTTTATAAATTGCCTCTGAACTTCCGCATGTATCTGGTGTAAACCCAAACACTTCTTCTGCAACTTTGTTCATAGCACAATACCCATGTCCGGCAGTAAATAAAATAACCGGTCTTTTAACCTGTTCCAATTCACCTCCCTTATTTATTTTTTCTGCCAGCTCCGGTTGTAAATGATTTCCAAATAAAACGACCGTCTCCGGATTCATTTCCAGATTTTCTGATAACCGTTCAACTATTTGTTTCAGATTAACTGCTTCTGATAAATCCACACCAAGATAATCCACTACATATCCTGTGAAAAATGTATGGGTATCACCAAATCCCGGGCAAATGGTTCCCTCTCCATAGTCCACAACTTCAGTAGATTCACCCACCAGTTCATTTGGGATATCTCCACATCCGACTTCAAGAATCTGTTTTCCTTTTATTGCCACATATCCTGGATATGCCTCTTCTGAAACAGAATCAAAAATACAGGTTGATTGAAATATCTTGTCTGCTTCTTTTTGCATTTTTCCACCTCCTTTTGTTAAATTGATTATATCATCATATAACGTTATATTGCAATATTGTTTCTTTTTCTCAAATCACTTTCAGCATTCTCAACATTTTATTATCTATTTTTTATACTTTCCCTTTACTTTTTATTACTTTTTATACAATTTTTCACATAATCTTTTCAATATAATGTTTTTTAAATTCATATTGTCATGCAAAACATTATATGTTATTATAATGTTTGTGAGGTGATATTATTATGAAATTGAACACAACCAGTGATATACCACTGTTTGAACAGTTAAAAAATGATTTACTCGAACAAATAAAAAAAGGAATTTATATTTCCGGTCAGCAAATCCCGACAGAAACTGAATTGTCTGAACTATATCATGTGAGCCGTATTACCATAAGGCGTGCAATTACTGAATTATGTAATGAAGGGGTCTTAATTAAGAAACAGGGAAAAGGAACCTTTGTAAAAGAGCGGAAAATTTTTCGTAAACTGGAACATACTCTCAGCTTTTCTGATGCATGCAAAACCAACCAAATGGAAGCTTCTACTATTGTAACAAAACGTGAAGTCATACCATATGAACAGTATCATCTTGATAATGCTGAACTCTTTGAGGGCGATTCTATTGTTTATATCCAACGTATTCGATATGCAGATGCAACACCTATTATGATTGAGAACAATTATTATCCATGTCACAAATTTTCATTTTTGCTGACAGAACCTTTAGATAGCTCTCTGTATCAGCTATTTCGTGAAAAATATGATATCTGCATTGGTTGTTCACAGAATTCTTATATTGATGCAGTAAAAGCCTCAACGGAACAAGCCAATCTTCTTCATATTTCACCCGGTGACCCATTGTTTCTTTTTCATACAGAAATGTATGATATTCACAATGAGCTCATCCATGTTGGATATGAATATATCTGTGGCAGTAAATACCGTTTTTGTTATGACAATTCATAACTTCATTCTTATATTCAGCAAATTTCCAGCATACAAAATGCTCTGTTTTCTAATTATGAAAACAGAGCATTCCTCTTTTTATCTGAAGCAGATATTCTTTATTTATTTTTCATTGCAACCTGCAATGCCTTGGTAATTGCACTTCCTACCACGAAGCAGGCTGCTGCTTCAACCAGTCCGTTGACACCTACAAAGGCAATGACAAAACGGAATGGATTTAATCCGCCTGCCAGTGACTGTATGTAATCGGAGCTGAAGAAAAAGATTACCAGTGTTGACATGAAGAAAAAGGTATTTAAGATTGGACCTGCCAGGTTGGCAATTAAAATCTTCCAGTTCTTCATTTTCGGAAATTTGGATAATCCCTTATAGATAAGTCCGGTCAACCAGCCCATCAGAATTCTTGATACTACACATACCACGAAGGTTCCAAATGGATTGATGCCAAGGAGTACTGCTCCAAAAGGACTCATTCCAAAGCACTGGATAAAGCTTGTGATTCCAAATACTGCTCCTAATACTGCTCCACCCAATGGTCCTAAAATAATGGCACCAATTGTAACTGGAACTACAATCAATGTAATTTCCAGACCAAGTGTCTTAATATAACCAAGTGGGGTAAAAGCCAGAATCAGAATGATTGCAACCAACAGAGCCATCTCAACGAGTTTCACTGTTCTGCTACTTCTATTCATAGTCTCTTCCTCTTTT
Organism: Roseburia sp. OM03-7AC; assembly: GCF_003462625.1. NCBI lineage: Bacteria > Bacillati > Bacillota > Clostridia > Lachnospirales > Lachnospiraceae > Roseburia > Roseburia sp. OM03-7AC. The sequence continues at coordinate 72,547 of NZ_QTZJ01000004.1, forward strand.
CTGCATCTGTCTGCCGATGCCGCAATATTATTTGTCTGCCACACTGCCAAAACAGTTTCCTGCAAACCTTGTTTAGAATACCACTTTTTTCCACTGTATACAATGTATGTACCAAAAAAAATACCTGCGGTTTAACTACAGGCAACATACTTTGCAAATTTCCCGTCAGGTGCATAAAAAGGGCATCACACAAATCTTCCGGTTTGCATGACACCCTTTTATCACACATCTCAAATGAGACTCATCCAAGATGAAATATTACATCCGTAAACGGATTATTTTGCAGCCATTTCCTCTTTTAAAGCTTTTGTAAGAGCTGGAACGATCTTGTTTAAGTCTCCCACTAAACCGTAATCTGCAACGTCGAAGATAGGAGCATCTTCGTCTTTGTTGATTGCGATGATGAGATCAGAATCTTCCATACCAGCTACGTGCTGGATTGCTCCGGAAATACCGATTGCAAAGTAAATCTGAGGACGAACTGTCTTTCCTGTCTGACCTACCTGTAAGTCAACTGGAAGCCATCCATTCTCTACAACTGCACGGGAGCAGCTTACTGTTCCACCAAGAACTTCTGCTAAGTCCTCTAACAGTTTGAAGTTTTCTTTAGAACCAACTCCACGACCACCGGATACTAAGATCTTAGCGTCCATAATGTTTGCTGTATTCTTAACTTCTTTTACGATATCCATGATTTCAACATATCTGTTGTTTGGTGTAAATCCTGGATTGAACTCGATAACTTCTGCTTTTGCACCTTTGATTGGAGCAATTTTCTGCATAACGCCTGGACGTACAGTAGCCATCTGAGGACGGTTATCCGGACAAGCAATTGTTGCGATGGTATTTCCACCGAATGCAGGACGGGTCATCAGTAACTGATTGTGTTTCTGCTCCTGGTTTCCAACCGGATTGATTGGAAAATCACCAATCTCAAGAACAGTACAGTCAGCTGTCAGACCTGTTGCAACTCTTGCAGATACAGTAGGACCAAGGTCACGACCGATTGCTGTTGCACCAACTAACATAACTTCTGGTTTGAATTCATTGATTACAGATGCTAATGCATGTGCATATGGCTCTGTTCTATAGTTCTTCAGTTCCGGATCATCTACTACGATAACTTTATCAGCGCCGTACTCAGCAAGCTGATCTGCAAGACCTTTCACATCAGAACCAATTAATACTGCAGTTACTTCTGTATTTAAATCTTTTGCAAGTTCTTTGCCCTTTCCAAGTAACTCAAAAGCAACACCATTTAATGTGTTGTCTACCTGCTGCGCAAAGACAAATACTCCTTTATACTCTTCTAAACCCATTTTATTCACCACTTTTCCTTATTTTTATTAGATGATATGTTTCTCTTTGAATTTGCCAATTAAGTAAGATACTGCTTCGTCGGTATCGAGAGCAACCTTCTCGCCTGCACCTTTACGGACTTTGTCAGATGCTTTTGCGATTTTGGTCGGTGAACCTTTCAGACCAAGGTTAGAATCATCTACGTCTTTAAGGTCAGCTCTGCCCCATACAGTTACTTCTTTGTCAAATGCATCGAAGATTCCGCCCGGAGTCATGTAACGCGGCTCGTTTAATTCAGATAATGCTGTCACCAAGCAAGGCATTTTTGCTTTTAATACATGATATCCATCTTCAAACTGACGCTCAACGATTACGCTGTCACCTTCTACTTTGATATCCTGTGCATAGGAAATAACCGGAAGTCCAAGATGCTCTGCGATCTGAGGACCAACCTGTGCGGTATCTCCATCGATAGCCTGACGACCTGTGATAATTAAATCATAGTCAAGGTTTCTTAATGCACCAGCGATTGTAGTAGAAGTAGCCCAGGTATCTGCACCACCTAATACACGGTCTGTTACAAGGATTCCCTTGTCAGCGCCCATTGCCATTGCTTCACGAAGAACTTCATCAGCCTTTGGAAGTCCCATGGTAAGTACAGTAACTTCTGCACCGTACTGATCTTTTAATCTTAATGCTGCTTCCAGACCTGCTTTGTCATCTGGGTTCATGATAGTGAGCATTGCAGCTCTATCCAAAGTACCATCCGGATTAAATTTTACTCCGCCTTTTGTATCTGGTACCTGTTTTACACATACAACTATTTTCACGGTATATTCACTCCTTATATTTTTAATTTGTGTGCGCCATGATTTTTCGTTTAAAATCCTTTTGCGCCGATCTGTCAGAAACTATTTTAATAATGCGCCAGAAATAACCATTCTCTGAACTTCGCTTGTTCCTTCGTAGATCTCTGTAATCTTAGCATCACGCATCATACGCTCTACATCGTATTCTCTGATGTATCCGTATCCACCGAATAACTGAACTACTTCTGTAGTAACTGCCATTGCGGTTTCTGCTGCGAATAATTTTGCTTTTGCTGCTTCTACAGAATATACCTTCTGTGTTGCTTTAGCCATAGCAGCTTTGTAAACCAGCATCTGAGCTGCTTCAATTCTGGTTGCCATATCAGCAAGCTTGAACTGGGTATTCTGCTGCTGAGCGATAGAACGACCAAACTGTTTTCTTTCTTTGGTGTATGCAACTGCTCTGTCTAATGCACCTTCTGCAATACCAAGTGCCTGAGCTGCGATACCGATACGTCCGCCATCCAGAGTATGCATAGCGATTGGGAATCCTTTTCCTTCCGGTCCTAACAGATTTTCCTTTGGAATTCTGCAGTCTTCAAAGATTAACTCGTATGTAGATGATCCACGGATACCCATTTTCTTTTCTTTTGTTCCGAAGGAGAATCCAGGAGCTCCCTTGTCCACGATGAATGCAGAGAAGTTCTTCTTCTTTCTTCCTCTCTTATCTTCGGTAACACTTGTGATTGCGATTACAATATAAACGTCTGCAACTTTACCGTTTGTAATAAAGCATTTAGATCCGTTTAATACCCACTCATCACCATCTAATACAGCCTTGGTCTGTGCTCCCTGGGCATCTGTACCAGCACCAGGCTCTGTTAATGCGAATGCGCCAAGCTTCTCACCTGTTGCAAGTGGCTTTACATATTTCTGTTTCTGCTCTTCTGTACCGTAAGTCATAATTGGGTCGATGCAAAGAGAAGTATGTGCAGATACGATAACACCTGTTGTACCACAAACTTTAGATAACTCTTCTACACACATAACATAGGTTAATGGGTCACATCCCTGTCCGCCGTACTCCTTTGGTACCGGAATTCCCATGAAACCAAATTTTGCCATTTTATCAACTGTTCCCTGTGGGAATACTTCTGTCTCATCAACTTCCTGAGCCAGAGGTTTTACTTCGTTTTCTGCGAAATCTCTGAACAGAGTTCTCGCCATTTCATGTTTCTTATCTAAACTGAAATCCATGTTCTGAAATCCTCCATAAATTTTATTTTACTGAGCGTCAACCGGGGTCTTTGTACGGTCAGCGTTGTATACATAGAATCCTTTTCCGCTCTTAGCGCCGAGGTTACCACCACGAACCATTTTACGGATTAATGGACATGCACGATATTTGCTGTCGCCTGTCTCGTTGTAAAGTACATCCATGATTGCAAGGCAGATGTCAAGACCAATGAAGTCACCTAACTCAAGAGGTCCCATTGGATGATTTGCACCAAGCTTCATAGCTGCGTCGATACCTGCGATATCAGATACACCTTCCATTTTGATAAATGCAGCTTCGTTAATCATTGGGATTAAGATACGGTTTACTACGAAACCTGCAGCTTCATTTACCTGTACCGGAGTTTTTCCGATTTCTACAGAGATTTTCTTAATAGCTTCTACTGTTTCAGCAGGAGTATTTACACCAGCGATAACTTCGATTAATTTCATTCTGTCTGCCGGGTTGAAGAAATGCATACCTACCATTGGACGGGTAAGACCATTTCCGATTTCTGTAATAGAAAGACTGGATGTATTAGAAGCAAAGATACATTCTGGTTTAGCAATCTTATCAAGCTCCTGGAATGTTGTCTTCTTAACGCCCATATCTTCGAATGCTGCTTCTACGATTAAATCGCAGTCTGCGCAAAGATTCTCTTTTAAACCTGGTGTGATTTTAGCAAGGATTCCGTCAACAGTTTCCTGTGTCATTTTTCCTTTTTCTACCAGTCTTGCATATCCTTTTGCGATTTTCTCTTTTCCGCCATCAGCCCATTCCTGCTTGATGTCGCAAAGAGCTACTTCATATCCTTCTACCTGAGCAAATGCTTTTGCAATGCCCTGTCCCATGGTACCTGCACCAATAACGCCAACTTTCATGTTAGTCCTCCTTAAAAATTTATGTATTATATTTACCCGAAAACGAAAGCCTTCTGGGTTATAACTTGCAACGCAAGACCCGAGAAGCGTTTTGCACTTCCCGGGTATATTTACTTATTCAGAAAGAGTGAATTAGTCTCTCTCAACGATTGTTGAGCAGCCCATTCCACCACCGATACACAGAGTAGCAAGACCTTTCTTAGCGTCTCTCTTCTGCATCTCATGAAGCAATGTAACTAAGATACGGCATCCAGATGCTCCAACAGGATGTCCAAGTGCGATTGCACCACCGTTTACGTTTACCTTAGACATATCAAATCCAAGATCTCTTGCAACTGCGATTGACTGAGCAGCGAATGCTTCGTTTGCCTCGATTAAGTCGAAATCATCGATAGACATTCCGGTTCTTGCAAGAACTTTCTTTGTAGAAGCAACAGGTCCAACACCCATGATTTCCGGCTCAACTCCGCCAAGTGCTCCTGCAACCCATGTAGCCATTGGTTTAACACCAAGCTCTTTTGCTTTTTCTTCGCTCATAACAACGATTGCTGCTGCGCCATCGTTGATACCGGAAGCGTTACCTGCAGTAACAAGTCCGCCCTCTTTACCAGAGCAGCATCTTAATTTGCTTAATGACTCAGCAGTTGTGCCTGGACGTGGTCCCTCATCTGTGTCAAACATAACAGTTTCTTTCTTAACCTTAACAGGTACAGGAACGATTTCGTCTTTGAATCTGCCTTCAGCAATTGCTTTTTCACATTTCTGCTGGCTGTTTGCTGAGAACTCGTCTAACTCTTCACGGGTAATTCCGTATTTGTCACATACGTTCTCTGCTGTAATCATCATATGATAATGATTAAATGCGTCTGTTAATGCATCATTTACCATGGTATCGATAATTGTTGCATTGTTCATACGATATCCAAAACGAGCTTTTGTCATAGCGTAAGGTGCCATAGACATGTTCTCCATACCACCTGCAACAACGATGTCTGCCTGACCAGCCATAATCATGTTTGCAGCTTCGTTTACACATTTCAAACCAGAACCACAAACTACGTTTAATGTAAATGCAGGAACCTCGATTGGTAAACCTGCTTTGATAGAAGCCTGACGTGCAACGTTCTGTCCCTGTGCTGCCTGGATTACACATCCCATCATTACTTCATCAACCTGTTCTGGTTTAACACCAGCTCTGTTTAATGCTTCTTTGATTACGATTGCGCCTAAATCTGCGGCTGGAGTATTGCTTAAAGCTCCTCCCATTTTACCGATTGCGGTACGACATGCGCCTGCTAAAACTACTTTCTGTGCCATTTTCTCGTCTCCTTCTGAATTAAATTTGCCTTTTACTATTGTTATTTTTTTAACAATCTTTTGTAAAAAAAATAAAAGAAAGCCTTTCCGGCTCTTTCCCGACAATCTGATGTTATCATAGAAAGGGGATTTTTGCAAGTGAAACTTGCTTTATTGAGCCGGATTTTCAGCTTTCCTTAATAAAATACATGGTTTCCGATTACAGTTCCATTAATCAGTCCGTTGTTTCTGCGGAAATATAAGCAGTTTAAGGTTCTTGTGCCTGCTAACACTTCTGTTGCAGCCTGCACACAGGACGCATCTGCCCCGGATGAAAGCACTACTGCGAAACGACCGCTGGCTACCGGTGAGAACTGCCCGCTCTGATAGATGACACCTACCACGGTATCCGGGAAATAACTGCTGTCCACACGGTTCATGACCACGCTTCCAACGGCAAGCTTCCCTTCATAGCTTTCGCCGCCTGCTTCGCACTGGATCAGTGCTGCCAGCATGGCAACATCACTGGCATTCACTGTCCCGCCACCGGAAGCATCGCTTCCTGTGGTATTATCCCCGGTGGATGTCCCATCCGGATTTGCATTATTATCTGAAGCAGCTGGCTGCTGACTGTTAATAAGTTCCTCTTCCTGACGCTTAATCTCCTCCTGACGGGCAGCATCTTCTTTCGCCTTCTGTGTCTCTAATTCTTCCTCATAGGCTTTCTGTCTTGCGATTTCCGCATCTGTGTCTGCTATTTCTGTCTCTGCATCTGCAACATCCGACTTTGCTGCGCTTATTTTTTCCTGCTGGGCTGCCACCAGACTGTCTGCCTTGCTCTTCTGCTCCTGCTTCGTCTGTTCTGCCGCAAGCAGTTCTTCTTTTGCCGTCTCTAAATCTTCCTTCTGCTGTTTTAATTCAGCCAGTGTATCCTCATAATCAGAAAGCTCCTGCCTGTCATAATCATAAATGGATTTGGCATATTCCATCCGGTTTAAAAAATCCGAAAAGGAGCTTGCTCCAAGCAGCAGCTCCAGGTAAGACTGATTGCCATTTTCGTACATATATTGTACTCTTTTCTTCATGGCTTCGTACTGGCTCTCAGAACGTGTTGTCAGCTCTGCAATCCGGCTTTCTGCTGCTTCAATCTCCACATTTTTCGCCGCAATTTCATCCTGGGTATCCGCCAGTTCGTTGCTGATTTCCTGCAATCCATTATTTAATTCCGTCAGTTCATCGGAAAGATTTATCTGATATTCTTTCAAGGAATCAAGCTGCGACTGCTGTTCCTCTCTCTGACGTTCCAGCTCTTCCACGCTGCTTCCGGTGTCCTTAGATGCCAGATCCACTCTTTCCTTGGTACCGGTGTCTGCCTGCACCGTCATCTGTATCATCAGAAACAGTATCAGCAATGCGGAAAACATACGTCGTTTACTGTTTTTCTTCATATCTTTATCCTCTTTTATGGATTTATCACGCCTCTTGTTTTCTTCCTTTATTATAGACGGCTTTCTTATGAAAATGCAACGAAAAACTACACTTCTTTTTCAATCCCAAGATTGTTTTTCCTCTCTGCTTGTGCTATATTTGAACTAGGAATTTTAACGGAGAAAAACATATTTTGTAAGGAGGTAACCGCTATGCTATTTATACGGACAGATGACTTAAAACCCGGCATGCGTCTTGCTAAACCTATCTATAATAAATTGGGCGTCATGCTTTATGACCGCGACACCAGACTGACCCGGCAGGGTATCGAAAGTATCCGGAATTTCGAGCTGATTGGTATTTATATTCTGGAGCCTGCCGAACCGGTTCCGCCATTATCCGACGAGGATATTGCTTTCGAACAGTTCCAGACCATTTCCATGTTCCAGCTTCGCGACTGCATGGATATGATTCGTAAAGGCAGACAGCCGGACAAGCTTCCAACGCTGGTCTCTTCGATTCTGTCCCAGTATGGCCGTCTTGACCACAAGCTGAACTTTGCGCAGAATTTAAGAAGCTCTGCGGATTATGTATACAAGCATTCCATCAGCGTTGCTATTCTGGTCGCCATGCTGACTCACCAGTTAAATATGCCGGATGATTTTCAGCAGACCTGTGTAACGGCTGCTCTGCTCTATGATTTTGGCTGGCTTTTAGTTCCGACCGAGCTTGCTGAAAAAACGGATCCTTTAACAGAAGAAGACGAAAAGAAAATCCTTGCCTGCCGTATCAAGAGCTTAGATTATCTGAATCCGCAGACTCACAGTATAAAGTTATCACCGGATGCTTTAAGAATCATTACCCAGTTTATTACACTCTCCGCTCCGGAAGAGGCTGCTGACCCATCCAAGATTTTCCGCAGCAGCGGCACAAAGCTTTTACAGGTTGCAGATGCCTTTGACCGGATGACCGCCATGAGCCTAACCAATGAGCCGATTTCCGAAATCGTTGCCATGAAATATTTGCAGGAGTTTCCGGAAAAATATGATACAAAGATTGTCCGTGCACTTTCTCTTTGCATCCACATTCTTCCAAGAGGTGCCTGTGTAGATTTATCCAATGGCGAAAAAGCGATGATTCTTGAAGATAACCCGGAGGATTATTCCAAACCTCTTATCTTACAGTTTACTAATAATGAAATCTTTGATTTGCGTGACCCGCACATCTATGACATTATCCAGATTCAGGATATTATGAAGACCATGGATAACCGGATTGCCATTGATGAAAATACTTTAAAGCATTTTACCTCAGACAAATATATCAAAGATGTAGCCGACCGTTTCCGCAAGCGCCAGAATCAGGCTGCCGCAACAGCCGCTGCCCAGCCGGCACCAAAGAAAAAGGCTGCAAGAAAGAAGCTGGTGTAGGATTATCAATACAGAATAGCCCACATATGTTCAATCCAAGAAAACCTTGAACATATGTGGGTTTCTTTTAAATGGGACAGCTATTATTTAATATTTAAATTCTTCATATAACATTCTGTCTAAGCTATGTTCAGTCAAAAAAAAGAATATCATATCGCAAAACAGTCTCAAATTATCTTTCTCGACTACATAACTTAAAGAGTTTAAAATTCCCTTTTCTCCCTCAACCTCATACTTTATCTTTCTTTCCTGAATTTCATCTTCAAATCCACATATTCCCATCGGAACAACAACATTATACCCTTTATAATTAACATAAACTCTACATTTACTTTCTTCATATTGAACTTTCAATGAACATAAGTCGTTTTCCCAAATATCAAATTTTTCTTTCTTTTGGATTCTCCACATTTCATTTTCTCCACGGGAATTTTATTTTTTGTAATGGACCAAATCATATGGATAATATGGTACATCTTTCAAATTGCTGTCATCTAAATTTAATATTTTTGCAATAGCTCCTGCTTCAAAACTCCAATAGCCATAATATATATTCTGGCTGCTTTTATGAGCCTCATAACACTCGTATTCTTTATTATACCAGTCCTCTTTCAAATATTTCTCCAATAAATCTGATTTATCTCTTTCTTTAACTAACTCTTTCATTATTTGAAATATGTCTGGTCTTACTTCTCCGCCATTTACTTTTTGGGTTAATTTTAAAATCCTGGCTGTATCTTCCGCTATGAATTCGTCGAAATATTGTTCACTTTTAATATAATCTCTCATTCCCTGATTTTCTCCATTTGGTATGCACCACTGTATCATTAGATAACTTTATTTTCCATTAATGCTTTTTCTATTCGCTGCACCTTTTTCGCATCATCCAGAGTTTTCCACGCATGATGTGTCACATTGGGCATCTCCACACAAATAATTTTTTCCGGCTCAGCCATTAAATCTTCAAAATCATCCGCGGCGCAATAGATGCATTTTTTATGGTTCATTGCAAAGTCAATCTCACCTTCCTGTATCCTGTCACAAGTCATGCCAAATATATGATTAATTATATTTTGCAATTTTTCTTCTGAAAATTCTTTTTGATGCAAATTTAAAATAGATTTCACTTTATCAATAAAATCATTATAAACATCATCCTTCAACAAATTAATATATGCATAACTCATACCGTTATGAAATAGCACTAATCTCTCACCATATGAAAAATCTGATAAATAATAAAATTCATTAATTTTCCCACAATTTGTGCATTTAGCAGCTTCTCTTCTTACTTTTATTTTCATATTCATCCTATAATATATTTTTTTGCTTTATCACCAATTTGCTCGATACTTTTCATTTAAAACAGAATCCATATGATTATCAACCAAAAAGAAATATATTTCATCTAAAAACTTTTCTTTATCCTCTTTTTTAATAACAAAATGTTTATCAAATCGGTCGTTGCCTTCCATACGAACATCTTCTATTGATGCCAACTTTAAATCTTCACCAAACTCCCATACCAACATAGGTATTGTCAAATTAAATCCCTTATAGTTGATATATATTTCATCATTCTCCATCAATTCAAAAACTTTTATCTTTAAATCAATGTCTCTGTTTACATATATTATATAATTCTCTTCCGTTAATTTATCCCACAACATATAAAACGCCTTTTATATCCTCTAATCCAGATTAGATACTATTGCTTTTATAGTGAACCAAATCATATGGATAATACGGTACATCTTTCAAATTGCTGTCATCTAAATTTAATATTTTTGCAATAGCTCCTGCTTCAAAACTCCAGTAACCGTAATACAATTTTTCTTTTGCTTTATGAATATCGTACCATCCCATATTTTTATGTCCCACATACCAATATTTTTCCAAATATTCTTTTATTTTTTCAACTGCTTTTTCTTTATTTGCAACAATATCCGTCAACTTATCATATGGAAAGCCAAAAGAATAGTCTCCTTCCAGTTGTTCTATGCTTCCATGCATTTTGTAATTAACAAAAAATTCCAATAAAGCATCTTTCCGATTATATTGAGTTACCAAATCCGACAATATACCAAACTTTTCTCTACTTACATCGAATAAAATTGCAAGTGCCATCATCCACAGCATATCAATATAGCCAGAATTACCATTCCAATACAATGGCATATCATTTAATAACTGTATAAAATCATTTTCTAATTTTTCTATATCTTCACCACTAGAATATCTTGCAATAAGTAATTCAAATTGTATAGCATCAATCTTTCTTTTTACCGAATAAATTCTATCTTCTCTTACCTCATTATTTTCTAACTTATTTTGAAAATTTTTTATTCTTCCTGTCTCTTCCAAAATATATTCCCTAAAATATTTTTCATTCATTACTGTATCACGCAATGTCTGTTTCTCCTTAGTAGTGCTTCTTTCATATCATCGCCAACGATGCGCTTTTAAGAATTTATCCGGAATTCTTAACTTCAGTTCTCTTTCTAATTCTTTAAAAAAGACATCAAAATCAGCTTCTTCCCACCATTGTTGTGAGTTACTTAATGCCACTGTTCTTTCTCCATATAATATGCAGCATCCAAATCTTCCTCTTTCATAATTCAACCTTATTGGTCTCCTTAAAGACCTGCTATTCTATTTTTATTGCCCTATATCATTTGGGATTATCACCGGAGAATTCCGGTATCTATGAATTGTCCTATCTGATTATTTCATATCATTTTCCATAGCTCAGTACTCCCGCTGATTCTTCAGCAACTACCTATCAGATTAACCATTTTACATTTCTTTGTCAATTGTCATTTTTATTCAAATTATGTTTCCGCTTTTGTATATATTATATAAACGCTGCCTGCGCCTGCTACCGGCAGCTTCTTACAGATGCCTGACAGCAAAAATTTCAGCCCCATGTGTTCCACTCGAAACACATGAGGCTGTTTTTTCTCTTAAATATTCTTCACGGTTGCAATATCTACCAGAGTAAGCTCTGACTGGGCATTCTCCAAGCTGGTTGCCAGTGCATTGGCTGTATCCATTGCCGTGATACAGTATACGCCGGTCTCAATTGCATTACGGCGAATTAGGAATCCGTCACGGTTCTTATCACCATTTCCCTGGGTAGGAGTGTCGATGACAAGGTCAATCTTATGTCCTAAGATTAAGTCCATAACGTTTGGTGACTCCTGGGTAATCTTATTGACACGCAGTGCATCTACGCCATGCTCCTGTAAATATTTTGCAGTACTTCTGGTTGCATAAATCTTGTAGCCTAAGGCTGCAAAACGTTTTGCTACGCCGACTGCTTCCGGCTTGTCCGCATCTTTTACCGTCATAATCATCTGCTTATATTTCGGAAGCTGAACACCTGCTCCTAAGAAAGCTTTATATAAAGCTTCATCAAAGGTCTTGGCAATTCCTAAGCATTCTCCGGTGGACTTCATTTCCGGTCCAAGGCTGATTTCTGCTCCACGCAGTTTCTCGAAGGAGAATACCGGCATCTTGATTGCGATATAATCTGCGGTTGGTGCAAGTCCCGGTGTGTAGCCCATTCCTTTGATGGTATTTCCAATGATAACCTTGGTTGCCAAGTCTACGATTGGAATACCGGTAACTTTACTGATATATGGTACCGTTCTTGAAGAACGTGGATTTACTTCGATAACATATACCTGCTCGTCCATTACGATAAACTGGATATTAATCAGTCCCACTACATGTAATGCCTGAGCCAAACGCTTGGTATATTCTACCAGCATTTCTCTTACTTCATCACTGATGGTCGGTGCCGGATATACGGAAATACTGTCTCCGGAATGTACTCCGGTACGCTCGATATGCTCCATGATACCTGGAATTAAAATATCTGTTCCATCGCATACGGCATCTACTTCGATTTCCTTACCCATCAGGTATTTATCAACCAGAATCGGGTGATCCTGAGCAATACGGTTGATGATTCCGATAAATTCTTCAATCTCTTCATCATTGTATGCAATCTTCATACCCTGTCCGCCCAATACATAGGAAGGACGAACCAGTACCGGGTAACCCAGACGGTGTGCAACTTCTTTGGCTTCCTCTGCGGTAAATACAGTTCCGCCTGCTGCTCTTGGGATTCCGGTCTTCTCTAAGATTTCATCAAAGAGCTCTCTGTCCTCGGCAGCATCTACATCTTCTGCCTTGGTTCCAAGAATCTTGACACCCATCTTCATTAAGCTTTCGGTCAGCTTGATTGCGGTCTGTCCACCGAACTGAACAACAGCTCCGTCCGGTTTTTCTAATTTTACAATTGCCTCAACATCTTCCGGGGTCAACGGCTCAAAATACAGTTTATCTGCAATATCAAAGTCTGTTGATACAGTCTCCGGGTTGTTATTTACGATAACTGTCTCCCAGCCTTCCTTGGCAAATGCCCAGGTGCTGTGTACAGAACAGTAGTCGAACTCGATACCCTGTCCGATACGGATTGGACCGGAACCTAATACCAGAACTTTCTTCTTCGGTGTTGTCTCTTCTGCTTCGTTTTCACTGCCAAATACGGAATAGTAATATGGAGTGGATGCTTCAAACTCTGCGGCACAGGTATCAACCATCTTAAAGGCTGCTACGATACCATTTTCGTAACGCATGTCATGAATTTCTTTTTCACTCTTTCCGGTAAGATCTGCAATGACTTTATCCGGGAATTCCATACGTTTTGCTTCTTTTAAAAGCTCTACGGTAAGTGGTTTTGTCTTTAAATCCTGCTCCATCTCAACTAAGATAGCCAGTTTGTCAATAAACCATTTATCAATCTTTGTAATCTCATGAATTTTATCATAAGATACGCCACGACGCAGTGCTTCTGCAATAACCCAGATTCTGCGGTCATCTACTACATGTAACTGCTCCTGTAACTCCTCATCAGAAAGCTTGCTGAAGTCATAGGATAAAAGACTGTCTACATGCTGCTCTAAGGAACGGATTGCTTTCATCAGGGCACCTTCAAAGTTATTGCAGATACTCATAACTTCTCCGGTTGCTTTCATCTGTGTTGTTAACGTACGTTTTGCAGTGATGAATTTATCAAATGGAAGTCTTGGGATTTTTACTACGCAGTAGTCTAACATCGGCTCAAAACTTGCATATGTCTTTCCGGTAATTGCATTCTTGATTTCATCTAAGGTATAGCCCAGTGCAATCTTTGCAGCAACTTTTGCAATCGGATATCCGGTTGCTTTGGATGCTAATGCAGAAGAACGGGATACACGAGGATTAACCTCGATAACACAATATTCGAAGGTTTCCGGATGCAGTGCGTACTGTACGTTACATCCACCGGTAATATTTAATTCGGAAATAATATTAAGTGCAGAAGTACGCAGCATCTGGTACTCTTTATCACCTAATGTCTGGGAAGGTGCTACTACGATAGAGTCTCCGGTATGTACACCAACCGGGTCAATGTTTTCCATATTACATACAGTAATACAGTTTCCATTGGCATCACGCATTACTTCGTACTCGATTTCCTTCCAGCCTGCGATACAACGTTCTACCAGTACTTCTCCGACACGGCTCAGACGAAGTCCGTTGGATAAGATGTCGATAAGCTCTGTCTCATTATGTGCGATTCCGCCGCCGCTTCCTCCTAAGGTATAAGCAGGACGAAGTACAACCGGATATCCGATGGTATTGGTAAATTTGATACCATCTTCTACATTGTGTACTACCTGGGATGGTGCACATGGCTCACCGATTTTTTCCATGGTATCTTTAAATGCCTGACGATCCTCAGCCTTAAAAATTGTCTCAGCAGTTGTACCAATCAGTTTGACACCATGTTTCTCTAAGAATCCGGATTCTGCTAACTCCATACCAAGGTTAAGACCTGCCTGTCCACCTAAGGTAGGAAGGACGCTGTCCGGTTTTTCTTTTATGATAATCTGCTCTAATACTTTTGCAGTTAATGGCTCGATATAAACTTCATCTGCAATATCCTTATCCGTCATAATGGTAGCAGGATTGGAGTTCACCAGAACAACTTCGATTCCTTCTTCTTTTAAAGAACGACATGCCTGTGTTCCTGCATAGTCAAACTCTGCAGCCTGTCCAATGACAATCGGACCTGAACCAATTACTAATACTTTTTTAATATCTTTATTCTTAGGCATTATTTCGTTCCTCCCATCATCTCAATAAAACGGTCAAAAAGGTAAGCAGAATCCTGTGGTCCCGGACATGCTTCCGGATGGAACTGTACGGTAAAAATGTTCTTTCCGACATACTCTAATCCTTCGTTGGTTCCATCGTTTACATTTACAAATGCCGGTTTTGCAATTTTCTCATCCAGGGTATTGGTATCTACTGCATAACCATGGTTCTGGCTGGAAATGTATACACGGTTGGTCTTTAAATCCTTAACCGGATGATTTCCTCCACGATGACCATATTTCAAATGATATGTGTCTGCACCGGTTGCAAGTGCCATCAGCTGATGTCCCAAGCAGATTGCAAAAATCGGTGTGTCGGATTCATATAATTTACGAATCTCTGCAATAATCTCCTTGCACTCCTTCGGGTCTCCAGGTCCATTACTTAACATGATTCCGTCCGGATTGGTGCTTAAAATTTCTTCTGCTGTGGTGTGTGCCGGATAAACGGTAACTTCACAGC
Organism: Roseburia sp. OM03-7AC; assembly: GCF_003462625.1. Lineage (NCBI taxonomy): Bacteria > Bacillati > Bacillota > Clostridia > Lachnospirales > Lachnospiraceae > Roseburia > Roseburia sp. OM03-7AC. The sequence continues at coordinate 87,638 of NZ_QTZJ01000004.1, forward strand.
CTCTTTTATTTAATGACTGGGCGATGTTTCTCTTAGCACCAAGGTCTAACAGTGCTACTTTTTTGCCCTTTCCAGGCAATACGCTTTTCTCTTCACAGGTTACTTTATCTACCACATTTCCTGTGGTGTAGGCCTTTAATTTTGGAATAATCTCATCCAGATTGTAATTCTCATCTGTTGTAATCATTCCATTCATTGTTCCCTTTTCACGTAAGAGCTTGGTTAATGCTCTGGTATCAATTCCTGCAATTCCCGGTATATCGTATTTTTTCAGAAAATCCTGAATGGTTCCTTCGCAGCGGAAATTACTCGGCATTCTGGATAATTCTCTTACAATATATCCATCTACCCATGGACGTCCTGACTCCATGTCCGGTGTAATTCCATAATTTCCAATCAAAGGATATGTCATTACTACCGCCTGTCCTGCATAAGATGGATCTGTCAGTACCTCTAAATACCCTGTCATCGACGTATTAAATACGATTTCACTGATGACTTCCCGTGTTGAACCGATGCTGGTTCCGGTAAATACATTGCCATCTTCCAATATAAGAAAAGCTTTCATTTGTTCACCCTGTCCTTTCTATTCTTCCGATACCTGCGCAAAAAAAAAGAGTCAGTCATCTCTTTTTCCTTCCTTTTGCATAAAAAATGCACCAAACCTGCACAGGCTACCTAAATTGTAAAAATTCTACCATATCGGGAAGGTTTTTTCAACCTTTTTCGCAAAACAAATAGTCACTAAGTTTGATGCATATTTATCCATTTTTTATGCATTTCTTCTTTTTCCCTCTATAATAACCACCCTTCCATTTTCCCGGCACATCAAAAGAAGCCGCATTACTGCAGCTTCTTTGACGTTTGTTAAAGAATATCATTTATCTATAGGAGTACGATTATTTCACATTAAAAGCTTTCATTCCCGGATATACTGCGCTTTCGCCCAATTCCTCTTCGATGCGGAGTAACTGGTTGTATTTTGCAACACGCTCACTACGGCTTGGTGCCCCGGTCTTAATCTGGCAGGTATTCAATGCTACTGCCAAATCCGCAATCGTGGTATCCGCTGTCTCTCCGGAACGATGGGAGCTGATTGCTGTATAGCCAGCCTTATGCGCCATCTTGATTGCCTCTAAAGTTTCAGATACAGAACCAATCTGGTTTAACTTAATCAGGATTGCATTTCCTGCACCCAGTTCAATTCCCTTGGAAAGACGTTCTGTATTGGTAACAAATAAATCATCACCAACTAACTGCACCTTGTCTCCAAGTCTTGCTGTAAGTTTCTGCCAGCCTTCCCAGTCTTCTTCATCCAGACCATCTTCAATGGAGATAATCGGGTATTTCTCGCATAATGCTTCCCAATGTTCAATCAACTGCTCTGCAGTATATTCCGTGCCAGCTTTCGGAAGTTTATAAAAACCTTTGCCTTTTTCGCTCTTCCACTCAGAAGATGCAGCATCCATGGCAATCTTAAAATCTTTGCCCGGTTCATAACCAGCTTTCTTGACTGCCTCTAAAATAGTTTCGATTGCTTCTTCATCTGATTTTAATGCAGGTGCAAACCCGCCCTCATCACCCACTGAAGTGGCAAGTCCACGTTCTTTTAATATAGAAGCAAGTGCATGGAATACCTCTGCACACCATCTTAAGCACTCTTTGAAGCTTGGTGCGCCTACCGGCATGATCATAAATTCCTGCACATCAAGACCAGACGATAACGCATGGCATCCGCCATTTACAATATTCATCATCGGTACCGGAAGACGATTGCCGGAAATTCCACCAAGGAAACGATACAGTGGAATATCTAAAGAAATAGCTGCTGCTCTTGCTGTTGCAATGGATACTGCAAGAATTGCATTGGCTCCCAGTCTGGATTTGTCTTTGGTTCCATCTGCCTTACGCATTGCCGCATCAACTGCATAAATATCAGATGCATCCATTCCTGTGATTGCATCATTGATAATTGTATTGATATTTTCTACCGCCTTCGTTACCCCTTTGCCAAGATATCTTGATTTATCTCCATCTCTTAATTCCAGTGCTTCAAATTCTCCGGTTGATGCACCACTTGGTGCAGTTCCTCTTCCCACTGTACCATCTGCAAGATATACCTCTGCTTCTACAGTAGGATTTCCTCTGGAATCCAAAATTTCACGTCCGACTACTTTTTCAATCTCTAAGTAATTCATGTCCTATACTCACCTTTCCTCTTCACATTTTGTCAGATACAGGACTTTTCCTCCCGGAAGAATATTTCTTCCGGTGAATATGGATATTGCCGTCTCCATATTCTTAAGGAGTCCCTATGATTCACACGAAGTTAGTTATTTCTAACTTCAATTATTGTATACTAACTTTATAAAAAGTGCAAGGTGCTTGGCGATTAGGTTTTCTCATTACTGCGGCGGATTACATCTTGAGCATGGTTCCAGTCCCATACTCTTCGCCTCTGACAAAGTCACCTCATGGTCACTCTTTTTTAAATAAGAACAGCCTGCCGAATGATATTTTGAACCGGTGTCTGTAATATGTACCATAACAGAACTGCTTTCGCCGGCTGAACTGCCGGCTGTACCGGCAGCTACACCAGCATCACTGCTGTCTGATGATGTAGTGCTGTCTGCTGTGGAATTATTTGCTGTACTATCACTGCTTCCGGTAGGTTCTCCTGCTTTCCAGCTTTCTGATGGAGAACAGTTCCATGTTATATTTGTACCATCCGATGTTGCTACGATTGTACCCTGTTCATCGGTACGGAACACGGATATGCCTGCTGCCCGCAGCCGGTTCAGCACCTCTGCATGAGGGTGGCCATATTTATTTCCTTCACCGGCACTGATTACCACATAAGCCGGTGATACCTTATCCAAAAACGCCTGACTTGTGGCTGTTTTACTTCCATGATGCGCCGCCGCATAGACATCTGCCGAAATATCAATTCCATTATTTAAAATGTCCTCTTCCGCTTTTTCTTCTGCATCTCCGGTAAAGAGGAAGCGGTTGTTGCCATTCTGCACCAGCACACCCACCGACCAGTCGTTCATGTCATTTCCATAGTCTGCATTTGGCGCCACAATGGTAAAGGTTGCTCCTCCAAGGGTATAGGTCTCTCCTACCACCGGATAAGTAGTCTGATAACCCTTGGACTTCATTGCCTGCACCACATCATCATAGGTTCTGGTGTCATTTGCCACATCCGGCATGATAATTGTATCGCAGTCAAATTTATAAATTACTACATCCAGTCCGCCAATGTGGTCTGCATCCGGGTGTGTTCCTATGACATAATCCAGTTTTTCTACACCCTGGCTCATAAGATAGGACTGTACCGTTGTTCCTTTGTCATTATTGCCGGCATCTATCAGCATGTAATGACCATCACAAGCTATCAAGGTAGCGTCGCCCTGCCCTACATCTATGAAATGCACCTGCATCTGTCCGGCGGAACTGCTATCTGTCTTATAGGTATTACTGATGACTCCCTCGGTAACAAAATCCTCCGTATCACCGTCCGACTCTGTATTGGTATTGGTCTCAGTTTCTGTTGCGACCTGCGATTCTGTGGCAGCGGAACTTTCCCTACCAGGATTTTCTTTCTTATTATCGGAATGATTGCCGATTGCTCCGGCTATCATCAGTACGAAAACAATAATTGCTATCCATAATTTCTTATTTCCAGATTTGGATTTCATTTTCCTAACTCCTCCATTTTTCTTAAAAATTCTTTTCTATTATAATATTTTTTTTATGTTTTTTCCACAGAAAAACACTCCAGCCTAAGCCAGAGCGTCATCCCACTTCCATATTAAACTACCTTAATTTACTTCATAATATTTATTTCTTTTATATTTCTCAGTTACTTTACTAGGTGCCACATTTCCGACTCCTGCACAGCCATTTTTTCGGCTAGATGATGGTTGCTTTTCTGACTCTGTTATCGCCATCTTTTCAAACGCCTTATTATCAACTGGCTGTAAACCTATCTCATCAGATGGAATCTTTACATATAAATGATTAAGTTTTGAAAATCCACCGAATCTGCGAACCAATAATCCCTCATCATCTAATTCTTTCAATGTTGTTTTTACAGAAGATTTGCATTTGCCGATTTGAACAGACAATTCATCTATTGGAAATATCAGATAAACGTTTCCATACTTGTCTATCCAGCTATTCTTTCTCGATATCCGCGCCTGGTCATACAAAATCATATAAAGGAATTTTGCAGTTTGAGAAATTCGCAGTTTTAGCAAAAACTTCGGAAACCGGAAGTACTGAATCATCTGCTCTGACTCCTTCATGTATTCATATTTCATTCTTTTCTCGCCTCATTTCTGTTTCTAACTGTTGTAAAAATCATTTTTATGCCGGCTAAAAAATGTTCTTACACATATATAAAAGATGAAGGGCATAAACACAGGCTCTTGATAAAAATTTTTTATTTTTCCTGCAAAAAAATACCCTTTCATTAATACGAAACGCTGAAAGGTATTTTTACAGCCCCTGAGGAAAACTTTTTTACTTTTTCAGTTAATTGAATATTTGAAAACAAAAAAAACACTCACCTATTCCAGTGATATGTCTTATCAAAATTTTCTTATTTTGTTGTCTGTGACGCTTACTCAGAAACGCTTGCGTATCTGCTAAAATGTAATCGCCTGCAATTATATTTTCACGTGGGTGTGGGGGCGCTTTCTGCCCCCACTCAGAAAATATTGCTAAAATACAGTTTAGATTTACCATACATACAAATTGGAAGTTATCTATTTCTCCTCTTCGTTAAGACCTAGTCCACTACATATTACTTGCTATCCCTGATACCTTATTCTTTCAACCAGCGTTTCCTTTTTCAGATTACTGCTTAAAACGCAGGAAAGTACAATCTGCAACAGACCAACCAAAAAAATCATAATACAAATTGGTACGATTGGAACATGATAGATATTCATTCCAAATATTCCATTATGTTTTGCATAGGAAAAAAGTGTATAGCCGAGCGGCAGACCAATAATCAAAGCTACGCATATGGTGCCAACCGTAAAAATCAGTCCCTGTAACTGCAGACATAAATTTAATTGTTTATTTGTCATACCCACAGCCTGTAATATACCATATTCCTGCTTTTTTGTCGTAATATTCATGATCATGGTATTCGCCATATTCATAAACCCGATGAGTCCCACAACCGCCATAAACAGATAACAGCCAAGCTTCATCATGCTGCTTGCAAATTCGGCAGATTGTAACTGCGCATGATAAGTATCCATTTTTATATGCGAAGTATTAGAAATCAAAGTATTCAGACTTTGTTCTACAGATGCCACATCTTTTTTATCACAGTCCACCCACAGATAGCCATAGGCTGTTCCTCTCGGATTCATGGAACGATATACACCTTCCGGAATGACAAGATAAGTGTCCGCACTTACAAAAGATCCTGCAATCTTTCCCTGATAGGTATAGGTTCCACTTCCATTCTCAAAGTCAAATGCAATGGATTCACCCGGAGCATATCCATCTTGTTCCATCCACGTTGACCAGCCAAAGAAAATATCACCATTCTTTACCGCCTGATCATAGTCCATAGAGCCAATATCCCCTTCTTGGCGCATAAAATCAAAATCCTTTTTACTCACAATAGTAGCCGGATATCTTGTTCCGTTCAGATTTACAGAGACAATCTCTCTCGTCATGACATCTGTTACTCCCGGAATGCTTTTGATTTCTTCAATCAGCGAATCATTCAATGGATCATCCGTCAGAATCGTATCCAGATTATTCTCCGGATATCTTTCATCATACTCAGCAGAATAGTCAAGCTGCAGTTCAAATTGTCCATGATTAACGGAAAGACGTGCTTCATGCTCCGTGTCAATATTTCCCACATAATTAGAGATAATCACAAACAGTACGCAAGAAAAACCCATTGTGAGGATAGTACCAATAGTTCTTTTGGGATTACCCGTTACATTTGCCATTGCCATAGAAAACACGGTGACATTTTTTCTGCCATTTCGTTTTCCTTTTTTTTGTGTTTCTGCATTTTCTAAATACCGTGTTGCTTCGATAGGTGAAATCCGTGAAACAATTTTCATTGGTTTACGCAGTGCCAAAGCAACGGTAAGAAATGATACGAAAATACAGAGAAGCATAACAGGCAGGGAAAACAGAAGCACCTGCTGATTTTGGGCTCCCATAGAGCCAGTTTGGGTTGATACAAGGTTCCCCTGTTCTACCAGCCAGTTAAAACCGCATTTTGCAATCAGAAAACCAAGAAGCAATCCAACCGGTATTGAAAAAAATGTCAAAAAAATGCCCTCTCTGAAGATCAGTTGTTTCATCTGCTTTTTTGTCGCTCCCAGAGCCTTGATTTTTCCATACTCCTGTATCTTGTTGGCAATACCGACCTGAAAAATATTATAAATGACCACAACAGAGAAAAGTACAATTGCAAGAATCAAAACCCCGCATACCGCAATCGTCTCATAACTCGGCTGCAAGACCCATTGCAAATAGAGATCATTGACAATAACGTTTTTTTCTTCGATCCCACAAGATGCTGCAATCTGCTTTATAACCGGTTCAATATTATTCATAGATACATTTGCAGAATCATTTAAAGTAAAATAAATATTATACTGTCTGTCATTCTCTGCGACGTGCTCATCATAAAACTCCTGTGACCCGAAAGCAACATAAGATGCCTCGATGGTATACTCATCCCGGTCATATAGGATTCCGCTGACAACAAATTCTTCCGGCTTATATTCTGACCGCATCCCTGCACGGTAATCCAGTGTAACCGTATCTCCGACCTTTACATCATCATATCCCATTGCACGAAAAAAAGCTCTTCCGGCGGCAATTTCCTGCATTTTTTCCGGATACTTTCCTTCCTTTAACTCATATTCATTATTATAGGGAAGCATTTTTCTTACAGTCTCATCCATGCAGACAAAACCGCCTTTTTCGTTGCCTTTTATGATGCCTTCTGTACACATAATTCCTATTGTATCTATTTCTGCACGGCGGTTTACTTCTTTTAACTGCGAGGCATCTTCTGCGACAAACAAACCATAATTGCTTCCATATGAGCCTGCCGCCTGACTTTTCTGTAAACGGATCATTCCATTTCCCACAGTACTGATAATCACAAGCAGCATCGTAGTCAGACATATGGACATCATAATCAGTATACTTCTTGTCTTGTTCTTTTTGTCATTGCTATATGCAATCCTGCTTATTGTCTTCATCTGAAATCCACCACCTGTCCGTCCTCAATTACCAGAATACGATCAGCGACCTGTGCAATTTCGTCATCATGGGTAATCATTACAATTGTCTGTCCATATTTTTTTGCTGTCATCTTAAGCAGGGCGATTACCTCATCACTGGTCTTGGAATCAAGATTTCCTGTCGGCTCATCTGCAAATATAATTTCCGGACGATTCACCAGTGCTCTTGCAATTGCTACTCTCTGCTGCTGTCCTCCGGATAACTGATTTGGCAGATTGTAAATCCTCTTTTCAATCCCCAGAGTTGCAATGATATCATTTACATACGCTTCATCCACTTTTCTTCCATCCAGCCCCAGTGGCAGTACAATATTTTCCCAGACATTAACAGATGAAACCAGATTAAATGCCTGAAAAACAAATCCGATTTTTCTTCTGCGGAAAACAGCAAGGGCATCTTCCTTCATCCTGTATAAATCTTTCCCCGCTAAAGTAACACTGCCTTTTGTCGGAGTATCAAGCCCTCCAAGCATATGAAGTAATGTACTTTTACCGGAACCTGACTTTCCAACAATTGCGACAAATTCTCCCTGCTCAATCTGAATGCCCACCTGATTAACCGCTTTGACCTGATTCTCACCTGCGCCATAAAACTTACAAAGCTGCTTGGTTTCTAATATCACACTCATGTGTTGCCTCCTTTTCAATTCTGTAAAGTGTACCTTTTCAGCACACTTTCTTTGCCTGTTTATATATTTGGTCATTCTCAACCTACATCCAAATTGTATCAGGATAATCTTTCATTTCACTTTCAAAAAACGAGCAGAAGTCTTACAGAATTGTAAGATTTCTGCTCACTTAAAATTTAACCAACATATGGTAATTGAATCACAAACATGCTTCCTTTTTTCTTTTTGCCGGAGGTTACCGTAATCGTACCTCCGTGTTTTTCGATAATTTCTCTCGATAGAAAAAGTCCAATTCCTGTACCACTCTTTTCCATGACCTCCTTGGAACTTCCTCGGTAAAATCGTTGAAAAATTTTGTGATACTCATTCTGCGGAATACCAATTCCCTGATCCTCAATTTCCATTCTTACAAGATCGTTTCTTTTTTGTAACCGGATAAATATTTTTGAACCACACGGACTGTACTTGATTGCATTATCTAAAACGTTAATCACAGCTTCACCAAGCCATCTTTTATCCTGCATAACCATGCATGTTTCCAGCTCTTTTGCATAGTCAAAAACGAATTCCATTTCTTTCTCATCCGCTTTAGGATAAGTACAGTTCACAGCAGATATGACAGTATCCATAAGCGGAAGTTTTTTCTTATTAATCTGAATCAGTCCAGTTTCCATCTTGGATATTTCAAGAAGCGACTGCAATAATGTCTCCAGTCCATCCAGAGCACTCCGACAACGGATACGAAACTCCTCCTGTTCTGTGGCACTTAAGTCATTCTGCATCAGCACACTAAAACATGTATCCAAAGCTGCAACCGGTGTCTTTAACTGGTGAGAAATATCAGAAACCATTTCTTTCGTGTTCTCTTTTTCTGCCCTTGCTTCTTCCTTTAGCAACTGAATATGATGTCCGATTGCTTCAAGCTGGTCATTCAATTTTTCCAGTTCTGCATGATTTTCCGTTTTCAGTAAATCATCAAATTTATTTTCACGGAATCTGATCAGAATTTCTTCCAACCGGTCTAAAATTTTTTGATGACACGCATCTTCTTTTTTCTTCCAATAAAGTAAAAAAGTCAAAAGAAATACGCATATCACAGTGCTTACAGCACCGGTCACCATAACCTGATGCCGGAATTGCGAATAAAATGCATTCCCTTTATTCCCCCAGTATCCATATTGCTCCAATAATCGCCTTCCCTGTTCGTTCGTTTCAATATCCTTATCCTTAAGCAATTCCGAAACAGCATCCAGCCCGGAAAATTCTTCCTTTGCAGCAATCTCTGCCATAAGATTCATTTTATATTTATAATCTTCATAAAACACATACGTGGTAAAGCAATTTAATATTGCAAACAATAATATGACAGGTAATACCAGGGAGAGCACTACTGTAATCTTCTTGCGATATCTCTTTGTCACTGCCTTACCTCCTGATTCCATATATACCCAAGACCTCTGATATTCTTTATATAGACCGGTGCAGCCGGATTGTCTTCGATTTTCTCACGGAGTCTTCTGATATTGACAGCGATTGTATTTTCATCCACAAAATCCCCTTCCAGATCAAACACATTTTCCAATATTTGTGTTTTTGAAAGAATCTTTTTCGGATTCTGAAGAAAAAAAGTCAGCATTTTCAACTCCGTTTTTGTCAGACTGATTTCACGACTCTTTATCAGGACTTTCATTTCTTCTGCAATAAATACGATATCTCCCGAAATCATCTTGCCGACTTCCGTTTTCTCCTGTCTGCGGCGGAAATGTGCTTCTATTTTCAAAAGAAGTACCGAAAGACTAAACGGCTTTGTAATGTAATCATCTGCCCCTGCTTCATATCCCATAACCTGATCCATCTCCTGATCTAGTGCTGTAAGGCAAATAATGTATGTATTATAATTGCATCTCATCCACCTTACAAATTCCAGTCCATTCCCATCCGGAAGATTCACATCACAAATAGTAACATCCACATTATGATCACTTGCAATTCTTTTCGCTTTTTTCACTGATTCTGCTGAAAAAACCTCATATCCGGATTTTTTCAGCGAGAATGTAATTCCACGATTTAAATTTTCATCATCTTCAACCACAAGTATACCTGGCATAGCATATGCGCCTCTCTTTATTAACTATTCTCCTCGTTGCAACGCACAAATTCTTTCCAACTTCAATTCTGCATTTTCTCTTTACCTGCGAAATATACAGATTGGAAACCTTCATGCCGGCATTATGTTCAGCCACATACTTCTTTATCTCATCATATGTAGCCTTAGTCTCTGCAGATGTTATATCCATATCATCAAGTTCAATCGTGACATTAATGTAATCATCCGGCTTTTGTTACAATTGGGACAAAAGAACCACAGTCTCAATATTCCCCTGAACTTTGATTTTATACTGCATAGCGAAAGTATGCAATAGGTTTTCAAAGTGGGGTAAAATTTTACCCACCTCAAAATTAACCCTATATTGTAACGTATTCCATGACAATGTTCTTTTTATAAATTCACTATACCACTAGATATCCAGTTTACAAACGTTTTTCGCAATATTGATTTGTATAAAACATATTTTCGTTGAAACTCAAAATATAATGGATCGCTAAATGGATTGACATCAAATTCAAACTCAAAAAACGAAAAGTTTCCTGCATGAAACAATTTTGAGCGAATACCATATAGAGAATCAAGTTCTTCTCTGGTAGCATCTGAATTATATTTCATTACAAAATTTGTAAATCCTATGTTACCCTCCGTTTTTGACAAAGCTTCAATACTGGCAACCATAAAAGATATTTCAATAGAGGCATCATCTGTACCTAACACCTTACTTTTATTATAAAGCCTGCAAGCATTTCTGAAATATTTATATTTTTCAGAGTCTTGCTTCTTATACTTGCCAATACCTCTAAAATAGTTTCTGATTTGTCGAGGTATTTTTATTGGTTGATTGGAATAATGAATTTCGGCATCAATTTCTTCTTGATATTCATCCGTATTTTTCATTCGCTCCTTAATTTTATAAATCCGATGGCTGCTAAAAGTTTCCTCTATTGATGATACATTTCCAGTTTTCATCTGAACCAATTGAGGTCCATTATTTGGATTAATAGAAAAGTAACCATTCATAAAGTTACATTTCTCAACTTCCTTTTCCGGACATAGCCCGTTCATGTTATCTTTTATAATCAATTTCAATTCTGGATCATAAAATGCAGTTCTAAAACGTTCACCAAATAAACATTTTTGAGTACCTATATATTTAGTTCTTATAAAATTCATAAATTTTGATGTTGGTTCATAAAAACCAATGTCTAACAAGACAGATAAGAAATTACAAAACTCTGACACCGTATTGTTTGCTAAAGACCTTGCTCTTTCGAAATTTCGTTCCTCAAGTTCTATATCAAAACATACTATATGCTCTGTCATTGGCTCATCTTTTGGTATTATATTTAGAGTATGAAAAGCAATTTTATAATCTCCATTGAATTCATAATATCCATAAATAGGTGTAGTATTATAAATTATTTTGTAATTTCGTAATGTGAATTTACTTTTTTTCTTATTTACTGCATCTAATAATCGTCCCTTTATCTCTTCATGATAAAAAAGTTTCAAATCCAACTCATAGTTAGTTGTATCGCTAGAATCTTCCGGTTCTACACTAAGTTCTATTTTATGAAGTAGTTTTTTATCATACTCGATTTTTATATGAATAATCACCTGATGCTCACGAAACACTCTATGAGTAATACACTCTAAGGTAAACATTCCTTTACCCTGATCATTCAAGACTAATGTTTCTTCATCAAATTCCATCAATAATTCTTGTAAATCTTTGATATAATTTTCTTGCATTATATCGTAGTTTAATTCTTGGGTAAAATTGTACATTTCATCACCTCCAACCTTACATTTCTTCAATCCCATCTTGTAGTAACTAAGGCTCAATAATACTTTTGCGAAAAAGTTTCCTTTCGCCAAAATGTATATCTCCCGTTCTCCAATGCCTATCCCCTGGGGTAAACCTCCGGTTATATCATCACTCTACGGAAACAGAAACACACATCCATTTTATTCCAAAAATCGCAGAAACCTTTGGCTTAACAGTGATAAGGAACTAATTTACTTATCAACTGTTAGCTGACGGTTTCCGGGGTGCATACGGACAAATCCCGTCTGATTTCTAACAGGAAGTCAGACGGGATTTTCGCTTTATATTACGAATTATGGAGGACATACCATGAAAACCTTAATATCTTGTGCCTACAATATGGATAATTGCTGTGTGGAAGTGAAATTCAGCGACGGCAGTATGATTGCGATTGACACTATCGTCGTTGAGAACGAGATTGCTGACAATATGTATCAGCGGTCAGAGCTGGATTATTTGATCTACAACGCTCCTTTGGAGTATGCAGACCTTATCTTGAACGGCGATCCCGAAACCTATTTGAAAACTGTAACAGAATACAAGCCTTGGGATAGCTGACAACACGCTGCCCGCAGGAGAAAATCCTGCGGGCGTTTTTCTGTTTATATTATTTCCCTCCGTTGGATCTCAATTTAGGAAAGAAGATGACAATCTTGAAGCTCTTTCCCCACTGGGAAGCTGCTTCCAGATGAAGATTTAGATCGTCGGCCATCTTCTTAACCAGGTAAAGTCCCATACCGGTAGCCTTCTTTCTGCTGTCAGTAGAATCCCCGGTAAAGCCCTTTTGAAAAATGTACGGCAGATTATATTTTTTTACGCCAATGCCGTTATCTTCAACAGAAAGGATATCTGCAGTCTCCGAATGTATCACGGAAATTGTAAGCATGGGACTATCGCTGCTATATTTGATGGCATTGCTAACGATTTGTCCCAACATAAACTGAAGTCCTCTACGGTCTGTATAGACTGTTTCAGATTGCAGTTTGTTGAGAATGACAAAATGCTTCTCTTCAAGAAGTGGGGCATAGTCCTCCAGAACTTCACCCAAGCAGTCATTCAAATTGACATCCTCAAATCGGTAATCCTTTGTACTGCTCTTCAACCGGGCATAGTACAGCATCTGCGTGACATCCTCCTGAAGCTGACTGCGGACATAATCCAGCTTTGCTTGCAGGGAAGGAGAGATTTCATCGTTCCGGTTATCCAAGAGCATGGTCAGCAACGATAGGGGCGTTTTCGCTTCATGTGCCCAGCCCTCCACGTATTCTTCATAGTCCCGTAGGGCATCCGCCATATTGTTACTCTCGTTTTTGTATTCCCGTAAAACCGAAGCCAAAAATCGGACAGATTCTCCTTCTTTCTGACTAATGGCACTGAGCAGCCGTTCTTCATTGCAGATGGTAGGATCACTGAGGAAATCTCGGAACAGTTCCATGTGGGTGTTCTCCCTCTTGTTTAGTACAAACAGAATCGCTGAAAACAAAAGGATGCTCGTCAGAACTACTAACCCGATCAAGGTTTGAAATACCTGAATGTCAGAAATCCAAAGAATGACAGCGCAAAAGCAATCCACGCCCAGCAGCAACAGAAGCCAGGGGTAGTACCGTTCTATCATGTGCCAAAGCTGCTTCATAGAGACACCTCCGCTTCCAAACGGTAGCCCATTCCTCGAACTGCAACGATTCGCTGCTTCATTTCAAGGGCGGACATCGTTTTTTTCAGCCGGGTTAGGTTAACCTGCAAGGCATTTTCATCTATGTATTCCGTGGTTCCCCATAGTGCCATGCAAAGCTGCTCCGTCGTGACCAGAGCATCGCCGCCGGACAAAAGAGCGACCAACAGTTTTCCCTGATTTTTTGGAAGCACCACAGAGGTATTATGAATATAAAGCGTGTAGGTCTGCTGGTCTAACAGGAAATCTGGTCCCTCTATGAGATTGGTACGGCCTTCATACCTTTTGAGAATATTGGATACCCTGGCAAGAAGTCGATCTTTTCTGCACGGCTTCGTCAAATATTCATCGGCACCCAACTGGAACGCTTGCAGTTCATCCTTTACCTGATCTCTGGAAGTCAGCACCAGGACGGGGATAGCAGTTTTATTCTTTAGCTCCTGGCAGATTTGAAAGCCACTGATCTCCGGCAAGTTCAGGTCTAAGATCACAAGGTCAGGGCGGAGGGCTGCCAAGAGCCGAGCGGCATCTTCAAACTCGGTAATTGCCTCCACAAGATAGCCGTCCTTTTGGAGCATATCGCAGAGTTCTTCCCGCATATAGACTTCATCTTCCACAACAGCAATTCTTTTCATGACAGCACCTCCTTCCAAATTATTCTTCTCTCTGCGGCTGCATCAGTGTCAGCAAATACCGATCACTGGAGCGCTTGACCACTCTCATATAAATATATTCTATCACGCAAAGTAGTAAAATCATAGCAGCAGATACAAGCAGCATTTCAGACACTGTCCCACGGGTTCGGGACGAGAGTATCCCTGTAAATAACGCCCTGACTCCAAACAGACTGCTGACAGCCGCAACCAATACAGGAAGTCCCATAAACCAGGTAATTTGCTTTCCAGCAGACTGGCAAAGGGTTTCGTAAGTAGCTCCCAGGCGGATCAGGGTCTGGTATCTGCGCCCGGTTTTCTGCTGACTCATCAGGAACTGAACACCCACGATGGTGTTGGCAACTACCAGGAAAACAATCGCAAGATAGAGGGTAATATAACTGGATGCTATGGTGTAGAAAAGCTGACGACCTATATTCTGAAGATAGCTTTCATATTCAATGCCAGTTTCGTCCAGCTTCTCGTTCAAATCCAAATATGCAGTCATAAGGCTATTTCCATCCAGAGCCTGCTCACTGAGCACCGCATTGACATAGGTATCATACATTCCCTGGCTATAATATAGGAATGCTTCATCCGGAAGAATCAATGCAAAGGACAAGGTTATAGAACGGTCCGTGACCAAATTCACAGACTGAACCTCTCCTGTAAGATGAATCGGACTACCATCCAGTTCCACCTTGGGCTGTCCGGCCAATACTTGGTTCAGCATTGCGGTACGACTTACCGTAGTAAACTCTGTATCAATATAGACAGCGGCCTCCTTTTCGCCTAATTGGAGAGCCGGTTTGCCGGACAATTCCAACAAACGATTATAGTCCGATAAACAAATCAAATATGGGTATGTGGCATAACCAAGATTGTTCAGAAGGACATCCCGGTCTTCCGACTGGGGCAGGCTCCGAAGAGAGTCCATAACAGCGTCCATGCTGTAGGCATTATCATAATCTTCTGTGGTGCGAATACGCCCAACCCTCATTTCAAAAAGCTCTGAAAATTGATTTTCCAAACCGTTTTCTTTCAGGGCTGCCTTTATATTCGGAAGAACCTGCGATGAATCTTCTGCAGTATGATCTTCAAAAGTATAGTCGATTACATGGCCAGAAGACAGGCTATTCGTTCCTGCAATTCCTACGCCCGCACCAAAACAACACAGCGCCGCCAGAATCAGCAGGGAGCTGATGGCCATGGAGGTTGACTGATGAATAACATTCTCCTGAATCTGCCGGAAGGTAAATACATGAAGCTGCTTATTTCCTTTTCCTTTCTTAACAATCAAAGCAATCAGCGCACGCATCCCATAGAAAAGCAGCATCGTACCAACTATGCCCAACAGCAAAGTCAGTCCCATCATACTTACCTTTGTCCATGCAATTCCCTGAATCGCCATGTAGTAAGCCACTGCCAACATCACACTTCCGCATATAGCAGCCAGTCCATAGATAACAGATGGCATTTGCTTTTTGGGGCGGTTCGTTGGCTGGGATAGCAAAGTACCGATCTCCTGGCGGCTGATTCGTCCACTCAAAATCAGAAGTGCCGTCAGCTTAATTGCCAGAAATCCTGCCAGCGTCCATTCAATTGCAGACCAGGATAAAGAAAACTGATGACCGATGATCCCCATGCCTACCAGCTTGGCGGTGACAAGACTGACAATTTCTGAAAGCACCACAGCCACAGGTAAGCCTATGAGCATGGCAAGAATACTGGTCAGGAAATCTTCCGCCAGAAGCATACCAAACAGTTTACTTCTACGCATCCCCAACATTAGATAAACACCAAACTCATGCCGTCTGCGCTCGAACTGATACTTGCAGGCAAAATAGATCAAAAAGAACAGAATACCGAGGGTCATCCCATAAAACGCAGGAATCAGAAGCAGGAGTTTGTCAACTGCGTCACTCTCCATTTTCTGCAAAAAGAGCATCACATCTTGAGTGGAGATGGAAAGAATCATGTAAAAGGCAACAATAGAAATCACCAGGGAGCTGAAAAACAGACCGTTTTCCTTTCGGCTGCGGTGGCTGTTCCGAAGAATGAGATTAGAGAACATTTGCGCTGCCCCCTCCCAGTTGCGCCATCACCTTCAGGATGCGCCCGTAGAACTCCTGCTGGCTTTCGTCTCCACGCCGAAGCTCATGAAAGATCACGCCGTCCTGGATGAACAGAATGCGCTTGCAAAAGCTGGCGGCATTGGAATCATGGGTTACCATCAGGATCGTAGCTTGTTCGTCACGATTCAGGCCGGACAGCTTCTCCATAAGACTTCTTGCGTTCTTAGAATCCAGCGCACCCGTCGGTTCATCGGCAAGGATCATTTGGGGATGTAAGATCAGAGCCCTTGCTGCCGCAACACGCTGACGCTGGCCGCCGGACATCTTGGACGGAAACTTATCCAGAACATCAGTGATTTCCAGATAGTCAGCCAACTGCTTCAGCCGCTGGCTGCTTTCTGCTTCGGATACCCCATGCAAGGAAGTCGGGAGCAGGATGTTTTCCCTGCCAGTCAGGTTGTCCAGCAATTCAAAGTTCTGGAATAGATAACCAACTTTTTTGCCACGGTACTCTGCAAGAGCCTTTCCCTTGAGGGATTGCAGAGTATCGCCTTCCACCTGAATGCTTCCACCTGTGGGTTGAATCACAGTCGCAATACAATTGAGCAGTGTGGATTTACCGGAACCGCTGCTTCCCATAATGCCGAGAAACTCTCCCGGCATCACCTGGAAGGTGATCCCATTCAGTGCCTTTGTTTGACTTGGCACATTGCCATAGATTTTTGTTAAATTTTCAATATTCAAAATGGGTTTCATGTGAATACCTCCTATCATTTGTAATAAAATGATAGCATGGGAACACAGCAAATACCACTTACAGTGGTTGTAAGGATTCAAGATATAAGTGGCGGCTCAAGGGGGACGAGCATATATTTTGTAAGAGCATCAGGCGACAATGATAAAATATACCGGATCGCCTCCTTGGCAAACCAGTTCGTTTTAATTGTATCCCAATCAGCAAGTCGGATAATCTCTGCTGTGCCGTTCTCAAAATCAACTGAAATTTCGCCCCATTCGCCGTCGCAGTCTGCTTGATATTCGTAGATTGCGGCGGCGATTTTCTTTTTGCGCTTGGTTTTGGTTTTCTGTTTCAGCCGGACAGCATGGAGCGCACCTTCGGCAACCAGCAGTTCTGTCAGTTTGTCCACCGCTTTCCGGTAGGCTCGCTCTGCACCGCTGGCTGTGCTGCCCTCAAACATAATCGCCAATTCTTCAAAAGTGGGGCGGTTCTTCCATGAGCCAACTCGCCCGCAGGTCATACAGATTGCTAACCGTTTTTCGAGCAAGGTCTGTTCCCGGTAATTCAGCTTCTCAAATGCCCGCTGTACCTTTTCTGCTTGTATGCCGTTCCAGAGGATATCGGTATAGTTCCAGCTATCGTCAAGGGCTATATCCTCGCCTGTTTCCTCGCCGTCCTCGTCCGTTATATAGAACGGCTGCTGGTTGCGGATTCCACGGACAACTTTCAGATATTCTTCCGCAAGAGCAAGGTCGCAGTTATACTTCTTGGAAAACTGGTTGACCGCATCTTTGGTGTTATGGTACAGCCACGCCATTGATCGCACCATTTTGTAATTGGTCAGAGAGGATACCGACCATTTTTCTTCGCCCATGCGGAAACGGAGCATAGAATCCCAGATGAACGGATAGATGTATGTAGCATACTCCGCACCCTTGGCAGGATCATAGTCCATCAGCTTTTGGAGCATTTGCTCCCGGCAGGAGATCTTTATATCGATAAATCGGTCTGTGTCGTACAGATTGCCGCCGTCCACACTGAGAAAGCCTTTGATGCGCTTGTTGAGCTGCGTTTCGTAGTGGTGCAGAAAGAACGAAAAATATAGCAAATTCTTTTCCCGCAAAGCAGACAGGATATATTCATTCAGACTGTCCACCGCTGGCGGTTCCGGTTCCAGTTGGAAGATGCGCTCTGCCACATAGGGGATGATGCCGTCACCGTGTGGATTAACTTGGTGCTTCGGTATGTATCCGGTCATGTTCCACGAAAAATCATTTAGCATAGCGCACCTCCCTTCTAAGTAATCAGCGGGAATAATTAACCATAATTCCAAGTTTGTCTTGCAGCATTTATATTATCCAGAAGAACAGATGCAGGATTTGCCTCGTAATAGTACGTGCTCATATCCAAAATGCCTTCTTCCATTTCACCCCACTCTGCTGTGCGAGAAACAAAGATTCTATTATATACACACCAATCGCATGTGGTGGTGAAAGCAGCAATATCTGCAAAGTCTTTTGGAAATACAATTCTTCTTCCATTTGATGTTGGCTTAAGATAGTTCTCCATTATTTCTTTGAAATTCTTCAGATCATAATCCGTAGCGTTTTCCAAAGCTTTACAGACAATCAATTCTTCGTGCGTGAATTCTGTAAGTGTTTCTAAATGGTTTGCAAGAATTAGACCATAAATAACGCAAACCTTTGGGCATTCTGCATTTACGGTTTGTTTGAACAGATTGGCTACGATAATAGCCTTTTCCGGGCTGGAGTTTACATAGTTGTAAAGCTCGTTCAATCTTCTTTCGAGATTAAAGCCAGATGCAAGACCGTTCAGTAGATGGCCGAGTTTGAAGGTATTGTATTCAGATAGAAGATCATTTCCTATTCCGCCTACAATTCCCGCAACTGGGTTTACTACGCCCAACACACCAATAGAGCCAGAACGGATTATTTTGGTCATAGGATTGTCCATAACCCGGCTAAGCGCATTCCCAATATCAGTTAAATCATATTTCTGTGCCATTACATATTCCTCATTTCGTCCGTAATTTTGCTTCTTTCTTCAAAGCAGCCTGTCCCATCTCTTTTTCGTAATCACCTTTGGCATAGGCGACATTGCTCAGCGCTCGAAGCATTTTATCCTTTGCCAGCTTTTTCATAACCTCTGCAAGATCAGCGTCCAGAGTACCACGCTTCACATAGCGGTTTATGGTGTTCAGCCGTTTCTCATAAATCTGTTTCACCGGATGATCGTCCGCAAGCTCCCGTTGTTCTCTGCCTTTCAGGTTGCCGATCTGTCGGCAAGTGCGGTGCAGCTTGTCCCCCGGTGCATAGCCGCCGCAGTATTTGGTGTGCCTTGCGTTGGTGGTGAGGAACCACTTGCCGCAGATTTTGCATTTTTTCGGGGCATGACCAACACATAAGCCCTCAAAAAGATCAGACCGGAACATCCCTACAAAGGATACATAGTGCATCCGCTTGACCAGCTTCGCAACTTTTTCGCCGGGACGGATGACCGATATATACTGAACGGAATTATTCAAAGTAGACATCCAGGCATTGCCCTCCGTGATAGAGAACTCCGGCGGAAAATAGTCGCCGAACATTTTTGCAAAACCCTCTGCGGTGCGTTCTGCTTCATTGCCGTCTGATTTTTCTGCAAAATCAAGCATGGCCGTTTGGTATTCCCCAAGGGAGTATGCCAGATGCCCGAAAACTGCGGTATAGCGTTGGAGCATCATCGCATCGGCAAAGTTCTGGATTTCTTCAAATTGCAAAGAATTGGTTGCGGCTTTTATGGCAAACTCCACATATTTCAGCGCATTGTCCACAGTAAAGACTTTTTCAATCCGTTCTCTGTGCTTTGAGATATTCATATAGGAGAACGGCGGTGTTTGACTGAGAATATCAAGCATCGTCAGAGCAGCTTCCGTTGCAATAGGACAGAGTGCAGAAGCATCCTGTCCGGCGTTTAATATTCCAAGCAGCAGATTGATTTTCTCGCATTGCTCGTTCATCTTTGCGATGGTATCCGCAGGGACATTCAGCGCATCACAGGCAAGAGCGCCGACAGGAAGTGTTTTTCCCTCATATATGACCGTATCCTGCCAAAAATCCAATGTCATCAGTTCTTGGTTCATGCTTGCCCCTCCTGTCCTGTTTTTTCATTTTCTTAATTCTATCATGCTAATGTAAAGAAATCTACATCTATCCATAAGTTGTCCTGTTTTTTGAAACGGGGTTGTCCTCCGATTAGCCTGTTTTTTGAAAAATCCGGCATAACCATAGTAGAAGGAGCCAAACCCCTGCCAATCACGGCGGGTGTTTCGTGCTTTCTAAATACTATGAACGGAGGTTTTTCTATGACAATCTATGAAATCATCAAGGCGGCAATCAGCGTAAAGCAAGCCGCAAAACACTACGGGCTGAATGTCAACCGCAATGGTATGGCTTGCTGCCCGTTCCACAACGACAGGCATCCGAGCTTGAAGCTGAACGAGGATTATTTCTTCTGCTTCGGCTGCGGAGCCAAGGGGGATGTAATCGACCTTGTGGCAAGACTGTTCGATCTGAGCAGTTATGAAGCAGCGCAAAAGCTGGCTGCGGACTTCGGGCTTGACCCGAAACCGCCCACTGCCGCAGCTATGGTCAAGCCAAAGCGTCCCTATATCCGTCAGTTCCGGGAGAATGAAATGCTGTGTTTCCGGGTGCTGACGGATTATCTGCATCTGCTGGAAGATTGGAAAATACGATACGCACCCAAGACACCGGAAGATGCTCTGGATGACCGTTTTGTGGAAGCCTGCCAGATGCTTTTGATTTACAATTCGGTGCAAAGGCTACTCCCCAAAGCGGAGCAGATGCACCGAACAGTGAAAAATCTGCTTTCTCCAAAATCGCTTTCATTTTGTGAGTGCGATACTCTGTCCATACAGGCATATATCCCACTTTGCTGTTCCGTGGGATTTTGTCTGAAACAGTGAAAACACCCATTGTTTCGTAAACTGGGTGCATGGTTTGGAGAAGCACGATTTGGTGAAATGGTTTCGTCCTGCGGTCAAGAACTTTGCTGTTTCCATTACCATTGATTTTCAATGCCCGAAAACAGGTCAGTTCTGACAGCTGATTATTCCTATAAAAAAGGAAAACAGGTAAAACGCTGTGTACATACATACAGAAAACGAAAGACAGGAATCAGTCCTGCCATTCCTCCGGTACGTACGTACATGGCGAAACGTCGTAAAACCCGTTTATATTAGGTCGTGCCACAGCTTCCACACCCATAAATCCCCATACCCGCCGTCCGGCTGAGTTGGTGATGTTGTTGCAATGCTCCAAATTAAATTTCTTTGCATTGGCAACCATGGCATCGCTGAAGCTGCGGGATTTCAGAGGGGCAAGGGAGTTTTCCTCACACCACAGGCGATAGATAGCGTAAAAGTCCTTGGAACTGATGGACGCATCCGCCTTGCGCCGGATATATCCCTCGGAATCCATGAAGTCAAAAATGTTGTTATTGTCACGCTTGACCGCTTCCCGGTTTTCACGGATGCGGTCGCTCTCCGTAAACTTAAAGTTGTTGGCAACAAGCCGCTGCAAGCCTTCAAATGCCCAGAGGAAAATCCCCTCGGCTTCGGCTTTCATCTTCTCTGCAAGATTGGGATCGTCGGCTCTGTCCACGGGCTTTTCCTTGGTAGTCAGCACAAGCTGTCTACGGTAAAAACCATCGCTACGGTCATACAGGGCTTGCAGATCGCCATTGCTGAATGCCATCAACCGGGCGAACATCCAGCCCTGATAGCTCTGTTTACCTTTGCGTTCCAAATCCATCTTGCCCTGTGCGGTTACAATGGATTTTACATAGTTGGTCTGGCGCAGAGCTTCCATCCGCATATCATCATCCACGCACAGCAGGATGTGTTCCAGATCGGCACGGGCGAAGCGGTTTTCGGAAATTTTACCGATACTGCCGTCTTTCATATTCGTGCCGAATATGGTGGACAGCACTGCACCGATTTGAGATTTGCCCTCGCCGCCGTTGCCCTTAATCACCATCATGCGCTGCCCCTTGTTGGAGGGAATCAGGCAGTAGCCGATAAACTCCTGCAAGGTGGGAATATCTTCTTCATAGAGCAAACCGTCCAAAAAGTTCAGCCACAGAGCAGGTGCAGCAGCGTTTGGATTGTAGGAAACAGGCAAGCGGCTCTGTACGATTTCCTTTTTCCCCTCGATAAATCTTCCATCCAGCATGAGCGTTCCGTTGGCAACATGGATGCGGTCAGGCTGGGGAGGAAGATCCTCAACCATGGCTTCCAGTTTCAGCAATTCCATGATGTTTTTGATCTTCTGCGGTACGCTGCTGATGGTGTAGCTTTTCAGCTTTTCGTAGACCTCGCCCCGCAGGACAATATCATCCGTTACCCGTCCATTGGGCGTAAAGAAAGCCCTGTTTGCAAAGATGATTCTGCTCTCTTGCAGAAATTCTTCACAAAACAGAGCTTCATTGATATTCTGCCCATCAAACCAGACAGGCAAATTCATATCAGGCGTTTTCCGGTTCTTCGCCATGGTGTGCCACCTCCTTTTTCTTTCGTGCAGTGTACTCTTTCAGAAAGTCGATATACCCGTCCTTCATCAGTTTGTCCACAACAGCTACACGCTGTTCCAATTCGCCCACGGTCAGCACATCTGCCATATATTCGATATGGCAGTGCATCTGGCAGGCTTCCACAAAACGGTCATCATAAGGCTCGTCCGGTGTCTTTGGTGCATAGCGCACTTTCCAATCCTCCAACAGATGCAGATAATCCGTCAGCACCCGGAAACACAGCATTTCATCCTCCCGGAACTGACGGATATAGGGACGCTTTGGCTTGACCATAGCTGCGGCAGTGGGCGGTTTCGGGTCAAGCCCAAAGTCCGCAGCCAGCTTTTGCACTGCTTCATGGTTACTCAGATTGAACAGCTTTGCCACAAGGTCGATCACGTCTCCCTTGGCTCCGCAACCGAAGCAGAAGAAATAATCTTCATTCAGCTTCAAGCTCGGATGCCGGTCATTGTGGAATGGGCAGCAAGTCATACCGCTGCGGTTGACTTTCAGCCCATAGTGCTCGGCAGCTTGCTTCACGCTGATCGCCGCCTTGATGTTTTCATAGATTGTCATAGAAAAACCTCCGTTCATAATAGTCTGGAAAGCACGAAGCACCCGCCGTGATTGGCAGGTGCTTCGCCCTTTCTACTATGGTTATGACGGATTTGAAAAAAAGCAGGCTAAAAGCAGGACAACCTCATTTCAAAAAACAGGACAACTTATCTGATGATGTAGATTTCTTCACATTTGCATGGTATAATTAGAAAAGTGAAAAAACAGGACAGGAGGGCAAGCATGAATCAAGAACTGATGACATTGGATTTTTGGCAGGATACGGTCATATATGAGGGCAAAATATTTCCTATCGGTACTCTTGCCTGTGATGCGCTGAATGTTCCTGCGGATACCCTCGCAAGAATGAACGAGCAATGCGAGAAAATCAATCTACTGCTTGGAATGTTAAACGCCGGACAGGATGCTTCCGCACTCTTTCCTATGGCAAAGGAAGCTGTGCTGACAATGGTGGATATTCTCAGCGAAACGCCGCCGTTCTCCAATATGAATATTCCAAAACATAGAGAACGGATTGAAAAAGTCTTTACTGCGGACAATGCGCTGAAATATATGGAGTTTGCCATAAAAGCCGCAACTAATTCCTTGCAGTTTGAAGAAATCCCGAACTATGCCGATGCAATGATGCTCCAACGATATACTGCTGTATTCGGGCATCTGGCATACTCCCTTGGGGAATACCAAACCGCAATGCTTGATTTTGCGGAAAAATCAGACGGAAATGAAGCAGACCGTACCGCAGAGGGCTTCGCCAGAATGTTCGGCAGCTATTTCCCGCCGGAGTTCTCTATCACGGAGGGCAATGCCTGGATGTCTACCCTGAACAATTCCGTTCAGTATGTATCGGTCATCCGTCCCGGCGAAAAAGTTGCAAAGCTCGTCAAGCGAATCCATTATGTATCCTTTGTGGGGATGTTCCGGTCTGATCTCTTTGAGGGCTTGTGTGTCGGTCATGCACCGAAGAAATGTAAAATTTGCGGCAAATGGTTTCTGACAACCAACGCAAGGCACACCAAATACTGCGGCGGCTATGCGCCGGGGGACAAGCTACACCGCACCTGCCGACAGATCGGCAATCTGAAAGGCAGAGAACAACGGGAGCTTGCAGACGATCATCCTGTTATCCAGATATACGAAAAGCGGCTGAATACCATAAACCGCTATATCAAGCGTGGCAAACTGGATGAGGATTTAGCAGAGGTTATGAAGAAACTGGCGAAAGATAAGATGCTCCGGGCAAAAAGTAATGTCGCTTATGCCAAGGGAACTTATGAGAAAGAAATGGAACAGGTTGCTTTGAAGAAAGAAGCCCAAAAGTGCATTTGAATTTGTTAGGAGGAACAGTCAATGAAAATAGGATTTTTGTTTTTCTTGGTTTTCTGTATAATTGCAATTTTTGCGAGTAAGAAAAAGAAATAAATTTGAAATTGGACGTTGAAAGGAGGTGCGCTATGCTAAGTGATTTTACATGGAATATGACCGGATACATACCAAAATACGCTGTCAATCCGCACGGTGATGGTATCATTCCCTATATGGCAGAGCGCATCTTCCAACTGGAACCGGAGCCGCCAGCGGTGGGCAGTCTGAATGAATATATCCTGTCTGCCTTGCGGGAAAAGAATTTGATATATTTCTCGTTCTTCCTCCACCATTATGAGCCACAGCTCAATAAGCGCATCAAAGGCTTTTGGGGTGTGGATGGCGGCGATCTGTACGATACAGACCGTTTTATAGATATAAAGCTCTCCTGCAGGGAACAAATGCTCCAAAAGCTGATGGACTATGATCCTGCCAAGGGTGCGGTCAGCGAGTTTTCCAAAAAGTATAACTGTGACTTTGCCCTTGCGGAAGAATATCTGAGAGTTGTTCGAGGTATCCGCAATCAGCAACCATTCTATGTGACAGATGAGGACGGCGAGGAAACGGGCGAAGATGTTGCTCTTGATGATACTTGGAACTACTCCGACATCCTCTGGAACGGCATACAGGCAGAAAAGGTGCAGCGAGCTTTTGATAAGCTGAACTACCGGGAACAGACCTTGCTTGAAAAGCGGCTGGCAATCTGCATGACCTGCGGGCATGTCGGCTCATGGAAAGGCCGTCCCACCTTTGAGGAACTGGCTGTAATGTTTGAGGGCAGCACTGCCAGCGGTGCGGAGCGAGCCTACCGCAGAGCAGTGGACAAACTGACAGAATTGTTGGTTGCCGAGGGCGCAATCCATGCTGTCCGCTTGAAACAGAAATCCAAGACCAAACGAAAAAAGAAAATCGCCACCGCAATCTACGAATACCAAGCAGACTGCGACGGCGAATGGGGCCAGATTTCATTTGATTTTGAGAACGGCACATCAGAAATAGTCCGACTTGCCGATTGGGATACAATGAAAACAAACCGCTTTGCGAACAAGGCAATAGCCTACCTTCTAAACTGCGAAAACGAGAAGTTGCCAAAGGAAACGATAGTAGCGTTTGAACTATAAAAGGAAATTGACGAGGAACGAGAATGAAAACAATCGCAATCATAGATGATGATATTCATATTGGAGATATGCTGAGAGAAGTGCTGGTGCAAGAGGGCTATTCTGTTCTTCGTGCATACTCCGGCACAGAAGCGTTATATCTTCTTTCACAAAACAAGCCCGATTTGGTGCTGCTGGATCTGATGTTGCCGGGATTGTCTGGCGAGGAAGTTCTGCCCCACATTGAGAACATTCCTGTTATCGTTCTCAGCGCAAAAGTAGATGTGCAAGACAAGGTAAATCTTCTGCTGGGCGGTGCGGCAGATTACATGACCAAGCCTTTTGATACAAAGGAGCTTCTTGCCCGTATCACTGTTCAGCTCCGCAAGGCAGAACAACATGGCGAAACCAAATCTCTTTCCGTTGGCGATTTGGTTTTGGATATGGTTTCCCTTTCTCTGACAGTACAGGAGCAGCCTGTGAAGCTGACCCGAACGGAGTATGCCATCTTAAAACTGCTGATGGAAAATCCCAAACAGGTAATTTCAAAGAGTGTCCTGCTTGACAGAATCAGTCTGGACACACCCGACTGCACCGAGCGTTCTTTGAAGCAGCACATCAGCAATCTTCGTAAAAAGATGCAGGATGTCAGCGGTGTAGACTATATCGAAACAGTCTGGGGAATTGGTTTCAAATTGGCAGAACAAAAAATCTTGACCAAATCTTGACGTTTTTCTTGACCACTTTCTTGACTTTTGTTTTGTAAACTTAGGTCAGCAAAGGAGGTAATACAATATGAACTATATTTTGCAAACAAACAGCCTGACAAAAAAGTATAAAAACTTTCAGGCATTGAATGGTCTTACTATGAATGTTCCCAAAGGTTCCATCTATGGCTTTGTGGGAAAGAACGGCGCTGGTAAGACAACCCTGATCCGCTTGATCTGCGGATTGCAGGAACCGACTTCCGGTAGCTTTTCTCTGTACGGCATCCGCAATGACAGCAAGGATATTATCAAATCCCGCCGTCGCATGGGTGCTGTGGTGGAAACACCGTCCATCTACATGGATATGACTGCGGAGGAAAATCTGAAGCACCAGTATCTCATTCTTGGTCTGCCATCATTTGATTGTATTCAGGAATTGTTGAAGCTGGTAGGTCTCGACAACACGGGAGAGAAAAAAGCGAAGAACTTCTCCCTCGGTATGAAGCAGCGTCTGGGCATCGCTATCGCATTAGCCGGTGATCCCGACTTTCTTGTTCTTGATGAGCCTGTAAATGGTCTCGACCCTCAGGGTATTGTGGAAATGCGAGAACTGATTTTGAAGTTGAACCGAGAAAAACAGATTACAGTTCTTATTTCCAGTCACATTCTGGATGAACTTTCCCGTCTGGCTACTCATTACGGTATCATTGATAATGGTCGCATGGTGAAGGAACTGAGTGCAGAAGAACTGGACACAGTTTGCCGCAAGTGTGTCCGCATGGAAGTGACCGATACTTCTACTCTGGCTCGTGTGCTGGATTCCATGAATCTGGAATATAAAATTATCTCCGCAACAACAGCCGATGTGTTCGCAAAGATCAATGTGACACAGCTGACCGTTGTACTGGCAAAGGAAAACTGCGAAGTGCTGTCTATGCAGGAAAAAGATGAAAGTTTGGAGAGTTATTACATCTCTCTGGTTGGAGGTGATAATAATGCGTAAACTTTTTCGAGCAGCCTTTTACCGTACAGAGAATAAAAAAATGATTCGAATAGAATTAGTGATTGCTGTATTGCTTTCCGCATTCATCATCCTCAACGGTTACTTCCAGACGAATTTGACTAATGCATACATCTATAAGCTGGTCGCCCGTTTTTTTGGATATTCACCCCTGATGGGACCATTTATCGCCGTATTTGCCGCATATTTGTGGGGAACAGACTATGAATATGGAACTCTGCGCAATAAACTAATCTGCGGACACACTCGTGAAGAAGTTTATTTTTCCAATCTTCTCCTGACCATATGTGCTGGACTGAGTACTGCACTAATCTGGTTGATAGTTAATGGGATGCTGGGTATTCCGCTACTGGGTACGGCAAGCCTGAACCTCTCTTTGGGAGAGATGGCATTTTATATTTTTTCAAGCCTTTTGATGGTCGTTGCACTCTCCAGCGTATGTTGTCTGTTGGCAAGTCTGGCGGAGAACAAAAACTCAGCGACACTTCTTTGTCTGGGAGCTGTAGCTGCAATGGTCATAATCGGGATGCTCCTTTATGATCGTTTTGCAGAACCAGAGTTATTGGATGGATGGATGTGGAGTGATACAGACCCAACTGTGCGATGGCATCCCCAAAATATCAAATTCATCGGTGGAACATTTCGTATCCTGCTGGAATTTCTTATCTGTCTGACACCTGGAGGACAAGGTGTAATTCTTTGCGAAGAAGGGGTGGAACACCTGATTTTTCTTCCATTGTGCTCTGCGTTTGTAATTTTTTCAACATCTCTTATAGGAAGTCGTTCCTTTAAGAAAAAGAACCTAAAGTAAGGAGGTAGAAAGATGTTCCCTTGGATTTTGTGTTGTATTTTGCTAATTGTTGTATTTTTTCTAATCACAAAGATTATTTTTATAGAAAAAAGTATTGATGAAATTCATACAGAATTCCAGGAACGTCTTTCCTCCGACACAAACACTCTGATTGATATTTCTTCCAGCGACCCTCATCTGAGAAAACTGGCTTCGGAGATTAATATCCAGCTTCGATTGCTCCGCAAGGAACGCCATCGTTACCAACAGGGCGATCTGGAACTGAAAGAAGCTATCACCAATATTTCCCATGACCTGAGAACTCCGCTTACGGCGATAAACGGTTATCTTGACCTATTGGAACGAGAGGAAAAAAGCGAAACGGTACACTGCTATCTTTCTCAAATCCAAAACAGAACAGATGTTTTAAAAAATCTAACCGAAGAACTCTTCAGATATAGTGTGGTTACTTCTTTTCAGGAACTGAAACCAGAACGTATGGATGTTGTCCGGGCATTGGAGGAAAGTCTGCTGTCTTTCTATGCGGTCATGCAGGAAAAAGGCATCCAACCGGAAATCGAATTGCCGGAGGAACCGGTTTTCCGTGAACTGGATGCAGGTGCGGTCAACCGTATCTTTTCCAACATTATCAGCAATGCGCTGAAATACTCTGACGGCGATCTGTCCGTAGTCATGGATAAGAACGGCTGTGTTACATTCAGCAACACGGCGCACAATCTGAATTATGTGACGGTCGGCAGATTGTTTGACCGTTTCTATACAGTAGAAGCCAGTCGCAATTCAACCGGTTTGGGATTGTCCATCGCCAAGCTGCTGATTGAGCGTATGGGCGGAAGTATTGGAGCAATCTACAACAATGACAAACTGCAAATCAAGATAATCTTTGCAAAATGAAATAAAAAAGAGTTTATATGAACGGAGGTGTTTTGATTATGAAGAAATACTTGAAGGAGATACTAATACTCTTAATTCAATTATTTATGTTTTATGTATTTCCATTATTTGCAGGACCAACAGACGTTATGGGAATGATAGTTTTGCTTATTTTAGCAACATTATTGCTTTCAATTCTAATTGGCAGCATTTCAAATCTGAAAGTAAAGTACTTGTATCCAATAATCATAGCAATTACATTTGTGCCATCTGTGTTTATATACTATAACGAGACAGCATTGATACATTCGCTTTGGTATTTGGCAGTATCATCCTTTGGTTTGATAATCGGCATGGTCATTCATAAATTGATTCTTAAAAAGTAGAAAGAGCAAAACTTTCAAAGGCTACCCAGTCAAAAAGATTGGATAGCCTTTATTTATGTTTTCTAAAATTAAAGTTGAATATCTGCCTTAGCCAATAACTATGGGCTTAGAGGTTTAGTGAGCCAGGCAAATCGCTCCAATCGCCGTATCCACAGATTTATACTCTGTAACAGTTTTTCAAATAGGTTTTGGAATCTCCGTTCAATATCAAATCAGCATATCCAATCGGGTCATTGTAAATCAGATAATCCAGTTCCGACCTCTGATACATATTGTCGGCAACCTCGTTCTCAACCGCAATCGTATCAATCGCAATCATACTACCATCAAAGAATTTCAGTTCCACACAAGCGGTATCCATGTTAAACTTACAAGAAATCAATCTATCCATAAGAAACCTCCATTTTACGGGATGTTATATCATCCCAAAATATTTGAATGCTTCTCGGATTGCTTTCTCTTTTTCCGGTGGACACAGAGGCTGTCTGGAATCTTCGGACTTCGGCAGATTGTAGTTCTTACCAACCTCAATCCCACATTTCCGCTTAATCTGTGAGATATACAGGTTTGATACCTTTAATCCGCTATGTTCCAGTACATAGTCCTTGATCTGCGTGTAGGTTGCCCCATCTTGAAATTCGGACATATCCATATCTTCTAAAGAGAACTCAACCCGAATCTTTTTCGAGTCGACCTCACCCTTGGAAAGCAAAACAACCGTCTCAATATTTCCGGACCATGGGAACATGTCCACGCAGCACATCCTCTCCACCTGATATCCTCTGGCGGTTAAAACCTCTAAGTCTCTTGCAAGACTGGTTGGCTTACAGGAAATATAAATCATACGGTCTACGCCATAGTGGATAATCTTCTCCAATGCCTTTGGATGGATGCCATCGCGCGGAGGATCCAATACGATAAAATCCGGTTTTTCGGTAATATCGTCCAATACTTTTAAGACATCGCCGGCTAAAAATTCGCAGTTTTCAAGACCATTTAATGCCGCATTTTCCTTTGCGGCTTCCACTGCCTCTTCTACTATTTCCACACCCACTACCCTTTTTGCGGCTGGTGCCAGCATCTGTGCAATGGTTCCGGTTCCGCTGTATAAATCGAATACCACCTTGTCTGCCTTCTCGGTCAGCGTATCACCGATATAGTCCCTTGCAGTCTGGTAAAGCACCTCTGCTCCAAGAGAGTTGGTCTGGAAGAAAGAAAATGGTGTGATTCTAAAACGAAGTCCTAAGAGTTCTTCGTAGAAATAATCTTTTCCATATAAAATCTCTGTTCCTTCATCCTTTACTACATCTGCTACACTGTCATTTTTCGTATGAAGAATTCCTGCAATGCTGCCGTCTAAATCAAGTTTACATAACGCGTCTTTCATTCCGGTCAGCAAATCTTTTTCTGAAGATACTGCTTCTGTCAGGCCATCCAGAATATGCTCTGCGCCTGCCGTTACAAGGTCAATCAGGATCTCTTTGGTCTTTACCGCTTTACGCACCAGTAAATGACGCAGATATCCGGTATGCCGCATCCTATGATAATAGGAAATCTTTTTTTCTGCAAAATACTGCTGCACACAGCTTAATATCTTCCGATAATCTTCATCTACAATTTTACAGTCCGTTACCGAAACAATATCATAAAAGCTGCCACGCTTATGCATGCCAAGAGCAAGGGGACCATCCTTATATTCATCCCCAAAAGTAAATTCCATCTTATTACGGAATCCGAATTCATTCGGACTTGCTTTTACGCCCTCAAAGCTGTAGGTTTCCGGGTCTACTACCGCATCCATCAGTTTCTTCACCTGCTGTCCTTTTAATACAAGCTGATCTTCATAGGATAAATTCTGATAAGTACAGCCTCCACAGATTCCAAAATGCGGGCATGGTGCTTCCGGCAGCTCATTTGGTGCTTTCTTCAAAACTTCCAGTAAGCGGCCTTCGCCTTTTCCCTTTCTTACCTTATTTACAGAAAAGGAAATCTCCTGTCCCGGTAATACGTTTTTTACGATTACCTGCTTTCCTTCTTCTACTTTTACAACTCCCTTATTCGGGAAATCCACATATGCAACAGTTCCCTGTAATACCTGACCTTTTTTCATACTTACCTCACACAAACAATTCTTTTCCAAAAACACATGTCATCCGCAGCGTTTCCGGCACACTCAGTAAAAGGGCTGCATGATATCACACAGCCCTTTACATCTTCACCTGTTAAATTATGCAAATGATAATGATTATTTCTCTTCCTCGTCATCCTCGTCAAAGAAATCATCTTCAAAATCATCATCGAAATCGTCTTCAAAATCCTCCAGATAATCTGGTGCAAAGAAACGATATAATCCATAAGCAGCTGCAGCAACTACTACAACAATACCAATGATTGCAAAAATTAAACCAGCTTTTGATTTTTTCTTCTCTTCCATTATTTCCTCTTTCTCCTTTTTATGCAATAATTCTGTTACTTTGTTCACATTTGCGGTTAATAAATTCTTTAATTCTTCCATTTTTTCCATTTCTGACCACTCCTTTTTATGCCAACAACAGTTTTTCATTTTCCTGCCACCTAGAACTCTTTTTATTAATTCATTATAGCATATGTTTCCCCAATCTACTAGAAAAAATTACAAATTCATAAAATTTTTATAACTTTTTCAATTTGGCAAAGGATGCAAACATCTTCTTCACACCTACACTGGAAAAATCAACGGTAACCTCATAATCCCTGCCGCCGTCAATAATCTGCTTTACGACTCCGGTGCCGAATTTCAGATGGGAAACGGTATCACCCACAGCATAATCCAACGGCTTTTTCATTGCGGAATTGCCAAAGTTTCTTGCCTCCGGTACGCCAGTTCTGCGCAGTGCCATCGGCTTTGCCGAAAATGCATTTTTCGCCATCATACTTGGTTTCGGAATATCCGGCATTTTTTCCTTCTGGATGGTTCCCGCTAAAAGTTCCCGCGGAATCTCTTTTACGAAACGGGACACCTTATTATACTGTGTTTCTCCTCGTATCATACGCATTCTTGCGCAGGATATGGACAACCGCTCCTTGGCTCTTGTGATTCCCACATAGGCAAGACGACGTTCTTCTTCGATTTCCGCTGTTGGATTTTCCGCACAGATTGCACCGAATCCCGGAAACAGTCCGTCTTCCATTCCTGCCAGATAAACCTGTGGGAATTCAAGACCTTTTGCACTATGTAACGTCATCAGCACAACATAGTCCTGTGTCTCATCCACACTGTCAATATCTGCAACCAGTGCTACTTCCTCTAAGAATCCGCTTAAGGTCGGCTCTTCTTCGCTTTCCTCATAAGTAACCGCTTTGGAAATCAACTCATCGATATTTTCCATTCGCTGCTGTGCTTCCTCTGTATTTTCTGCTTCCAGCTCACGGACATAACCGGTTTCTTCAATGATTTCCTGCAAAAGCTCTGATACACTGATATACGGCAACTTGCTCCGCATACTCTGAATCAGCATTACAAACGGTCTGATTTTTGCAGATGCCCGTCCGATTGTGCCAATCTCTTCTGCCATTTTTAAGGCATTATAAAAGGTAAGACCGTTTTCATCGGCATAATCCTGCACCCTGCTTAATGTCGTTGCTCCAATTCCACGTTTTGGCACATTGATAATACGGCGTACCGCCAGATCATCCATGGCATTGTCAATGGTCTTAAGATAAGCCAGTAAATCCTTGATTTCTCTTCTGGAATAGAAGTTTACTCCTCCCACAATCTTATATGGTATGCTGGCTGTGATAAAACGTTCCTCGAAAAGTCGGGACTGGGCGTTGGTACGGTATAATACGGCACAGTCTCCGTAATGATACATGCCTTCCCGCACTTTGCTCCGGATATCTTTTGCTACATAGTCTGCTTCATCAAATCCGGTTTCAAACTGATGAAATGCAATTTTTTCGCCTTCCTCATTCTCCGTCCAGAGACGTTTTGCCTTTCGTCCCACATTATTTGCAATGACCCCATTGGCTGCATTTAAAATATTCTGGGTGGAACGGTAATTCTGCTCCAGCTTGATGGTGACTGCATTTGGAAATTCTTTTTCAAAATTCAATATATTATAAATGTTTGCTCCACGGAATTTGTAAATGGACTGGTCATCATCACCTACCACGCAGAGATTCTTATATTTGCCTGCCAGCAGTTTAATCAGCTGGAACTGTGCCGTATTGGTATCCTGATACTCGTCCACCATAATATAACGGAACCGCTCCTGATAATAATCCAGCACTTCAATATCTGACTGGAAGAGCTCTACCGTCTTCACAATTAAATCGTCAAAATCCAGCGCATTATTTTTCCGCAATACCTGCTGATATTCCCGGTAAACGGCCGCTTCCTTCATTTTCCGGAAATCTCCCTGTGCCCGGAGGGCATATGCTTCCGGGCTGATCAGCTCGTCCTTTGCAGAAGAAATCGCTGCAAGAAAACTTTTTTCCTTATACATCTTCGTATCGATTTCCAGACGCTTGCAAATATCCTTCATAATGGTCTTCTGGTCTTCTGTGTCATATATGGTAAAGTTGGTTCCAAATCCGATATGGTCAATAAAACGGCGCAAAATCCTCACACAGGTAGAATGAAAGGTAGATACCCAGATATTTTCCGAGCCATAACCCACCATGTCATCAATACGCTCCCGCATTTCGCCTGCTGCCTTATTGGTAAATGTAATCGCAAGAATATGATAGGGATTGACTCCCAGCTCCTCAATCAGATATACCGCCCGGTGGGTCAGTACACGGGTCTTTCCGCTGCCTGCGCCCGCCAGCAGCAACACAGGTCCTTCTGTTGTAAATACACCTTTTTTCTGTTCTTCATTTAATGAATCGTATATACTCATAATGCTCCTTTATTCTCCTCAATACCACTTCGCTCAGTATACCATACTTCCTTAGGGGATGGGAACATATTTTCTGTATTTCTTTTTAGATTTCTTTTTGTACTGTCCGTTGAACGCATTCATGGGTTCTTTCCCCATATGTTCATTCTATTGTAGTTGCATCACGCAATGTCATTTACACATCACAGCGTCATTGTATATGCTTTCTGTCATTTTTCTTCTTGTTATCTAGTTTTCAATACTATATAATAGGTATGAGGTGAATTCAAATGACAATTGATGCTAAAGATTTATTAAACAGTATTTTATCCAGTCTGTCGCGGATTGACTATATCCGTCCGGAAAGTATTCCAAATATTGACCTTTACATGGATCAGATTACAACCTTCATGGATACCCAGCTTGCAGCTTCCAAGCGTCATCCCGATGACAAGATTCTGACCAAAACCATGATTAACAACTATGCAAAAAACAATCTGCTTCCACCGCCGGTCAAGAAGAAATACAGCAAAGAACATATTCTGATGCTGATTTTCATTTATTATTTCAAAAACATATTAAGTATCAATGATATCGAAAGTATCTTAAATCCTCTGGCAAAACGTTTCTTCAATGCAGAAGGAGAATTCAATCTGACAACTGTCTATGAAGAGGTGTTCAGTCTGGAACGGGATGAAGTAAAAAATCTGATGAAAGATATTACCAAGAAATTTAACACCAGTTCTACCACCTTTGCAGATGCGCCGGAAGAAGACCAGGATTTTCTTCATACCTTTTCTTTTATCTGCATGTTAAGCTTTGATGTATTTGTAAAGCGTATGTTGATTGAAAAGCTGATTGACGAGACAAAAGAAATGGAAAAAGAAGCCGAAGATGAGCAGCGTGCTGCAGAAAAGAAAGCTTCCGAAGAGAAAAAAGCTTCTGAGAAAAAGACTTCCGGAAAAAAGTCGAACGAATAAAAAGCCATATGCCAGGAAAAAAGCACCGGTTCGAACCGGTGCTTTTCTTTAGCATTTGCGTAATTTTGTACAAAATTTAAATATCGTTTTAATTTTATTTCTACTCTTCGCTTTTCTTTTCCGTTTTTTTCTCTTCTTCCAAAGGTTTCACATTCGTTCTTGCAAATACCATATCATATCCATCACATCCATAATTCAGGGAACGATTCACACGACTGATGGTTGCCGTTGATGCGCCAGTTTTCTCTGCAATATCAAGATAAGTTCTCTGCTCACGCAACATCTTTGCCACTTCATATCTCTGTGAGAATGCCAGTAATTCATTTACCGTACAGACATCTTCAAAGAATTTATAACATTCCTCTTTATTTTCAAGGCTTAAGATTGCATCAAACAAATGATCCACTGCTTCCGTTCTTACATTCTTACTCATTCTGCCTCTCCTTTTCGTATTATACTTTTTTCAATACAAAAATGTTAGCATATTAAAGTGTGAAAGTAAACCGTTTTTCGAAAAATTTTCTTTTCAATTTTTTTCTTTTTCTGAACCTCAAAATTTCTGTTTCTGGAAATTTTTAATCCAGAAGATTCTGCATACTCTTTAAGGTAATTACCAATGTAGATGTATTATGAAGTAATGCAGATACGGTTGGCTGCAGGACTCCTGCCACGCCAAGCACAATCAGTCCTGTATTGAATCCAACAATTGTCCGGTAATTCTTATGAATCCGCTTCATCAATGCATTACTCAGCACCTTTAAGGTTACTATCTCATAAAGATTATCTGCACCGATAGTTACATCTGCAATTTCTCTTGCAATCTCTGCTCCATCACTGATGGCTATTCCAATATCTGCCGCAGATAATGCCGGTGAATCGTTGATACCATCTCCAATCATAATGACCTTGTGTCCTTCTGCTTTGGCTTTCTCTACAAAACTTGCCTTATCTTCCGGAAGTACCTCGGAGTAATACTCGTCTACGCCCACTCTTGCTGCAATGGCGGATGCTGTACGTTCACTATCCCCTGTCATCATAACAACTTTCTTAATTCCGGCTGTCTTTAAGGAATTTACAACGGCTGCTGCTTCATCACGAAGCGGATCTTCAATGCAGATAACGGCTGCAAGGCGGTTCTCAATTGCCATATAAAGGTGTGAATATTCTGATGGAAGGCTGTTAAACTGTTCTTCATAGCCTTCCGGAACCACACATTTTTCATCTTCAAATACAAAGTGATAGCTTCCGATTACCACACTCTTTCCTTCTATGGTGGAAGAAATTCCGTGGGCTACAATATATTCCACCTTAGAATGTAGTTCTTCATGCACAAGATTCTTTTCCTGGGCTGCATCTACGACTGCCTTTGCCATGGAATGAGGGAAATGTTCCTCTAAGCAGGCAGCAATACGTAAAAGCTCTTCCGTGGGCTTATCCGTAAAAGAAACCACATCTACTACGGTAGGCTGTGCTTTGGTCAGAGTACCTGTTTTGTCAAAGACGATGGTATCTGCTTCTGCCATTGCCTCTAAGAATTTGCCACCTTTTACGGTAATATTGTGCACACTTGCTTCACGGATTGCAGACAATACAGATACCGGCATTGCAAGTTTTAATGCACAGGAAAAGTCCACCATAAGAACTGCTAATGCTTTTGTGGCATTTCTGGTAAAGAGCCAGGTAATGCCTGTTCCTAGTAATGTATATGGAACCAGACGGTCTGCCAGATGCTCGGCTTTACTTTCCAGGGAAGATTTTAACTTCTCTGACTCTTCAATCATCGTGACAATTTTTTCAAATTTGCTGGAGCCATTTACTTCTTTGACACGAATGGTCAGTTCTCCTTCTTCCAATACGGTTCCGGCATAGACATAACCTTCTACACTCTTATGCACCGGAAGGGATTCGCCGGTTAAGGATGCCTGATTTACCATCGCATCCCCTTCCGTTACCACGCCATCAAACGGAATGACATTTCCCATATGAATACAGACTTCATCGCCTTCTTTAATCTCAGATGCCGATACCAGTATTTCCTGTCCATCCTGACACAGCCATACTTTACTGACATTTAAGGACATACTTCTTGCCAGATCATCGACGGATTTCTTGTGTGTCCACTCCTCTAAGATTTCTCCAATGCCCAGTAAGAACATAATGGAACCTGCTGTATTGATGTCATTGCGAAGCAGGGATACTCCAATAGCTGTTCCATCCAGCACCGGAACCTCTATCCTGCCCTTCGCCAATGTAGAAATGCCCGCCCATAAATATTTTACAGAACGGAGCATGGTAATTCCTGCACGGATTGGATATGGCAGGAACATCTTACTACCCATACGGAGTACCACTTTATTTACCAGCTTGTCCCAGTAAGTCCGGTTCAGCTCCCTGCCGGAATTCTGTAAAAAAGTCTCTGGCACATCCACTTTCTGATAAGAGAAATGACGCAGTGTCTCTATCATCTCCTCACGATTTCCCACATAACAGACTACTGCATCCTGTAAACGTTCATTTACTTTCACTGAAGTGACACATTTGCAGTTACTCAGGTAATATTCCATCATATCTGCCTGGCGGAAACTCATCCCGCCCTGAATGATATGAATACGAAGTCTTCCTTTTATCTCATGTTTTATAACAAATCTCATATTACATACTTCCTTAGATAAAGAATCACCTACAGCATATTCTGCAGGTGATTCTCATAGTTTACGTGAACAGCGAGCAAAATCGCATGCCCAATGTTTATTCTGCTACAGTTTCTTCTGTTGCATCTTCTACAGATTCATCTGTATATTCTGCTGCTTTAGCAGCTCTGTCTTCATTAATCTGCTGTGCCTCTGCATAAATATCCTCTGCATTCTCCTGGATATTAGAAGCAGTCTTCATGACACATTCCTTTGCACGTAATGCTGCTGCTGTACAGTTTGTGTAGACTTTCTTTGCATCCTTGCTACCTAATATTTTAATTCCGGCTGTTCCAAACAATACACCGGCAGCAAAGATTCCGGTCTTCTTCCAGTTAAATTTTTTCACAAAATCAAACATATGTATTCCTCCTATTTCTGTTTGTTTTTTAGCTTACCGCCATTAAAACCCATTGTCCATACTCTTTTTCGTTATTGAGAATTCTTATCAACAACAGAATCTTATCTTGAAATTTTGATTACGGAAATAATTTCTTCCCAGTGGTCTAAGACATACTGTCCAATAATCGGATCATACATCTTGCCAAGATTATTTTTGATTTCCTGATAACAGTAGTCAAAATCATGTGCTTTGCGATAACTCCGGTTTGAAGTCATGGCATCAATGGAATCGCAGATTGCAATGATTCTTGCCCCCACCGGAATTTCTTCTCCTTTGAGTCCAAGCGGATAGCCCTCTCCATCGAATCGTTCATGATGACAGAGCACGATATATTTCAGTTCTTTTAAATGTCTTGATTTACTCAAAATCTCAGCTCCAATAGAGGGATGTTTCTTCATTGCCTCCCATTCCTCATCATCAAGCTTTCCTTCTTTATTTAAAACAGCATCCGGAACACCAATTTTTCCAATATCATGGAGATGTGCCGCAATATGGATTTGCTGTATATTCTCCGTTTTTAAGCCAATTAACTGGCATACTTTCATAGCCATATCACTGACACGCTGGGAATGCCCCGCCGTATAAGGGTCCTTTGCATCCAGTGCACAGGTAATGCATTCTATAATTTCATGATAATCTATCTCGCCGCAATATTCACAAGTTTTCAAATAATCCCTTCACTTTCTATCCTTCAATGACAAATTTTGCAAATGATAATTCTGCTCCTTTGCCGATTCTGCTGCAGATATTTACCACTCTGGTCATAACACCTGCAAACTGGTTATCTTTGGTTACAATTTTAAGAAGCTGTGTCTCTGCCTCATATTCTGCTTCCTCTACATCTTCTAATTCTAATGTTTCACGAAGAATTTCTTTTACCTGATCCTCTGTTACTTTTTTAGACATCCGATAATATCTTCCCATAATGTGCTTCCTTTCTTAGTTGTTACTACTTTATGTTAGTTCTTTCTAATCCAGTTGTATTATAACACCTGCTATTGAAAATAGAACCTTTCGTATTGATATTTTTTCTCATTATTTCTTAATTTGATTTACCCCTGTATCCACGTTATAATAGTCCTATTACATAAATCTGATTTATCAGCAGAATACTAATACAAAAGAAAGATAAAAGGAGGCTATTTTATGTGCACCGCAGCTACTTATCAAACAAAGAACTTCTACATGGGCAGAACCCTTGATTATGAATTTTCTTATGGTGATGAAGTCACCATCACCCCTCGCAACTATCCTTTTCATTTCCGTCATGCCGGGACTTTAAGCTCCCACTATGCCATGATTGGCATGGCTCATGTAGCACCAGACAATGGTGTTGACTATCCTCTTTATTATGATGCCTGCAATGAAAAAGGTGTCTGCATGGCAGGGCTTAACTTTGTGGGAAATGCCGCTTATGCTGATATTATTGATACAAAAGAAAATGTTGCACAATTTGAATTTATTCCATGGATTCTAAGCCAGTGTGCTTCTGTTTCAGAAGCCAAAGAAAAATTAGTACAGATGAATCTCGTTGGAACTGTTTTTGCCAGCCATTTTCCGGCAGCACAGCTTCACTGGATGATTGCCGACAAAAGTGAAAACATCGTTGTGGAATCCATGGCAGACGGGCTTCATATCTATGACAATCCTGCCGGTGTGCTGACCAACAATCCACCTTTTCCAATGCAGATGTTTGCTTTAAATAATTATGCGGCTCTCTCATCCAGGCAGCCGGAAAATCATTTTTCCGACAAGCTCAACTTACAGGCTTACAGCCGCGGTATGGGGGCTTTGGGTCTGCCGGGCGATTTATCTTCCCAATCCCGTTTTATCCGGGTTGCTTTCACCAGACTACATTCCATTTCCGGCAGTTCAGAAATCGAAAGTGTCAGCCAGTTCTTTCATATCTTAGGTTCCGTCGACCAGCAGCGGGGCTGCTGTGAAGTTGCTGATAACAAATATGAAATTACAATCTATACTTCCTGCTGCAATGCGGATAAGGGAATTTATTACTATACGACCTATGATAATCATTCAATTAACGGAATCGATATGCATCATGAGAACCTGGACAGTGCAGAGTTGATCCGGTTTGCGGTTCTTGATGCAGGTGAGATTCACTGGCAGAATTAGGGGATTGCGATGTGGGAGATAAATTTATTAAAAAATTTTGCAGCAGTCGAAGCGCATTGATTTTCATATGATGAAACGTCACCGTTCTAAGAGGTCTGTTTTTCTTTTTACGATAAAAACCGTCTTTTCTATGTTTGACAAAATATTGGTACTGATCGTCGAAGTGCAGATGCCTGATAAGGGCTGTTAGGGGCACTTGGAATTTCGTCTGGCAACAGGCAACGCTGGTACAAGGATGTACCAGCGAGGCACAATTGAACATGGATGTGAATTTGTGCCGGTTGCCAGATGAAATGAAAAGTATATCGAAATTCCCAGTGCCCCTTGCAGACATTAGGTGGCATCTGTCCTCGACGGACAGTACCAATATTCTGTCAAAGCAACCGAAAAGACAGTTTATCATCAAGAAAAACAGACCCCTAAGAACGGTTGACATTTCACATAAAAGAAAATCAGATGTACTTTGACTGCTGCAAAATTCTTTGATTCTAAATGTTATCTCCCACATCTCAATCCCTTAATGGATGACATATAAAAGGAGCAGACCCGCATCAAAAGTCTGCTCCCTTTACGTCCAAAGTATTTTGTGTGTATTGTAATGTTCCTTACAAGAGTTAGTTTATGCTAACTCTTGTTTTCTGTCAATACCGCTGTTGATATTCTTTTCTCACATGTGATAACTCCTTATAGATGTTCCGGTGATTTAAAATAATTCAAAAAACTCTTCGCCAGTTCCACATTGGTATTGACCACCAGTTCTTCCGGAAAATCTACCATCTGAATAACTTCCAATGGATATTGATGATTCCCAACTGCAGTATCCACATGTGCATCGGAATCCATGATAACCGGAACTTTATATTCCTTGCAAAGTTCTAACATTTTGCAGCTGTTTTCCTTCGTATTCTGCCGAAAGCCACCCGGTGTCAGGGAGCCATTGTTGACCTCTAACAATACATGATGTTCCTTTGCACCTTCCACCAATGCACGATAATCCACCGGATAATAAGAATCATCCGGATGTCCGATAATGTTTATATAGGGATTTTTCATCACATTCAGATAAGTTTTCGTATTTTCTTCTATGGTTCCCGGATGAAAACACGGACCATGCATACTTGCAACGCACAAATCCATCTGCTTTAAGGTACGCTCCGGCAGATCCACATGCCCTTCCATATCCATGATATTAAGTTCTGCGCCAAACAGCGTATACATTTCTCCATGCTTTCTTTCCAGCACGCGAAGATTATTAAAATATAACTCGCTGCAGGTTCCCGGCATTTTCGGAGCATGCTCTGTAATACCAAAGAGACGGATTCCTTTCTGCTCTGCCGCCTTTATCATTGCTTCAATAGTACTGTAAGCATGTCCGCTTGCAATTGTATGAGTATGAAGGTCTACGTAGTCGTTCATGTTCTGTTCTCCTTTTATATCTCTTGTCATAATACTGTTTTCTAAATTTCAGACAATCCTATCCTATTCATCATAGCACATTTTCATCTGTCTTTCATACTATAATACAAATGTCTTTTAAGGATGCTCTATGAAACGATTTTATAAAAAAGGTATTTCTCTTTTCTTAATTCTTCTTATGTCCTTCCCGCTTTGTGCCTGCAAATCAGATGATTCTAAAGCATTAACAACCGTAAAATTAAATGAAGTGGCACATTCCATCTTTTACGCACCGATGTATGTGGCCATCGAAAAAGGCTACTTTGAAGATGAGGGAATCGAGCTCTCATTGACCACCGGCTTTGGAGCGGATAAAACCATGGCTGCCGTTGTTTCCGGGGATGCAGATGTAGGATTCATGGGAACGGAGGCAAGCATTTATGCCTACACGGAAGGCGCAAAAGACCATGTCATTAATTTTGCACAGCTTACCCAGCGTGCCGGTAACTTTGTGGTTGCAAGGGAAAACACCGATTCCTTTTCCTATGAAGATATGATTGGAAAAGATGTGCTGGGCGGAAGAGCCGGTGGCACACCGGAAATGGTATATGAATATGTACTCCGGGAAAATGGGGTTTCTCCTTCCGAAGTCAAAATCGACCAGAGTATTGACTTTGGTTCTACCGCAGCGGCTTTTTCCGGCGGGCAGGGGGATTATACCATTGAATTTGAACCATCCGCTACTGCTTTGGAGCAGTCCGGTGACGGCTATGTGGTAGCGTCCATTGGCGTGGATTCCGGCTATCTTCCATATACTGCTTTTTGTGCCAAAGAAAGCTATCTTAAAGAAAATGCCGACCTTATCCAGCATTTCACCAATGCTTTACAGAAAGGCATGGATTATGTAGCAGGTCACAGTCCGGAAGAAATCGCAACTGTCATTGCACCACAGTTTAGTGAAACAGATCTTAAAACCCTTACACTTATTGTAAGCCGCTACTACGACCAGGAAACCTGGAACACAGATTTAATACTCCGGGAAGAAGGCTATGACTTAATGCTTACTATTTTAGAAGAGTCCGGTGTTCTCTCCGGTGCCGCTCCTTATGAAGATCTTGTAAATACAGATTTTGCAGAAAAAGCATCCACACCGTAGTTTAAAATATCAGAAATTAAATCATTATTTAAAAAGCACAGAATATATAGTAAATAACATTACTATACATGCTGTGCTTTTATCACTTAGATATCCTTTTTACATTCCACCCTGTTAGCGAATCATAGAAAATGCACCAACACTGATTAACATCATAATTACACCAGCCAGCAATACGCCAAGCATCACTGCAATAACAGATGATTTAAAATCCATATCTAAGATGCTGGCTGCCAGAGTTCCTGTCCAGGCTCCGGTTCCCGGCACCGGGATTCCAACAAAGAGCAGTAATGCCAGGAATAATCCTCTTCCAGCCTTTGCCTGCAGCTTCTTACCACCCTTTTCACCTTTTTCCAGACACCAGCTGAAAAATTTTCCAATAACAGGCTTATCTGCACCCCAAATCAGTACTTTTCTTGCAAAGAAATAAATAAATGGTACCGGCAGCATATTTCCAATGATAGAAATAATATAAGATGGTATCAATGGAAGTCCAAACCCCTGCGAAAACGGAATTGCTCCTCTCAGTTCAACCAATGGTACCATAGAAACCAAAAATACGATCAGATAATGTAATAACATAATACTCCTTTCCTAATGAATTATGACTGTTTATAGTTTTTCAAAAACGTAATCAGCGTATCCATTTCTTCATCTGTACCAATGGTAATACGCAGGTAATTTGCAATCCGCTCCGGTTTAGAGAAATGACGGACATAAATGTCTTCCTTCTTCAAATCTTCAAACAGCTTCTCCATGGAAATCGTATCGTGGGTTACAAAGAGGAAGTTACTCTTTGAATCATCCATCCGGTATCCCAGTGCCCGAAGTTCTTCCTTGGTACGCTCTCTCGTTGCAATAATCTTCTGTGTTGTCTCTTTAAAATAAGCTTCATCCAAAATAGCAGCCGTTCCCATTTCAATCGTAAGGGAATTTAAGGTGTAAGAATTAAATGAATATTTAACATCATTCAAATATTTGATTAATTCAGGCTGTGCCATCGCATATCCAATCCGCATGCCTGCCATGGAACGGGATTTACTAAAGGTCTGGACTACCAGCACATTGTCATATTTATCAATAAGCGGCAATGCTGATGTTCCACCAAAATCAATATATGCTTCATCCACAATAACAATGACATCCGGATTCTGTGCAATGATGCGTTCCACATCTTCTAACGGAAGCAGTTTTCCTGTCGGTGCGTTTGGATTTGGAAATACAATTCCTCCGTTTTCCCCAGCATAATCCTCCAGGCGAATCGTAAAATTCCTATCCAGTGGAATCTGTTTATATGGAATACGGAATTCCTCTGCCCAGACATCATAGAAAGAATAAGTAATATCCGGAAACAGAATCGGACGACTGGAATTAAAAAATGTCATAAAGCACATGGCAAGTACATCATCTGAGCCAACGCCCACAAATACCTGATTGGAATTTAAACCATATCGTTCTGCAATGGCGTCCGTCAGTTTCTCAATCTTTGGATCCGGATAAAGACGCAGCCGGTCGGTATCAAAAGAGGTTAAAACATCCTTTACTCCCGGTGCCGGTGGATACGGGTTCTCATTGGTATTCAGTTTTATCATTTTCTCTTTCTTCGGCTGTTCTCCCGGAACATACGGGATAACTTTGCGTATATTATTTTCCCATGCTTTCATGTCTTACTCCTTCTATCTGCTGCTTGATTTTATCATTCTTTCGTTTTCCGATTTTTTATTCTGCTGCCTTCAGTCCATACTCTGCTGCCAGCTTTGCAAATGCCTGCATGG
The DNA here is from genome assembly GCF_003462625.1 of Roseburia sp. OM03-7AC. Taxonomy (NCBI): domain Bacteria; kingdom Bacillati; phylum Bacillota; class Clostridia; order Lachnospirales; family Lachnospiraceae; genus Roseburia; species Roseburia sp. OM03-7AC. The sequence goes on from NZ_QTZJ01000004.1 coordinate 132,464, forward strand.
AATTTACTACTGTCTCATAAGAAGTGCAGTATGCAAGACGTACATAACCGCCATAGCCGAAGGCACTTCCTTTTACCAGAATCAAATGGTATTTCTTCGCAGCTTCTACAAATTCTTCTTCCTTTGCAACCGGAGATTTCAGCCACAGATAAAATGCTCCCTGTGGTTTGATGCAGGTGAATCCAAGCTTCGTCAGTCCTTCATATAAAGCAATACGGTTGCGGTCATAAAATTCAAGATTAGTCTTTTCCTTTAAGCACTCTGCCACTGCTTTCTGAATGAGGGATGGTGCATTTACAAAGCCAAGAGTACGGTTTGATACGGTAATTCCCTCGATTAATTCTGCGGAATCTGCCGCTTCATCCGGCACTACCACATAACCGATCCGCTCGCCCGGAAGTGATAAAGATTTACTGAAGGAATATCCTACCAGCGTATCTTTATAATATTTCGTCAGGAAATTCTCCTGTACGCCGTCGTAAACCAGTTCACGGTATGGTTCATCGGAAATAAGATAAATGTCGGTTCCAAATTTCTCTTCCTTCGCAGTTAAAATTCTAGCAATCTCTTTTAAGGTTGCATCTGAATATACCACTCCGGTCGGGTTGTTCGGATTGTTGATGATAACCGCTCTTGTATCTTTTGTAATTTTTCGTTCAAAGTCTGCTAAATCCGGCATAAAATCTGCTTCATCTGGCATGACTTCCACAATCTTTGCATCGAAGTTTGCGGCATAGCTTTTATATTCACCAAAATACGGAGCAAATACCATAACTTCATTGCCCGGATCTAAAATCGTCTTAAAAATAATATTCAGACCGCCTGCTGCACCAACTGTCATAATCAGGTTCTTCCCATGGAAATTGGTTCCGAAGCGTTCATTTAAGTTCTCTGCAATTGCCTCTCTTACTTCCTCATAGCCTGCATTTGCCATATATCCATGCACCACAAGTGGGTCTTCTTTATCCAAAATATCATAAATTGCTGTCTTAATTTTTTCCGGTGCCGGTGTAGCTGGATTGCCAAGGCTGAAATCATACACATTTTCTGCCCCATATCTGGCAGCCATTTCTTTTCCTTCCATAAACATGGCACGAATTGCAGAGCTTCCTGCCATTGCCTGTTTTATCTTTTTTGACAACATATCTTATGCCTTCTTTCTCTTTCTATTCTGTTACAGTATAGCTGAGACTATCCGTAAAATCAATCTGTTTTCTTGTTTCCGATGGGAATCTGCGTGATAATAATTGCCACAAACATCAATACGCAGCCTAAAATTTCTTTTGGGGATAATACCTGTCCCAAGATCACCCAGCCAGCCAGTGCGGAAATCACGGATTCCAGGCTCATAATAAGGGATGCGATAACCGGGTTGATGCCTTTCTGTCCTACAATCTGCAAGGTGTAGCCAACGCCGCAGGAAAGAAGTCCCGCATACAACAAAGGCAGCCATGCCGCCTGAATATTGGAAATATCCGGTGTCTCTGTAAACAGCATTCCTACTGCTGAAAGTACTCCGCATACAAAAAACTGTATGCAGGACATTTTTACGCCGCCTACCTTCGGTGAAAAATAATCAACCACCAGTATATGAAAGGAAAATGCCAGTGCACATAAAAGAAGCATGATGTCTGCCCTCTCAATGGTAAAACTGCCGTCCTTCATACAAAGCAGATACATTCCCACAACTGCCAGCGCTACACAAAACCACAGCTTGATTCCCGGACGCTTTCCAATAAAGATGCCGATAACCGGAATCATCACAATATACAACGCCGTAAAAAAGCCAGATTTACCAACGCTTGCTTCCATAATGCCAAACTGCTGCAGATTGGATGCAATGCAAAGAATTACACCACAGGCAATTCCGCCTATCCACAAAGTCTTTTTATCCTCTTTTTCCTGATTTTCTGCTCCTATCTCTTTCTTTTTCTTTAAAACCAGAATAACCGGGATTAGCACCAGTCCCCCCAGAACGCATCGGATTGCGTTAAAGGTAAAGGGACCAATATATTCCATGCCCACGCTCTGGGCTACAAAAGCAACGCCCCAGATGGTTGCGGTCAACAATAATATCAAAGAACTCTTTATCTGCTGTTTCATAAAATCTCCATTCTGTCCTTATTCTTTTGCATAATTTATCATATCGCTCTTATATTAATGCATTCCTTTCCTTCTTGCAAGAGTCATAACATACAACAAAGAGCATCAAAGGCGGTGCTTTTCATCCTTCCAATTGGATAACACCTTGTGCCAATGATGCTCTTTTCTTATGTCAACCAGAATCCCACTCCCGGATAAACATCTTTTTCTATTTATTTACCGTGTCAATAAAGCGTAAAAATGCTTCTCTTCCTTCTTCGGTGCATTTGTATACACCGGCATCCAGAAGAACTTCACGGAATACCAGTCCGATTTCCTTTCGGATAATCCCGTCGATATTTTCTTCCGTAATGCTCTCATATTTCGGCAAAAATTCCTCTACCCAGTCTGCATGCTTACTTAAAACTTCATTGCTCCGTAAATCAGCCCTGGAAAGAATTGCCGTCTTAAGCTGTGCCATCTCGTCCTTCAGACGTGCCGGCAGCACTGCCAGACCCATTACCTCGATTAAGCCGATATTTTCCTTCTTAATATGATGAAGCTTCGCATGCGGATGATATACGCCCAGCGGATGCTCCTTTGTTGTAATATTATTACGAAGCACTAAATCCAGTTCGTAATTATTGCCTCGTTTTCTTGCAATTGGTGTAATGGTATTATGTGGCTCCCCGTCTGTTTCTGCAAAAATAAATGCTGCCTCATCCGTATAGCCACGCCAGGTCAGAAGTATTTTATCTGCCAGCTCAATCAGCCGTTCTGTATCCGGTGCGGACAGACGGATAACTGACATCGGCCATTTTACAATTCCGGCTTTCACATCTTCAAAGCCCGCAAAGGTAATCTCTTTTTCCAGCGGTGCCTTTGCCATGGCAAATTCATAATGTCCACCCTGAAAATGATCATGACTTAAAATCGAGCCTCCTACAATCGGCAGGTCTGCATTGGAACCGACGAAATAATGTGGAAACTGTTTTACAAAATCCAGCAGTTTTCCAAAGGTTGCCTTCTCGATTTTCATCGGTGTATGCTTTCCATTAAACACGATGCAGTGCTCATTATAGTACACATAAGGAGAATACTGTAAGAACCAGTCACTATGATTGATGGTTACCGGAATAATACGGTGATTCTGTCTTGCCGGATGGTTGACTCTTCCTGCATAACCTTCATTTTCCTTACACAAAAGGCATTTCGGATAGCCGCTCTGTTTTGCCAGCTTTGCAGCTGCAATGGCTTTCGGGTCCTTTTCCGGCTTGGATAAGTTAATTGTAATATCCAGTTCACCAAACTCCGTCTCTGCGGTCCATTTCATATCCCGCATGATACGATATCTGCGGATATAATTGCTGTCCTGGCTAAGGGTATAATAATAATCTGTTGCCGCTTTTGCATCTTTCTCATAAAGATCCTGAAATTTATGAATTACTTCACCTGGTCTCGGCATCAGCATTCCCATGATTTTCGTATCAAATAAATCTCGGTATACTACGCTGTTTTCCTTTAAAATGCCTTTTTCATAAGCATAATCCAGCAGACGGTTTAATAATTCTTCCAGACTCTCTTCTGCTTCTTCTCTGCTCATCGGAGTCCGTGACTGATAAGCTGCCACAGCGTCCTCATCTAATTCTTCTAATTCAAACAATTCCAGTAGGCGGTTGATGGTAAATCTTTCATCTTCCTTCGGAACCAGTCCGGTTACCATGCCATATTCTGTTAATTTTAAGATATCTTCACAAATCATGACTTTCCTCCTGTTTCTTATGCCAGTCTGGATGGACCATCTCCAATTTCTACCACATAGAAATCTGCGCTGTATCCAATTTTCTTTTCATAGGCACTGCCTACTGCTTCAATAAAATGTTCTACTGCTTCATCCTTTACAATACTGACGGTGCATCCGCCAAAGCCTGCACCTGTCATACGGGATCCAATGACTCCATCCACCTTCCAGGCTTCTTCCACTAAGGTATCCAGTTCAATTCCGGTTACTTCATAATCATCCCTTAAGGATACATGGGATGCATTCATCAGCTTTCCAAAGGTTTCCACATCATTTTCTTTCAAAGCTTCCACTGCTTTTAGGGTTCTCTGGTTCTCATATACCGCATGTTTTGCCCGACGCATGCGGACCTCACTTCCGATGGCTCCCTTATATTCTTCAAACTGTTCCTCGGACAATTCACCAAGACTTTTGATGTCCACCACCTTCTGTAATTCTGCCAGTGCTTCCTCACACTCTGCACGACGTTCATTATATTTCGAATCACCCAGACCACGCTTCTTATTGCTGCAGGAAATTACAATTTTAGCATCTTTTAAACGAACCGGCGCATATTCATATTTTAAAGTAGCCGTGTCTAAGAAAATTGCATGCTCTGCTTTTCCCATGGCAATGGCAAACTGATCCATGATGCCACAGTTCACTCCATTGAATTTATTCTCTGAAAACTGTCCGATTAAAGCCAGATCCTGATTCGTTACACCAAATCCGAATAAGTCCTTTAAGATATATCCGGTCAGTACCTCAACAGATGCAGAAGAAGAAAGTCCGGAACCATTCGGGATATTTCCAAATAATAACAAATCCAGTCCGGTATCTACCTGCATGCCCTTTTCTCCAAACGCCCAGATAACACCCTTCGGATAATTCGTCCAGTCTGCTTCTTTCTCCGGTTTCAAGCCTTCAATGGAAGATTCCAGCACACCAAGCTGTTCAAAATTCATGGAATAAAATCTCAGTTTCTTATCGGCACGTTTTCTTGCCACGCCATAAGTTCCAATGGTCAGTGCACATGGAAATACATGACCTCCGTTGTAATCCGTATGCTCTCCAATCAGATTCACACGTCCCGGTGCAAAATACACACGGATGTCTCCTTCATCCCCAAATAATTCCTTAAACCTTGTCAAAACCTGCTCCTTCATCAATACATTCTCCTTTCGATTTATTTTCATCCGTTCCTGTTATCCGGCACATTTTCACAGGATATTATTCATCTGTCTTTGTGCTCGTCAGCAACATAATTTATATTTTTTACTTCTTGATAAGATTATACTATATGCCCTGTTTCTTTGCAATATTGCCGTTCTAGTCTGCAACATCTCAATTGCTATTTGGCAACATTTTTCCATATGCAAGATAAGGATTTATAAATAACTGTGAAAATATAAAATCTTATATAAAAACACCAGTCTCTGTCTGAATGAATAAGATACGAGGGAGGGCTGTAAGGGACATTGGAAATTCGATAAAAGCGTATCTGCTTCCGGCAACCGGCGCAAATTCACATCCATGTTCATCTGCGCCTCGCCGGTACATCCCTGTACCGGCGTTGCCTGTTTCCGAACGAATTTCATAAGTCCCTAACAGCCTCCCTCATGTATCTGTAATCATCCAGGCAGAGGCTGGTGTTATTTCTATTACATTTCTATTTTCAATTTTATTTCCGATGTCATTAGAATTGTCTGAACCGAGGGTAGTGTTCTCTTTCCCTGCTTTTATTTTACAATGCTGCTTCAGCGGCTGCCAGCTTGTCCAGTGCACTCTGTGGTACCTTCGCTTTTGCGCCCTCGCTTAAGGCATTATAGGCATTTCTTGCATTGGCTACTGCTGCTGCATCTGTGGCAGTTATCGTATCTGGCAATGCCATGATTGTATTCGTTACGTTCTGTGCATCGATACTTTCCTGATTCTGCAATTCCTGCAGGGCCTGTTCATACTGCAACTGTGACAGAGCTGACTCGGCTGCTGTCAGCACATTCAGATTCTTTACATATGCTTTGGCGCTGTCAGATAAAGCATCATACTGGGAACGGACAGATGCAATGGTTCCTGCGGAGTCCAGGGTTACTGTTCCAATGGAGGTGATTGCCTCATCTACTGCAGATGCTGCATCCATATCCTTGCCCTTCTGGCTCTCGGTTCCCGGCAGTTCATAAACAAGCACCGGATAACCAGCTTCTATATTTTCATAAATTGTTTTTGCTGCACTGTATGGAAGATTGATACATCCATGTGAACCGCTTCTTTTATAAATTGTTCCACCAAAAGTACTTCTCCAGCTGGCATCATGCATTCCAACACCACCGTTAAACGGCATCCAGAAAGATACCGGAGACTCATAATCTTCGCCGCGAAGCACCGCATCCTTTGCCTTATAAGTAACACCAAAAGAGCCGGACGGCGTTCCATGATTCTTTGCAAGGTTACCGGAGACAAAATCAGATTCTACCACCAGCGATCCGTTCTTATAGAAAAACAAATGCTGTGCGGTCAGATTGATTTCCACATATGTATTACCATAGTCATTCTCACCATGGCTGTTAGCCGTCTGGGAATAAACCGGCTCTCTTGTTACATCCTTACCGGCTTTCAAATCCTCCAGTATCATTTCCTTTTCAGCTGCATTATCTACCCACCATCCGTAATTTCCACCATAAATTGTCACTGTCTGTCCATAAGAGGTATCCAGTGTCCGGTTTCCATAGGCGGTATTATAATTTTTTGCCATAGCTTTTACATAAGCGCTCAATGCCTCATCATCTACAGACACATTGAAATCATCATCCACAGAAAGCCAGGTACTGATGGTTTCTCCATCCAAAACCACATCATCCTTGCCTTCTGCCTGATAGGTAATCTTCATCTGGGTATATTTATTCAAAGTATCCAATGCATCCTGAAATACATCATCCTCTTCTTTTACCTTAGGGTCTTCATAACAGCCTTCCCCGGAAAGGTCAAATTCCGGCTGCATTTTATCCAAGGCTTCTTTGATTTTCTCCGTAAATGCTTCTTTATCGATTTTTGTTCCATATACCTCCGGCTGCACTTCATAGCCATCCTTTGTATAATCCTTAATCTTTGCATTTTCGGAATCCGTCCATTTGCCTTCATCCATACAGGACAAATTATCCAGAACATCCTTCAATTTTTCTTCATCAAAAGTTATCATGGTTTCCACTTCGTATTTCCGTGGAGAAATAAGATAGTACGGCCATGCAAATCCATTCTGCTTCTTTAAAAGCTCTTTTACCTGCTTATCAAATACCGGCTCCATGTCAATGTCTGTTCCATTGATGCTCTCTGTCTTATCCTCACGCTCCACCAGCTTCATCTCATACCTGGATGCCTGCTTCGTAATCTTCTTTTCCACACCACTGGTTGAGGAAGCGGATACCCCCACATTATTTATCGTGGTACGAAATGCAAAATGGCTCTGAAAAAACAGTGCCAGCACCAGATAAATCACAACTAATATTCCTACAGGAATTCCGATTACACAAAGAAGTTTTTTTCTGCTCATTTTTTCCTTCGCAGTTTCCTGCTGTTTCTCTTCATTCTTCTTCATATCCCTTAACCTTTCTATTTTGCTAGTTTCCATTATAGTTGACCGTTTTTCTTTGTCAATGAAATCCCGCATTTGTAATATTTATTTAAAAAATGAAATACATTTTCTTGTATTCTTGCACAATGAAAATGTTCCTTTTCCATTAAAATCTTAAGAATTCCATAAAAATTATTAAATTCAATTTTATAGCATTGTTTTTTAAAAAATGCTGTGCTAGAATTCCAAAATAGAAGTAGTATTCTTACATTAAAGAAGGGAAATCCGATATTGAAAAAAGGTAACTTTAAGCAAAATCTCAAAGCATTTTTTCAAAAATATAAGCACGCATGGGTTCTGCTGTATGTATTCATATATTTTCCATGGTTTGCCTATCTGGAAAAACATGTGACTTCAAATTTCAACGTAATACATACTGCACTGGATGATAAAATCCCATTTATAGAATTTTTCATCGTACCATATATGTTATGGTTTGGATATGTTGCATATGCGGTTCTTTACTTTTTCTTCAAAAATAAAGAAGATTATTACCGGCTCTGTACATTCCTGTTTGTGGGAATGACTGTATTTCTGGTAGTATCCAGCCTCTATCCAAACGGACATTATCTCCGCCCGCATTCCTTTGAGCATGACAATGTCTTCACCCATATGGTAGCCTGGCTTTATGCAACCGATACACCGACAAACCTGTTTCCAAGTATTCATGTTTATAATTCGCTCGGTGTTCACATTGCAATCTGTAACAGTAAAGAATTTAAGAATCGTCCGAAGTTAAAGCTGGCTTCTTTCATTCTTATGGCCAGCATTATTCTTGCAACCATGTTCTTAAAACAGCATTCTGTATTTGATGTGGTTACTGCATTTGTAATGGCTGCTGTCATGTACTCTTTCGTCTACGGCAGGAACTTTGCTTTCGGCCGCAGCAAGGCAAAAGAATCTTTAGAAAAACAGCTTAAACACATATAGTTTTTATAAAAGAACTGCTGCTCCATTTTGAGCAGCAGTTTTTTTATTTCAAATGTTCGATTTCATCCATCCAGATACGCACTGATGCATCACTTGGCATTCTTAAATCACCTCTTGGTGATACTGCTACCGTACCGACCTTTGGTCCATCCGGCAGACAGGAACGTTTAAACTGCTGTGAGAAGAAACGGCGGTAGAAGGTCTTTAACCATTTCAAAATCACTGCATTGTCGTACTGCCCCGCAAATGCCACCTGTGCCAGGCGATATATTTTTGCCGGAGCAAAGCCAAATCGCATCACATAATATAAATAGAAATCATGCAGTTCATACGGTCCTACAATATCCTCTGTCTTCTGGGCGATTTTTCCATTTTCCGGCGGAAGCAGTTCCGGGCTGACCGGTGTATCTAAGACATCATAAAGTACAGTTGAAAGTTCCTTATTTCCACAGGTGTCTGCATAGTAGTGTACCAGATGGCGCACCAGCGTCTTCGGTACGGATGCATTCACTCCATACATGGACATATGGTCACCGTTATAGGTAGCCCAGCCCAATGCCAGCTCTGACATATCTCCGGTTCCGATTACCATACCATTATTCTTATTGGCAATGTCCATCAGAATCTGGGTACGTTCCCTTGCCTGTCCATTTTCATAAGTGACATCATGTACGCTTTCATCCTGACCAATATCCCGGAAATGAATGCGTACTGCTTCTTTGATATCTACTTCTATCAGCTTTGCGCCAAGACAGCGAATGAGACTTAATGCATTCTCATAGGTACGGTCTGTGGTTCCAAAGCCCGGCATGGTAACTGCATATATCTGCTCTCTCGGAAGCTTCAGCCGGTCAAATGCCTGCACCGTAACCAGAAGTGCCAGTGTGGAATCTAATCCTCCGGAAATGCCTACCACTGTGCATTTACATCCGGTATGCTCTAACCGTTTCTTAAGTCCCATGGACTGAATAGCTAAAATCTCTTCACAACGTTTATCACGCTTGTCCTTATTGCCCGGAACGAATGGCGCCGGATCCACGAAACGGCTCAGCGTTGTATCTGATTTATCAATAAAGAAAGAAAATCTAAGATAATCCTTGCCTCTGCTGCCTGCTGCAAAAGTGCTCATTCTCCGTCTTTCGGATACCAGACGTTCCATATCAATTTCAGAATATACCGTCTCATTGGTAAAACGTTCGGATTCTGCTAAAACCGCTCCGTTTTCTGCAATGATATTATGCCCGGAATATACTACATCCTGTGTGGATTCTCCATCTCCGGCACTGACATAGACATAGCCACAGAGCAGGCGGGCAGACTGTCCTGCAACCAGCTCTCTCCGGTAAATATCCTTTCCGGTTGTCTCATCACTGGCAGAAAGATTTACGATTAAAGTTGCTCCTGCCAGAGCATGGGAAATACTCGGCGGGTTTGGTGTCCAGACATCCTCGCAGATTTCCACACCGATTACCAGCTCCGGCAATACATCATCACACTGGAACAAAATGTGGCTTCCCATCGGTACATGATAAGCCGGTGCAATATCTACACCCTCTGCTTCTTCTTTTCCCGGAGTAAAATATCTTGCTTCATAGAATTCATTGTAATTTGGAATATGGGTCTTTGGCACGATGCCGATAATCTCGCCTTTGTTTAAAGCTGCTGCCACATTATAAAGCTTGCCTTCATGCATCAGGGGCAGACCAACAAATACAACGGCATCCAAAGCACCGAGTTCCTTTGCCAGCCATACCAGCCGCTCCCTTGCGCTTCTTAATAAAGTCTCCTGTAAAAATAAATCGCCACAGGTATATCCGGTAATGCAAAGCTCCGGGCACACAATGACTTTGGCTCCGTTTGCTGCTGCTTCCATTACTGCCGCTTTTATTCGAATGGTATTTTCTACCGGATCTGCGACTACTACTTTTGGTGTTACTGCTGCTACTTTGATAAATCCATCTCTCATTTTCTTATCTCCCTTAAATCATCCGGACTGAATACATAATTCTCATTACAGAAATGACATTTTACTTCAATCGGTTCTTCATCCTTGATTAAATCATCCAAATCTTTCTTGCTTAAGCTTGCCAGTGCTTTTGCCACACGCTCTTTGGAACAGTCACAATGGAAGGTAACCGGCATCGTATCATTGATTTCAAGCTTCATCTCTCCTAAGATTTCCTCTAAAATCATTTCCGGTGTCATGCCCTTTTCCAACATTTCTGTTACGGATGCTATCTGTGCGATTTTCTGCTCTAAAGTATCAATGACTGCATCCTCTGTAAACGGCATCAGCTGAATGATAAACCCGCCTGCCTGACGCACTGTATTGTCCTTATTCATGAGAACTCCTAAACCCACGGAAGATGGTACCTGCTCGGATACTGCAAAATAATAGGTTAAATCCTCTGCGATTTCACCGGTCTGAAGCTCGGTCTGTCCTACATACGGATCCTTTAATCCCATGTCCTTTATAACACTTAAAACACCATTTCCAATGGCTCCGCCTACATTTAATTTACCGGCTGCATTGGGTGGCAATATCACATCTGCCACGCCGGGATAGCCTTTTACACCCCCGTTAGCATTGGCAGTTACCGTAAGGCCATGCATCGGACCATTGCCCTGAATCTGCAGGGTCAGAAGGTCTTTTTCTCCCTTCATCATGCTGCCCATCATTGCTGCTGCGCTCATGGCACGTCCTAATGCTGCTGTTACAATCGGGCTGCTGTTATGACGGACTCTTGCTTCCTCCGTCATCTCTTTTGATGTAATCGCAAATGCACGAATCTGTCCATCTGCAGCTGTTGCTCTCACCATATAATCTGACATTTCTTCTTCCTCTTTCTTCTTATTTTCCCTGTTCTCTTGCGATGATATAAATCCGTTCACTGCAGGCTGTCGGTTCTTTTCCCGTCTCTACATCAAAGACACCTTCCCATTTCATACCGGCTTCTTCGATTAATTTTCGTACGGTTTCTATCTCATACGCCCGCTGAAAATGTGTTTCTTCATATCTCCGGAACAAATCATCCTCTTCTTTGATAAAAAGTGTTAAATCATACTGATTGACCTGTTCCTCCGGGTCATAATAATTTTCCCAGATAAAGCTGCTGTCCTCTCTGGTCTCGCAGAAGCTGTTGTCTCCTAAGAGTTCCTCATATTTATATCTGGTATTCATATCGAAAATAAAGATTCCGCCCGGGTCGAGATAATTATTGACCAGGGAAAATACCTGTCTCAAATCCTCTTCTGACATGATATAATTCATGGAATCGCAGACACTTACTACTGCCCGGATGGTTCCATACAATTCAAACTCCCTCATATCCTGAAGAAGATACAGTATCTCTGTATTTTCCATGGTATATTCTCTGGCTACCGAGAGCATTTCCTCGGAATTGTCCACCCCAATCATATCATAACCTTCTGCCGCTAAAAGTCTCGTCATCCTTCCGGTTCCACAGCCAAGTTCCAAAAGCAGGCCATCGTTTATTCCCTCTGCTTTTAATATGTCCACCAGATATTTTTTCCATGCTTCGTAAGGGACATTGTCCATAAATGTATCATAAACTGTTGCAAATTCTGTATATGCTTCCACACAACCACTCTTTCTGTCCTATTCTTCTGTAATACTAACAATTTTCCCTGATAAAAGCAAGTAGTCGCGCCCTAAGGCTTGATTATTTTTCCCTAAAACTTTATACTTAAAATCATAACACTACTGGGAGGAATTATGACAAACCAATTAGACCACTATATATCCAACCACATCAAAAGTCTTTACCGGCATAAGCTTTTTTCGCCGATTCTATATATGATACTGTTGATTGTTCTTTGGATTATCTTTCCCATCGGCACCATCTTAAGTCCGAAGGTTATCAACGAAAAAACTTCTCTTGATAAATTATATAAAGAGAATGACCGGTATGTCAGTATTACGCTGACGGATTTAAAATTTACCGGATACACACAGGAAGTCTTAGGGCAGACCCATGGATATTACTACTATACGATTCAGGATGGGTGCTGTAATATCGTACTGCTCTCTCCGAAGACCAGCGAAGAGGGACTTCCGAATATTAACAAAGTAACCGTTCATGCCAAAATCCAGACCGCAACCAAATCCTACCATACCCTGCTTTCTAAAATTGCTGCAGATTTGAACTGGACAGACAGCGGTATTTACGGAGAAAGCTCCTCCTATTATATCAGTGAACCCGGTTTCCGTTACGGCTTCAGTATCTTTCTGATTCTGCTTTTTGCATGCAGTGGACTTTATGCCATTTTCAGTATCATATGTTATTTTGTATACATTCATTTTCCATGGCTGTCACCGCCCTGTCAGCAGCTTGCCCGGTTCGGTTCTCCGAAGACTCTTCTTATGCAGGCAGAAGAAGAACTGGCGACACTGCCACAGCTGGCTACGGAAGATATGTTTATTACCGAGCATTTCTTTATTGAAATCTCTACGGATGGAATTGCCTTTGTTCCGATTCAGGAAATCATCTGGCTTTATAAACATTCCACCCTGCACAAGTTCTTCTGGTACCATTTCAGTATCTCCTATACGCTGTGTATCTCTGCGAAAAAGCACTTATACATCCAGTGTCCGAAGAACTTAAAATCCGATATCGACGGTATCATCGACTACTTAGCAGAAGCAAATCATGATATTCTTGTAGGCTTCAACGAAAAGAACCGCCTGAAGGTACAGGAAATTCAGGGAACACCATTGCAGTTTGAGAAGTTTATTGCACTGTTGAAAAAAAGATTATAAAAAATATGGGAATTCCGCATTACGGACTTCCCATATTCCCGGTATTTAACATTACCGGCAGGATGTGCTGATTGATTCAATGGCTACTGCCCCGCCACGCACTACTTCGATGGTCCTGAAGCGGCGTTTTAAAAGAGATATCAGTTCATTGTTGCGGCGTTCTGTCAGCTTGCACTCTAACAATACGCTGTCTTCCCCAATATCTGCCACATCTACTTTAAAGGTTGTTGCAATCTGAAATACCTCCGCTTTATCTTCCACGCTGCAATGTAGCACTTTTGCAAAAAGAATCTCTTTCATATGGATTGGTACATTGGTTAAATCAATTACCTTAATGACCTCTACCATACTGTTTAACTGCTTCTTAATCTGTTCAAATGTAATATCATCACTGGTTACACAGATTGTCATACGGGACATACTCTCATCTTCCGTGGTTCCTACGGTAAGACTCTGGAGGTTATAGGATTTGCCGGAAAAAAGTCCGGAAACCTTCGCCAGTACACCAACCTGGTTTTCTACATATAATGCAATCCATCTGTTTTTCATACCAACGTTCCTCCTATTTCAAAATCATCTGGCTCATTGCAGTTCCACTCTTAACCATCGGAAGTACAATGTCCTCTGTTGCAATCATAAATTCTATTACGGTAGAAGTCTTTTTATTCTTCTTTGCCTCTTCGAAGGCTGCATTCATTTCTTCGGTATTCATTACACGAATACCCTTTGCACCATAGCTTTCTGCCCATTTCACAAAATCCGGTTCATATACCGGGCAGTCTTTTCCCGGTCCCTTACAGTTGCTCGGACATTCCTTATGCTGACGCAGGCAGGTTGCAGAATAACGTTTTCCGTAGAAAAGCTGCTGCTGCTGGCGAACCATGCCAAGATAAAAATTATTTAAAATGCAGACAATTACCGGTGCATCCTGGCATACTGCAGTTGCCATTTCCTGCATATTCATCTGGAATCCACCATCTCCGGTGATACAGATAACCTCTTTTTCCGGACAGCCGATTTTTGCTCCGACTGCTGCCGGGAATCCAAAGCCCATTGTTCCAAGGCCCCCTGATGTAATAAAGGTTCCGCCACGTTCCATCTCAAGATACTGGGTTGCCCACATCTGATGCTGCCCAACATCTGTTGCAATAATGGCTCCTTTGAAATGCTCATTGATTCCTTCCATAATCATCTGTGGGGAAAGTCCCTTATCTCTTCGCATTTCCAGAGGATTTTCTTTGTTCCATTCCTCAATGCGGGCTATCCAGGCTGTTGTTTTCTTCGGTTCTGCCCACTCTGATAATTTTTCCAGTGCGGTTCTTGCATCTGCTACTACCGGTACATCCACCACAACGTTTCTGGAAATGGATGCTGTATCCACATCCACATGAACAATTTTTGCCTTTGGTGCAAACTCATTCAAATCGCCGGTAATGCGGTCATTGAATCTTGTTCCGATGGAGAATAATACATCACACTCAGAAACTGCCATATTGGCTGCATATCTTCCATGCATACCGCAGTTTCCCATATAATAAGGATTGGATGTGCCAATGGCTCCTTTTCCCATAATGGTGGTAACAACCGGCACCTGCATTTTAGTAACAAATTCATCAAAAATATCATTGGCACGGGCAATGTTGATTCCGCCTCCGGCAAGAATCAATGGTTTCTTGGCACTCTTTAAAAGCTTATATGCCTTTTTCAACTGTCCGATATGTACGCCTTCATTTGGCTTGTAACCACGAATCTGCACACTCTTTGGATAATCGGATGGTCCACTCTCTAACTGGATATCCTTTGGAATATCCACAAGAACCGGTCCCGGTTTTCCGGTGGTTGCAATGTGAAATGCCATGCGGATTATTTTTCCCAAATCTTTTCTGTCCCGAACGGTTACGCCGTATTTTGTTATGGAACGGGTCATTCCTACAATATCAACCTCCTGAAAGGCATCATTTCCAATCAACGGAAGTGGCACCTGACCGGTAATGCAGACAAGCGGAATACTGTCAAAATGCGCATCTGCGAGTCCTGTAATAATATTGGTGGCACCCGGTCCGCTGGTTACCAGGCATACGCCTGGCTTTCCGGTAGCTCTCGCATATCCTTCTGCCTCATGAATCAGTCCCTGCTCATGTCTGGGAAGCACCAGGTGAATATCATCCTGTTTATATAATTCATCAAAAAGGTCGGTGACCATTCCGCCCGGATAGCCAAATATGGTATCCACGTCTTCTTCCATCATCGCCTTTACAAATAATTTTCTTCCTGTAATATCCATCTAACGTCCTCCTCTATATCAATCCCATGGTCTTAAGGATAAAAATCCAGCCAGTTAAGGTAAATGCTCCCAAAAGCGTTGTTGTCACAATAATACTTGCTGTCAGCACGCCATCATTTTTCATGTTCTTTGCCATAATATAGCAGCTTGGTGTAGTTGGTGATGCAAGCATAATCAGAATTGCAATCATTTTTTCTCCGGTAAATCCCAAGGCTGCTGCCACCGGAAGTAATAAAAGCGGCTGTATCACAAGCTTGATTGCAGATGCTGCAAGGGTCGGTCTGATTTTTGCCAGGGCTTTTCTTCCCTCAAAGCCTGCACCCAGTGCAATCAACGCCAGTGGTGTTGCCATCTTTGCCACATTCTCAATGGTCTTATCTACCATGGCAGGAAAATCAAGGGACAATAATGCTGCCACCATACCAAAGGCAATTCCAAGGATAATCGGATTCTTTAATATGTTAAGAAATGCTTTCTTGATTCTGCCACCATGTGCTGCCTCTTCTCCCGCTCCTTCTTCATTGGCTTCAAAGGTCAGTACAATAACAGAAAAGATATTATAAAGCGGCACTGCCCCGATAATCATCAATGGTCCCATGGCAGAACTGCCATAAATATTTTCAATAAAGGCAAGTCCCATGACTGCGGCACTGCTCCGGAAGGAGCTTTGCACAAATGCACCACGGATGGATTTATCCTTTACAAAAAGCTTTGTGGCTCCCCAGATTACCCAGAAACAGGCGGTACTTGCCAGTGCACAGAAAAGCACATATTTCAAATCAAAGATTTCCCGGATATTTACCGTAGAAATATCCCGAAATAACATAAATGGCAAGGTCACCTTAAAATTAAACTTATTCGCCACCGTCACAAAATTATCATTGAGCATACCAATCTGCTTTAAGATATAACCGATTACCATCACAAGAAAGATTGGCATGGTGGTATTTAAACTGAAAATAAGATTATTCATTTCTTACACGTTTCTTTCTGCTTATCTTATTCTTTCATATTTTAAGAAGTAATACTCCAGATCAAAATAGGTCTGTTCATCACTGTCTTCTGTAATCTGCCATTCTTCCTTTTCATCCAGATTCGGGAAATAGGCATCTGCATCATATGCATAGTCAATCTTCGTAATATGCGCTACATCGCACTCATCCAAAAGCTGACGGTAAATGCTTTCACCGCCAATAACATAGACATCCTCACTGTTATACTGCTCTAACTCTTTATGCAGTTCGTCTAAATCATGCACTACAATGGCATCCTTCACTTTATAATTCTTATCACTGGTCAGTACAATATTGACACGGTTCTTAAGAGGCTGTCCATTTGGAAAGCTTTCCAAGGTCTTACGTCCCATGACTACCACTTTCCCGGTTGTGGTCTGACGGAAAAATTTCATATCATCCGGAATGCTTACCAGTAATTTATTCTTATAGCCAATTGCCCAATTAGCATCTACTGCTGCGATTAAATTCATCTCTTTCACCTGCTCCTTTTATATTGCGATTGGAATATCCTGAATCTGTGGTCCTGTCACATAATTATCAAGACGTACATCATTTCTGGTAAATTCATAAAAATCCTTTACATCCGGATTCAGCCAGAATGTCGGTGCGTCATACGTCGGTCTTTGAATCAGTTCCTTTATAATAGGAATATGCCGGTCATAAATATGTGCATCTGCAATCACATGCACTAACTCTCCCACACGCATATCGCACACCTGTGCCAGCATATGCATCAGTACTGCATACTGGCAGACATTCCAGTTATTGGCAGCTAAGATATCCTGGGAACGCTGATTTAAAATTGCATTCAAAGTCAGCTTATCGTCCCCCTTCTTCTGAGTTACATTAAAGGTCATGCTGTATGCGCATGGATAAAGATGCATCTCACTTAAATCCTGATGTACATATATGTTGGTCATGATTCTTCTGCTGAAAGGATTGTTCTTAAGGTCATAAATCACACGGTCTACCTGATCAAACATTCCTTCCTTATATTTATGCTTTACTCCCATCTGGTAGCCATATGCTTTTCCAATGGAGCCTGTCTCATCTGCCCATTCATCCCAGACATGGCTGTGTAAGTCATTGACATTATTGGACTTCAACTGCCAGATCCATAACATCTCATCGGTACAGCTCTTGATTGCTGTCTTTCGTAATGTAATTGCCGGAAATTCTTTGGATAAATCATACCTGTTTACCACACCAAATTTCTTAATTGTATAAGCACTGGTTCCATCCTCCCAATGTGGGCGGACCTTTTCTCCTTCTGTACTTACCCCGTTGTCCAATATATCCTGACACATATCGATAAAAATTTTATCTGCCAGACTCATGCTGCGGCACCTCCTGCGCTAGTTTTTTCACTGTTTAGAGTATATTCTAAATTAATATTGTATCGGATAATCCCACCAAGCGCAAGAGTAGAAAATTTAACATTACAAATTTATGATTGCAGCTTGTGCATTTTCTTTTTCTCCTGCAAGTTGTCTTATCAATTTTTATTATTTTATATATTATGTAATCTTAAAATCTTTCTTTTAAGATTTATGTTAATTTGTTTTCTGATTTTATTATTTTTTAGAAGAAGGGAATATGCCGGACTGGGGGATGGGCGGAAGAATTGGTCTATCCCAATATGAACCGGTCTGTTCTAATATGAATTGAATTATCGTAGTATGATTGGTTTTTATTTTATCAAAATTTATTATGTCTTGTTTTAATTTCAAGAATTCTTCATTGATTCTCGTCTCTTTATTGCATTGCATTTTTAAGTATAGAAAAAGTACCCGTAAATTTTTCTGTTTTTTACGGATACTTTTCTTATCTTTCTATTTTGTCGATTCGTTAAATCATTTTTTAACTTTATGCTTCATCTATGGCTTTTCCAATGTCATGGCGCATATACTTGTTTTCGAAGTCTACCCACTCCGTTGCCTTATAAGCATTGGCTCTTGCTTCTTTTAAGGTAGCTCCCTTGGCTGTGATGCCAAGTACACGGCCTCCGTTAGTTACAATTTTTCCTTCCTCATTTAACTTGGTTCCGGCATGGAAACAGTAGTAACCTTCTTTGCCATCAAAGTTCTCAAGGCCTTTGATTTCAAATCCTTTTTCATATGCCACCGGATATCCGTCAGATGCAAGAACAACGCATACGGCTGCATTATCTTCAAACTGTAAATCAATGGTATCTAATTTACCGTCTACGCAGGCTTCCATTACATCAATGATGTCATTTTTCATTCTCGGAAGAACTACCTGAGCCTCCGGGTCACCAAAACGGGCATTGTACTCTAATACCTTTGGTCCATCCTCTGTCAGCATCAGACCGAAGAAAATAACACCTACAAATGGTCTTCCTTCTGCTGCCATGGCATCTACGGTTGCCTGATAGATATATTTCTTACAGAAATCATCTACTTCTTTGGTATAGAAAGGACTTGGAGAGAAGTTACCCATTCCACCGGTATTTAAGCCCTGGTCTCCATCTTTGGCACGTTTGTGGTCCTGTGCGGAAGACATAATCTTAATGGTCTTGCCATCTACGAAAGAAAGCACGGATACTTCACGGCCTGTCATGAACTCTTCTATTACCATATGGTTGCCGGCAGAACCAAATTTCTTATCTTCCATGATTTCTTTTACTCCGGCTTTCGCTTCCTCTAAGGTGTTACAAATCAGAACACCTTTACCAAGTGCCAGTCCGTCTGCCTTTAATACGATTGGCATTTTTGCAGTTTCCAGATACTCCAATGCCTTTTTCGGGTCATCAAAGGTCTCATATCCTGCGGTCGGAATGTTATATTTCTTCATCAAATCTTTGGAAAATGCTTTGGATCCCTCTAAGATTGCAGCATTCTTTCTCGGTCCGAATACTTTTAATCCTTCTGCTTCAAATACATCTACAATTCCACCGACCAATGGATCATCCATTCCTACAATGGTAAAATCAATCTCTTTTTCCTTTGCAAAAGCTACCAGCTTGTCAAATTCCATGGCTCCAATGTTCACACATTCTGCCAGCTGTCCGATTCCGGCATTGCCCGGTGCACAGTAAATCTTATCTACACGGCTGCTCTTTGCTACGCTTGTCACAATTGCATGCTCTCTTCCGCCGCTTCCAACTACTAATACGTTCATGTTAATCCTCCTGTTTTCTGCAAAAAACAGCTAGTGTACCAACTTATGACACACTATCTGGTTTTCTATTTATGCGGGTAATTCTACTTCGTCTCTGGCAGAATTCTCACCCTGCCATCTTCTACCTTTACTCTTCCATTGGCAATCAGATCAATTGCCTGTGGCATAATTTTCCACTCTGCCTGTTCCATCACACGACGCTGCAGAATCTCCGGCGTATCATCCTCTTCAACTGCAACTGCTTTCTGTAAAATGATTGGGCCGGTATCTGTTCCCTCATCCACAAAATGCACCGTAGCTCCTGTTACCTTCACTCCACGGGAAAGTGCTCCTTCGTGGACTTTTAATCCATAGAAGCCTGTTCCACAGAAAGATGGAATCAGGGATGGATGAATATTGATTATCCGGTTGCGGTACTGTGCAATCATTTCCGGTGGAATTACCACCAAAAATCCTGCCAGCACCACCAAATCTACTTTATATTCATTCAATTTTTCTAAGAAATCAGCATTGAATGCCGCCCGGTTCTCATAAGATTTCGGAGAAATGCAAAGTGCCTTGATATTATGTTTTTTTGCACGCTCTAAGGCATAGGCATTCGGATTATTACTGATTACCACTTCTATCTTTGCATTGGTAATGGTTCCATTATCCATGGCATCGATAATTGCCTGAAGATTGGTTCCACCACCGGATACTAATACTGCAACTTTTAGCATAATGTAACACCCTTTTCTCCGTTTTCAATCTTACCAACAACATATGGCTTGTCTCCGGCAGATTTGATTGCTTCCATGGTTTTATCTACATCTTCCGGTGCAACTGCGAGTACCATACCAAGTCCCATGTTGTAGGTATTGTACATCATTTTTTCTTCTACATTTCCCTCTTTTGCCATCAGGGTAAAGATTGGCGGAATCGGATAGCTGTTCTTTTCAATCACTGCATGTTTTCCTTCCGGAAGCATACGTGGAACATTTTCATAGAAACCACCGCCTGTGATATGGCTGCAGGCTTTTACACGGATGCCGGCATCTTTGATGGCACGCAGTGCTTTTACATAAATTCTGGTTGGTGCAAGTAATGCTTCTCCCAAAGTAGTTCCCAGTTCTTCATGGTATGTATCAAGGGTTTCTTTATCCATAGTAAAGATTTTACGAACCAGTGAAAATCCATTGGAATGTACTCCGGTTGATGCCATACCAATCAGAACATCACCGTCTGCCAGGGTCTCGCCGGTAATCATATCTTTCTTATCACATACACCTACTGCAAATCCAGCCAGGTCATATTCATCCTCTGCCATCAGACCCGGATGCTCTGCAGTCTCTCCACCAATTAATGCTGCATCAGACTGAAGACAGCCTTCTGCTACACCTTTTACGATGGCTGCAATTTTCTCCGGATAATTCTTACCACATGCAATATAATCCAAGAAGAATAATGGTTCTCCACCTGCACAGGCAATATCATTTACACACATTGCTACTGCATCAATACCGATGGTATCATGCTTGTCCATAATCATGGCGAGCTTTACTTTCGTGCCACAGCCATCTGTTCCGGATAACAGTACCGGTTCTTCCATTTCTTTAATCTTCTCTAATGAAAATGCTCCGGAAAATCCGCCCAGCCCTCCAAGAACCTCTGGACGCATGGTCTTCTTTACATGCTCCTTCATCAGTTCTACGGACTTATATCCTGCCTCAATATCCACGCCTGCGTTCTTGTAATCCATTGTTCTTCCTCCTGAAATTATTCTTTATCTTGCTCTTTATTTTTTCAGTGCAAGTATGGAAATGCTTCGCATTTCCATACTACGGGCTTTCGCCCTATCAGACCTTTTAATCAGCCCGTTTGGACTGCCAGCAGCCCAACGGACTGCTTATAAGGTCTGGCACTGCTCAATGCTACTTACATTATAACGTCATTTGCTTATAAAGACCAATTATATATAGTAATACCACTAATTAGTTTTTCTAATTAATGGTATCTGGTTGCTTATTTCTACTTATAATTTACTTTTATTTCAATCGGGTTGTCCCATCTAATATGGCATGGGTCAAAGTATCTCCCTGATAGGATAATTTCAGTGAAAAGAAGCTCTCCCTCTCTTCTAACAGCCGGAAAAATATCTTATCACCTTCCCAGATAGGCAAATTATATACTTCTTCCTTTGGCACCCATTCCAGTGTTCCTTCGTTGCACTCGGTCATCGTACCGTAGAATTCATCTGCCGTATATAGAAACATATACTCCGTCGGCCACGCATCGGAATCAAAAGTGACCACGCCCCGCAGCCGATAAGAATCCAAGGTAAGCCCGGTTTCTTCTTTCACTTCCCGAAGCAGGCATTCTTCCGGAGATTCTCCGGCTTCAAAATGACCGCCAACACCAACCCATTTATCTTTATTTACATCATGGCTTTTCTTCACCCGGTGCATCATCAGGTAGCAATTTTCCTTTTCTATATAGCAAAGCGTTGTATTTTCCGAACGTCTTTCTTCCATTTTTCTTTCTCTCTTCCGCTTTCTTTTTTACTTTCTTCCATGACTCTATGGTTCTATGCCGCTATCCGAAGCTTCCGGAAGCATACTTTGAAATAAATAATCTCGGCAATTGCTGTAATCGACCAGGAAAATGCATACAAAAGATATAAGGATGCAATGGTTCCAAAATATGCAAAAATTGTATATACCCAGATTACACGGAATACGCAGGAGCCCATGATAACAATAATGGTCGGCACAATGCTCTTTCCAATTCCGCGGGATGCCGCAATAGTGCAGTCCATAAATGCGGAAAGTGCATAGGAAAATCCCATAATCTTAATCCGCTCCATTCCGGCTTCAATTACCTCCGGTTTGCTGGCAAAAAGAGACAGGAACTGTCTTCCGAAAACCACCAGCAGCCCACCAAAAATTACGCCTGCCAGAAACGAATACAATAAACTGATGCGGTAACTTTTTATCATGCGTTCCCTGTTTCCTGCCCCCATATTCTGTCCCATGAAACTGGCGCATGCCGTATAAAATGCTGTCATAATATTAAAAATCAGCGTATCTGCATTGATTGCCGCTGAATTGCCGGACACCATAACCGCATCAAAGGAGTTGACTCCGGTCTGCACAAAAAGATTTGCAATTGCAAAGATTGCATTCTGCATTCCGCCCGGAACGCCAAGCATCAGCACACTTTTCGCCGCTTCCTTATGAAAACGCAGTCTGGAAAAGTAAAGCCTGCAGCTATCCTTTCTCCGGCACAGATGAGAAACCACCAAAATAGCTGACACATACTGAGCAATAACGCTGGCAATTGCCACTCCGCCTGCTGCCATATTACACTGGATAACAAAGAAAAGATTTAATAACACATTTAACACACCGGCAATACTCAGATAAATAAGTGGAAGCTTCGTCTCGCCGGATGCACTTAAAACACCATTTCCAAAATTGTAAATTGCAAGTGCCGGAAGCCCCAGTGCATAAATCCGAAAATATAGTACTGCGCCATCCATAAACTCTGATTTTGTATGTAAAATGTTTAAAAATGGCTCCGCAAATATATTACATATCAGGCACAGTATAAGTCCTGCCACCAGACAAATCAATGCCGCCGTGTGCACGGTTTCTTCCGTTCCCTTCGCATCGCCTACGCCCAGTTTATGCGCTACCCTTACATTAACACCGCCACCCATTCCAATCAGGAAGCCGGTAAATAAGGACACCAACAGCGTGGTCGAGCCAACCGACCCAAGGGGGATATATCCTGCATATTTTCCTACAATTGCTACGTCACTTAAATTAAATAATACTTCTAATATCTGAGAACACATCAACGGTATGCTAAAGAGGAAGATGTTCTTCCATAAAGAGCCGGATGTCATCCCGATACTTTTTCTTCTGCTTTCTGCTTTACTGCTCATAATTTTATTTCACTTTGGTTGGTTTGCTGTTCCTTTCCTGCCATATATCTTCTTTGATAATAATCCATTGTACGATAATCTATTACATCACGCAATCCTCTTACTTTTCCATAGTTAAAGAAGGATAGGCATCAAGCATAGACTGTCTTGCTTCTTTTAAAAATTGTACTACTCGTTCCATGATGTAATCCATTCTTTAATATCTTTTATAATCTACGTCACGTCATAGGAAGCCTTGTCGTTAGCAGAAAGACAGAATTGTTACTGAGCTTACATACGCATACATAACATCGCCTTTCGTGTTATGGGCTAACAGGTATCCTTAACCACTTATTTTATAGCAAATTCTTCAACGAATATATAGCAGTTAATGTGAACAGAACGAAAATTTTTTGATATTCTCGCCTAAAGTTACACAGAAACGCTCATCCACTGTTAGTCGCAAAAGTATATTTTCAACAAATCTGTTGTTGCTTTGTCATTTATGACAGCCCGTCCTATTGTTATGCCATTGCTGATGATAATATATTCTCCGTTTTCATATCTGGCATTTACCAAATCATCTTCCCTTTTTAAGTCTATACATATACTTGATATAATTCCACAAATCTCCTCTTGTGAGCTTCCGCTTTTTATCTCATAAGCATAATCCGCATCTCCTATCTCATTCAGATCAGTTACCAAACAATACTCCGCTCCATTCATCAGCATTTCTTCATTCAAAGTGGGTAATTGAGCCGTCTTATACTCATTAAATAAAAAGATAACTACAAGCGCAATGAATGCCGGAAAAAAGATACCGCCAAACCGCTGTGCATAATTTTGTTCTTCCCACCGCTTGCCATGACCACCAAACAGCGGTATTTTCATCTGCACCAAACCTGCTCCTATACTTACAAGCAAAAAATAAAATATAACTTTTATCAAAGACTCATCCCCCTTTTAATCATTAATAAAAATATCGTTCTTAAAACGACGCCTACTAACCATATAAAACGAAACACCTTGTTATATCTTGAACTATTAGAACACGGAACAAGCCAATGTTCCTGTGGAAACCCCAAAAGGTCTTCTTTTAATTCCTGCTTCAATTCCATGACTATACTCCACATTAATCCAAGCAGCACAATGCACACCGTTCCATAATATGTAATTGGTGCATTTGTAACCACAGCAAAGAAATAATGTGCCATCTTAAGAAGGAAGATACACCACACAATACAGCATACCGAAGCCAAATATTTTTAAGGGTATAGGCGTTACATCAAGTTCTTAGTATATGAAATTTGCAGATTATTCTTGGATTTGACTCAAATCAAATGCACCGTTCTCAATCAACTGCAAAATTGTGTCTACCAAGTTGTTCTTTACAGTTTCACTTTCATTTTCAGTGCCAGAATACTCTACATAAATAGTGTTCTCTCCCATATCAAAGGTTGCATAATATATTACGGTTTTGATACCTTGACTATTTGACTTTGTTACGAAATATCCTGCATTGATATCAACGCCGTCTACACTTGAAGTGATTGTATTTCCATCAATGATAGTATCTAATAGATTTACACCCTGTTTAGAAACTACCATTCTTGTATCACCAATTTTTCCCTCAAAACCCAGAATATTATGATTGTCAGCATCAAAGTAAGCATCTGCGGTAACAGGCAAGTCTGCAAAAAGCATTTCAATTTCAGCATCGCTCAAAGGTCTTGTTGTTACATTTAAGTCAATTGAAGATTGTGATAAGTCATTTTTAACAAAAGTAATTGTTTCTCCACTATCCAGCGTGGCAATATCGTTTTTTGTACCAAACAGTTTGCTTTGAAAAACTCCCACTCCAATCACAGCAACGAGTACGAAGCAAGCAGCAACAGACACCCATTTTTGCCGATTAGTTATTTTACTTGTTTTTTTCATAGGTTCAGCTTCTTTAATATACTGATTATCGACATTTCCCAATGCCCTTAAAAGTTTCTTTTCTTTCATACAGAGATACCTTCTTTCTCTAACAATTTTTTGAGTTCGTTCCTTGAACGAAATAATGACATCTTGATTTTGCTCTCGCTCATACCATATTCCGTTGCAATTTCTTTAATGGGCGATAAATACCAATATCTTCTCATAAAGATTTTTCGCTGTTCTAATGACAGGGAAGAAAGAAAGCGGTTGAGAATATCCGTTAGAGCAATTTCTTCAACAATGTTTTCTGTACTATCCAACGATGGTATGCACTCTTGTATTTCATCAAAAATCAATGGCATTTGCCCGCCATTACGTTTCTTTGCATTGAGCAGTTCGTACCTGTCCAAAGATAAGTTGCGAGTAATCTTCCCTAAAAAAGTTTTTAGAACAGATGGACGGTTAGGCGGTATGCTGTTCCAAGCTCTTAAATAAGTATCATTTACACATTCCTCGCTGTCTTCGTCATTGTGAAGAATATTAAAGGCTATGTATCTGCAATACTTTCCGTATTTTTTTGAAGTTTCGGATATAGCAGCTTCGGAGCGCTCCCAATATAAATCTAATATCTGTTTATCATCCATAGGCTTCTCCTCCTTTGTATTAAGGCCTTTCACCCTAATAGACGGGGAAAATGTGTCAAGAGTCACTTAAATTCAAAAAATATTTATTCAAAGATTAGCTTTTGATATTAATTCTTCAAGTATCATTTTATTTCATTATCTCATCAGTCTTCACCACATAAGCATAGGCCTCTGGATTTGCCTTTTTCAAGTAACGAAGAGTCAATAACTTTTCATGCACTAATTTATGATTGGCATATTCCCGGAAGTCCCTCACCTTTTCAAACTCTGTATCTGTCAACAAACACATTACCATGTACATAACCATGGTTGCTCTCCCTGCTGCAATTTCCGGACTATAGTTTTCTGCATAAATATGTCCACGTAAGTCACGTATACCTTTAACATATATCGGATACTCCTCTGCTCCGACCTTGCCTCGTGACGCAATACATAAAGCTGACTCAAAGCTATCCCATAAGCAGTCCGTTGGTGTTGCATTTATTCCACGGTATGCAATCTCCGCCAACGCAATCGGTTCATATGTACGCTTTACAACATCGCATTCTTTAAAAACCTCTATTAAAGAACACACGTCATAAAGCTGCTTCATTACTTCCATATCCTTACCTTTATTAAGTTCGACACCTGTCGTATGAGGAGCAAATGCAGTCAGTTTATCTGCAAGAATACAATCTGCACTCGGAATTTTAACTGTTAGATACTCTTCTTCCGTCAGTAGTAAATCATTTCTTATTTCCTTTGTCTCAACTTCTGCATAATGATTATTTTCAAATAGCACATCCAATAATATATAAAATTGTTTATTGTTAATTGGTGAATCATAAGTAAATTTAAAATGCCGCTTTTCTATATTGTTTTTTCCGACTCTCTTCTGTTCTTCCACCATCTGAAATGGAAATATAGCAGATGCTTTTTCTAAGTAATCATCCAAATCAGTCCCTGGTTCCACAATAATATCAATATCTGTAGATAATCGACGTGGCTTATCCATTAGCATCATAAGGCAGGTACCACCTTTAAAAATAAATGGCATCCTCACCCTTGCCAAAGCTTCAAGAAGTCCAAAAGCATATACAGTACGTTCTAAAAGCACCGGATCTCTCTTGCTGTCCTTTTGTAGACTGCGAATATATTCCTCACTAAAATTTTCTTTCAAAAGCATTTGCACCTATTCCTTTGTTTTTAATATAATATCCGTTTTATCATGTAGCAGTTTCTTTATTTTCTTTGCGCTCTTTCTTCGATTTGCATATCGAAACAAACAATTTTCATCAATATAGTATCTTGCAAAAGCATCCATATATACACCCGGATATTCTGACTCACTTATAGATGCCAGAAGTAACGGTTCTGACATAATGTCTACTAATAGCTTCTCCAATCTTGTATGCCACGATTTTTCCTGTCCTTTTGGTGCTTCTGTTATAAGCTTTACAATTACAATCATGTTATCCGACCAATACTGATGGTAGATATCTGCCGTTGGATTGATAAGCACTTTTCCAGGATATTTCTCCTTTAATGTATCAAAAACAAATTCCATAATATCTGATTCTACTGATAGGAATATAACATTATGAGCCACTAAATGATTTACGAAATCATTCATTTGAACAAATTCAAATATTGTAAAATTCAAATATGGATATTGTTCCTCTAGTTGCAATGCCACTTCTTCCGCCAATTCCGAATAGTCATGACGGTACACCTGCCGCTTATCATTCGGCAAACAATAATGATTACGTCCCACCCTTACTATCTCACCATCATTGACCATATCTTCAACCTTTTTGTAGAACGAAGCTTCACTTAATTGATATCCTCCCTGACGAAAAGAGACGAATAATTCATTGCGCGTAAATTCCGTCACATTATGAACACCCCTGAAATAAATTTCTTCAGTCATCGTGATATCACCTCCAATTATTTTTCCGGCACTTCACCCAGCCAAGTGCCGGAAATATATGAATAGCGTAATATCTCTTTTCATATTTGTCAATATTTTTTCGGCACTATTATTATTTTAGTGCCATTAATATATTTTGCTTTTCTCAAAAAAATATACCTGGAATTTTTTTACTTTTTCAAGCAAAACGACAAAAAGAGCAATCCACCATAAGATGAATCGCCCTCCATTCAGAAAATATGCCCAGTACCTTTTCTCTTTATCTGTCATAAGCACTTACCTTGCCTTTCCGGTTTTAGGTACGCTTGGAACGATAACATCATCAGACTTTCTGCTATCTACAGACAGCTTCATGAAAACGGAAGCATCAAAAAAGGGGATGTATCTGAATCCACGGTTAACAGATATATTAATCTCCTGGCTCTTAAGCTCAAAACAACCAGCAATCAGGATATGCGCCGCTATGAAAGACCTCACATAAATGAAGTATGGTGTGGTGATTCAAGTATTGGTTCTTAACTGAAAACTCCTGATGGTAAAATAAAGTTCTTCCATAGTGGTCTCCTTTCCGTAAAACTTTGTCAGCATTACCAATCTTCTCCATACTCATCCATTGCATCATCTACACCATCTGCATAATCGCTGTCCCTGTCATATCTGTCATAGTCATAATCGTCATCCATATAGATATCATCATAGCCATCATCATAAGAGTCATATGTACTCTTCTTTGTCGTAGTACTTTTCTTTGTACCACTGCTATATGATGACTTGTTTGTAGAATTTGATTTATTATTGTAACTGCTACTTGAACCAGAGTTACTTGTACTGCTCTTAGAAGTACTGCCAGACGATTTATTGCTATATGATGAACTGCTATGGGATGTACTGCTTCCCGTATATGGTTTATGCAAATAACAATAGCTGCTTCCACTTGCCTGCTTATTATCACATCCTGCCTTAATGCACTTAGGCTCACTTGCTTCACCTATGGAACCTATTACAAACAGAACGCCTATTATTACAAGGAATATTGCCAGTCCCTGTCCAAATGAATTCTTTCTCATACAAATCTGCCTCCCTTGCAAAAAACTCAGTCAAAATCATAATCATCCGGGTCTAACCCTGCTTCTTCCAATGCCTCTGCCCTGTCATCAGGATCCATAAGTTCTAATTCATCAACATCAAGTCCTGCTGCCATTGCATCAATCTCAAAATCATCCTTTGCGTCATCCTCGAAGTCTCCGGCATCTCCAAATAATGCTTCATGTTCTTCCCTGCTAGTGCAAAGCATTTCTCCTGCAAACATCATTTCTGAGCTATCTATTTCTCCATCGCCATTTAAATCCATCCAATTTCTCATTGCCATACCTCCTGTAATCAAGGTTATTTGTTTCTTTCTGATTATATAGTACTACTTATGTTGTCCTATAATCATCCCTTGTATATCGAATCTTTGTTCTTTTGTTACTGTTCAGACCCCAGCCAGAAGTCCTATCACGTAACCACATTTCATTTATAAAAACACTTAAAAATCCTTGAAAAATGGCGGTTTTCTGCCATTTTTTCTTGCATTTCATAGTGTTATGTGTTATAACAAACTCATAACCACTAAGGAGGTGTTTTTTATAGCTATCATAAAACAATTCGATAAAAGATCTGGTATTACCTATGTTTATGACTCTAAATCTTACTACGACAAAGGAAAAAAATGTTCCAGAGCCAAACGTACTCTCATCGGCAAACTTGATTCCAATACTGGTGAGATTATACCTACTGATGGCAGAAATAAGGGTGCAAAGTCTAAACCC
>NZ_QTZJ01000005.1:0-160496 GCF_003462625.1 Roseburia sp. OM03-7AC
AATTCAAGGAGGATCAGTGATGACTTTAAAAGAGGCTCATGAGCTACAACGCCGAGAACTTATTTCACTTCGTGCAAAGGTAGCCCGCCTCGAAAAACAAACCACTGGTCTATTTCCCGTGGAAGAAAAAGAAACTTTGGAACGTCATATCCGTCATCTTGAACAGGTAAATAAGACCGAAAACCGTCGTCATCAACAAGCCAGAGCCCATTGGAAACTTATAGAATCCCAAAAGTATGATCTTGAGCTTGAACTTCTTGATGTAAGGGAACAGCTTGAAGTTGCACTATCTGAAAATGAGCTCCTTCGTCAGCTCGCTGAAACAGCAGAAGCTGAAGTAGCCATGCTTAATGGTACAAATGCCAAGCTTCAAAAGAAGCTTAACACAAACTTTGAGAATTCTTCCCTGCCTTCTTCTTCTCTTCCTTTTCGCAAAAAAGTTCCTAACAATCGTAAGCCTTCTGGCAAAAAAACTGGTGCCCAAAACGGTCATAAGGCTCATACTGCCTCTAAACTTCCAGCCACAAAAGAACCTGTTATTATTCCTGTCCCTGACACATTTATATCAAATCCCGATTGATATCCAACTGGAAGAAAAATTTCCAAGCAGCTTATTGATATTTCTATCTCTGTTAATGTAACTGACTTCATCACAGATGAATATCGTAATCGCATAACTGGCACCAGATGTCATGCACCTTTTCCTGCCGGTATTATGAATGATGTTAATTATGGTTCCTCTGTTAAGGCTCTTGCTTTCCTTTTGAACAATTATTACAACGTATCCATTGCCAAAACTAAACAATGTATTTCTGATATCACAAACGGTGTTATTAACATTTCTACAGGTACTATATATAACCTCTCAACTGAATTTTCAGCTTCTACTGAAGCTGAACGAGCCAAGTGAAGAATCTGTGCCTCAATAAGCCACCTGTCCGGTATGAAACCCTGATTCTGGAAGCTGGAGACCAGTAGTTCAGGACACGGAAAACGCTTTGATTGGCTTAAGTGCTATTAATCAGGTTCAACAAAATAATCAAGCACAAAGCCACTTTTCGGTGCGTAACAGTCTTTACTAATGAGGTAAATCTGATACGATTTCGTCACCCAATCGCACAATTTTATTGTTTTCCTTTCTCTGGACAGTAGGGACATATAAACCAGAATATTCATTCTATGCCGTAAATGATAACCTGCCGGAGATTATGAGTATTACGGCAGTAATAGTCGGAAATTTACCTGTGATTACTATATCGGCGGCAGAATGCTGTACATGCCGCGGACTGTAAATACTAATATTGGGGCTGTTTCCTTGACGAACGATTTTTTGTGAAGAGGTAGCCGTTTATAGCTATGTTCTAAAATTCAATCCAACTAGTTTATTATTTTTGATAGTATATTGGTCCTATCCCCCTCATAATTTGTGGCAGTAATATATAAATCCACAAGTTGATTTTTTTCTGTTTCAACTAATAGTGTTTCGGAAACTAATTGCATAATAATCAATCTAATTAAATTTGTATTCACTCTATTGATAATCTTTTTGCCATCCCAGACAACACCTTTCCAAACGGATGAGTTTAAGTTAAGCTGAATGTCATTCATTTGTTTCAAAACAAAATTAAAATTCTTTTTTTCTCTTTCAGCAATAAGGACAGAAGATTTAACAAACTCTATTATTCCAATGGGCCTAAATAGCAAGTTTCCGCCTTCCTTATTTCTATACTCTTCGGCAGGTTTATCGTCCTTTTTAACAAATTCCTCTATTACTGTGATATTCGAAATAAAATCTGACCAATATTCTTTTACATAATCATATATCTCACCAATAATGTCTTCATCAGGTCTATATAGTTTATATTCCTTAAGTTGTCTATCTGATAGTGCCAACTTATTTTGAATAAGGACTTCATTACACTGGTATAATGCAATTAATGAAGTAAATGCTGTCACATTAGAATTAGGAATTTGTTTAGTAGTTCCATTAAGTAGCCTTTCACCCTGAAACAGATCAAATTCTTCAACGATTTCACGTGTCACTATTGCAACAATATCATCTTCATCTAAAGCAATTTGATAATTGTCCCCAACCGGCTTTGCTCGCCTATTTAAAGTAGAAAAAAGTTTTCTAGTGCGTTTCTTTCCCTCGATGGTATTTTTATGTGCAATAAAAATTACTGGAACTTCCTCACTCATTAACGATTGGTTTTCACTGATTGATTCAATTATCCCCTTTACTCTATGCTGTCCATCAACAGGAAATACTTGTATATCCTCATTAAACGAGAGAAATCCTACATTGTTATATTCTTCGTATTCATCCCCAAATTCAATTTCGAGCCATTTCGGGTCACCATCATATATTGCAAGTACAATGGCATTAAAAAATCTTTGTTCTTCTTTTATCAAATATTTTGCTATACTTTTATAGTTCTCAGTTAATTGTCTTTGCAATAAATCATTCAAGCAACTCGGATTACAAAACTCATCTACAGAAGGAGTAACGACTTTCGCAACATCTTGAAATTTCATCACTCCTGTATAATATCTCCAATCTCCAATGTGCCCACGTATAACTGGTAATTTCATATTCCCTCCTAAAAAGCTGCGTCAACCGCATCTTTTACTGTTTTTATTAATATCTCCTTATTGCATGGTGGTCTTCCATAAGCAGCTATTAGTCTGTCTTCTAATTCCGTAATATCTTTTGAAGTTGAACTCATCGGCAAATAATAGACATAAACATAGTCTCCCCATTTTGTAAACAAACTATGTAGCTTTGAACGATTATACTTATCTCCAAATTGTTTTTTATATGAACGAACTCTAGCCCTTAAATTTTCAGTTTCAGTTTTTGTAGCTTTTCCTATATACATTAAATAATTCCCACCATTAGGAATAATTGACGATACTATAGTATATACATATATTCCACCACAATCTTTAGGTATCCTATTTGTTTCAGAACTAATACCTCCATCATCCCCTATCATTTTAGCCCGATCCCACTTGGAATAATCAACATCAATCCCTTCCAAATCAAATTTATCCCATAACTCCGGACTCAAAATGAAATTCACTTTATATGACATCAAATCACTTTCTACTAGATCATAAAGTGTCCCCATATTTCTCCTCTTCTTTACTTAAGTATTTTTTCCAATGCCTCAACAATCTGCCTTGCCTCATTTACATTGTTATCTTTTCCTAGAGATATTCTTATTGTACCTGTCGCCAACTCATCATTGAGATTAATCGCTTTCAACACATGAGATATGCTAGTTTTCTCACTATCACACGCAGATCCTGTAGACACACATATTTTCATCAAATCTAGTCTATGCAAAAGAGATTCACCCTCAAATCCCCCAAATGACAAACTCATATTCCCTGGAACATGCTCTTTACCACCATTACGCACATGTTCAATCTTTTTCTTTAAAAGTCCATCCTCTATTACTCTTTCAAGTTGTAACAGCTTCTTTTTGTTAATTTCTATATCTTCCACATTTTTCTCTAGAGCCTTAGCCATGCCTACAATAGCACTAACATTTTCAGTACCAGCTCTCTTTCCCTGTTCCTGTGATCCACCATCATTATGTGGAAAAATATTAATTCCTTTCTTTATATATAGGAATCCAATTCCCTTAGGTCCATTGAATTTATGAGCAGAAGCGGATAACATATCTATATTCATTTCTTTTACGTCAATAGCTACATGTCCTACCGCTTGAACTGCATCTGTATGTAAAATTGCACCGTTTCGATGAGCTATTTCAGCAATTTCCTTTATCGGCTCAATTGTGCCAATTTCATTATTTGCAAACATTATTGAAACAATAATTGATTCACTAGTGGAAGCTAATTTCTTTCTTTCCATCAACTTTCTTTCTAGCTCATCCAGTTTTAAGACTCCATCAGTGTTAACTGGTATATAGCATACGCTGCTCCCTTGCTTCTCCATATGTTTACAAGCATTTAATATTGCACTATGCTCAATTGTAGAAGTAAAAATAACTTTGGTTTCTGTAGGCATACCAAATTCTTTTATTGCCCAATTATCACTTTCCGTACCACCCGAAGTAAAAAATATCTCTTCAGGCTCTGCATTTATACATTGTGCAATGATTTTTCTCGCTTCTTTTAATGCTAGTCTTGCTTTTTTTGAAAAAAAGTATGGTTGAGAAGGATTACCAAATTCTTCTAATAAATATGGTTTCATCGCTTCAAAGGCATCTCTATCCAGTTTTGTTGTTGCGGCATTATCTGCATATATCATTTAAACAATAAACATCCTTCCTCTTTAAATTCCTCTATTTTATCTAGTAATTCCTCTTCTGTAACTTCAAGCTGTTCAGCCAGACACGATAAACAATACATTTTCTTTTCGGCTTTTCCTAATAACTTTTTAGTTATCCCAACTTCATCTTTACTTAATTTTTCCTTACCACAAGCATAACAAGCACTCATACCACACCTACTTTTCATATTTTGTTGATACTGTAAATACAGGAATATCTTTTCCTCTATATTCTTCATCCAATATACCTAACTGATATTTTATTATGTCTCTCATCTTTCTGGCACGATCCAAACAATATCTTTTAAACTCTCTTACTGAAATATCGCTTGCATCTCGCACATTTGGATAAAGTAACTTAAGATAAGCAGTTGCAATTCTTTTCACTGCTTCTGTATCTCTTGTATCTGCAGCTTCTGGAACTTCAATCAATTCATCAACAATTGCCCTATAACTCATGTCGTTTCGAAGTTCATGCATAATTGAACAAAAATACTCCGAATTCAATGCCCAACCAGATATTTTTAAATCATCATTCATTCTTGGAATATTCCATCCTTTAATAAAACCATGGAATCGTTCAATCAATGCTGATTCATGAAATACACTAGGTAATTCAACAAACATATTACCAAATCCATCCGCATCCATTGTTTCCTTTTTAATATTTCCACAAAGAACCATTCCCGCATCAGCTGTACCTTCGTAATTTCCTACAGTAAATATTCCCGATTCAAGATATCCCTTTAATGCGGCTCTCATTTCATCTACATCTGTAAATGATATTGTTTGTACTTCATCTAATGTAATGAAGTCATTTCCTGCTACAAGACCTTCCGACCTTTTATTTTGATCATAAAACATCTTTGCTCTACTCATAACTCCACCATTAGAAAGCCATCCATACCTACTTACACGCCCAAATAAGTATGACTTTCCTGTTCCCTTTGGAGCTAACTCAATGAGATTTATCCTCTTTTCGACAAAAGGAAGCAGTCGTGTCAACATAGTTAATTTCTTCTCTTCATCATCACAATATCCCTCCGCATTATAATCCACAGCTCCAAGCAAAACATCAATCCACTCATCTACTGTAAATTCATTTCTTGCATCCTTGTAATACTCTAAATCAATCTGGTATGGGCAGAATGTTTTAAATGAAACTAATTTGATTTTCCCTTGTTTTCCATCCTTACCATGAGAAGACTTTTTGTTATAGTCAAACGCCCAATCATATTCATCTGGTGCACGATAACCAAGTTCAACCATCCCCCAAGTTTCATGTTCTCTCACTAAATCATTTTTGCACGTCTCCCACACAGATTCTTCAATTATTGTATCCTTACTCGATAGCCCAAAATCTGGTAGTGAAAAGGACACCCCTCCAGTTTTTATATCAATATCAACTGACACCTTTGCCAAAAATTTTACACGCTCTTGTTCAACAACTACTCTATTTTTGATTGAATTCCAATCTTCTTTTTTAGGTAAGTATTTTTTTACAAATGCAGCAACTTCCTCTGTATTAAAGTTACCCTCTTCATCTTCAAATTTTTTTAAAATCCAGTCCCTCATAAAAGAAGGTAAACTTAAAGAATTAAAAAAATTGCTTTTTTTTAAGTCCTTATATACCACCATCTCATCGAAACAATTTCTTAGTTTCTCAACATTCATCTATATACCCTCCCGCATACTAAAAGAGATCATCAAATTCAGAATTAACAGATGCACTCTTTCCTTTTGTTGTAACATCTAATCTAGTAACTAAATTTTCTCCAACATATACATCTACCGCATATGTCTTAGCACGTTTCATATTAGTTACATGCACTTTATAATGGTTTTCATCTGTCCTTACTGCCTGAGAAGCTTCACCATCTACATGTACACAGAGCTTCTGAGTTAACGACTTATTAACAAAAATACACAAGTCAGCACCATTTCTATAATCAGAAACCACATTTGCATCTGCCAACTCAATCTTAATAGAGTTATCAGAAAGTGATAGTTCAATAACTGGTACTACAACCTCTTCAAGAGTTGCACCACCATGTACCTCCACGTTAGCTGCGCGGCTTCCTTTAAACCGACCATAATCAGCTAATACAATAAACCCACTTTCTTCTGTTGCAAATGGTAAATCGTAATTATTAAATGTTTTACAGCATCTACCAGAGTGTTCTCCTTTTGTATCAGTTTCGTATTTCTCTTCAATGCCACTTATTACTGCTAGTCTTGATGCACCATGATCACTAGTTATGACATACTTATCATAATGTCTAAGAGCTAACTCTGTCGCTGCTCTATCTATTGCATCAGCAATGATTTCCAATTCTTTAGCCAGATGTATTGGATACCTGTTATTAGGTCCATATTTATATCCGCCTTTTTCCTTATGCTTTACATCATCCAATTCTTCTATCTTTTCACGATGCTCTTCTGGCCAATCATAGAAAAACTGATTATTAACAGATGTAATTGTCGGCAATTTAGACCTTCCCACCTTAACCGAAACCATTAACCCTCTACATTTTGCAGCTTCCACAATATAAGCCAAATATTCAACACCTAAAGCATCTATCCAACATAAAAATGTGGACTCTCTATCAACTGCAGAAATCAGCTCATCACGAGTTCTAAGCCTATTGTATTCTCTAGATACAGCATATCTTTCAACTTTTTTCATAAAGCTGTCATCAATACTATTTCTAATTTTCTGTTGCTTATAATCTTCAAAATACTCCGTTAACTCTTTTGAAAGCGTATCCCCATGAAAGCAATACTTTTCAAGATACATGCATAAATCAGGATATATATCAGATAAATTATCCGGTCGCCCAAACTGAGAAAGCAATGCTATTATCTCTTGCTTTTCTACTGTTGTATTATCTGTAAGCTTATATATACTTTCCTGCAAATCAATTCTGTTACTAACCACAAATTGTGCAATTTCAGCCTTTGGATATCCAGCCAATAGCTTTTTTCTACCTACATAATAGTCTTTGAAGTGCTTATCTGTATGAGGAATCTCAATAATCTGATTAACAATTCTCTTTTTGAAGTCCTCGAAATCAGTACTACACCCTAATACATATTTGAGATACTCATTTTTTTCTGAAGTCATTGATAACTTAAGGTACAAATAATACAACCAGCATTTATCAGATACTCCTGCAATACGAGAATAAAATGAAGAACTTGTAGTGTCATTAAATTGGTAAAACTCAAATACAGCTTTCAACGATCCATGCTCAGTAACTTGAGACAATAGATAGTCCCATCTGCGTTCTTCTCCATAACTTCTAGGGATATTGAAGCCTGATATAATCCTTCTTATCGCCTCGTATGAATCCTTTATCTCTCTGATTCTACACATAGCATCTGGAAATGATAAATCCGAATTAAACTCAATACTGCCATTCTTTCCATCTTCTAACACTAACAACAAGTTTTTTAGCCCATTTGTGTCAAACATTGCAACATTAGTTGGCGATATAGACAACTCCAATTCCAGATGCATCACACTTTCATCCATATAAAACCTGCGGTTATCAAATCTTGGATCATCTACAGACATTTTTTTTACCGGATTATTAAGTCCTCGAAGTAAAAATACTACCCATGCACTTCCTAAATTAAAATCTTTAAAGTCATCTAAAATGGTTTTAGCCATTTCTTCTCCTTGAAGAATTAGATATTCTGCCAATCCCAATACAACCACTCTATTGCTTTTACAGTCTACATCAGCTGTTCTTAACTTTTCACGGAATAAATCCAAGTCAGGCTTTTTATCCTCTCCACGACAGCAATCACTTAATCTAATAAAATCCGTTCCTTGCTCTTCTAATTTTATTTTTGTTTCTAAATAATCTTCATTACTTACCACTGCAAAAAATGGTTTGTGTGTCGATGAAGTATAATATTCTTCAATTGCTGTCAATATCATATGAATTTATTCTCCTTCGTTCATTATTTCAACACCTATATTGATGTTGTCCTTGATTAACTTTATGAGATGTTTTTTTAAATCTTCAGAAGACATCTTCTCAATTTTTGATACAACTGTGTCACTTCCTCCAGCATCATACTCTGCTTTTGCAAGTTCTAAAATTTTAGACCTTATCGATGGATGAGTATCCCATTCATACGGTTCTACTGACAATCGTTCTAATGCATCCCTAACCTTTTCAATATCAGTCAAGATTGTTTTATATCTACCAAGCATCTTTGCAAATGCTTGATCAACCTTTTCAGGTTCCGTCAAATCTGCGTAAAAATCGGCACCTTCCAAAAATGCCAATGTACTTTCTATTTCTTTTTCAGTTGCAGTTGTACGATTAAGAACCTCGAACGCCTTTTTGGCATCGTCATAGAGATTTTTCGGAATCAAACATAAGATAGGAGTTCTATGGATAGCAGACCATTCTCTTGGTGTCTTTGAACCAGTCTTTTCCCTCCATAAACTAAACATCTTTGTTTTTGTCTGATTTTTTCTAAATTCGTCCGCTAATCCTTTAACAATAACGTTACTCTCTGTCTTACTTTTTCTA
This sequence comes from Roseburia sp. OM03-7AC, assembly GCF_003462625.1. NCBI lineage: Bacteria > Bacillati > Bacillota > Clostridia > Lachnospirales > Lachnospiraceae > Roseburia > Roseburia sp. OM03-7AC. The sequence goes on from NZ_QTZJ01000005.1 coordinate 8,854, forward strand.
AATACATTAATGAGCTGTGGAACCTTTAACTGTGCGCATTCTTCAACTGAAATATCATCCAAATATGCTTTATATATTTCATGGAAAGTGCTTATTTCGTTATCAAAATATGACTGTAAATTAGTGCTCTGCTCCTCAAGCGATAAAGTACACTTCTTCATTTGGTCAGGCAAAATATCTTTTCTCGCAACAATATCAAACAAAAAAACATATACTTCTTTCATACTTGAGAAATACTCTTCTAAAGCTTCATGAGAACACATTACAAATTCCAGCTTTTCTCTCCATTTATCAAAAGCTTCTGCCTTTGAATGCGAACTGCAATTCAGCAACCTATTTGTTTCTTTCACAAATGTATAATCAACTATTAATTTTTTAATTTCATTTTCTCCCATATCGCTTTTCCATAAACTAGAATACGCAACAGAGAACAAATGGCTTATATCTGAGAGCATATTGTCTTCTGCACCAATTTCAGCAGCCAATTTTAGCAACAATCCATTTTCAAACTCCTGTAAAAATGACTTCATTCCTTCTTGGCACTTTTCGATTGTAAGCAGTTCAGCCAAATTATCTCCTAATGAAGTCTTAATCAACGCTGCAGAACCAATGCTTAATGCAATCTTATGGGCGTCTTTACCCTCTTTTTGAATGAGTTCTATGTATTTTTCTACAAAATCATATACTCCAGTATTATCGACTTCTTTTAAGCTCCAAACAGGTAATCTCAGTGACTGCATCTTATTTTTTACACCAACCTGTGCCTGGCTTATATGTGCGCATGAATCCGATTCTAACCCCCAAGCTTTCTCTGTAACTTCATAGAACGCCATTTCTTCTGGAGTCATCTTTACAATATATGTTGGTTGCGATTTACCGCTAATGTAATTACCAATCATCTCCGACAATTTTTCGGCTGACATGGAATCATGACTTCCACTTGAATCCAAATATCTAAAAGGTTCTCCTCCATATTCTTTAAGTAAGAAACCGACAATAAAGGCCGATAAATTGCATGGTGCAAATCCATATTCAACTTCTAAATGACTATAAATATCATCAATTGAAATCTGTCCATCTCTCTTAAATCCCTCAGAAATAATTTCTTCTAGGTCTCTTTTAATCACAGATATCTCAAGTCCAGATGTTTCTGAATCAGCCCAATACTCATTTACATCCCACACTGATGAAAGAACACTCTTCTCAGCTCTAGCCATAACACCACTAGTAGATTTATTAATTCCGCATTTAGCCGCAAGCTTAAGCTGTGTTGTTTTTAATTGATTTTCATTTACCCCTCTACAAAAATCAAATATGTACTTATATTTTGAAGTAACTATTGTCTGTAATACCTCTGCAACTGTAGAGCCTCCAATAACTTTTTCTCCTTCTTTACACTGAGAATGATATATTGTAAAGCTTCCGCTATATATTCTATTCTTCCAGGTTACCGCTAAAACTTGTTGCGCTTTAATAGTATTTTCTGTCGCCAATTTTGGATTATCATGATAGTACTGAGCCATCGCAGCAAAGTCTACATATGCATCAAAATCATCCTCACCTAAAACTGTAGATAGTGCATCAATAAACACGATATTTTCGTATTCTTCATTTTGAGCGGCTTCTTTAATCATTTTTCGCAAGCTTATTGCTTCATCATCATTTTTTGCAAATGCAATTACCGCGAGAAAATGCCACCCTACAGGAGCATCTTTCAATTCATTTATTTTTTTAGTAAAGTCTGCACTAGTGACTGAAACTAAGTTTCCATTTCCAGGATTCATTTCATATCGCAATTTAAGTGCAGGAGGCAATGATAACACTGTCTCCAGTTTTCCTTCTGCAACAAGTTTGGCAGTTGTACTATTCTGCTTTATTGTTTTCTTAACCTCATCAATTTTAGCCTGATCTCCAGCCAAAACAGCCGCACCATACGCGTACTTATTATTGCCAATTGGGGTTGTAACAAGTATCCCCTTGGCGGCTAATCCTTTAGCGATATTTTTACAATTAGTATCTAAACCAGAAGTAATACCCTCATATACATAACTAATATTTTGTTCTGTGGGCTTAAGTAGCTCTATTGTTCCTCCCAGTCTTTTATCAATGGCCTGCATTATAAGAATAGTCTTCAAAACACGCTTTTCGTCTTCTCTAAGATTCTGTTGTTGAGGAAATGTATCCAAAATCATTCTTATATCAGCGGTAAGGTTATCTCTTCCCTTCACATAGAAAAAGTCCCATAACATATCTACTGTTAACAGAGGATGATCATCATCTGGACCTGTTTTCTCTATAAACCACTGAAATGCTTGCGTATCATCAGCATTTGCGATCTTAATAAAGTCAAACATACTTCTCTGATTTGACTGAAATGCAACAGCTATATTTTTTAGGATTAACGCCGTCATCGGATGAATCGGCATAATATCCTTTATTACCCTAGGATCACTAATTCTTGCTGCTTTCATTACTGCAGCTCGCGATGTGCTTAATCGATTATTCAGATCGTCTGCACATAAATTCCACATATCTAGTGCTGCCGGCTTAATATTAAATGCATGCCCAATTAAATTAAAGGCAATATTATCTGGTAAAGATATCTCAGAAAAATGGAATCTCTGCTGAACTACTTTCCATGTAGAATCCTCACTATTAATAATCGATTCCGTTTGATGAGTAACAACTATAAAATAGAATGGTGCCTCTTGACACAACGCAACAATTTTCTGAAACTCATCCAAAGAATTTCTATTTTGCTTGAAGAAACCACTAAATTCATCCCAAACCAATACTATTTTAATATCATTTTTTTTGATAACATCCTTTAGCCAATTTTTCAGTTTATCACCATCTAAAGACATTGCAGTGATACCTTCTTTATCTGCCATTTTAAAAATGTTATCCATTAAGTTCTTCACATCAGAAGACTTTTCCAAAGTATTAATTACTTCATCAGAAGTGGACTGCGAAAAAGTGGCAACCCATTCAGGCTTTTTTAGTAGAATATCAAATATTTCTTTATGCTCTTTTATCCACGCAAGAACACTCTCTTTAAGAGTATTTTCTCCCATGTAGCTCACACATGGACTACTTTCAAGTGCTTTTTTCACACTTTCCTGAATAGCAAAGTACAAGTCTCTAGGAGTAGTAATACCACCGGAGGCATATCTATATGCCGTTACTATTCCTCTTTCTTTATGTCCAATAATTTTGTTCAACAAATCTGCATTATTTTTAAGAGGCTCATATTGATTCCAATATGCTTTTAATTCTTCTTCAGGGACTTCAAGGATCTTCTTAAGTGCATGTGCACACTGAGACTTTCCAGTTCCATACGCACCATGAATCCAAACAGAACGCTTCGTTGATCCGCCCAGCATATTTTCAACATTCTTTAATAATTCAATAAATGTCTCATGTGGGTATGTGTTTTCCCATGGAGCACCCGCTTCAATTGCAGAATCGTCAATACATGGGAAATATTTCTCATCAACATCAAAAAACTGCCTATACTTTCCTACTTCCTGTGTTGACATTATTCTTCCTCCTCAAACAACAAAATTACATCTTCTGCTCTTTTATTTAAAACAGATATTTTATCCAAGTCATTTGTAAATGATGCTATTAGATAATCCGGATATTTTTGTGACAAACCCATTAAGGCAGATTTCATTTCTTCATAATCCAATCCGAATATTTTCGCTGGGCTTATTCCGTTTCTCTCTACTGAATCATCCATTAACCAAGACAAAGTAAATTCTTTATTATCCTTACAGTTCTCAGTAAAAAGCAACAAACTATATAGAATTACTCGATTATCCGTGATAGTGCACTTATTTCTATAAAGAGAATCAATTTGTCTTCCATTCTCATACACAGCTCCCCAATTCAGTGCTGTTCCAAATGGTAATCCGCAAAATCTCTTAAATGCATTAATTATAGAAGTAGCATCGTTTTTCTTTACGCCATCATTAATTAGCATATCACTAATTGTATCTCGCTGATAGAACGTGCCAATATCCATATTGTTAATATACCAGTTAAACTGTGGGTTATACGCAAAGTTCGCTGCAATAATTCCCCAAGACACACTGCTTTCCCATCCAATTAATGAAACCACATTAAACAACTTTGTAGTATTTGCATTTTTATCAATAAGACCAGTATCTCTTAAAAAGCGTTTAAACATTGAAACTTGATTAGGTCCCAAACTATTTATTTTCCAATATTCATTTCCTAATTCAAAGAATTCACGTACCCACTCAATTTTCGGGGCGTGATTTGCAAATGAATTTATACTAGCATTATTCATCTTTTCATTTCCTCCTAACGATGTTCGCAATGAATGATACGCCAAACAACCATCATCAATTTCATGACACTGTCCACAATGAATACAATCCATTATTTTTAGACCATTCGCGAATGAAATACATCCATTTCTGCAGTTGGTCTCGCATACTCTACACCCAACACAATATGCCGCTTTCTTGAACACTTGTTTAAACTTCTTTGTTTCTTTCGGATATTTTTTTGAAATATATGCAGGAGCTGTAATCCTATATCCGCCTCGTATTTCTTCATATTGATATTCAAAAGGAACTTCGCCTAAAGTCTTAATCCATTCAAGCCAATCAGTTTTTGCATTAGTAATAGTTATAATTAGATTCCCGCCTTTTACTGTTTCTTCATAGTGCTTTTCGTTAATTGTAAGATCTCTTCCATTCTTTCTTGCATTCCATCCGCCATTTGTAATATAGGTTGTAAGTGCAGTTTCGTCACCTTTATTTCTTGCATTCATCTCTTTAATCATATCTATATACATTTGAATTTCTTCAGGATATGACTTTCTTTGAATATAATCTCCCTTTCCTCCCCCCATTGGGCAAAACAAACAGCCTGCTCTTGAATTACCTTTCTTGTATGCTTTATTGATAGGAAGATTATACATATACAAATACAGCCAGATTTCAGCAGACGTCCAATCTAAAATAGAATTATGACTATATTGTCCCTTTTGCTTTTTTCCAAAATTCTCATATTCATATTCACTTCGGGCAGTACTCTCATGCTTTCTTACACCAACAAAGTCAAGACCGACATAATTATTTTTTCCTGTGATTTCACGAAGTTTTCTAGTTTGTGGAGCACTTTTATGTACACTACAACACCATCTCAACACTCGTGCTGGTGGTCCAAACAAATGCCATGATTCATCAGGTTCAAAGTGACACTTTGAAGTATAAAAAGGAACATCTTGCCACTCACACCTTCTTTTGGTTTCTTCTACTGCCTCATATGTATCTGGAAACTCCATTCCCGTATCACCAAATACAACTACAAAACTTTTTTTAGGTAAAGTCTTTCTTACAAGATCTAAGAGAACCTGGCTATCTTTTCCACCAGAAAAAGCAACATGAAAAATATCTAATTTATTCTTATATTTCTCATAAACCGCCAATATTTTCTTAACCGTTGAACTCTCTATTATTCCCATTAATTCTCTGTTTTTTTCAATCATTAATGGAATATCAACTGGCTTAAGATATCCACCATTTGGTTCTGGTTCAATCACATTTCCATCTTTATCTTGCAACAAAACAATTTCAGGGGCATCATATAAACTTCCTCCTTTTAGCTTTGCAACAACTTTTCCTCTATATATATACTGTGCTGATTCTGCCCACATATATGGGGTATCTGACTGATTAACATAATTCCAATATTTATCAAAACCAAGCAGATTCAATTCATCCGCGTATACAGGTCTTGGTTCTTTCGAAAAAACAGTAGGTGTTGTATTAAGTAATATTCCTCCTGTCTCTTCATCATATATATATGAATACATCTATTATATTATCTCCTTTCCTTTAGCTTCAAAGCTAACTCAATCAATTCTTGCAAATACTTATATGAATGTCTTGCAATATATCCACTATCATATAAATAGTCCATAACAACTTTCTCTGTCAAACTAATATTTTTTGTAACCAATACATGCGCCAAAAGAGTATGATAATCATAATTACATTCTTTTCTCACTATAGCCCCAGCATTTCTCGAATTTGTTGTAACTGCCATATATTTAAATGTCTTACTGTACCTTCTGCAGAAGCTCTCAAGTAAGTATAAGTTCCAAGGAAAATTGCAATCAGGAAACAACGCAAATGAAGTAATTTCTTTAAGACCTAATGCCTCACCTAAAACCATACTATCTAAAACCTGGTCAATTCCCAATTCATTAAAAGTAACCTGTTCGTCAGAAACAAATCGATTTTTGTCGACACGTACCATCGAAGAGTATGCAATATTCAGCGGTTCTGCTTGCCTATGTGTTCCTGTTCTTAATTCCCACTGATTAAACAGTTCTTCAATCGATACTTCTCGTCTTGATTTACAGTATTCTTCAATTAAATCCATCGCACTTCCTTCTGTTCCCTTTTTTGTAATCGCACGATTACTTTTAACATACTCCGTTGATAAAAGTCTGTTATAAACCAAATTAAAGATTGCCGTTTCAGATAATTCATAATTCTCATCAAATACTGTTTCCAATGGCATTTCATCAAATAAAACGTAATCATTTTGTTCAATATTTTTTTTAATAAAATTTTGAATTTCTATTTCTTCGTTTTTGTCAATAACGAACTTATCTTCACATGTATATGTCTCAGCAGAATTCCATACAAAACAATTATTATTTGCCAATGCATATTTGATTTTTTCTATAGGAACATATTCCATACATTCATTCAAATCTGAATAGTCATGCAACACAGATTCTCCCCAAACATTTCTAATATATTCCTTCAGTAATTCATTTTCTGTACCTTGTGACCATGAAAAATACGATTTTCTGCATATAATATCTTCAGCGTATTTTTGTAAAAAGCTTTTTAGCATTTCGTCTGAAAAAATACCCAGATTATAAAACCATTCTTCATTCTTTTCGTATAATTCTCGATAGTAAAGTATCACAGCCCCACTTTTTCTCAGTTCTTCTATTTCAGTTAGAATCTCCGTACATTTGTTTTCGTTAACTAAATATCCCTTTCCTTCATGAAAAAAGCATTTTTCAGAAATAATTCTCCTAATATCCTCATCACTCCAAGGGCACTCTTCCCCATAATCTTCCACATAGAAACGTTTGAATCTCATCAACTCAATAGGTGAATCGGCTTTTATTCCATATGCAAAATGTGATAATAAAAAGTCATCAAACATTACTTTAATTTTCTTATCCACTAATTTTGCCTCCATTAATTTATTTTTAAAAAGAATAGGATCGTCCACATACAATTGCATCACTTCTCTAAAAAGCTTAGATCCACTTTTCAATCCATTTTTACTCTTAGAATATATATATTCAAGAGTAGCCATCTGCATTGAAATACCATTCTCGTTTCTGAAAACATCATCAATAGCAACTCCTTTTAACATAGCGAGTTGTCTTAACTCATCTGAAACGTTTTTAACCGCACCTTTCCTAGTAATCAAACCATTTTTCACTTGATAAAAAGCATCAACAATAATCAATGCTTCTTGTTCATTCCAAGGCACTCTAATTCCCATTTTCTGTTCCTTTATCATCAATCATTTTGATGAAATTCCATAATATCATCAGTAGAGCATTCTAAAGCCTTACAGATTTTTCCTAATATTTCAGTAGACACATCCTCATCACGTCCTAGTTTTAGCATGGCATATTGCGTTAATCCTGCGGATTCTTGAAGATCTTTTTTCTTCATGTTTTTATCCAATAATAAATGCCATAATTTCTTATAACTTACTGCCATTACAAAAGTCCTCCGTAAAAAGCAAAACAAAAAGTGCATATCACGCCAATGTTAATTATACAATTTTTTATTGTATAATCAATAATTATATTGTCAATACCATATTTTTCTTTATATAACGTTCATAATACATACTTCTTTTTTCTGGAAATAAAAGTCTATCACAACACAAGTCCCATTAAACGAACAATAACATTCCCACATTTCCCCATGTTACTGTTCAGACCCCAGCCAGAAGTCCTATCACGTAACCACATTTTATTTATAAAAGCACCTAAAAATCCTTGAAAAATGGCGGTTTTCTGCCATTTTTTCTTGCATTTTATAGTGTTATGTGTTATAGCAAACTCATAACCACTAAGGAGGTGTTTTTAATGGCTATCATAAAACAATTCGATAAAAGATCTGGTATTACCTATGTTTATGACTCTAAATCTTACTACGACAAAGAAAAAAAATGTTTCAGAGCCAAACGTACTCTCATCGGTAAACTTGATCCCAATACTGGTGAGATTATACCTACTGATGGCAGAAATAAGGGTGCAAAGTCTAAACCCAATTCTATATCTCCTGAAATTGATAAAGACAAACGTATTCAGGAATTAGAATACGAAAACCGTCAGCTTAAGCTTCAAATATCCGCTTTAAAGAAAGAACTTGAACGCATTCAGACTTCCAACTAAATTTTCTTATTCCCATAAATTCAAGGAGGATCAGTGATGACTTTAAAAGAGGCTCATGAGCTACAACGCCGAGAACCTATTTGTGAAACATTCACAACATAAACCCTGCACCCGTTCTATTTACTGCATTTGACTAAGGTGTGAACAGTAACTGTTCTTATTTTTTGTATTGTTTTATCAATCTGTCAATTTCAGCATTCATCATTTCAACCACATTTTGCGGTCCTGCAAGTGTTACCCCCTCTCCAAGACCTATGATCCACGCCAGAAACTGCCTGCTGACTGCAACCTCTGCATTGACTACGAAGCGTTTATCATCCAATCTGATCATTGATACATCTTTACCAAAGCGGTCTATCATTACACCAGCAAAAGAGTTGTCGCACTCAATGCGCACCCACTCTTCTTTGCCTCCATACATGCCAAACATTTTTCTGGCATATGCAGCCATATCAAATGATTTAAATGCCTGCCTTCCTTCTCTTCCCTTACCGTTTGACTTGATATAAAGCATTTTATCTACACGAAAATGTTTAATTATTCCCTCATTACTGTCATACGCAATTAAGTAATAATTTTCATCATCCCAGGATAATGACCATGGACTAACCTCGTAAAGTGCTCCATCATGACGCAGTTCCATCTTCTTGTCAACATTCCACTGAAAATACTGGAATGTTATCCTCGAATTTTCTGCTATTGCCGTATGTATCCTGTCAACATTGTAATAAATGCTCTCATTCATCGTCTTTACACGACCAGCCACAAATACTTGTCTGTGTAACTGCGATGCTTCATATTTACTTGCCAATCCTTCTATCTTTTTTATAAGCTCATTTGACTTCTTGGCTGTGATAAATTTTGCAGACTGCACAGAATCAACCAATAATTTTAATTCTGCAAGTTCAAACTGTCTGTTACCTATATGATACGAATATGTCCTGTCTTCCTGCGTTCCTATAACATCCAGACCATACACTCTTAAATTTTCAATGTCATTATATAAGCTTTTGCGCTCCGCACTTATATCATACGCAGCGAGTGCATCTATAATCTCCGGCATAGTAATACTGTGCGTTTCATCAGTCCGCTCCAGAAGAATTTTCATAAGATATATCAGTTTCAATTTCTGATTTGATGATTTAGGCATATAGCACCTCCAAACTCCCCGATAAAACTAAAAACTTCTCTTATATGATACCATAAATAACCATATAAGAGAAGTTCCTTCATTCCTGCGTTTGACGTTCAAAATATGTTAGTTTATGATTAAAAAAGAGGTGAAAAAATGAAAAATGCAAACATCGCAAAAGTATTAAAAGAATATCGCAAACGCAACCAGCTTTCCGTAACTGATGTCTCCATCCAGTTAAGTGAGAAATCTGTCCCGGAAGCACCCGGAAATGCAGGAAGCAATACAGAAATTATTGAATTTATCTTAAAAGTGCTATCTTCCCGACAGCAAAAAATCCCGGATACCTGATAAAAATGAGATGTTCCTCAAATTATCAGATATCCGGGATTTTCTATCCCAGTGCCACATCCAGTATCATCATCAGCAGAAATCCTACTGAAAACCATATGGTTGCAATATTCGAATGGCTGCCTGTGGATGCCTCCGGCAGCAGTTCCTCGATTACCACATAAATCATGGCGCCCGCTGCAAACGATAACAGATACGGCAGAATCGGAATCACTATGGATGCTGCTGCAATGGTTATAATTGCAGCTATTGGTTCTACAATGCCAGACAGTGCACCATAAAGAAATGCTTTTCCTTTTCCGGTTCCTTCACTGCGAAGTGGCAAGGATATAATTGCACCCTCCGGAAAATTCTGAATGGCAATACCGATTGCCAGGGCAAGTGCTCCTGTCAAAGTAATATTTCCGCTGCCCATCAGAAATCCTGCGAATACTACACCCACTGCCATCCCTTCCGGAATATTATGTAAGGTAACTGCTAGTACCAGCATGGTTGTTTTTTTTAGGTGTGCTTTAATTCCCTCCGGCTCATCACTGTTTAAATGTAAATGCGGAATAAGCCTATCCAAAATCAGCAAAAATGCAATTCCAAGGGCAAATCCAACTGCTGCCGGAATAAATGACAACCTTCCCATTTCTTCTGACATTTCCAAAGACGGAATCAATAGTGACCATACCGACGCCGCCACCATGACTCCGGACGCAAATCCCAGCAGGGATTTCTGCACCAGCGGCTTCAACTCCCCAGTCATAAACAGCACACAGGCCGCCCCTAAAAATGTTCCTACAAACGGAATCCAGATATATACTCCAATCATATAAAACCTCCTTTCACATTTGCTATTCTAAAGTAGCATTTCATTATCTTCTCATAAAATTCTTCTCTCATATAGAATTTATCTCATAAAGTTTCTACTCCAGCGTAAGATTCAAGTACCCATTCTCCGCCTCATCACATCCGGTTATCATGCCAAAATCTTTTTTCTGATAGCCCGGTTTTTTTTTACCATTTCCGACTCGTTCTTCTCTTTCAACTGCCGCCAAAGATTTTCTGACTCTGACCGGAACTTTTATCCGAAGACGCTTTAATACCGCCAGCAAATCCTGCTCTGATAAAGTTGTTTCCAATACTTCGATTACATTTTCCTCTTCCCGGAATAATAAAAGATCCTCTCTGCCATGGTGCTGCACTTTATAAGCATAACCATCTGCATAGTCATTTTCCAGCAACGCATAAGTGATTGCATCCTTATCCCAGCGGATATAACCATTTCCCATAAAATAAGCATCCCGAAGCTGCACATACTCATCCGGTGTCACTGTAAGCAGCCAGTATTCCTGCTGCCCTTTTTCTTCCCCTTTTGCTTCTGCAATTTCGTCCGGAAGAATGGTTCGCTCTGCTACGCAAAATGCCATACGGAAGCCCAGCTTCTCATAATAGTATATGAGGCTTTCGCTGGCTGGTTCTAAGACAATCGGTGTCTGAAAATGCTGTTTTCCTTTTTCTAACAGTATTTTTGCATAGCCCCTGTCCCGGTATTCCGGCAGGGTTGCTACTGCATAAGCATAATGTACCGGTATCTCACCTTCCCCGGTCACAAGATACGCCTTAAGAAATGTTGTCATTGCCACAGGCTTCTTATCTTCCATACACACCAGCATATTTTCTTCCGTAAACCGGTGCGTGAAATAGAATTCCATATAGTCCTCTTCATCCCCGAAGCACCGATGCCAAATCTCTTTTATCTGTGGAATCATCTCTTTTGTTGCAAACCGTATTTCCATCTTAAATCTCCCGTGCAGTATAATTTTTCAGCAAAATATCAGGATAATAGGATAATTTTGCCTTTCGCAGTCCTTCATCCCCGGCATCATCTTCTCGGTTTACATAACTATACTCCTGACAATTATGCATTACAAACTGCTGGTTAATCATTGGATAAGCACCCTGTATTTCCGGAAATGCTTTTTCAAAATGCACTACATAAGTATCGGAATTCAATCGTTCTCCTATGGTAAATGCTACGATTTCTCCAGCCTTACGCAATATGCCACCTTCTAAATGCAACTCATCAAAATATTTCATTGCCTGATTCAGGGCACACTGCTCATCACTCATATCCTCATTCCACTTGCAGGCTCTCCGGTCGCACCACTTAAGATTCATATCATAGCATTCCTGCTTATTTTCCGCTGTCATTGGCTCATAACTCCAATCCTCGTCATCTTTAAATCTTGCAATGTGATTTCGTTTGCCATGAAGCTTCTTTCCTGCCAGACTGGTCAGCTTGTCCACTGTATAAATATAATCAAAGCTGTCCCTGTTTTCTTCGATCTGAAAAATACCGGAAAAATACGTTTCTAAAAACTCCCGGTCTGCCTCCTCAATACTTTCAATATAGAGCTTGCTGTTATCTTCTTTTGCATGTGTAAGGAGCTGCATAATTGCTGCCTTCTTATCTCCTGCTCCAATTGGGAATGCATAACAGTCTTCCCCTTCTGCATCGAATTTTATCACGCAGCAGCCGCAGACTTCTGCCACTTCCACTTTATATATCACAGACCAGATAAAGTTATTTGCAAAGCTGTATTCGCAGCCCTGTCGGTTATCTTCCCTAAGCTTTTCACTCATCCAGTCTCTGTCATCTATGGTTATTGGTCTAAATTCTATCATATCATCTTCCTCATTCTCTTTTCTTCTTCAATTATTATACCCCAGATTGTCAAATTCTGCTCCTGCCATAAACTACTTGAAACATATTTTCAAGTTTATCGGAACAAAGAATGTGCCTTGGCACTTTCTCGTGCCTGCGGCGGTCGCTTGCGACATCTACCTTATACGCCGCAGTGCGCATCCTCGCGGAGCGTTTTTTACTTTACAGGAAAACAATTTCCTGTAAAGTAAAAAAAGATTCCCTATTGTCTCCTTCCATCGGTTATGACAATAGCGAACCTTCTCCTTAAATCATGCTATTCCAATATATATTTTACTGTTCTTTACCACCCTGCAATAAATTTTCTGCTTCCTCTTCCGGCAATGCAAAAATATCCATCAGATTTTCGATATAGAAAAATCACTCTTTTTCTTTAATCATTTTAAACATCTGAACACGGTTTCTGATACCCAGCTTCCGATAGATATTTAAGATATGCTTCTTTAATGTATTTACGCTTATGGACAATTCTTCACAGATGGTATGATTATCCTTTCCCTGCATCAAAAGCTGCAATATCGTATGCTCCCGCTTTGTCAGTTCATATTTCTCTGTTACTTCTGTTATCGTTAGTTTCTCTGCCCTTTCATCCTTTTGCTGTCCGTCCTTATATAACCGGAATGCCAGATGATCTTTTAACATGTCCAGAATAAAAATGTCATCATACTGGAAATTATCTTTTCCGATTGTCCGGTAAAAAGTGACAACGCCTAAAAATTCTTTATTTCTTCCCAATATCATCTGGATTGCATAATGCCAGTTATTTGGCCGGTACACCTTCTGATAATATTCTGTCTGTACCCTTTTTTCATCCGATATCATATCTGTTTCCCGGTACACCAGACTCTTTCCGCTATATACAATTCCGCGATTCGAATTCATTTCATCATACATCGGGGATTCATCATCACAATTATAAGTGACCGGTCTTACCAGATGCCTGCTCTCCTGGCTGTCTGCGAGAAAAAAATCTGCACTGTCAAAATCCAGCACCATCTTCATCTGCTCTAAAAACTGCTCCCGCATAATATCTGCATCTTCCGTCGTATAAATCTTATAAATAATACTATTTAAAATCATCCAGTCATTTGTCTCTAATGTTTTCAATCAATCACCCTCTTTAAGTATTTTTCAGATGTAAAAAGAGGGCATATTCTTTCGAATATACCCTCTTTGGTCTAAAACCATTATATTTTATGGCATTTTAAATTGCAAGTATTATTTTTATTATTATTCATGAAAGATTACATTGCGGTACTTATTCAGTACCCGGAGTAATACACTGCCTAAAATCACACAAGTGATAACTTCTCCGATTCCAACAGTAAGTGCATTAAATGGAATCGACCAGTCAACGCCTTTATATTCTGTAATAAAGCCATAACCATAGCGTAATACAAAAGGTACAATCACCATATTTGCAATAACCGGCGGCCATGTACATGCGAATTTATGCTTTCTTAATGCATAAGTTCCAAACGCTCCAATCAAAGTTGCAATACTTCCGCACACAACATCCACCGGAATCCCGCCTGTCAGCATATTTGCCAGAAAACATCCCAGCCATAATCCCGGAATTGCTGCAGTCGTAAATACTGGCAGAATACATAATGCTTCTGAAATACGCACCTGAATCGTACCGGATGCCAGTCCTGCAATACTGCTAAGATAAGTCAGTGCCACATAGATTGCTGCAATTAACGCAGCCTGCACAATAAATAATACTTTTTTGTTTCTCATATTCTTTTGTCTCCTCTAGTTTTGTTTTACGAGTGGAAGGTCTCGAACACTCGGTTTCTTCTTCCCCTAAGACCTTGGTTTTACGGGGTACTTGCAACGTTTGAAAGTGTATCACAGAACTTGTCTAATTGCAAGCGATTGTATGCACCCACAAAGAGAGGCTGCCTTTCGGCAACCTCTCTTTGCGCTTAATTATATTTTGTATGAGGAAATGGAAAAAAAGAATTACTTGTATTTTTATTAGCCCTTTACACCACCAAGTGCTACACCTGCTACAATATACTTTGAAAGGATAAGGTAAGCAATAATTAATGGAAGTACCGTTACGGTAAGACCTACATATACAACACCGTAATCTACACGGAACTGATCAGATGTCAGCATCTGTACAAACAATGGAAGTGTTTTCTTCTCATCAGTTGTTAACATGATGGTTGGGGTAAAGAGGTTATTCCACTGTGCAATAAACTGGAAGATTGCCTGTGTTGCTACTGCCGGTTTCATAATCGGCATGATAATGGTATTGAAAATCCGGAATTCTCTTGCTCCGTCAATTCGTGCAGCTTCAATCATTTCAATGGATAAGGTACTTTCCATATACTGTTTCATGAAGAATACAACTGCCGGTGCTGCGATACAAGGAATAATCAATGGGATATAAGTATCTACCAGATTCAGTTTTAACATAAAACGGTAGAAACCAATGATTGTAATCTGGTTCGGCACCATCATGATTGCCATGATGAACGCCCATGCAAACTTCTTTGCTTTGAAGTTATATACATGAATTCCATAAGCTGTCATACAGGAACAATATACTGCAAGGAAGGTACCTGGTACTGTGATACATAAGGAGTTCAACATTGCTCTTCCTAATGTTAATCTCATACCATTCTGCTTCTGAAGAAGCATGTTCCAGTTCTCCATCAGGTGGGAGGAAGGAATCAAGGATACACCTGCCTGAATATCTCCAGAAGTTCTGGTCGCATTCATAACCATTAAAAGGAATGGCAGTAAACTAAGGAGACAGAAGAGGATACAAATCAAACCTCGGATTGCTCTTTTTGTATGTAATACTTTCGAATAACTTTTCTGTTTTGGCTGGGATGTCTGTCCGCTCATTGCCATATCAAAACTTGCCATTATCGATTCCCTCCTTTCTTATGTTTCTTCTCGCTCCGATCCGTCATCGTTCCGAAGAAGATAAGACTAATAATCAAGGTCAGAATAAACAGGAATACAGATACTGCTGCTGCCTTACCTACATCACTCTGATATAATCTCATGATGTACATTGCCATTGTTGTGGATGAATCATCCGGCTGTCCGATAAGTCCTGACTTACTGACATTGAATAATGCCGGGATATCGTACATCTGTAAACCACCGATTGCGGAAGTAATCAATACGTATAACATAATCGGTTTTAATAATGGAAGTGTTAAATAACGGAATTTCTTCCATCCGGTTGCTCCATCGATATCAGCCGCTTCATAAAGACTTGGGTCAATTCCCAAAACTCCTGATATCAGCAACAGGGTTGTATTTCCATACCACATCCAGAAGAGGATAAATGATATTAATCCCCGCGTTCCGCCGACGCTTGTCATAAAGTTAAATTTCTGTGAAATGATTCCCATATCACGTAAAGTCTGTGTAATTGGTCCATACTGGGAAAACATTGCATTGAATAAAACAGATACAGACGCTGCTGTGATAATACTAGGTAAGTAAATAATAATTTTGTATGCGCCCTGAGCTTTTAATTTTACAATGTTATCAGTCAGCCATACTGCCAGTAACAATGAAACTAAAATCTGTGGAATAAAGTTACATACCCACATTGCCAGTGTATTTTTCAAATAAATCAATGCATATCCTTTTTCACCGGCTGTCAGTCCGAGAATATTTTTGAAATTGTCTAATCCGCAAAATTCAATAAATTCTCTACCGTTTCTCTTATAGTAGCTTAATGTACTATAGTAAAATGTATTAAATAACGGCCATAACTGAAACAGACAATATGCAATGAAGAATGGGGCGATAAAGAAGTATCCATATCTGCCATATTCAATATGTTTACGTTTTTTCTTTTTGTCCATCTTTGCCAACTCCTCTCAATCCATCTTCCATTTCCCTATATTTTAAAATAACTCTCCAATAGTTTTGTTTATAAATGCTGCCCTTCCCATGCCGGAAAGGGCAGCATAGTTATTGTTCTTTTACTGATTATTCAGCTTTTAAGTATGAATAGGAGTCATGTACTGCGGATTTGAAATCTGCGATTGCAGTATCCTTATCCTTGTTTCCTGCTGCATACTCTTTCACCTGAGTAGCCCAAGCAGAGTTGATGTTCTGATCTTCTGCTGTTGCATTCTTAGCACTGATGGAATCAGCCATTGGTAAGTAGAATGCCATGATGTCCTGACCAGCTGCTTCATATAAGTAGTCACATGTTGCGCCTGCTTCAGAAATCTTCTTAACAGCTTCTTTGTTGTTTACGAAATCACTGTTCTTTGCATTGATAGATACCATGAAGTCTGTGTCACAGGTAAATGCTTTGATAATTGTTCCAGCCATTTCTTTGTCTGCACAGTTAGCTGTTGCTGCAAGTCCTGTACCACCCCAGTAGAACTGTTCCGGAGCATTTACAAGGATTGTGTTACCTTTCCAGGTATCTTTTAAGCTCCAGTATGTGAACCATGGGCATCCACAGTAAGCAACTGCTGCATTAGATGTCTCGCCGTCACCTTCCATGTTTGCATACCAGTCTGTTGACCACTGGTCTGTTTCATAGGTTAATCCTTCGTCTACCATTGTCTTAGCAAGATCCATATACTGTGTCATATTATCATCAACAGAAATTACATCGTCATCGCCATACCAACCAGTTGCTCTTGAGTTAGAAAGTACACGGAAACACTCATCATAACCAGAGAACAGTTTACATTTTCCGCTTGATGCATCATTTACTTTTCTTGCTGCTTCCAGGATTCCATCCCATGTAGAGAACATTGTGCTTAATTCAGCAGGATCAGTTGTTCCAAGGTATTTCTCACAAAGATCAGCTCTTAACTGGAAGCATCCAGGAGTAGCCTGCCAGAATAATGCTTTTACATTGTTTGCATCAGATGAATCCTCACCAGTTACGGTACCAAGATCCAGATTATACTGATACTGATTTGCATAATCATCTGCTGTAACTCCACAATCACCAACTGAGGTCAGCCAGTCACTGTTTACATATTTCAAAACGTAGTCAACCTCAAGTCCCATCAGGTCTGGGTACAATTCATTGCTTGGGTCATCTAAGATTTCATCAATCTTTGTCTGATAATAATCAGATCCACCTGCATTTACGAATACGATACGTTTTGCAAGATCCGGATACTGCTCTGCAAACGGTCCATCCAAAATGTTCTTGATGTCATCGTTCCAGCCCCATACTACGAATGCATCATCTGCACTTGGATCACCGGTGATGGTGTTCTCTACTTCTGTAGAATCAGAACCACTGTCTGTGTCCGTATCTGCATCTGCTGTTCCTTCTGTGTTGGATGCATCATTGTTCGCATCCTTTGTGTCATCCCCTGATCCACATCCAGCTACCATAGCTGCTACCATGGATACGCATAATAAAGTACTGATAAGTTTCTTTTTCATTGAGTTCTCCTCCTTCTCATTTTTCATCCTCTTCGGATGTTGTTTCAGGCAGCTCTCCTACCGACTGGCCGGTAATCAATGTGCCCTCTATAACGACTCTCTCTATGAGAGTAGTTCTCGGTTTCTCGATGGCATCAATCAGACGCCGTGCTGCTTCTCTTCCTATTTCTTCTGTATCCTGACGAATCGTTGTGATTCTCGGATGAGATAACTGGGAAATTCTTGTTCCGTCATATCCTGCAATGGAAACATCTTCCGGAATATGCATCCCACGTTCCATAATCACGTTTTTTCCTCCGATTAAAGAGGTGTCATCCGGATAAAGAATACAGGTTGGCGGGTCATCCATATCAAGTAAAATTTCTGTCTGCTCCGCCGCTCCCTTTGTTTCCAGATAAGCAGCTTCCCGAATGTAATCTTCATTTACCTTAATATGAAGTTCTTCCATCGTCCGGTAAAAGCTTGTAAGTCTTTCTCTTGTTACATTCGAGTTTTTCTGTCCATGTATGTAAGCAATTTTTCGGTGACCCTTCTTATATATATACTTCAGCAGCTCTTCCATTCCTTTTACATTATTGGAACAAACTGCTGTGCAATTGTAATGTGTATAATCAATGGTCACTACCGGGAATGCACTGTTCATTAATTCAAGCACTCCCTGGCTGGCAAAATCAGCACACACGATAACGATTCCTTCAAAGTTCCGGTATCTGCAATGTTCAAAAAATGAGGTTTTCTTTACTCCGTAACTGTTGTTGATAAATGTTACATCATATCCCATCTTCTCAACCTGCACCTTAATTCCATTTAGCACACCTGAAAAATATTCATGTGTCAGACCACTTCCTGCTTCTTCCTGAAACAGGACTCCTACATTGTAGGAACGGTTGGTCTTTAATGCTCTGGCAGCTGCATTTGGAAAATACCCCATCCGCTCTGCTGTCTCTCTTACTCTTGCTTTTGTTTCTTCTCCAATATCATGTTGTCCATTCAGTGCTTTGCTAACTGTTGCAGTTGATACACCACATTCTTTCGCAATGTCTTTTAAAGATACCATCTTTTGCACCTCACTGTTTTGAGTTGCTTTTCTTAATCGTTTTCGTAGCTTTATCATAACATATTCAGTGTGAAATGCAACTATTTTTTGTATATTTGTAACAGTTATCCAGTTTTAAGTCGTCAGTTTTGTGCATTTTTTACTAATCTTGTTTTCTTTCTTCTATATTAAGTCGATTTTTTTCTTTCTCTTTACTTAATCGTTATCACTCGGTGTTTTCGATTCATATGACAAAAAGCTGTCATTTTCGCTCTTTTCTCCTAAAATGCATACTTTCTTCAATATTTCTGTTGCTTTTTCCTGATTCTTATATTATACTCAACCTAAAGAAATACCTCTCTTAATCGTTTTCGGACTTATTGTATTTAAGGAGGTTATTTAATTATGAAATTTGGACATTTCGATGATGCAGCGAAAGAATATGTCATCACTTCCCCAAAGACTCCACTTCCATGGATCAACTATTTAGGATGTGAAGATTTCTTTTCACTGGTTTCTAACACCTGCGGAGGATACAGTTTCTATAAAGATGCCAAGCTCCTTCGTCTTACAAGATATCGTTACAACAATATTCCTTATGACAGCAATGGACATTATTACTATATCAAAGATGGTGACACCATCTGGAATCCGGGATGGATGCCAGCCAAGACTGAATTAGATTCCTATCAGTGCCGGCATGGATTAGGCTACTCTGTTTTTGAGGGAAGCAAAAATCAGTTATCCGCAGAGCTGACCATGTTTGTTCCTATGGGAAATACCTGTGAGATTAACAAACTGACACTGACCAACCACGGCAGCGAACACAAAGAAATTTCCGTATTCTCTTATGTAGAATTCTGTCTGTGGAATGCCATGGATGATATGACAAACTTCCAGCGTAACTTCAGTACTGGTGAAGTGGAAATTCACGGCTCTGCCCTTTATCATAAGACAGAATACCGCGAACGCCGTAATCATTATGCGGTATATGCTGTAAATACCCAGCTTGCCGGATTCGATACCGACCGTGAATCTTTCCTTGGTGCTTATGGCGAAAATTCCGCGCCGGAAGTTGTCATAAACGGAACCTCTAAGAACTCTGTAGCAAGCGGCTGGTCTCCGATTGGTTCCCACCATATCAAGGTTTCTCTTGCACCGGGCGAATCAAAATCCTTTGTTTTTGTACTGGGTTATGTAGAGAATCCGGTTGCCGAGAAATGGGATGGTCCTGCTGAAAACGGATGCATCAACAGAAAACCGGCAGAAGAATTATTAAAACGTTTTGATACCACAGAAAAAGCTGACGCTGCTTTAGCAGAATTAAAAGAATACTGGAATAACCTTTTAAACCACTTTACCGTATCTTCTTCCGAAGAGAAGTTAGACCGTATGGTAAACATCTGGCATCAATATCAGTGTATGGTTACCTTTAATATGTCACGTTCCGCTTCCTATTTCGAATCCGGAATTGGACGAGGCATGGGCTTCCGTGATTCCTGTCAGGATCTTTTAGGATTTGTTCATCTGATTCCGGACCGTGCAAGACAGCGTATTTTAGATATCGCATCTACCCAGTTTGAGGATGGAAGTGCTTACCATCAGTATCAGCCACTTACCAAAAAAGGAAATGCTGATATCGGAAGCGGATTCAATGATGACCCGTTATGGCTCATTGCCGGTACTGCTGCTTATATCAAGGAGACCGGAGATTACTCCATTTTAGATGAAATCACTCCTTATGATAATGACGAAAGCAAAGCAACCGATTTTATGGAACATTTAAGACGTTCCTTCAACTATACCAGAACACACTTAGGACCACATGGACTTCCTCTGATTGGACGTGCTGACTGGAATGACTGTCTGAACTTAAACTGCTTCTCAGAAGAGCCGGGTGAATCCTTCCAGACCTTCGGACCATCTGAGGGACCAAATGCAGAGTCTGTATTTATCGCAGGCATGTTTGTAAAATATGGTAAAGATTATGTAGAAATCTGCAAACACAGAGGTCTGGAAGAAGAAGCCAAAGAAGCGGAAGAAGCAATTGCTTCCATGGAAAAAACCGTTCTCGATGCCGGCTGGGATGGCGAATGGTTCTTAAGAGCTTACGACCACTACAAACAGAAAATCGGTTCCAAAGAATGTGACGATGGTAAAATCTTTATCGAGCCGCAGGGATTCTGTGTTATGGCAGAAATCGGACTGAAAGAAGGCAATTGTCTTCAGGCAATGCAGTCTGTTGAAAAATACTTAGATACCAAATACGGTATTGTACTGCTGCAGCCACCTTATCACAAATACCATGTAGAGCTCGGTGAAATTTCTTCCTATCCACCTGGATACAAAGAAAATGCAGGTATCTTCTGTCACAACAATCCATGGATTTCCATTGCAGAAACAGTCGTTGGACGTGGCGACCGTGCATGGCAGGTATACACCAGAACCTGTCCTGCTTATATCGAAGATATCAGCGAAATCCACCGCACTGAGCCATATGTGTACTCTCAGATGATTGCCGGAAAAGATGCACCAAACTTCGGTGAAGCAAAGAACAGCTGGCTTACCGGTACTGCTGCATGGACTTTCCTTGATGTATCCCAGTATATCTTAGGTATCCGTCCGGATTATGATGGTCTTGTAATTGACCCATGTATTCCATCTACTTTATCCGGTTTTACCGCAAAACGTGATTTCCGTGGTGTAACTTATCACATTCAGGTAAAGAATCCAAATGGCGTACAGAAAGGTGTCAAGGTTCTTACTGTGGATGGTGTTATTGCTGATGGCAATATGATTCCATTTGATCCGTCTAAGAAAGAAGTTACTGTTGAAGTAATTATGGGTTAAGCAAAATACCTCCCTTTATTTATCTTATATAAAATCAATCCATGATTCAAAAGAAGGGCGTATGAAAAAACGAAAGTTTTTTCATACGCCCTTCTTCTATATACTTCTTTTATAACCTGCTGCTCTTACAATTCACAGGTATTAACGGTTCTTGGGAACGGAATGACATCACGGATGTTTGCCATACCGGTAAGATACATAACGCATCTTTCAAATCCAAGTCCGAAGCCTGCATGTCTTGCAGAACCATATTTACGTAAATCAAGATAGAAGCTGTAATCTTCCTCTTTTAATCCAAGTTCATGGATTCTTTCTAATAATTTATCGTAGTCATCCTCTCTCTGGCTTCCTCCGATAATTTCTCCGATTCCTGGCACCAGACAGTCAACTGCTGCAACTGTCTTGCCATCCTCATTGAGTTTCATATAGAAGGCTTTGATTTCCTTTGGATAATCTGTTACAAATACCGGTCTCTTGAAAACCTGCTCTGTTAAGAAACGCTCATGCTCGGTCTGAAGGTCACAGCCCCAGGATACCTTATAATCAAATTTATCATTATTCTTCTCCAGAAGTTCAATGGCTTCTGTATAAGTCACTCTTGCGAAATCGGAATGTAATACATTATTCAGCCGTTCAATCAGTCCCTTGTCTACGAAGGAATTAAAGAACTGCATTTCTTCCGGTGCATGTTCCATAACATAGGAAATAATATATTTCAGCATACTCTCTGCCAGTACCATGTCATCTTCCAGATCTGCAAATGCAATTTCCGGCTCAATCATCCAGAACTCTGCAGCATGTCTTGTAGTATTGGAATTCTCTGCCCTGAAGGTTGGTCCAAAGGTATAAATATTTTTGAACGCCAGTGCAAAGGTCTCTCCGTTTAACTGTCCACTTACGGTAAGATTGGTTGGTTTTCCAAAGAAATCCTGTGTATAATCAATGCTTCCGTCTTCCTTGTGTGGAATGTTATTTAAGTCCATGGTAGTAACCTGGAACATTTCTCCCGCACCCTCACAGTCACTTCCGGTAATCAGCGGAGTGTGTACATAGACAAAGTCCCTCTCCTGGAAGAACTTATGAATTGCATATGCAATCAGGGAACGTACACGGAATACTGCCTCAAAGGTATTGGTACGTGGTCTTAAATGTGAAATAGTTCTTAAATATTCGAAGCTGTGGCGTTTCTTCTGTAACGGATAATCCGGTGCAGATGCGCCTTCAATTACGATTTCCTCTGCCTGAATTTCAAATGGCTGTTTTGCTTCCGGTGTAGCTTCCAGCACTCCGGTAACAACAATAGCTGCACCAACATTAATTTTGGTAAGCTCCTGAAAATTCTCCAGTCCGTCTGCATATACTACCTGCAGTGGCTCAAAGAAAGTTCCGTCATTTACTACGATAAATCCGAAGTTTTTAGAATTACGGTTACTTCTTACCCAGCCTCCGACGGTAATCTTCTTACCTACATAATCTTCCTGATGGTGAAATAAATCTCTGATGTCAACAAGTTCCATTTTTCTATCCCCCTTAGATAAAAAATTTTCTAATCCTTTTTAGTTTTCTGTATTTAATTCAGTATCTGTAACATTTTCTGTTCCTGCCTCATCTTCAACAGTTGCACTGTCAACTACTTTCTGAAGTGCCAGATTACATACATATACTTTCTTTAAATATTCTTTTCCGCTGTCTGCGCTCAATCCATATGATTTGTATAATGTGGATTCATCGCTGTAGCTGTAATTGCTCATAAGATTTCCAACGTAGCTGTCAAAGCCATCCTGGTCAAACTCAATGCCTTCCTTTTCTGCAATTGCCTCTAAAATCATCTGTGTCTTAAGATCTGATGTCACTTCGTCAGTTACATTGCTTACAAATTCATCATAATCCTGATTTGCTGTATTTTCCACATAATCCTTAAGGCTGCTTCCATCGCTGCAGTAATAGGATTCATACTGTGCCATTACTTCTTCCATACGGGCATCCAGAAGTCCATCCGGAAGTTCCTTTACGGTACATACCTCTCCTAACTTGTCCATTACTGCAGAACGGATTGCAGATTTCTTGGAGGATTCCTTAGAAGATTCCAGATAATTGCGTGCATCTGCCTTCATCTCATCTACCGTATCATAGCCAAGGCTGGCCTTAGCATTGACATATGCCACATATTCATCTGTCATATTGTCATAAGTAATATCCTGCTTCTCAACAATTTTATTGATGGTTACATTAAACACAACCGCCTGTCCTGCCAGGTCTGTATTTTTATAGCTTTCCGGAAATGTAAGATTCAAGGTTACTTTATCCCCTACTTTTGCACCAATCAGTCCTTCTTCGAAGCCGTCAATAAACGTATTGCTTCCAATCTCTAAGACCGTATCTGTTGCAGTTCCACCGCTGAATGCCACACCATCTTTTAATCCTTCATAATCGATATTTACAGCATCTCCATCCTCTACCACTGTTTTATCCGTATCTACATAGTATGGATAGTTGGTAATTACGCTATTCTCAATAAAAGTCTTCACATCATCATCACTTACGGAATAATCGTCTGTCAAAGCTACTGACAATCCCATATAATCGCCCAGTTCCACATAATCAAGCGGGTCAAAATCAATTGCCGCACTGGATACCACTTCTGTGCTCTCTGTATTCTCTACCGATTCACTTTTCTTGTCTTTTCCACAGCCAGTTACTGAAAATGCCAGTGTCAGGCATAACAATACTGCCACTATTTTCTTCTTCATATTTATTTCCCTTCTGTCTTTCATTCAAAGGCTGGATTTTTCCAGTCAGTCATACTTTCTAAAGATACCACATTTTCACCGAAAATAAAAGCATTTCATAGAATTTTTCGCATTTGCAGGTTGTCAATCCTGCCAATCAATGATACAATCATATTTGGATTTTACTTAAGGAGGTTTTCATCGTGCCAAAATTTGCGATTGTATTATTAACAATACTGATTATTATGATTATTGCCCTGATTGTTCTTTATTTTGTGGGCAAACGAGCTCAGAAAAAGAAAGAAGAACAGGATGCCCAGATTGCAGCAGCAGCACAGACCATTTCCATGCTGATTATCGATAAGAAGAAGATGCGGCTTAAAGATTCCGGTCTTCCGGCAAATGTCATTGCCCAGACTCCGAAAATGCTCCGCCGTTCCAAACTTCCAATCGTCAAAGCAAAGGTTGGTCCAAAGGTTATGACTTTAATCTGTGACGGACAGATTTTTGATTCCGTTCCGGTTAAGAAGGAAGTAAAAGCTACTGTCAGCGGGCTTTACATTACCGCAGTAAAAGGAATGCGTGGTCCTATCGAAGCACCTGCCAAAAAGAAAAAAGGCTTTATGGCAAAGTTAAAAGAAAAAGCTGGTAAATAAAATAACTTGAGCTGGGTTTTCACCCAGCTCTATTTTATTTTACAGGAGATTGCTTTCCTGCAAAGTAAAAAACGTTCCGCGAGGATGCGCACTGCGGTGTATAAGGTAAATGTCGCAAGCGGCCGCCGCAGACGCGGGAATGTGCCAAGGCACATTCTTTGTTCTACATCCAGCTACGCAAGACTGAATCCGCCTTTTTCTTTTGATGCAATCTTCATCTTAATGGTACAGTCCGCCAGATGCTCATAGTTTACCTCCAATGCATAATCTATCTGCACATCAATACAATGTTCTGTCTCTTCCACTTTAATATCCTTTGCATCAATTCCAACCAGAAGATTTCCAAATGGCGTTCCATAATAAGACATATTTTTCCGGTTCTTTTCAAAGACCATGTGTACATTGGAAACTCCTTTTTTTGTAATATCAATACAGTTTTCCTGCATCTTGATTATATTCTTTGTGCTTCCTTCAAAACCTTCATTTACTTCTTCATACAGCACATAATGTTTTCCGTTTTTCTGGTAATAATCCCCTACTGTAATCACTTCAACCGGCTCTGCTTCTCCTTCTGCCGGCATCTGTAATCCGCTGATTGATACAATTACATCTTTTGTCATCTAATCCGCTCCTTCTATAGAAATCCAGGTCAGTATAGCACTATTTATCCCAGAAATCCAGCCATTTCCATGAAATCTTATAATTCTTCTCTTCCATCAGAGACTGATATTCCGTCTCACTCAAGGTATCCTTCAATACCTTTTCTGATTTACCATCCACAACCTCATAGACACTTCCTTCAAAGCACATATTCGGATACATGACACACCACCAGTTATGTCCCATGCCTGCTCCGATAATCACTTCCAGTGCCTGATAAGTTCCCGCCGGGAACGTATAACTGCCATAGGTCTTTACCGGGAACTCCACGGAAGATAATTTCACCTCTACCGGATAATCATAGCCCTCCTGCCGGATGACTTCTTTTGCAATATGTATAATTTCCGGGAAGTGTTCTCTTGCAATCCGGCTGCTTTCTTCGGCTGTCTTAGCATCCTGCAAAAGTTCTCCCATTTCTTTTCCAACAGCATCCCGCACCTTAAGCTTCAGTGCCTGATCTGCTTCCCCATCACTGTTTGCCCTGACATGGAAACGCAGAATCTTTTCTGCAATGTCCTCCTGCATTCTTCGCCCCTCATAAGCCTTTTTCGCACTGCCTGCCGTAAATACCAACAGTAATAACAGCATGCCATAGAACAACGCCCTTTTTAAATACAATTTTTTTCGGTTATATTCTTTCATGGTAAAACTCCTTTTCATGTTTCTGATTTCTTGTTTCTTTTTTTCCTTGCTACGCTTTCTTTAGCCATACCATTCTGACTTTCTATCTGGAATATAACCGAAAAAATTTTTTCTATACATTTTGATAACTTTTTGAGGGAGAAAATTTTATGTAGAAATGGGGTGGGGTTGTAAATTTTTCTTGGTGGGATGCGGCTGAGCTTGTAACTTTTCTTTTTGGGGACACGGTTGAGTTTGCGACTTTTCTCTCAAAAGTCGCTGGTGAAGTTGATTTGGGTATAATTTAAGAAAAATGACTCTTTTTTGCCCAATCTCCTCTGCTGTTATCTCCGAAGTTCTCTCGGTTTGGGTAAGATTCTAGAAAAATGAAGTCTTTTTACCCAATCAGAAGCAAATAACAAAGACTATGCTTCCTTCTGCAACTCATTTTGGGCAAAAAGTAATGTAATCTTTCTGTTTTTGCCCAATCTAAGTCAAATTAATAAATTAACTTAAGAAATAATAGGCTGCCGTCAGCATCACCAGAACCAGACATCTTACAAAGATGTTGCCAATGTTACCAGTGTAACCGGGTGTCCAGCATCCTACGGAGATGTCACCAGCGTGACATCCCAATGATATTCCACTGTCAGGTTTTTCCGGTAACTGCTCCAATCCTTCTGATATTGCAAATAAATATCCCTTGCATATGCCCCTAATTTATAATAACTGTTTGTTCCATCTGCATTCTGATTCTGTTGCAATTTTTCTGTCATGGCATCCATCTTTTCTTCCAAAGTCTGCTCTATTTCTGCTTCCACTTCCATCAGAGCATTTTCATCCTGACTGTCTGTATGAAGGTCTTCCAATTTTTCATCCCTGTGCTTTGTTTTCTGCAGCAGTTCCCTGTTGCCCTGATACTTTCCATCCGCCTTTATTGTAACGGTTTCCGTCACCTGGCCATTCTGCTCCGTAAAAGCATAGCTGCAGCATAAATTACTAAGTGTTACACTTTCTGCATCTTCAAGTGAAATGCTGTAGCTTTTCATCTTCTGCTCTGAGAGCAAAGCCAGTTCTCCCGTTTCCCGGTCCACTTTGCCTGCTGCCGTCCTGCCCTGCATCAGATAATATTTTTCCAGTATCATTTTATCTTCTGCACAGTTAATATAGGGAATCCACAGATTTTCGTTCTCATTTTCCCATATCCGGAACAGGCTGCCCAGGGTAACTGCCTCACTGTCCTTAAAACGTTCATCCGAGGCAATTCTTTCATTCAGATAAGTTCCTACCGGCTCTTTTAAAACTGTATCCATCTCCATCACCTGATCCGGTTCATCCTCCGTAACAAAAAGCAGCGTATTCCTCGAAAAAAGATTTTCCTCTTCCAGATACCCAAGAAATGCCCCCAGCTGCTTTTCATTCTCTAACAGCGACCTGTTTAGAATCAATGCCTTTAAATGGTTATAATCCATCTCTCCAGGATTTTCCCCATCTGCATGTAAAAACAGCTCCATGCAGTCTTTTCCTTCCGCCAGAAGTACCGATGTATTCTCTTTTTCGCTTTTCTCATCTGCCACATTCTTAAGCTGCTCAAAGCCAAATGCCATCTGATAGTTCTCCTTTGTCAAAGTCACCGCTGCTGCCAATGGAAAATTCCGTTCTTCCAACTCTGTATTTCCACAGCCGCCAAGGCATAAGACTGCCAAAAATATCATGGAAACAATTGTCACGATTCTATTTTTCATACTGCTGCTCCTTTCCACCATTTTTTCCGCTATCCTTTTTCACTATCCCTTTTCACTATCCCTTTTCCCGGCATTTACTTATCTCTCCAATGCACAGCGGAAGAATTACCGTCAACGGAAGAAATGCAATTGCCTGAATCCATATAAACATTATTTTCCACTCCGGTAGCCGGTAAAAAAGTAATGTGACTGCAAATGTAAGAACCATTACAATTAGTATTATCAATTTTTCTATACTTTTCGCATCGGCTTTTCCCTGAATCGCTTCATTTTTCCCATCCGCTTTTTGGTGCCCTTCCTTTTGCCATACAGCTTTCAGCAAATCCGAGGCATAAAACATTCCGGTATTGATAAATGCGTAAATTGTAAAGAACCAGATTGCTACCATAAAGGCATCCTGCCGTTCGAAGAAACCGCCTGGCAGTTTTATCATGCTCATTAATGTAATCGCCGGATATTTCATTTCCGGCAGCATGCCACTGCCAAAGATGCCAAGCGTAATCAGATAGATTGCAGCATTAAAAATCACTGTAACACAAAGGCTTTTCCGGCATGTCCGTCCTACACGGACATTTTCTGCAAGATAGGGCTGTAAAAACAAAACAAATGCCATTGTGCCATACAGGAGCACGACTGCCGCTGTCCCTTTCACAAAGTTTCCCCAGGAATGTACCATTACCGGAGTCCAGTAAATCGTATTGACATCCTTTGTTGCCAGAAGCAGCATTAAAATAAGTGGAAGAAATACAAACCAGAACAGGATTTCATACACCCGGGCACGCCCTTCGATGCCCTGCCAGATTCCATAGCCACATAAAAGCATTAGTAAAACTGCTGCCAGCACAAATGAACTGTCCTTTAACAATTCACTCACCATCAGGTCACTTAAAAGAAATAAGCCATAGCCCGCCAGCAGAATTCCCTCGACTGTATAGACTACCAATACAAAAATGCGAATAAAACCATTGCCTTGTTTCTTTAAAATCTCCGGATAACTTTTCCCGATGTTACTGATATTGCTGGTATTACTGCCATTTCTGGTATTACTGTTTTTCCGCTTTTCCTGTAGCAGCTCTGGAAGAAAGGTAAATAGATACACCGGCACTGCTCCCAGCAATATGGCAAATACGCCGTCTGTCCCAAGCATTTTTCCTAACAGTCCGGGAAGCAGCAACGTACTGATTCCGCACATATCAAAAATCAGGAGCCTTGCCATCTGCCTCTCTGATATTTTCTGATTTTCTGAAAACATAATTACTTTTTCCTCCTAAGCCGCAGACGATTGTGGCGTCTCGCAAAAACCGGTCTGTGCCGCAGTTGATATAATGGCAGACGCAGCAGACTGTCCCGCTCATCCTGATAATCCGTTACATCTGCGCCTACAAAGGGCATCAGATATGGAATGCCAAAACTCTTAAGATGTGACAGATGAATGAGTACCGCAAGCAAAGCCATCAAAAAGCCGAAAAAGCCCAGCCACGCACACATGGCAATAAAGAAAAATTTCAAGATGCGAAATGCTGTTGCAAATTCTTCATTGGGTACCGCAAAGGAACAAAGTGCTGTAAATGCCACCACAATTACCACGATAGGACTGACCAGATTTGCTTCCACCGCCGCCTGTCCGATAATCAGCCCACCGACAATTCCTATGGTATTCCCCATAGCTCCCGGAAGGCGTACGCCTGCTTCCCGCAACAGTTCAAAGGATAATTCCATCAAAAGCACCTCTACCACCCCGGGAAACGGCACTCCTTGTCTTGCTGCTGCAAAGGATAACAGCAATTTCGTCGGCAGTATCTGTGTATGAAAATTACAGACTGCAAGATACAGTCCCGGTAATGTCATGGCAAAAAAAGAAGCCAGAAAACGTAACATTCTTCCCAATGATGCAATTTCCCAGCGGTTGTAATAGTCATCACTGGTCTGTATGAAGGAGTTATAATCCGTCGGCAGTATCAGTGCAATTGGTGAATTATCCGCAATCAGTACTACCCTTCCCTCTAAAATTGCCATTGCTGCACGGTCTGGCCGCTGTGTGGTCTGAAACTGGGGAAATGGAGAATACCATTTTTCTTCTGTAAGCTGTTCAATAATTCCACTGTCTAAGACTCCGTCAATTTCAAATCCATCAAGCCGCTTTTCTACCTCCTCTAAAACTCCGGGATAAATCAAATCTTCCATATACATCAAATCCACATTGGTCTTACTGCGCAGCCCTACCTTTTTCTCTTTTACCTTTACTTTCGGAGAACGAATCCTTTTACGTACCAATGCCGTATTTGCTTTTACGGACTCGGTAAATCCTTCATTAGAGCCCCGGATTACCTTTTCTGAATTTACTTCAGAAATTCCCATAGACGGGTATCCCTTATCCGGAATCTTTAATGCTTTATCATAGCCATCTATAAATAGAATGGTATCTCCGGTCAGAAGACCTGCTGCTGCATCCGAAAAAGTATCAAAGGGCGTAACATCCGATAATCCAAGGGCATTCTGCGACAGCCGCTCATAGACTTCTTTTTCATTATAATGACACAATTCGTTTAAAAGCCTGCCAACGAGAGATTTTTCAAAAATTGCTCCACCACCGGTTATCTCTATGTATGCTGCCATACACGCAATCTGCTGCTTCTGTCCTATCTTCATGGTTCGCATTTTAATATCCGCACACCCGGAAAATATCTTCTGAAAACGTGCAGCATTTTCCTGCAAACTGGTTGTAATTTCATCATTGTGTTCTGCATTACGTTCTGCTGTATGTTCTGCGGTGTGTCCTACGATATGCTTTGCGGTGTGCTCTGCGATTTTCTCTTCTTTCTGCTGCATAAATCAACTCCTTGGCATAATTTTTATAGTATCGGATGTCCGCCAGCTCTGCATATAAACATGCGATTTTCCAGTCACCTGTGCATATGCAAAAAGGACAGACCCTGTGTGGTCTGTCCTTAGTGTTTCCGTATTTTGTTTTTTTATTCCTGTTTCTTTATGCTATTGGTCTTGTTCCTGCTGACGGATCATATCTTTGACTGCTTCTGCCTGATTCTTCACATGCTCCCGCATGGTTTCTGAAGCACGGGACTTGTCCTTCCTGCGAAGACTCTCTGCAATATCCTTATGTTCCTTTAATAATCTCGGATAAATCGTCTCGTCCTTTAAATATTCTACACGGTAACGATACATCTGCTCCCGCAGATTGTTCAGCATGGATACCAGTTTTGCATTTCCGGTAGCATTATAAATAGCATCATGAAATGCTACATCTGCCTGTGCAATTTCTTTTACATCATCACTTTTTAAAGAATTTTCAAAATTCTGTCTTGCCTGTTCTAATGCATCAAACTGTTCATCTGTAATCTGTTCTGTTGCAAGCTGCACTGCCAGTTCATCTAAAGCTGCCCGGATCTGTAACACATCTTCCATGTCCTTTTCTGTCATGCGGGCAACCTCGGCTCCTCTTCTCGGTATGGTTACAGCAAGCCCCTCCTGCTCTAACATCCGGATGGCCTCACGAATCGGAGTCCGGCTGACTCCAAGCTTAGATGCCAGCTGCAGCTCCATCAGTCTTTCACCCGGTTTTAATTCTCCTTTTAATATTGCCTCACGAAGTGTATTAAATACAACATCTCGCAAAGGAAGATATGCATTCATATTTAATTCCAGATTATCTGTCATATATTAACCCTCCAACCCTTTTTTATAAAGAGCATGTTGTTATCTTCTATTATTATAAATCTCTGTTACAAAGACCTGCCTTGCGAGCCCGCTCTGGCGTACAATCGCTGCTGCCATTTTTGCCGTTTCCAGTTCATCAAAAAGTCCAAATACTGTCGGGCCACTTCCACTCATCATGGCATTCAATGCACCATTTTCCCGCATCAGTTCTTTTATCTTCTCTATCTCCGGATACTTCTTTGCAGTAACCGTTTCTAAAAGATTTCCCATACTACCTGCAATTGCCGGCAAATCCTTTGTGCGGATATTCTGTATCAAGGCATCAATGTCAGGATGCTGTGTATCCTCATCCAGCTTCAGATTCTCATAGACATATTTAGTAGATACACTGACCTGCGGTTTGGCAATCACTACCGGACACTTCACCATCGGTGGCAGTGAAGTTAATTTTTCTCCAATGCCTTCTGCCAAAGCTGTACCACGCATGATGCAATACGGTACGTCAGCCCCAATCTGAACGCCCAGTTCCATCAGTTCTTTCCGCTTTATTCCAAGATTGAATAATTCATTGATTCCATAAAGCACGCCTGCGGCATCCGTGCTTCCACCTGCCATCCCGGCAGCAACAGGAATCCGCTTATTCAGCCGGATATCAATGCCTTCTTCAATCTGATATTTTTCTTTCATAAGTCTCGCTGCCCGGTAAGCCAGATTACTTTCATCTACCGGAAGAAATCCAAGATTTGTCTCTAAATGTATGCCAGACTCTATTTTCTTAAGATGAAGCTGGTCATATAAATGAATGGTCTGCATAACCATCTTTACTTCATGATACCCATCTTCTCTCCGACGCAATACGTCCAATCCAAGATTTATTTTTGCCAGTGCTTTTACTGCAAGTTCGTCCATTGTTTTTCTCCTGTATTTTGTATACATGATACAAATTTATGTTATCATTTTTTCTAAAAAAGGTCAATTCTTCCTCTTATATTTTGTCCCATTCTTACCGATAAAATATATGAATAAGACTAAGAATGGATACTTAGTAAGCATTTGACCAAGGAGGGTTAAGATTATGGCAATTAATTCTATTAACAATTATGTATCTGCTGCATCCACTGTTGCCACAGATTCCAAAGTTTCTTCTAAGAAGACCGAATCTTCGAAGAATGACACCTCTACTGGTGTTATCTATGAAAAAGGCTCCAGTGACAAGAGCAGTTCTTCCCAAAAGACACAGAACTCTGCTCTCATTGCAAAAATGAAAGCTGATTCTGACAGCCGTATTTCACAGCTTCGCGGAATTGTAGAACAGATGATGAGCAAACAGGGCGCAGCCATTGGCAAAGCCGATGATATGTGGTCTTTCCTTGCAGGCGGTAACTTCACTGTTTCTGCTGATGTAAAGGCACAGGCACAGGCTGATATTGCAGAAGACGGATACTGGGGTGTAAACCAGACCTCTGACCGTATTTTAGATTTTGCAAAAGCATTATCCGGTAATGATAAGTCCAAGGCCCAGGAATTAGCAGATGCTTTTAAAAAGGGCTTCGATCAGGCTACCAAAGCCTGGGGTGGAAAGCTTCCTGATATTTCCCAGCAGACCTATGATAAAGTATTAGAAAAATTCGATAGCTGGATGAATGGTGAAGAGGACTAAATAGAATAAAGAATGTGCCTTGGCACATTCTCGCGCCTGCGGCGGTCGCTTGCGACATCTACCTTATACGTCGCAGTGTGCATCCTCGCAGAGCGTTTTTACGTTACAGGAAAGCAATTTCCTGTAACGTAAAGAAGCTGCCGGTTTTGGCAGCTTCTTTTATTTTTCTTTATCCGCTCTATTTTTTTCTTCCCGCAATAGCTCTGCTTCCTGTGCTGCCTTGGCCTCTAGAATTGCTTCGTTCAGGGATAACATCTTTGCATCCAGCATAGAAACAATTTCTGCACACTCCCGCAAATCTTTACTGATATATTCCGGTGCATTTCCTTCGAATTTGTAATATATCTTATGTTCAAGACTCGCCCAGAAATCCATTGCAATGGTCCGTATCTGAATCTCAACCTTTGTATCCACTACACGGTCTGATAAAAAAATCGGCACCGTAACCAACATATGATAACTCTTATAGCCGCTTTCCTTCGGATGCCTGATATAATCCTTTACCGATACCACGGTAAGGTCATTCTGTTTTCCAATCATCTCTGCCATACGATAAATATCAGAGGTAAAGGAACATACAATACGGATTCCTGCAATGTCATTTACATAATTGACCATATTATCAATGGTACTCTCGTAACCATATCGTTTCAGCTTCTTTACGATACTCTCCGGCGTCTTAATCCGCCGCTTTATATATTCTATCGGATTGTACTGATGTACATGCTGAAATTCATCATTTAATATTTCAAGCTTGGTTCCAACTTCTTTTAATGCAGAATTATAAAGAAAGATTATGGTATTCCAACCATCTACACCTTCTGTCACTTCAATTGGTGATTCCATTTTCTACTCCTCCATGCATCTACTGCGGAAAATAACCTTTTTATATTTCCGGAATTTTCCTCGTAAGTTATAATATATGCAATAATAATCTAACTTTAGTATAGCACATCTTTGTATAATATGTTTGTTATTAGTTAAATTTTTATCAATTTTTAATAATTATGCACAAGAGGTATTGTTTTTATTTTCTTATGGTATAACTTTTATCTATATTTTCTTAAATCTTTCTTATAAATCGAGCTTCAAATCATTTTCTTTGATCCAGCCAATCTTACGGAAGAACAGACCGAATGCCCAGGTTAAAACACCCGGTAAGATAAAGCATACTAACAGCATTCCAATCCAGTCCATTGGTGTAATGGCTGCCTTGGTGCCGGATGCAATATCATTAATCCAGCCGGTATAAATACCAATCTGACCAACCAGTCCACAGGTTCCCATTCCGGATGCTACAGCTGCACCGTTCATCTGAAGATGGAATACACAGGTTGCTATTGGGCCTGTTATGGCGGAGCTTAAAATTGCCGGAAGCCATATTCTTGGATTCCGCACGATATTTCCCATCTGTAACATGGAAGTTCCGATTCCCTGTGCGAAAAGTCCACCCCATTTATTTTCCCGGAAGCTCAGTACTGCAAAACCTACCATGTTGGCACAGCATCCTGCTACTGCAGCTCCTCCTGCCAGTCCGGTCAGTCCCAAAGCTGCACAGATTGCAGCACTGCTGATTGGCAGCGTCAGTGCAATACCTACAATTACAGAGACTAAAATTCCCATAAAGAACGGCTGCAATTCGGTTGCCCACATAATGGCATTTCCTACTGCACTGGCTGCGGCTCCGATTGCCGGTGCCCACCAGATGGATAAGCCTGCTCCGATGAAAATGGTTACAAACGGAGTAACGATAATATCAATTTTGGTTTCTTTGGATACTGCTTTACCGAATTCGGCTGCAAAGATGGTGACAATCAATACTGCCAGCGGTCCGCCTGCTCCACCCAGGGTATTTGCGGCCACACCGACGGCTGCCAGTGAAAAAAGCACCAGTGGCGGACACTGCAAAGCAAAACCAATGGAGATTGCCATTGCCGGGCCGGTTGCTGCTTTGGCATATCCACCGATGTCCACCAGAAGCTGGATGCCAGCCTGCTCACCAATTGTACTGATAATTGTTCCAATTAAAAGAGAAGCAAAAAGACCTTGTGCCATTGCACCTAAGGCATCAATGCCATATCTTTTTGCTGAGATAATAATATTTTTGCGTTTTAAGAACGCTTTTATCTTTTCCATTTTTCTTCCTCCTTGACTTTAACTGTCTTGTCAGTTGTCTTGTCAGTCAAGGAGTAGTTTACCATATCGAGAAAAAAAGTCAAGCTGTTATCTTGCGTAGCCTTTTTCCCGTAATTTTTCTTCTATGATGTCAAGTAATTGTTCTGAATCTGCTTCTACGGTATGAAAGTGTTTATTTCCGGTCAGTGTCTTAAGCGGCTTTGCCTTGCTCTTTGCAACCTTTGCAATAAATTCGTCCACATCCTGACGGCTTTTTAAAATCAGATCCACCGTTATCTGTCCGTAAATATCATGCTCGATTACGACGTCTAAGACTTTCCCACCGAAATCCACGATGGTATAAAGCTCATCCTGTGTCTGTTCATCACTGTGGCTTACTGCAATGGTTCTTCTTGCTTTCTGTGTCTCTTCCGAAGGGTCATAAAGCACATAGCCTTTGTTGGTGCTTAAAATATTCTTATTTACTGCACGAAGCAATGCAATATCCTGTACAATCACCTGACGGCTGACTCCTAATTCTTTTGCCAATTCTGTTCCGGACAAAGGTTTTCCCTTCTCCCCCAGCATCTTAATGATGGTATCCCGGCGCATCTGCCCTTCCATTTTCTTTCCTCCTGACACAGTTACTTAATCCTCTTCAATCACATGAATTTCCAAAAAATCAAATTCAATTTCTTCCACAAAATTATCCTGATAAAACCTGGTCTTTGCATGCCGCTTAAATTCATCTACATTGCGGTCTAACCAGATTGGTTTTCCCAAATCAAAGGTATAGCACACCTCATCTAATGCCCGGAACACCTTATGGGTTCTGGTATCCCCGGAGTCATCACAGATGGTGGTATCCTTTAACATATGATTGTCTTTAAATTCTTTTGCCCATAACCGGAACATCCCTTACCTCCTCTGGCGTGCTGCCTCATACATCAGCAGTGTTGCCGCAATTGCTGCATTCAGTGATTCTACTTTTCCTGCCATTGGAATGTGGATATAGGTATCTGCCATTCTGGCAATCTCATCCGATAATCCATTTCCTTCATTTCCAATTAAAAAGCCTGTGGGTTCTTTATAATCCGGCTCCTCATAAGAAACACTGCCCTGCAGATGGGCACTGTAAAGCTTTATTTTCCGGGACTTTAACTGCATCAATATATCCTGCAGGTTTTCCGTCACGAAAAATGGTACGCGAAAGATACTGCCCATAGTGGAGCGGATGGTCTTTGGATTAAAAACATCTACAGTGGTGCGGTTCATGATAATTCCGCTGATTCCCGCTCCCTCTCCGGTTCGGAACATCGTGCCTAAATTGCCCGGATCCTGAATACTTTCAAGAATCAGAAGATGGGCATTTTCCTTTGGTATTACTTCTTCTAAGGTATAATCCGGCATTTTCACAAGACAAAGGATTCCCTGCGGTGTCTTGGTATCGGACACACTTTCAAACACATGATTGGCAAGTACTTCATAATTTTTTCCCTGCAGAACTTTTACATGGGATTCCTCTTCCATGAAATGCTCGGAAACATAAATTCTATCAAGCCAGCCTTCCGGGATTTCCCGGAACATACGGATTCCTTCCACAACAAAAAGCCTCTGTTCATTACGAACTTTGGCTTTTTTTACTAACTGAATTAAATTTTTTACCTGCGGATTTGCTGTACTGGTAATCATAATAACATCCTATCTGGAAAGATTTCTACAAATTTCATACTGATATTCCGGAATGGATTTGGTCATTGCCAGTGCCTCGTCAATATCATAATCTACGAATTCACCATTTTTATATGCTACAAGACGGTTGGATTTGCCTTCGCACAGCAAATCTACGGCAATGCATCCCATGGTAGATGCATAAACACGGTCTTTACAGGTCGGGCTTCCACCACGCTGCATATGTCCTAAGATGGTCGCTCTGGTTTCAACTCCGGTTGCTGCTTCAATTCTCTTTGCCATGCTTGCGGAATGACCGATACCTTCTGCATTTACAATAATATGATGCTGCTTTCCACGTTTTCTGTTCTCTATAATATTATTTACAAGCTTCTGCTCGTCATAATCATATTTCTCCGGAAGCAGGATATCCTCTGCTCCATTGGCAATACCACACCACAGTGCAATGTAGCCTGCGCCTCTGCCCATTACTTCAATGATGGAGCAGCGCTCATGGGAGGTTGAGGTATCACGTACCTTATCAATGGCTTCCATGGCAGTATTTACTGCGGTATCAAAACCGATGGTATAATCGGTACAGGAAATATCAAGGTCAATGGTTCCCGGTAATCCGATGGTGTTGATTCCAAGTGCTGCCAGCTTCTGTGCGCCCTTAAAGGAACCGTCTCCACCGATTACGATAATTCCATCAATGCCATGTTTTCTGCAGATTTCAGCACCCTTCTGCTGTCCTTCCGGTGTTACGAATTCCTGACAACGTGCAGTCTGTAAAATTGTTCCACCTCTCTGGATAATGTCTGCTACATCTTTTGCTTCCATATCAATAATCTCTTCCTGCAAAAGACCTGCATAACCTCTCTTAATTCCTTTTACTTTCTTTCCCTTTGCAATAGCTTCCCTTACTACTGCACGGATAGCAGCGTTCATGCCCGGAGCATCCCCGCCACTGGTTAAAACACCAATTGTCTGAATTTCTTTTGACATTCCCTGTTACCTCCTATATGTAAACACTTCTCTTTGTTCTTTATCCAATCATTTTTATTCTAATCCTTAAACTGTGGTTTTGCAATGGCTACAACGACTTTTCTACAACTTTTACATTATCTTTACCTAAGAAATTCCCAAGATCTTCTAAAAGCTCTTTTGTAATTGCAACATTTCTGTTTTCCGGCAGACGCTTCATCTGTTTTTCTGCTGCAAGATAAATAACGACATGCTCTGAGCCATCGGCATCCATCATTTTTCCATAAAGAGCACCTTCTTTTTCTTCGAAATCGCTCTTACTTGGGAACTGCAGCCACAGCTCCCGTTTCACTTCATCAAAGGAAATGATTTTCTCACAAATAAGCTTGCCGTTACGGTCTTCTTCTGCAGTTACACGGCCTTCCACAAATACTTTGGCATCATTTTCAAGATATTTTGCATAACGCTCATAATCCTTCGGGAAAATGATGATTTCCACTGTTCCCACCAGATCTTCTAACGTAATAAATGCCATCGCCTTATTACTCTTGGTATACTTGATGACTTTATCGGTAATCATTCCACCGATACGTACCTTTGCGCCATCCGATACCTTAAGGGTTCCGGTCTCTTCATCCAGTACAAAGTCTGTGGTAACGGCATTGGTATTCTTCTTTAAACGCTCCATATATTCTTCCAGCGGATGTCCGCTGATATATATGCCCAGGACTTCCTTTTCAAAGCCAAGAAGCACTTCTTTGTCATACTCTTCTACATTCGGAA
The DNA here is from genome assembly GCF_003462625.1 of Roseburia sp. OM03-7AC. Lineage (NCBI taxonomy): Bacteria > Bacillati > Bacillota > Clostridia > Lachnospirales > Lachnospiraceae > Roseburia > Roseburia sp. OM03-7AC. The sequence continues at coordinate 48,120 of NZ_QTZJ01000005.1, forward strand.
GCTTGATTTCGTACTCTGCCTTGTCCTCTTCCGGTGCAATATCAAAAAGTGTCATCTGACCAGCCATTGTGGTCTTCTTTTCCTGATTCAGTGCATCCAAAAGAGAACCGTATATCATCATCTTCTGACGGCGGTTTCCTTCCAGTCCGTCTAAGGCTCCCGCTTTGATAAAGTTTTCTATGGTCCGTTTATTCACTTCTCTTCCGGAAAGTCTTGTAATAAAATCCTTTAACGTGGTAAACGGCCCACGGATTTTACGCTCCTCCACAATGGCATCAATCACCGGTCTTCCGATACTCTTAATGGCAGAAAGTCCATAGCGGATTGCTTGTCCGGATACGGAGAAACCACCCTCGCCTTCATTGATATCCGGCGGCAGAATTGCGATTCCCATCTGGCGGCAGGTGTAGATATATTCTGAGACTTTGGAAGTATTGTCTAAGACTGATGTCATTAACGCTGCCATAAACTCTACCGGATAATAGTATTTCAAATATGCGGTCTGATATGCAACCACTGCATAAGCTGCCGCATGGGATTTATTAAATGCGTATTTGGCAAAGTCAATCATGTTATCATAAATCTTGTTTGCCACTTTCTCATCGATTCCTCTTGCAATACAACCCGGAACATTTTCTTCCGGATTACCATAGACAAAGTTCTTCCGCTCCTGCTCCATTACCTTGCCTTTTTTCTTAGACATGGCACGGCGCACCAGGTCAGATCTGCCCCATGTATAACCGGCGAGGTCACGTACAATCTGCATAACCTGTTCCTGATATACGATACAGCCATAGGTCGGCGCCAGAATCGGCTCCAATTCCGGGCAGTCATAGGTAATGCTTTCCGGGTGGTCTTTTCCCTTGATATAAGCCGGAATAAAGTCCATTGGACCCGGACGGTAAAGAGAAATGCCTGCGATAACATCCTCTAAGCTCTGTGGCTTTAACTCCTTCATGAAGTTCTTCATTCCGGCACTTTCCAACTGGAAGACACCATCGGTTTTGCCGGTTCCAAGAGAGTCTAGCACTTTCTTATCGTTATAATCAATGGCATTCATATCAATTTTTTTACCGCTGCTCTTTTCTGCAAGACGGACTGCATTCTGGATTACAGTCAGTGTCCGGAGTCCTAAGAAATCCATTTTCAGAAGTCCTAATTCTTCAATGGTAGTCATGGTAAACTGTGTGGTTATGGTGCCATCGGATGCTCTTGACAACGGAACATATTCATCCATTGGTTTCTGGCTGATTACCACGCCTGCTGCATGCATGGACGTATGCCTCGGCAGACCTTCTAATCTTCTTGACATATCGATAAGCTTCTTTACCGACTCGTCGGATTCATACATGCCCCGAAGCTCCGGGTTCATCATCAGTGCCTTATCAATGGTGATTCCAAGTTCATTTGGAATTGCCTTGGCAATCGTATCCACAAAATTATAAGGCAAATCCATGACACGTCCAACATCACGGATTACTCCACGGGCTGCCAGCGTACCAAAGGTTACAATCTGTGTCACACAGTCCTTGCCATATTTTTCTACCACATAATCAATAACTTCCTGTCTTCGTTCAAAGCAGAAGTCCACATCAATATCGGGCATAGATACACGTTCCGGATTTAAGAAACGCTCAAAAATCAGATTGTAACGAACCGGGTCAATATCTGTAATTCCGGTGGTGTAAGAAACAAGGCTTCCTGCGGCACTGCCTCGTCCCGGTCCCACCATAATATCATGCTCTCTCGCATAATGGATAAAGTCCCACACAATCAGGAAATAGTCCACATATCCCATATTTTTAATAACGGCAAGCTCGTCATCTAATTTCTGTAAATATTTTGGTGCATCGGCTCCATACCGCTTATCCAGTCCTTCATGACACAATTTATTTAAATAAGTCCAGGAATCATAGCCTTCCGGCACCTCAAAATGCGGCACCTTGGTATGTCCGAATTCAATTTCCACATGACAGCGGTCTGCAATCTTCTGGGTATTTTCCAGTGCCTGCAGTGCATATGGAAAAAGTGATTTCATTTCCTCTTCGGATTTGACATAATACTGTCCGCCTTCATAACGCATTCTGTCTTCGTCCGCTAATTTTTTTCCGGTCTGAAGGCAGAGCAGGATGTCATGAGGCTCTGCATCCTCTGCATTGGTGTAATGCACGTCATTGGTTGCCACCAGCTCAATTCCGGTCTCCTGACTCATGCGAAGAAGCTGCTGGTTTACCAGCTTCTGCTCCGGAATTCCATGATCCTGCAGCTCTAAAAAGAAATTGCCTTTTCCAAAACAGCGTTCATAGCGGTAAGCTACTTCTTTTGCTTCTTCATACATTCCACGTACCAGATTACGCTGTACTTCACCTGCCAGACAGGCACTTAAGGCAATGATTCCCTCATGGTATTTTTCTAACACTTCCATGTCCACACGCGGCTTATAATAGTATCCCTCCACAAAGCCTTTGGATACAATTTTCATCAGATTGCTATAGCCTGTGTTATTCTCTGCCAGAAGCACAAGATGATAGTATCTGTCCTCTCCATGTACCATCTCGCGGTCTAATCTGGAGCCGGGAGCCACATAGACTTCACAGCCAAGAACCGGGTTAATTCCCGCATCCCTGGCTGCCTTATAGAAATCAATGACACCATACATAACACCATGGTCGGTAATCGCCCCTGCTGTCATGCCAAGTGCCTTGATTTTCTCCACATATTCTTTTATTTTATTTGAACCGTCTAACAGACTGTATTCTGTATGTACATGTAAATGGGCAAATGCCATTCCCGTTTCCTCTCTTCCGCTGTTTCTATTCTTCGCCTTTTATCACTGTCTCATATTATAACGTTTTTTGCGGAAGGTTTCAACGACCGGAAGGAGATTCTGTGTGGATTATTCCGGGGAAATTATATCAATTTGCGGCATTCGTGCTGCTCCCCATATATTAACGAAATTGTTTAGAGACTCTTAGAATTTCTCACCAAAACTGGCAATGCTGGCACATGGACGTGCCAGCAAGGCACAGATGAACATGGATGTGAATTTGTGCCGGTTGCCGGAACTTTTTTTATATTTCATGAAATTCTTAGAGACTCTTAACAATGCAGTGACATATGGGGAGCGGCCCGAATGCCGCAAACTCTTATATTTTCCCGGAATATACATACAATAAAAAATGTATTTTGACATTCTTCTTCAATGTGCTAAACTATATGTGAAAAAATTAACGAAGTATATCTCAAGAGGTGATATCATGGAAAAGTCTGGATTGATTGTAGAAGGCGGCGGTATGAAATGCGCTTACAGTGCCGGAATTCTGGATGCCTTCTTAGACGACAATGTTACATTTGATTATTGTATGGGGGTATCTGCCGGTGCGGCAAATACTGCTTCTTACCTTGCCGGGCAACGTGGCCGTAATCTGCGTTTCTATATAGAGCATGTAAAAGACCCCCGCTACATCAGTATCAAAAATCTGATTAAAACCGGTTCTCTCTTCGGGCTTCAATATATTTACGGAACCTTAACCAATTCCACAGGAAACGACCCGCTGGATTATGATGCCTTAGCAGCAAATCCAAGTGAATTTCATTTTCCGGCAACCAATGCTGCCACCGGAAAGGCAGAATATTTTTCCAAAGAAGATTTAGGCCGTGATGATTACCGCGGCATTATGGCAACCTGTGCCCTTCCGGGCTTCTGCAAACCGATTTCTTTTCACGGCAATTATTACTATGATGGCGGTGTTGCAGATTCCATTCCGGTTGAACGTGCCATTGCAGATGGCTGCGACAAGGTAGTAATTATCTACTGCCGTCCACTTGGCTATGTCAAGCAGCCGGAGAGTTACCGTTTTCTTTACAAAAAGATGTTACGGAAATTTCCAAATACGATTACTGCAATTGATAACAGACACTTAAATTACCGGCACTCGGTAGAAGTTGCTGCAAAATTACAAAAAGAAGGACGGGCATTTCTCTTTGCACCGTCCCATCAGGTTAAGATTGGCACTTTTACCACTGACCCGAAAATCATGCAGGAGCTTTATGATTTAGGAATCAGTGATTATAAAGCACAAAAGGATGCGCTGCGTGCCTTCTTAAACAATTAACAATATTTCTTTCTGCCAGCAGCTGCCACAACCATCAATCCAGCTGCGGAAAACATCAGAAGCAGTATTCTTCCAACCGGTGTTTCATCACCAGTTTTTATGGTTGCAGTCTTCTGTATTGTTCCCGTCAGGGCTGCCGTATTGGAACCGGCTGCATCAGAGCTGCTTCCATTTGAAGTTCCCGCTACTGTGCCGGAACCGTTCGTTCCAGTGCTGCCTGTAGTTCCATTACTGCCTGTGGTTCCATTACCACCTGTGGTTCCATTACCGCCCGTGGTTTCACCTGGATTGGAACCAGTTCCAGTAGAAGGGGCTTCCTTTACGGCAACTGTTACCTTTGTAGACGCAGAAGCCAGATAGTTTCCTGTTTCTGCATACCGTACGAAATAGTCACCTGCTGCAAGCTGGATTATCTTTGTACCATCTGTAACCTTGATCCAATGAATTTCATCTGTGCTGTATTCCATTGCAGTAGTCAGGTTTTCAATGGCTCCATCACTTGCACCTGTTTTACTGGTATTTACAGCCTTCAGTCCTGTTGGTGCCGCCTGACCTGCCTTCCCTATCGTAAACTGCAGATGTGCTGCTTCATGATACACTCCAATACCTGTTATTGTTACCTCTGCATTTCCTGCATTTTTGTTATCCGAATAAGCAACGGTATAATCCGTATCCTTTGTCAGTGTCTGTCCGTCATATACCACAAGTACTTCCGGTTCCTTTGCTGTTCCATCATAAGTATAGGTCGTTGGATTCAATGTTGCTGATAAATCTGCATCTGTCATCTTACGATAACGAAGCTCCACATTCTGGGCAATCTGACCATCTGCATCCACAATGGTATTTCTGTAATCAACATCTGCCGGATTTCTCTTCCTATTTGCAATAGAATAATCTTTTGGCAGGAATCCCCGGATTGTTCCCAGGCTTTCTTCCAGTGCAACATTAGCATAATTCGAAATACCCTGGCTTACATTCTTTAATATCAGCTTTGAATCTTCATCCATTGTAAGCTTCTCTAACCAGCACTGTCCAGAACCATCATTTCCGGATACTGTAACTTCACTTCCCTCAAGCTTTACTCCACTGTTCGTCATCCACTGTAAATCAGTCAGTGCTGCTTTTGCATTTTTAAAGGTCAGTTCCTTTGTAAGTCCGACACCGCCATTGGTAATCTTTCCCTTATAATTACCATTTGCAATGGTAAGATTGTTCCCTGAGGAAATCGTATCCAGAATCAATGTATGTCCGTTCAGGTCAAGGGTTACGGCTTTACTGTCTCCGATTGCTGCGGTTCTTCCATTTCCATAAATATCTTTCACAAATTTGATGGTATCTCCATCTTCCAGGTATCTGAAATCATTACGTGCTCCGGTTCCACCGAAGTCTCCATTCAGCATTCTCTTAGTCGTTCCATCCGTTCCAATCAGCTCTGCATATTCTATGTCATATTCTCCACAGACCATACATCTGCCGGAATATCCTGCTAAAATCGGATGTTCACAGTTATCTGCATCATATGTCTCGCCGGTTGCCATTATCTGTACCCAGTTTTCCCCGCCATCGCTATATTTTACGATATCATTCTGCGTCTGCAATGTTCCTCCCAGAAGTGGCGGAGTACCGGTAGCAGCACTTCCGGTTCTGGATATGGAAAGCTCACCGCCTGCTGCATTCATTAAAATGTTGCTTCCCCCTATTACAGAATGCCCTTCTGCTCCCAGAAGTGTAATGTAATTTCGTGCCTGAAGGTCTGCATCCCCTGCAATTGCTGCATTGTTCGCACTCTGCATGGATATTCTATTTGCATTTATCTTTGCATTTCCTTCGATTATGGCAGCATCTCCATTTGCCTGCAGCATAACAACTAATGAAGGTGCCGTAATCTCTGTACTTCCGGTTGATACCGCTCCCCCTTCACTGGTTATCTCAACACCATATCCATTTTCTGCATTGACAGCGAGATTTCCTTTTACCGCAGTCTTCTTTGCGCGGATTGTTACATCTTTTACTGTTTCTAATTCAAGATTGCCTTCTGCTATTGTTTCACCCACAAGAACTATCCTGCCACTCGAACTGTTCGAATTACTGTTTCCATTGGATGACAGAAATGTATCTTTTGCTTTAAAAAATGCCTCTGTTACATTTATATTATTTCCATTTACCAGATCAAACGAATTCAGGGAACCAGTCTTTTTCAGGCTGATTTCTCCGTTCTGCTCATCCGTTGCCTCTATCAGATACTTCACCGCTCCACCTGATAAATAGATGTCCAACTGATCCGCCTCAAGCTTAACTGAACCGGCAGAGATAAATACATCACCAGTAACATCGTCTGCATCTAAAGTTATCTCCCCGGCGGTTTTTAAGTCCACCAGAGAAAGTCCCTTTATAAGAGCATTTCCACCCCTTCCAGAAACTTGAATATCTCCGGTATATTCATCCGCCTTAAGTACTGCATCTGCAGTTCCTGTAACCAATGTTTCCGTATCATTATCATTTGTCAAATAAAAGTTACCATCCCCTTTCAATGTCAGGGTTCCATTTTCAATCTTTAAGATTTCTGTTGAACTTCCTCCGTTCGAATATATTTTTACACTTCCTTTTACTTCCATTATACCTGCACTATAATAGATATATGCTCCCGGAAGAGCCGCCGGGTCACATTCACTCATGGTTCCACTCCCTCTGCTTCCTCCGAATGCATAGTATCTGCCATCCTCTAGTTCCGTTCCGTTTATGGATACCTTCAGTCCCTCTGCATGTACCGGTATTACTTCCTGCATTCCGGTAAATACAGTCATCAGCAGCAGTAACACTGCCAAGATTCCACATGTTTTCTTTTTTAATTTCATAAGTTACCTCCCAAATTTATTTTTCTCTTACGAAATATTTTTCAGAATGAATTTGTATACCAATTTCCTTTATACCATTCTTTTTGAAGGCTTGTCAATCGGGGTGGGATGAAAAGCACTTTAGTGGGATGAAAGATTCGTATTTTTTCGACAGGTATGCTATAATAATGCCTGAAAAGCCATGAAATCGAAAGGAGGCTATCTCATTGCGGTTTGCAATTGTTGATGACAATATAGAAGAAATACATATGACAGAGCTGCTCATCCGGGACTGGTGCGGTAGCCATAACATAACGGTCTGCTGTGATACATTTACCGAAGGGGATGCTTTTTTGTTGTCTGCCGCCTCGAATTCCTATGATTTTGTGCTATTCGATATTTATCTTAAGGAAGCAAACGGGATTGACCTTGCGGTTTCTTTTCGCAGGATTTCACCGAAGACACCGATTGTCTTTCTGACCTCCAGCTCGGAATATCATGTGGAAGCTTTGCATGTCCACGCTTTCGACTATCTGCAAAAACCGATTACCAAAGCTGCCATCCATCCGTTATTAGATGACCTTCTGGCTGTCCGTCCTGTTTTGGATTCCCATTTATTTCTGACCGTAAATACCAACAAGACGAAGCTTCCGATTCTTTATTCGGACATTCAATATATTATTTCAGATTCAAACTATCTTATTATTCATACCAGCGAAGAAATCCGCTGCCGTATGCTGTTTCGGGATGTTACCCGCACGCTTTCGGAGGATGAACGTTTTTTGACCATTAACCGTGGTGTTATGGTAAATCTGGACTATGTTTCTTCCATGGACGGAGCAGTCTGCATGATGAATGATGGAGCATCCTTTTCCATGAACAAAAAGCAGTCTAATACCCTTCAGCAGACTTATATTACCTGGCAATTTACCCAACGCACAAAGTCACTTTTACACGGAGGTCTGTCATGAATCCTTTTACTGTTCTGATTGCCGCAGCCCATTACGGAGTTATTTTCCCGGGTATTTTTATCTGCATCGTTCCGGTTGCTGACTGGATATCAATTCCCCTGCGGAAACTCCTTTCTGTTCTGATTCCGGTTATGACTGCAATTTGTCTGATTTTAGGCTGCGTTGAATCCACCGGGAATTATGATGCAAATCTGTTCTTTTTCCCACTCCTGTCCGTATGCCTTATTGTATATTTTATTACGGTCCGCCTGAGTAATCTAAAGCTCTGGTATTTATTTTTATGTGCCACCGCAGCCCTTTCCTTTGGCTGCATTGCCAACGATTATATCATTGCTTATACCGTCCCTTCTTCCAATGTAGATGACAGCTCTGTTCCGGGACTGCTCTTACAATACGCCATCAGCTTTCTTATTATGTTCTTATTTATCGTCATAAAAGATAAACTGAAATGGATTTTCGAAAATGTAAATCAGCCTTTATTCTGGTGGCTTACATGGATTATTCCTGCCATTATTACTTTTTGTAATATCTTTATGCTGCCTAAGGACTACAACAATATCCGTGTAGGCCGGGTATTTGTAATTGCCATGGTTATCGAGGTGGTTCTTTTTATCTTTTTTATAACCTTCCAGATTCTGCTTTATCTCATTGCCGTTACAACTGCACAGAAAATCAAAGCAGATACCACTTCGATTATGTACCGCGCCCAGGCAAGCCAGTATGTCAAGCTTCAGAATTATCTCGATCAGTCCCGTCAGGAGCGGCATGATTTCAAACATACCATTGCAGTTATGCAGGAACTGGCCCAATCCGGGCAATATGAAGAATTAAAAAATTATATGGCTGACTACCAGCTGGAAACCGGAAGACATTCCATGCAATATCTTTTCTGCCAAAACATGGCTGTGAATGCAGTTATCAGTTACTATGCTTCCCTTGCAGAATCCTGTCATATCAAAATGGATTTTAAGGTTATTGTTCCCCGGAAGATTTCTATTTCTGATGTAGACTTAAGCCTGCTTTTCGGCAATCTTTTGGAAAATGCCATCCATGCCTGCTGTCAGGTTCCGGTGGAAAACAGATATATCCACCTCAGTTCTGACCTTAACAGTCCGGGCACCATATATATCACAATGGTAAACAGCTTCAATGGAATTGTAAAAAAGATGAACGGGCAGTTTCTGTCTACAACAGAAAGCGGCAGCGGTATTGGACTTCTTTCTATCCAAACCACTGCCGAACGTTATCATGGTTCTACCCGGTTTTATAATGAGGAAATGGAGTTTATTTCAAATATTATGCTGCGGTTATCTTAAGAGAAAGCTATTTCATCATATGATTGTAATGGACTCCTGTTTCATTTGAGACCTCCCTGTTGCCGGATGTATCTATTTTACTGTATCAGGTATAAGACTTCAAGATGCTTTACTTATCTCTCGCGGACTTTCAAAAAAATAGGACTTAAATCATTCAAACCCTTGTTGTATAAGGTTTCTCTTGATTTAGTCCTATTTTATCATCTGATTTAATTACTGAAGATCCTCATCTCTTAATCCATCAGAACCATCCGCATGCTCAAATGCTGCAAGTTCCGGATGTTCTCTCTTTTCTTCCGTATAGTTCTCATAAGGTGCTTTCTTATGTTTCTGTTCTGCCCAGATACGGTCTGCAACCGGTCCCCACTCTTCTGCATAGTGGTCACACTTAGAGCAAAGATGCTCAACAGTCTCTTCTGCTTCAGCGTTTGTTCCCTTCGCACCAGTCTTGTTTACCATTTCTCTTAAGAGCTTTGGATTCTCAAGCATCGGACATGGACGCAGGTGGTTTCTGTTAAATGGCTGTCCTTCATGATATGCCTTAAACAATGGACTCTGCAGCATCTCAAGGATTGACTTATCATGGATATTCGAATCCGAGAAATGGATAAATACGCACGGTTCTGCGTCTCCCTGTGCATTAATATGGAAGTAGTTACGTCCACCGGCAATACATCCGCCAACAAATTCTCCGTCATTCTGGAAGTCCATTGGGAAAAATCCGATATCATTGTCTCCGGTACGAACCCAGCGAATCTTCTTAATAATTTCTTCCCGCTGTTCCAATGTCGGCATCAGCTCCGGAGCTGCGTTCTGTCCTACCGGCATATAATGGAAGTAGAAACCGAAACGTGCGCCCTTATCAGCAATGAAACGTAAGAATTTCTCATCGGTAACAGCCTCAACATTGGCTCTGGTATAGCAGATAGAAGTTCCGAATATGATACCATATTGTTTCAACAGATCCATTGCCTTCATAACTGCTGCATAATGTCCGTCACCACGACGTCCATCATTTGTCTCAGGTGTTCCCTCAATGGAAAGAAGGAATGTAATATTTCCAAGTTCTACAATCTTCTTACATAACTCCTCATCAATCAGAGTAGAGTTGGAGAAAAGACCGAACATACAATCATTATGCTTCTCAGCAAGTTTTAAAATATCATTCTTACGAACAGTCGGTTCTCCACCTGTCATAAAGTAAAGATAAGTTCCAAGTTCCTTACCCTGTGTAACAATCTTATCCATATCCTCATAGGACATGTTATTCTTGTGGCCATATGTGCCGGACCAGCATCCTACACAATGCATATTACATGCGTCTGTCGGGTCAAAAAGAATCAGCCATGGAATATTACAGTTGTACTTCTCACGGTTTGCCCTGATTGTCTTTGTTCCACGGAAAAATGCTTCATATCCTAAATTCAGAAGGAATTTCTTAGCATAATTTGGATTTGTCTCATCCAGAACACGGTTTACAAACTTCACCCATCTGTTCTCCGGATTCTTTACATACTCTCTGACCTTATCCAATGTTGCCTTGTCTGCGCCATTTCCCCAGAAAGTCTCTGCCTTATCAATAAGTTCAAGGAATGTTTCCTGTCTTTTCGCGATATCATCTGTCTTAGTCAACTTACCTACGATGCTATTGGTCATTATCTCAAAAGCTTTTCTTTCTACTTTGTGCTGTGTGTTTTCAACGAATGAAGCCATGCTAACTTCCTCCCTCTTTTTTCTTCTATGTATTTTAACATTTATTAGTATAAGAAACAATGCGTTTTTTTGACATATACAATAGATTTTTTTTGTATGGTCAAGTTATACTTTTTCGACAATTTGTATATCTGACAGCACAAATTGTCCATTTTGTTTATAACTGCTCATCATAGACAAGTCCTTTGATATCGTCCTCGGCAAGTTTATGCTCCGCAACCTTTTTCTCTGCTTCACTCTTTAAAAGGCTGCTCTGGGTCTCCTTGTCTAATTTTGTATCAGTCTTCTTATCCTCTTTCTTGTCTGCATCCTTCTTATCCGTATCTTTCTCATTTTCTTTGATGGTCTCATCGATGTGGTCTACTGCTTCCCCAATCAGTCCTAATGTTGCTTCATCGGATGCATTGTCTAATATTTCTTCCGCTTCCTTCTGGCTGTCTATCATATCATGATGCTTTAACCGTTCCGTATGTACTGCCCGGAGGTATCCGTTATCCTCGGCTCTTTCCTTTCCAAGGTCTTTTATCTTGCTTCTGTATTCTGACTCCATTTTATAGTAGTCCATGGACTCTTTCTGATAGTCTGTCATTCCGCCTTTCTGTAATTCTGAGACATGCTCTAATTCTTCTTTGGAAAGCATGCTTCTTCCTTCTGCTGTACTGGCTTTCTTTAAAAGGTCAAGGTCTGCCTCTTCCTGGCTGCCATCCGCTACCTGGTAACGTCCCTTTAATTCAGCTTCCTTATTCTGTAAGTCGCGGATTTCACTCTGATAATCTTTTATCTCGCTGTCAATTTCCTTAATGTGGGCACGCCGCTCGTCCATCTCTTCATCCACTGCGTGCTCACCGGAAAATGTATCCATAATCTTCTTTAATGCTTCTTTCTGGGCATTTGCCATCTTCTGTCCAATCAGATCTGTCTGATTCAGATTAAGACCGGCACCTTTTATTACATTGCTGTCATTCTTATTATCCTGCTTCTTATCATCTGACTTTGCACTTCCCTGTGTCCCGTCATTCTGATATAAGCTCTGTGTCCCAAAACTGGTATTGATTCCATTCATATACGCTTCCCTTGCCTTTCTGCAACGCTTATCCGGTTATCGGATATTTCTTTCACTGTTGTATACACTTTTATAAATAATACATCGGTTTTCCACTGCGTTTTCCTAAGAGTTTTGGTCTTATTTTTCCTTTACAATAGCTTTCGTCAGAATCCATTCTGCCCACTGGGCATAATATTTTCCTAGAGGATGGGCATCATCACTGGTATACTGGGCATCGAGGTTTCCTGCCCCATCATCAAAGATTTCATTCACATCAATATAATAGGTCTGCTTCTGGTCACATAAGGACTCCACCACGCCATTGAGCCAGTCAATATTGGCATTGTTATAAAGGCTGTCCGAATCGGATTTTGCCTTGGAAACATGAAGACTCGCCTCTAAGAATAAAATGGCATCCGGCTGCATTTCCCGTATTTTCTCTACCACTTCACGATATTGCTTTTCTATGCTTGCATGTGGATATCCCAGTTCATTGATACCTAGCATCAGATAAATCTTTCCGTAATTTTTCCGGCTTAACACTTCATCCAAAGTTTCTTTTCCATAGCCCGGCATATCCACCTCTGTTTCAAACAGCTTAAAGGAACTTAAGCCAATCGTTGCAAATACATCCGCATCCCCAAGGTCTGCATACTCCGATAATCCTACTGTTCTGGAATCTCCAATAAATAAAGCATCGGAAAAATAGCTGATATCCTCTGTTGTAAAGGTTCCCTCCTGCTCCGTATCTGCCACCGTTTCATTATCCTTGGTACCTGTTTTATCTTCTGTATTTTCTGTACTATCAATATCTTCTTGTCCTGTACCGGCTTTATCTGTGCTGTTTTCTTCCGTTCCGGCAACTGCTTCCGCCGGCTCTTTTTCTGTGTCTGTCACCTGTGCCAGTTCTTCCTGCCTTGCCTTCTTCTCCTGCTCCGCAGTTACAAGCTTTACGGTAATCACCGGGAATGCAATCACAAATGTCAGCAGTAAAAGTATAGTAAATTTATATTTTTTCATCGTATTTCCTCACTAGAATCTGAAGTATAAGAATGGATCATCCATTCCAAGATACATACAATATACGCTCGCCCAGAATAATGCCAGCAGCAGTAAAATCACCCAGAGGCGGTTCTTATTCTTCTTAAGGAGCTTCTCCTGAACACCTGTTGCAAACAGGATACCAAGCACCAGATAAATGCCATAGGTCTTACCATATTTCAGATAATCTCCCTGAAACAATACCGTTCCGGTACTGCCAAAGAATGGGAATAATTTCTGTAAATAAATGCCAAGCTGGCTTAAATCCGTAATCACAAAGACCAGCCAGGAAAGTGGTATCCAGAGTATCATATAAATATGGCCAAGCGCCTTATGCCGCTCCAGCACTTTTCCAAGTCCGGCTTTTTCCACGAATAATAAGACAAAAAGCAAAAGTCCCCACAGTACAAAGTTCCAGCTTGCGCCATGCCAGAGCCCTGTCAGAAGCCATACCACAAACATATTGCGGACGGTCTTTGCAAAACCACCGCGGTTGCCGCCCAGCGGAATGTATACATATTCCCGGAACCAGCCACCCAGTGTCATATGCCAGCGGCGCCAGAAATCCGTCATGGACACTGCCATATACGGATTGTTAAAGTTCTGTGGAAAGTCAAAGCCCATCATCCGCCCCAGTCCGATTGCCATCAGGGAATACCCATAGAAGTCAAAATATAACTGCAGGCTGTATGCCACAATGCTCATCCATGCCAGCGGTGTGGAAATGCTCTCATAACCGATTGCTGTCACCTCTGTCCAAAGATGTCCCACCCGGTTTGCCAGCAATACTTTATAAGCAAGTCCCAGTGCAAATACCTTAAGTCCGGATTCCACCTTTACCATGGAATGTTTTCTCTTATGAAGCTGTTCCTGAATCAGATGGTAATTGACAATCGGTCCTGCAATTAACTGCGGGAACATGCAAAGATACGTTCCCAGTGAAATCAACGATTTTTCCGCTTTCGTTTCCCTCCGGTACACGTCCACCAGATAGGAAATAATCTGGAACGTATAAAAGCTGATTCCAATCGGCAGAATCAGATTCCATGTTTCCAGCTGTACCTTAACGTGCATTGCACCAAAAAGGGCATTCAGATTCTCTATAAGAAAGCCCAGATATTTAAACAGAATGAGCCATCCTAAATCATAGACGATTCCAACCACAAGCCAGGCTTTCCGTGCCCGCTTCGTCTTCTGTGCCTCAATCAGTTTTCCAGCCACGAAATTGACCACCACGGACATAATCATAAGTAAAAGATAACCCGGATTTCCCCTGACACCATAGTAATAAAAACCAAGGCTGGCAAGGAAAAGCCAGGCATTCTTATAAGAAGCCGGCAGGATATAATAAACCAGAAAAAATACCGGCATAAAATACATGATAAATGCTATGCTGCTAAAAACCATCTTTCGTATCCTCTCTTTACTATCTTAAAATGGTATTATCCATTCATTCTTTACCATTCATTATACTCTTTATAGATTAGACGTTCCAGATGAAAAAAAAGTTTCTTAAATTCCGTATTTCGATAAATTTCTTCTCTGACAGTAAAAAGAAAGTCCTGATGTCACAAATTCTGCCACCGGAACTGCCAGCCAGACTCCCTTTAATCCGATAATTTGCGGCAGAATCAGTAAAGAGGCCAGAATACAGACAAAGGTTCTGCTGAAGGATACCAGTGCAGATGTTTTTCCATCAGAAAGTGCCGTGAACAGTGAAGATGTAAATACGTTATAGCCGCTGAAAAGATAGTTGATGCCAAACAATGCAAATCCCGTAACTGTCATTGCAAAGGTATGACTGCTTTCTGAGACAAATACTGATGTAATCGGCTTCGCCAGAAGGACGGATGCCACCGCCATAAAGCCGGAGGATATTTTTACAAACCGGTTACTGATATGGTAAACGTTACTTAATTTTTCACTGTTCTTTGCTCCGTACTGGAAGCTGATAACCGGTGCCACACCCATGGAAAATCCAAGATACAGCGCATTGAATAAAAACTGTCCGTATAAAATAATGGTAATTGCAGCTACCCCGTCTGCTCCAACCATACGCATCAGAATAATATTAAAAAGGTATGTAATTACTGCATTGGAAAGGTTCGTTACCATCTCGGAAGAACCGTTGGTGCAGGACTGCCACAATGCTTTTCCATCCCAATGGAAGTGGGTAAAATGAAGTCCTTTTCTTTTCACCAGGAAATAGATGACTCCCACTACCGCAGGAATCATCTGTCCGATGCCTGTTGCAATAGCTGCTCCGGCAATGCCAAGCTGCATTGGCCCCATAAAGACATAATCTAAGATTGCATTGGCTACACCTCCGGCAGTAATCAGTCCGAGTCCATATGCAGGTTTTCCTGCAGTCACAAAGAAGCACTGAAATAAACTCTGCAAAATACAGCACGGTCCAAAATACATCATATAAATAAGATATGTTTTCCCATTTTCGAATAAAGAGTCGTCTGCTCCTAATGCATATACAATCGGTTTATGAAAAAGTAATACAATAACCAGCAGCACCAGGCTTACAGCAACTCCTGCCACTGCAAGAAAAGTAAAGTTCTCACATGCTCCCTTTTCATCTCCCTCACCCATTTTTCTTGCTACCACTGCACTTCCACCGGTTGCTAACATAACGCCGATTGCAATGAGAATACAAATAACCGGCCATACAATATTGACTGCAGAAAGAGCGCTTTCTCCTACCAGTCTTGACACAAAGATTCCATCTATGATTGTATACAATGACATAAATACCATCATAATCATAGATGGCAATGCAAATTTCAATAAGGATAATGTTTTAAAGTTCTGATTTAATGAATTCGACATGATAACCTCCTTGTCTTATGAATCACTATTTGCTATCATAAACTATATGGTAACCATATAGTCAAGGAGATTTTTTAATGAGTAGAAATGAATATCTGACCACCGGAGAAGTTGCCAGGATGATGGGCACTACAAAAAATACACTGTTTCACTACGACCAGCTTGGCATTTTTTCACCCGAAGCAAGAGGGGACAATGACTACCGCTACTACACCGTCCGCCAGATGGATGTGTTAGATGCCATTATCACGCTGCGGGAACTTGGCATGCCTCTGCCGGAAATTAAAGAATACATGGAACACCGAAGCCCGGAAAATTATGCCACACTTCTTACGAAAGAAAACGCTGTCATCGAACAGCAGATTCGTGCATTAAAAGAAAAGCAGAAGTGGATTCAAAGACAGCAGAAACGAATTAAAACCAGCCTGACTACAAATCCGGATATCATTGAAGAAGTCTCTCTGCCAGGATTTTATATTGCAGCACACCATGTCAGTTCTTCCGATGATAAGACCATCTCCGTAAAAGTCAGTGAGCTTCTGAACTCCTATTATGAAAGCAAGGAAACTACCGGTTTTACGGTGCTTTATATCCAGATGGAACGTGACCTTGCCCGGGGTGCCCACAATCTTTATCACGAAGTATGCCTTGCCATGCAGACCCCTCCCAAGAAAATGCCTTACCGGATTCTTCCGGCTTCTAAATGTCTCGCCGCCTATCACCTGGGAGACTGGGATGATATTTCACTCGCTTATGACAGGCTGCGCAGCTACATGAAGCAGCACCAGATTACTTCATCCGATGGCAGATTCTATGAAGAAGAATTGATTAACGCTACCATGACGGATAAACAAAGTGAATATCTTACCCGCATTATCGTCAGAATCTAAAAAGCAGCATTACAGTTTCATTTTCCCCTACATTTGCTTATCTATTTTACAGTGCCCCAAGAATCTCTTTTGCCCGGTCTATCTGCTCCTTTGTAGGCGGGTCTACGCCTTCTAACTGGTATGGAATTCCAAGTTCCTTCCATTTAAAGACGCCTAAGGTATGATATGGCAGCACTTCCACCCGCTCTACTGTCTTAAGGGTATCAAGAAAACTTCTTAAGCGGTGAAGCTCATCCTCTTCTGTTGTAATACCAGGCACCAGCACATGGCGGATCCACATTGCTTTGCCATGGTCTGATAAATAAGCTGCCATTTCCAAAATATTCTGATTCGTCTGTCCGGTGAGTTTCCGGTGTGCTGCATCATCCATATGCTTAATGTCTAACATAAAGAGGTCTGTATATTTCATCAGCTCATCAAATTTACTTTTAAATGGTTCTTCCAAGGAAAATGGATTGCCAGAGGTATCGAGACAGGTATTTACCCCTTTTTCTTTTGCCAGCCGGAACAGTTCTGTTACGAAATCTATCTGTAAAAGAGCCTCTCCACCGCTTACGGTGATTCCGCCCTTTTCTTTCCAATATGTTTTATAGCGAAGTGCTTTTTTTAACACTTCTTCCGGTGTCATCAGCTCTCCGCCATCTTTTGCCCAGGTATCCGGGTTATGGCAGTACTGACATCTCATGTTACAGCCTTTCAAAAATACAATATATCTTACACCCGGTCCGTCTGCCGAACCAAAGCTTTCTACAGAATGGATGTGTCCTTTTATTTCACTCATATTGCCTCCTATACACAAAAATACTTACGGATGTTTAACAACCTGTGATAAAAATGTGCAGGCTTTTTTCATTAAGCCTGCACATTCTGCTTTACCTGAATCGCGGAAAATCGTATACTCCCCGCAGTTCGGTTACTGTCTTAAATTACATACGCTCATGACAGGTACGGGCAATAACATCAAGCTGCTGCTCTTTTGTCAGGTCGATGAACTTAACTGCATAGCCGGATACACGGATTGTGAAGTTTGCATACTCTTCTTTCTCCGGATGCTCCATTGCATCAATAAGCTTTTCTTTGCCAAATACATTAACATTCAGATGATGTGCACCCTGATCAAAGTATCCGTCCATTACATTTACAAGGTTATCGATTCTTTCCTGCTCGTTGTTTCCAAGTGCGCCAGGATTGATGGTCTGTGTATTGGAAATACCATCTAATGCCCACTCATATGGAAGCTTGGTCAGAGAGTTTAAGGAAGCTAAAAGTCCGTTCTGCTCTGCACCGTAAGATGGGTTAGCTCCCGGTGAAAGTGGTTCGCCGGCTTTACGTCCATCCGGCATAGCTCCGGTTGCTTTACCATATACCACGTTAGAAGTAATGGTAAGGATAGAAGTTGTAGGCTCAGAATCACGATAAGTATGATGTTTCTTTAATTTATCCATGAAAGTCTTAAGCAGCCATACTCCGATTTCATCTGCACGGTCATCATCATTTCCGTACTTCGGGAAGTCTCCTTCGATTTCGAAGTCTTTTGCAAGTCCGTTCTCATCACGTACGACTTTTACTTTTGCATATTTGATTGCAGAAAGAGAATCGATAACATGTGAAAATCCTGCAATACCGGTTGCAAAAGTTCTCTTTAAGTCGGTATCCATCAGAGAAAGCTCTGCTGCTTCATAGTAATATTTATCATGCATATACTGAATCAGGTTCAGTGTATTTACATAGATGTCTACTAACCAGTCCATCATCTTGTCATATTTTGCCATTACTTCATCATAGTCAAGATATTCAGCTGTAATTGGTGCGTAGTTTGGTCCTACCTGCTCGCCTGATTTTTCATCAACACCACCGTTGATTGCGTAAAGCAGACATTTTGCAAGGTTTGCACGAGCGCCGAAGAACTGCATCTCTTTACCTGTCTGTGTAGCAGATACACAGCAGCAGATTGCGTAATCATCGCCCCATACCGGTTTCATTGCATCATCGTTCTCATACTGGATTGAGCTTGTTTCAATCGAGATACGTGCTGCATAATCACGGAAGGTCTGTGGCAGTCTGGATGAATAGAATACAGTAAGATTTGGTTCCGGTGCCGGTCCCATATTCTCTAAAGTATGAAGGAAACGGAAGTCTGTCCTGGTTACCATGGAACGTCCGTCTACACCTGTTCCTGCTACATCAAGGGTTGCCCATACAGGGTCACCGGAGAATAACTGGTTATAAGAAGGAATACGTGCGAATTTAACCATACGAAGTTTCATTGTGAAATGGTCAATCAGCTCCTGAGCCTGCTGCTCGGTAAGAATTCCCTTATCCATATCTCTCTTAATATAAATATCAAGGAAAGTAGAAACACGTCCTACTGACATCGCTGCACCGTTCTGTGTCTTGATTGCTGCAAGGTATCCGAAGTATAACCACTGAACAGCCTCTTTTGCATTGGTTGCAGGTCTTGAAATATCATATCCGTAAATCTCAGCCAGTTTCTTCATGTCTTCCAGACATTTAATCTGCTCTGCAATTTCTTCTCTTAAACGGATGACATCATCTGTCATCTGTCCGCATCCGCAGTTGGCTTTGTCCTTCTTCTTCTCAGCGATTAAGTAATCCAGTCCGTATAATGCTACACGGCGGTAATCACCTACAATACGTCCACGACCGTAGGTATCCGGAAGACCTGTTAAAATCTTAGCATGACGAACCTTCATCATTTCCGGTGTATAAGCATCAAATACTGCTGTATTGTGTGTCTTATGATACTTGGTGAAAATTTCTTTTAATTTATCATTTACTTCATAACCGTAGGTCTCACATGCCTGAACAGCCATCTTGATTCCACCATATGGCATGAAAGCTCTCTTTAATGGTTTGTCAGTCTGAAGACCAACTACCTGCTCTAAATCTTTTAAGCTTTCATCAATATATCCCGGACCATAAGCTGTAATTCCGGTTACAACCTCTGTCTCCATATCAAGAACGCCGCCCTTAGCACGCTCTTCTTTCTGTAATTTCTGAAGTGCCCCCCATAGCTTGTTAGTTGCATCTGTCGGCTCAGCTAAAAAGCTCTCATCTCCATCATATGGAGTGTAGTTGTCCTGAATGAACTGACGAACATTGATTTCTTCTTTCCAGAGACGTCCTTCGAATCCATCCCACTCTTTCATTTCTATCATTGCGATATCCTCCTAAAAATATACTCAGCATGAACACTGAATGGTTACTAATTAGAATTAGTCTTGTTTAACTGTAGTTAGTATATACTGACTGTCATTTTTTTGTCAATACGTTTTGATGTTCAAAAAATCATACAAAACATCATGTAAATACAAGAAAACGAGCCAGTCCTCCAGGTTCATCGCCCAGACGGTCGGCTCGTTTTCGTTATACTTCATGTGGTTTTTCCACTTATCCGTCAGTCATATAACGGTTTTATCATAGACTATTTCTTTTCTGATTGCAATAGCTTATGAAAACTTTTTATCAACTATTTTTTCCGTTTTATCTGTTCTTTCCCTACAATACTTTGGAAAGGAAGTCGCAAAGACGCGGATTCTGTGGATTGGCGAAGAATTCTGCCGGTGTATTCTCTTCCTGAATCTGTCCTTCATTGATAAACATGACACGGCTTGCCACTTCTCTTGCAAATCCCATTTCGTGCGTTACCACTACCATAGTCATTCCGTCCTGTGCCAGTTCTTTCATAATTTCAAGAACTTCTCCTACCATTTCCGGATCCAGTGCGGAAGTCGGCTCGTCAAATAACATGACATCCGGATTCATTGCCAGTGCTCTTGCAATTGCAATACGCTGTTTCTGTCCACCGGAAAGCATTGCCGGATAGGTATCTGCTTTATCAGACAGTCCGACTCTCATCAAAAGCTCGTCCGCACGCTTAGAGGCCTCTTCCTTATTCATAAGTCCGGTCTGAACCGGTGCCAGCATGATATTTCCTTTTACGGTATAATTCGGGAACAGATTGAACTGCTGGAATACCATTCCAATCTTCTGACGCATCTTGTTGATGTCTACAGATTTATCCGTGATATCTGTTCCTTCAAAAGTAATCACACCGGAAGTCGGCTCCTCTAAAAGATTTAAGGAACGTAAGAATGTGGATTTACCACAACCGGATGGTCCGATGATGGCAACCACCTCTCCCTGGGCGATTTCTGTGGAGATACCATTTAATACATTTACATTTCCAAAGGATTTACACAAATCCTTTACTTCAATCAATACCTTCTTATCGCTCATTTGTTCTCAACCTCGTTTCCAGTTTATGTACACCAGCCGTTAAAATCATAACGATTATCAGGTAGATAATTGCAACACCGAACAATGGTAAGAACGGGTCATAGGTCTGGCTACGGATGATATCGCCACCCTTTGTCAGATCCGGGATTGCAATATATCCACTGATGGAAGTCTCTTTCAGTAAGGTAATAAACTCATTTGCCAGTGCCGGAAGTACATTCTTAAATGCCTGTGGCAGAATAATCAGACGCATGGTCTGCGAATAATTCAGTCCGAGGCTTCGTCCAGCTTCAAACTGTCCTTCGTCTACAGACATGATTCCGGAACGTACAATCTCTGCCACATAGGCAGCCGAATTCAAACCAAAAGCGATTACAGCCACTGCAATCTTATTATCGAGTGCAACCAGAATAATATAGTACATAATCAAAAGCTGTACCATCGTAGGGGTTCCACGCCATATGGTAAGATACACTTTACATATAAAATTCAAAACATTTAATCCACCATGTTTATCATGGGTGGAACGGATAATTGCGACTAAAAATCCAACCACAATACCCAGAAGTACTGCAAGCACTGCAATAAGCAGTGTATTGCCAAGGCCACGTAACAGATAAAGATATCTGTCTTTCTCTATAAAATCCTGTTGAAAGCTGCTTAAAAAATCGCTCAAGGTCTTTCCTCCTATACCGATTATTTATTTCTTACTACAATAACCTGGCTTGCTGTTGCATAAGTATCTGTAAAGTCAATGTTCTTAAGACGGTCTTCTGTTACAGTCATTCCTGCTGCACCAAAATCTGCTTTACCGGAAGATACTGCTGCGATGATTGCATCAAATTCCATATCTTCAATCTCTAAATCATAACCAAGCTTGTCACAGATTGCTTTTGCGATATCTGCATCGATACCAACTACGTTGTCACCATCATAATATTCGTATGGCTCAAACTGTGCATTGGTTGCCATGGTAAGTTTTCCGTTTGGATATTCTGTTCCCTCCGGAGTCTCATATGGATGCTCTCCTGTTTCATCACCAATATAGTTGCTGATGATAGTATCGATTGTTCCGTCTGCTTTTAACTCTTCGATTGCTTTGTTGAATTCGTCTGTTAAATCTGTGTTATCTTTTGCGATACAGATTGCATATTCCTCTGCATCAAAGGTATCATCTAAGATTTTCAAGTCATCATTCTTCTCAACAAATGCCTCTGCTGGCTGCTTGTCGATGATTACACAGTCGATCTTACCGGTCTTTAATGCCTGGATTGCATCAGAACCTTTGTTGTAACGCTCTACGGTGCTTCCTTCGTCCTCGTATGCTGTTGCATCGGCATCTCCGGTTGTTCCAAGCTGAACACCGATTTTCTTTCCCGGAAGGTCATCCTTGGAATTTACTGTGTTTGCAGCTACAGATGAGCCACATCCTACCATTGCTACTGTCATTGCTGCAGTTAATAAAAGTGCTGCAAATTTCTTCATGTTCTTCATATTTATTCCTCCTCTGATTATAATTATGTGAATTTATATTTCATACAGCATCATAAAATATATCAACATAACGCCTAGTATAGCATGATTCCGCCTATTTCACAAGTACCCGGAGAGTATTTGTCTGCATTTAAAAATACATTTTTCCATGTATTTTTAAACAGGCGGTACCTCAGTAGTTTGCATATTCGCTTCATAATTGTTATAATGTGCCAAGAAAAGTGATGATACTTGAGGAGGTTTTTTCATGAAGCGATTTGGCAGAATTATGTTCTGTTTTCTTCCGGCTCTGCTGGCATTTGGCCTGCAGCAGCTTATCTCCATTCCGGCAGTAGGGCTTGCCCTGCTGGGTGGTTTTTATACCAAAGGGGCAACTTCTATCGATGACTGTATGGATGCATTTTTAAATATTATTTCCACCGCCAATTTTAATGCCGGTGTCAGTGCAGCCTACGGTACTGTTGCCCTTGTGGTATTTGCCTACTGGTATTATAAAAAGTTCCGGCAGACAGAACCGGAAAATGTACGGAAACCTTTTAATATTCCGGTTATCTTCGGCATTCTTATTACTGCAGTAGGATTACAGTATATTACCAATTACATTGTATCTTTTACTGCAGCCATTAACCCGCACTGGCTGGAATATTACAGTAACCTGGTAGAATCGGTGGGACTGGATAAGCCTTCCCTGATTCTGGTTCTCTATTCCGTTCTGATTGGACCTGTCTGTGAAGAACTGATTTTCCGTGGACTGACTTTGAAATATGCCAAAAGAGCAATGCCTTTCTGGGTTGCGAACCTCTTGCAGGCACTGCTCTTTGGTGTGTTCCATATGAATATGATTCAGGGTGTTTATGCTTTTGTGGTAGGAATTGTTCTTGGATTTATCTGCGAGAAAAGCCGCAGCATTTATCCTTCCATGCTTTTCCATATCCTCTTTAACATCTGGGGAACCTTCTCTCCGGACTGGTTTATGTATAAAGCAGATACCGTTCCGTTCTTCTTCCTGTGGTTCTTTGTTGGTGCAGGACTACTGGTTGCAGGACTGCTCCTCTTTTTCTTTGGAGTAAATAAAAAATATCCAAAAATTGAAAATTCTTATTATTCTTAATATCCTTTTGCAATTTTCTTTCCCTGCAAAAGGCTCTGGTTTTGATTTACAAAGGAGCGTGTCCGCTCTTTTAATAATAATTTTCGTCCTTCCGGGGTTCTTGTATATACCACATGGTATGGTCCAAGAGCCCTTTTCATATGTTTTTCAAAAATCAGGGCACGTTCCTTTTGTCTTCCGAATATTTCCGGGACACTGTAACACTCTCTTGATGTGCCAAAGATTTTTTCCCGGATAAGAAGATATCTTGGATTATCAATAACACCCCACAATTCTTCCATGCAGGCAGAATAGGTTGTCTTATCTCTGGTGGTTCCACCTTTAAGCCAGGTACCTACCACAAGTCCGTTAAAGGATTCTACTTCTGTCCTGCAATGGGCACCATCCTCTAATTCCCCGCATTCCCTCAATGCATCTAGCATTGCTTCGCTAAGCTGTTTCATCCGTCTTGCCGGGGTGCTGAATTTAAACAGACGTATCCCCTGATAGACAATTCCGGCAAATGCGGCTAACAGCGCAATTCCAAGTAACAGGAAAGCCGGATGATTACCAAGCTTCTGTGCCATCATTCTTCCACTCATTAAGAGCATTGCAAGTATTACCTGTATGATTTCTATGCAGACCGCATTGATAAAGATATATCCGGTTTCTATTTCTTTTGCTGCAATTTCATCTATCTGTTCTATTTCCATCTGATTTCGCACTTCCTGTAAGGACTGGTTCCATCGCAGCCTCAATGCATTTCTGTCCTTTGCACGCTCAAGCATCATGCGGTTTGCTTTATCTACCTCATATTTTGATGTTATCTTTGGAATGTCCAGCCGACCGATTCCGCTTTCGATTACATCTTCCCTGCAGGATACTCCTAAAAATGATTCAAACCGGCGTTCCAGCATTTCATAATCGCCCTCTGCATCGGTATTACTCTGCTGTCCCCGCTCTTTTGGAAAAATACAGGCAAGGTGCCAGATGTTTCCGGTCTTATCCGGCTGCTCTCTATCGGTACGGATTGCTCTTCCACGCATCTGGTTACTCAGCATAAAAGACCCTACATAAGTTGCCAGTATCAGGGAATTGATGCACGGTGCATCCCAGCCTTCTCCCAGCAATGACTTGGTTCCAATCAGTGTATGAATCTCTCCCTGGCGGAATAACTCCGTCACAACAGCTACGGTGTGGGTACTCTTTCCTTTTATCATAAGCTGTCCGTATCCGGTATCTCCCAGTGGATTTAACGTTCCGCTGCAGCCATACTGTGCCAGCAATTCCGGCAGTTTTGCTTCCACTGCCATTGGAACGATTATCACTGTTCCGCTCAGTACACCCAGCCGGATTCCAGTCATGTTCTGCCGCCTTAAATATTCAAAAATCGGCACTGCACCAAGCTCTGTTACCAGTGTATCTTTACTTCCAATCTCCGGCAATTTGTCTTTCTTAATATAATCGCAGAGAACCAGAAGGCGTAAATCATTTCCCAGTGCCTCATACTCAGCCTGCACAATGGTATGGATGCTCTCCATCTTTCCCTGGCTTTTCATAAGTACCTTTTTTATGGCTTCATTATCCCGCAGTGCAACCTTGTTCCGGTAGATGGCTCCTGCCTCTTTTAATTCCTGCAGCAGGCTTTCCCGCTCTGCTTCCATCATGGTATAGGACTCTCTGTCCTCATAAAGAACACCCTGCAGTAACACTTCCATCCAGTGTGCATCCATTCCCGGCAGCTTTCCCTTTGTTCCGATGAGCTTCCTTAAATAACCTGAAAATGGAATCCCTTTTGCCTGGCAGTATACCAGCAGTGCTGTAAAATACTCCGGTTTATCTAAGAACCGCTCACTGTATTCTTCCGGATGCATAAGCCCCTGATGGGAAGATACGATTCTTCGCAAAGTCTCATCTGCCATCATTTTCTGCACCTGCATCTGCATCCGCTTCTGATGTTCCCTGACATATGCTTCCTCTTCTCTTGTCGGCCAGTTAAAATAAACATAGTCCTGATGCGGGCAGAGACTTCCTTCTCTTACCAGTTCCGGTGTAAAGATTTCTTCATCAATCGGTCCGCACATATCGATATAACGCTTCCACTGTGCCGGTGTGCTGTCATATGGCGGTGTTGCTGTCAATGCAATGATTTTCACATCCGGCAGCTTGTCTAAGAAAGTCTCCAGTGCCTTCCACCACTCACTACGAAGGTGATGTGCCTCATCCAGACAAATTGTTGTAATACCGGCTTCCTTCACTGCCTTAAAAATATCGAAATCCCGGTAGTCAACCTGCTCCGTTTCCTTCTCTCCATCTGCTTCTTCTGTCACTCCGCCGGCTGCCACTTTACTGTCTGCCGCATCTACTCCATCCACCGCTTCACTGGCTGCTGCATCTTCCTCTGCCGCTTCCCCGCTGTCCTCTTCCAGTGTGCCCTGCTCCCGCTTCATGGCACTGTACAGTGCCTGATAAGTCGTTGCAGTCATCTGCTTCATCTGTTTTAAATCATTGGATAATATTTCCTGCGGATCTGCCTCTTCGGTTAAGAAGCCCTCCTGTATACGCATCAGCCATTGCTGGCGGATGGTAATGCTGGGTGAAAAAATAAGGCAGGGTGCTCCCAGCCTCCGAATCAGTTCTATTCCAAGTGTAGTCTTGCCGGAACCCGGCGCTGCCACAATATGTATCTTTCCATCCTTCAAATACTGCTGCGCATGTAAGAGTACTCTTTCCTGATAATCTCTCCACTTTCCCCGAAATTGCAGGATTCCCTCATATCCTGTGTTCATAAATTTCCCTCCATCAACATTTTAATAAATGCAGTATCGCGATATATCCACGGTTCCTTCGAAAATGGCTCATTTGCTTTTACAATCTCTTCCGGTGTCATCCATTCCAGATGATAGCCTTTTGCCTTCTCGCTTTCTGTCATATGCGGTTCTGTTGTTCTCTCCTCAACTGCACAGGCAAAGAAATAGGTGTGACAGTGATATATTTTATCTGTTTCAAATAAATCACGGCGTTTTTCTTCTATCTCGCCCAACAGCTGCATACTTCCCGGACATAATATCAATCCGCCCTCTTCTAATACTTCTCTGGAAAGTGCCGTTTCAAAATCTTCCTCACCATCCATGCCACCGCCTAATATTTTGCAGTCCCCTGCCCTGCCGCGCTGGACTGCAATTTTTCCATTCTTTTTTATGATTGCCCGGACGCACTTTCTTTCAAATACCGGCATGCCATCCTCATAATCTTTTTTATCTAATACCAGAAGTATCTTACTTTCTGTCATTTTCGTTTCCTCGCTCTTGTCAAAGTTACCTAATCCGCCCACTGAAAACTGTTTACCATGGTCTCTGCTGTCCGTATAGATACCTTCACCATTTACCCGGGCAGCACTGCCCTGCACCTGCATCATAAGCTGTGAAAGAATAGTCCTTTGTATTAATTTCTCATCATAATATGTAATGTCGGTTGAAATCGCATTACTAATAGCTAGTATACCATAAACATACTGTTTTTGGGAAGAAATGTCCTATTTCATCCAATAAACAGCTATCTTGTCGCTTTCTACTCTCCAAAGTCATAGTAAGCAGTTGGTTTATCACCAAAGATACCTCCTCTTACTGCCAGCACAAAGTTTCGCTTGGCAAGCACTTGATGCGTTTCTTCTACGTATGCATATTGTCAAGTGTATGTGTCATATTTTATATTCAAAATAAAAAAGGCTGCTACTCTGAAAAATAACAGCCTTTCTTACTATATCAGCCTTTTGGAATTTGACCATCGACATACAGAATGTGATTAACTAACCACTCTGTGAGATATTTTAAAATTCCCATAATCTGTTCATCTTGATCTTCTACCTCATCATTGTGATGTTCCATAAATTCATCAAGTTTATGTATAAATTCCTGATGTTGAACTTTCTGTGTAAATATCTTCTTATAATTAATAGATTCCACCAAAACATTCCCTAATTTTCCTGGAAATATCAGAATCAACAAAACCTTTCTGCGCCATGTCATCGAGCATCTCACACGTTTTTTCGTGCGATAAACCTTTCTTATATGGTCTGTCCTCGGTTAATGCCTGATAAATATCAATACATGCCATAATACGTTCCGGCTCATTTAATTCAGCTGCGGTTTTTCCAAAAGGATACCCTTTTCCATTTAATTTTTCATGATGGAAAGCTGCCCAGTCTCGTATTTCTTCAAAATCATTAACCTCTGATAATATAAGGTATGTATAGCCAGCATGATTCTTCATTTTTGAAAATTCATCATCCGTAAGCTTATCCGGTTTTTCCAAAATTTCATTGCCTACTGCCATCTTCCCAATATCATGCAGTGCACCAGCCAGATAAATTTTTTGCACATTAATAGAATCATATCCGATATATTGAGCAAAAAAAGCTGCTTTTTCAGCCACTCCTATAGAATGTCTGCTTGTAAAAGAAGATTTATAATCTACAATCTTTGCAAAAAAATCTGCGACATTTTTACACGTTTTCCAATCAAAAACCTGTTTTTGTCTTGGGATAATCTCCCATAGCTTCATTTCAAAAGAATTATCACTTAAACATATAAAAGATTCAGAATGTGTGAATGCATGAAAAAAGGCATTCACACATTCTGAATCGAATAATCCATCCCTATTTTTTAAAAGGTACTGACATATAAAATTCCAACTGTTATTTCCAGATCCCGTGTTATTTCCTATAATATCAATGGTATCTGCAAGATGAATAATCCTTGCAAACAATGGAATTTCATTCCACTTTTTTTGAAAAGGACCAGTTCCATCGGCATGTTCATGATGATACAAAATCACATTTGACACATCTGTTTTAAATGGAATTTTAGTAATATTTTTTTCACCATAAATACAATGAAGATTTGTTTTTTTCTCGGATAAATCTTTTTTACAATGAATGACGGAATCCTTTTTCAGTTCTTCCGAAATATATTGTGTCAAAGCATTATCATGCAGTAAAGCACACATGGCTAAATCTTGTAATTCATCACCTTGAATTTTCCAATATTCAGCCATGCATATACTTATATAAGCCACTCTTTTTCCATGTTTGTTTTTGATATTCACCAACTCTGCTTCTATACAGTCCAAAGCATAAGAACAGGCTCCTGCAAGTCCGATGATATCTATACTTAGTTCTTCTTTCATTGGTATAATCCTATCATAATACATTTATGCTTCTGAGAACTGGTCTTTTCCTACAGAGCATAACGGACATTCAAAATCTTCCGGAATATCCTCCCACTTTGTACCAGGTGCAATACCACCTTCTGGATATCCTTTCTCCTCATCATATTCCCATCCGCAAACATCACATACGTATTTCATTCGTTGTTCCTCTTTGTAAATATATTAATACACAGCCTATATTACTGTTATATTTGTGTTGTTCTGTAACCTTAATATGTATAAATACTTTTAGCATTTCCATAATCCATGCAGGTTACAATATGCATATACTTCTTCTACCTGTTCACCATCGCAAAGACAAAAATCTGCTACCGGCTCCTGCCCTGGATTTAACTGTTTTCTGTATATTCCCTGGTTTGTATTTAATGTAATCCACTCAATAAAATGCTCTTCAAGCATTGGATGTTTTGTCTCTCCGACCACGACATGAACATGACTGCCTTCTATCGTATATACAGGTACATGCTTCTCGACAGCAGCATCTGTCACTCCGGCTTTTAATTCCTGCATAGGTTCTCCGCAACAAATTACAGGTACACCCTTATCCTTTACCTTTTCAACAATGTTTCCACAATGCTTACAAATATAATACCTTACTTCCATGCCTTTTTCTCCTTCCATGTGTAAAATTTATAATTCAATTGTCTCCATAATCTTTTTCAATGAATCTGCAGATTCCTTAAGCTTTAACGCTTCCTCGCCACTTAAATTAATAGGTATATCAGACTCAATACCATCTGCACCTACAATAGCTGGCATACTTAACGATACTCCGTCAATATCATATACTCCATGCATCATGTGTGATACAGGAAGTATTGATTTTTCATCTCTCATAATCACTTCGCAGATTCTTTTTACAGACATTGCAATTCCATAATATGTAGCGTGCTTTTTGTTTATAATCTCATAAGCACTGTTCTTGACTGCTGTAGCTATTTCTGCCGTGTTTTCCTTGTGCTTGTAATGTCCACGCATTTCACACATTTCACTTAATGGAACACCAGATACATTGGCTGATGACCATGCTACAACTTCGCTGTCTCCATGCTCACCTACTATAAATGCATGAACACTCCTACTGTCCACAGATAAATGCTCACCAAGCTTATATCTTAATCTGGCACTATCTAACACAGTACCCGATCCAATAACCCTGTTTTCCGGAAGTCCTGATAACTTTATAGCTACCTGAGTCAGGATATCTACCGGATTCGCAACTACAAGCATGATACCTGCAAAATTTCTCTTTGCTATTTCAGGAATGATTGACTTAAATATTGCTACATTTTTATTTACGAGATCAAGCCTTGTCTCTCCCGGTTTCTGTCCCGCTCCGGCAGATATGACAACAATTGCAGCATCAGCCACATCATCATAATCTCCGGCATATATTTTCATCGGACTCGCAAATGGAATACCATGACTGATATCCATCGCTTCTCCTTCTGCCTTGTTCTTATCTGCATCGATAAGGACAATCTCTGTAAACAAGCCACTCTGCATCAGAGCAAATACCGATGCAGAACCAACAAAGCCACAGCCTATCATTACTGCTTTTTTTGAATTAATCATTTTCTTCTTCGTAATAATCTCATCTCCTTAATAATTCTCTTCATGTACTTCAAAATAGCTCTGTGGATGATTACATACCGGACATACTTCAGGCGCCTTAGTTCCTACCACAATATGTCCGCAGTTACGGCATTCCCATACCTTAACTTCGCTCTTTTCAAATACCTGTGCAGTTTCAATATTCTTAAGAAGTGCACGATATCTTTCCTCATGGTGCTTCTCAATCTCACCTACTGCCCTGAATTTTGCTGCAAGCTCAGGGAATCCTTCTTCCTCAGCTGTTTTAGCAAAGCCTTCATACATATCTGTCCACTCATAATTTTCGCCTTCTGCCGCTGCCGCCAGGTTTTCCTTTGTATCACCAATTCCTGCTAATTCCTTGAACCACATCTTTGCATGTTCTTTCTCATTATCTGCAGTCTTTAAAAACAATGCTGACATCTGCTCGTAACCTTCCTTTTTCGCTACAGAAGCAAAATAGGTATACTTATTTCTTGCCTGTGATTCCCCTGCAAATGCCTCCTGCAAATTCTTCTCTGTCTGTGTTCCTGCATATTTGTTATCTGCCATCTCTTTTACCTCCGTTTTCTTTACAACTTTTTCTCCCTACATTTCGGGCAAATGCCTTTAAATGAAATATCATAATCCACAAATTCAATTCCATGAGTGTTATGAATTCTTTCCAGCAAATCCGGTATTTGATCCATATCCACATCAAAAATTTCACCGCACTTTATACATCTTACATGGTAATGATTTTTCAATGTAAAATCAAATCGGTTCGGTCCATCCGGAACTTCAACCTTTCTTAATACACCTTCCTCTACCAATATATCAAGATTTCTATATACAGTTCCTTTTCCAATTGTTGGATATGCTTCTTTTATAAATTCATACACTTCATTTGCCGTAACGTGTCTTCTCATTTCGTATACGGTATTTCTTACAAGATCTTTTTGAATGGTATTTCTCCTACTTGTCATTTGTCCTCCTTATTAGGATTAGTTCTTAATAAGGATTATATATCACTATCATCCTGTTGTCAAT
This sequence comes from Roseburia sp. OM03-7AC, assembly GCF_003462625.1. Lineage (NCBI taxonomy): Bacteria > Bacillati > Bacillota > Clostridia > Lachnospirales > Lachnospiraceae > Roseburia > Roseburia sp. OM03-7AC. The sequence continues at coordinate 79,578 of NZ_QTZJ01000005.1, forward strand.
AAAAAATAGTAATAATTCTCATTATTATAAAAGATGCCAAACTGAGCATCTTTTACCTGAATAACTATTTTATTTTGCGTTCAAATACATATTCTGAATCTGAAGATAAATCAGACCTAAACGAATATCCGAGTCTGTCAAATTTCTGAATCTCCATCGGATTTTCAATATTATTTTCCGCTATGAATCTGACCATTTCACCACGAGCCATCTTGGCATAGGTACCTTTTGTTACCAATTTATCTCCGGATAACTCACAAAATACAATCGTAATATATCTGTCCTGTGGTGTCAGATACTTTTCTATACATTTTGAGTATTCTTTTGATGCAAGATTAATGATAATCCTACTGTCATCGATTACTGAGCGGTATAACAATTCTCCCCAGTACTCATACAGATTTTTTGCATCTCCAATTCCAACCTTTGCCTGCATTTCAAGACGATAAGGAGTCACACCATCCATTGGTTTTAAAATGCCATAAAACGCAGACAAGATTCTTAAATGATTTTGCAAATACTCAAACTGCTGGATTTCAAACACAGACGGTGCCATATATTGAAATGCAATCCCTTCATATGCTAAAACAGCCGGAGTAAGCCTGTTATAAAGATCCATATTTTCCAATCTGTTAAAGTTCTGCTCTGCAATCTTGTCATTACATTTCCAGATAGCTTTCAGTTCTTCTTTTGATTTGCTTTTCATCCAGTTTAATACTTCTGCTGTCTTATCAATATAGACAGGCAGTTCAACCGGTGCTAATTTATCGGTATCTACAATCATCTTTTTTGCAGGTGATAAAATAATCTTCATTATGCCAATTCCTTAAGCATATTTTCAGGATCATCTGCCGCCTTGACTTTATCATTTGCCTTTATAATGATTCCCTGCTCATCAATAAGATATGTAGTTCTTACTACACCCATAGATACTTTTCCATAATTTTTCTTTTCTTTCCAGACATCATATGCTTCAATAACTTTACGCTCCGGATCTGCTAATAGCGTAAATGCCAGTCCGTATTTTTCTTCAAATCTCTTGTGAGACGCTACAGAGTCCTTGCTTACTCCGAGAATAACAGCTCCCTTCTCAGTAAACTGTGGATAACGCTCAGAAAAGCCACATGCCTGCTTCGTACATCCTGGTGTATTATCCTTTGGATAAAAATATAGGATCACTTTTTTTCCTGCATAATCGCTTAATTTATGCATTTCTCCATTCTGATCCGGCAATTCAAAGTCCGGTGCTTTTTTTCCTACTTCTAACATATTTTATTCCTCCAAATTGATTAATCTGTTTCCAAAATAAATATCTCTGGATCATTAACAATATTATACATTCCATCCATTACTTCCGACAAGCAGGGAAAGAAAAATAATCAATCCAAATACAAAAGGATGTATCACGATAATTCTTGCATTACCTTGACACATCCTTTCGTGTTGTATTTTTTATTCTTCTTAATGACAGCTATGGTTTCCACATCCATGCTCACCACATGTATGTCCATCCCCATGGAACACGGAAGGTTCAGAATCGTTTGATGGCTTCACGCAAGGATGATGCTCCGGCGATTACCTCCAGGTCATTTTTTCTGGCCTATGCATCCGTCTGCTGTTCCTCAAGCTCCTCATAAAACCGGTAACTGTTCTTACCATTCTGTTTGACATAATACAATGTCTTGTCCGCTCTTATATAATATTCTTCAAAGTTTCCTCCCTGTCTGCACATGCACAGACCGCAGGACAGGGATGCCGGTGAAGTCTCTGCCGTGAGATTTTTTGCCGCACCAAAGCTTTCAAACAGCTTTCTCATCCGCATGTTCATCTCTTCTTCTGATGCCTCCGGCAGATAGAACAGGAATTCATCTCCTCCCAGCCGGCAGACCACTGCGTTCTCCATGCACTCTGTGAGCATTGCTCCTACCAGCCTGAGAGCACGATCCCCCGCCTTATGTCCATAGACATCGTTGATCTTCTTAAGATTATCCATATCGACAAATCCCAGACAGCCATCATGCTCCTGCATTTTCTCAAGGATCAGCTTTTCACCCTTATGACGCATAGGAAGACCTGTCAGATAATCCAGGCTTTCCCTGGCCTCTTTCTGCCTGGCCAGCTCCAGCTCGCGGATGCGGTCCATTGTCTGGATCAGCGTAACGACCAGCAGGACCACCAGTCCGGTTGCGATAAAAATCCCTGACATTGACACCACTCGATACACCTCTGTCACCTCCAGCATGACTGCAATCATGGCAACTACCAGTCCGATCAGCGGAAGCTTGTAATGTTTCGCCGTTCCCTTGATGAGATCCCGGCAAATGGTGATAAATATTGTCAGGAACGTTCCTGCAATCACTAGGTGGGACAAGAACATTGTCGAGATAAAATCTGCGATATTCAGTAGCTGTAAGGACGTGCATAGTACAAAGTTCACACAGGTGATACACTCTGCCACATGATAGACCTTCCGGTACCTTCCCTGCTGCACACTGTCAATATAGAACATGAGCGGAACCGGGCAGAGCATCACAACGAAGAAGCACATATTCGACAGAATAGAAGCATTGGAAACGAACAGCTGGCGCAGCTTCGATTCTCCCAGCATCCACACTGCTCCCAGAATCATGCACCATCCCAGGTACTCCAGATCAAATCTCGTCTTATATATAATATCAAGCACCAGACTGATGATCAGCACGACCAGTCCGGCAAACAGCATGGTGCAGGCGATCAGAGTTACCATAAAATAGCAGTGGAGTATATATGCCCAGATATCTGATTTGTCCCCACAATATACCGTGTTGACGACACCGGAATACTTGTCGGTAAAGGACTGCAGTTCAATCCGCACTTCCTGCCCCGCATCCTCGCCGGATGTCTCGCAGAACACATACCCACTGGCAGAATTTTTCCCAAAAGGTCTGGTATTCTCCGTATCATACAACGCCCTCAGTTCCCCACCGATGTAAATGCGCACATTCTCCAGAGAGGACCTGATGGCGATCGTATTTTCATGATAATCCTGTGGGAGCACTGACCGGATGACCAGAGGCTCTCCGGCAGGCACATCACATTTGCCCGGAACCGGGATTTCCTCTTTGGTTCCGTCTGCCAGCACCCGGTAAAAGTTTCCGGTATAAGTAATGCTTTCCTCCGTGACCGTTTCCCTTTCACTTGGGTAAATATATTGTCCCAAAAGGAATGCCGCAAGCAGCACACATATCACCACATAAAATAAAATTCTTTTATACTTTCGGATTGTATATTTCTCTTCTGTCAACTTTTCTACCTCATTAAATGATACCGGGACAGCCCGGCTTTTATTCCCTTATCGGAGTTCTGTCCATGATTTTTCCCTCACTTATGAACAAATTTATCACAAACGGCAGGAAAAGCAACTATCCATTTCGCTCTGTAAAATGTTTATGGAAAATTCATTCGACAAATCATGCTTTCCGAACTAAAATAGGAATGCGATATGATAATTTCATGATCCTATGAAAGGAGACAACATGATATGAAGAATAAAAAATATTCCATCGTTTATAGCAGCTTAACAGGTAATACCAAGGTGCTGGCTGATGCAATCCACGAGGCATTACCTCAGGATGAATGTGAGTATTTCGGTGTGTCCGACACAGTGATTCCTTCTTCCGAACTGCTCTATATCGGATTTTGGACAGACAAGGGAAATGCCGATACCAAGACATTACAGCTATTATCACAGTTAAAGAATAAACAGATTTTTCTGTTTGGAACTGCAGGCTTTGGTGGCAGTGATATCTATTTCCGGAAAATCCTGAATCAGGTTAAGCAGTTCGTTGATGCAAGTAATGTTATCGTCGGAGAGTATATGTGTCAGGGCAGAATGCCACAGTCTGTCCGGGAACGCTACTTGAAAATGAAGGATGCTCCCGATCATCCGGCAAATCTTGATGTATTGATCCAGAATTTTGACTGTGCATTGTCTCACCCTGATGCAGATGACCTGGAGAGACTCAGACAAGCCGTTAGGAACTCATCCTTCTGATAAGACCATAAAATAAGGCAGCCCCACATATCTGAGGCTACCTTACTCTCTTTATTTAACATTGATGCCACTGACATATTGCTGTAGAAACTGTTTCTTTCCACATGGTCTTCCAAAATAATATCCCTGCAGATAATCAACCTTCATTTCTTTCATTTTCAGAAGCCATTCTTTTTCCTCGATGCCTTCTGCGCATATCCTGACGTTAATACTATGTACCATTGGGATGATATTTTTATATAATTCATAATCCCTCGCACTGTTCATCGCCTTGGCAGTAAAATCCCTATCCATTTTCACGTAACTTGGATTCATATCACGGATACAATGAAGATTCGAATATCCTGTTCCAAAATCATCGACCACAAAGGGAATTCCGTTCTTGTCCAGAGTTTTACGAAATTTACAGAACGAAGGTGTCATATCCATAAATCCGCTTTCTGTCATTTCAACACATAAGCATTCCGGCTGTAATGAATATTTTTGAATTGCATCCAGAATATCCCGCTCCACATTGCCTTGCAGAATCTGAACATAGGATACATTTACATTCATCCGGAAGTCAGGAATATATTTCTGCATTTCACAGCACATTGCTGCAGCTTCGTTCAAAATATATCTTCCAGCGGGAATGATCAATCCGGTCTCTTCCAATAATGGGATAAACTCCATCGGTGAAACAAACTCCCGCCCTTCTTCCGTTATCATGGAAAAACGCATCAGTGCCTCTGCTCCAATGATCTGTTCGGACTGACAGTCCACGATCGGCTGGTAGTATACTTCAAAGCCATCATAATGGTTCACAATAGCATTACGAAGTGTTGCTATGATTCTTCCTTTTCGTAAAAAGACCTCATAGTCATCCTGGTCAAAAATATAGAATCCATTTTTACCCATGCTTTTTGCCTGTTTCAAGGCAAATTCAAACTTTTTGCGGCATTCTTCGATTCCCTCACAAAAGGTTGCTGCATCTATAACACCAATCGAAATAGAAAATATAGCTTCATAATTTTCGGCTACTATGAAATTACGAAGTTTATCTGTAATCTTTTCTTTCAGTGCCACAGCGTCTTCTGCAGAGGAAGCTTCCAGATCCACGATCACATACTGATCCGCAACCAGATGGTAAAGCCTTTGATTATCAGAAAGACAGCTCTCCATGCAGTCGGCAACACTTTTTAAGATATAGTTACCATAATCCGCTCCTCTGGAACTATTGATTGCTCCGAAATCATCAATTCCTATATGCATAAGAAAACCCTTGGAAATGGGTTCCTTTTGTGCACGCAGGTAAGCAAGGAATTCCGGCCCGCCAAGCAGTCCTGTGACATTATCGGCTCTTCTCCTGTTGCCGGTCTCATTCAGACACCCGACCAGATACTCTGCCTTTCCCTGCTGATCAATGATCACGATACCACGGCAGTTAATCCAGACCGGCATACCTTCTTTATCAAGCCACCTGTAATGATCTCAAATAAGATTTCTGCTGTCTGCTCTCCAAACACTCTAAATATATCATTAATCACAACAAGAACCTTCCTTCCGACAACTTCACTCTATTCCTGCCATTTTCTAGAATAGCTTAAAGATATTCACACGGTCATGCATCTTGGCTGCTCCCTCTGCCAGATTAATACTGATCGCAGTATTCTCTTCGGAGGATGCAGCATTGCCCTGTACTACGCCGGACAGCTGTTCAATTTCCTGGCCAATCTGCTCCAAGGACTCTGCCTGGGAGTTGGCTTTCTCCATAGTGTTCTCTGCAAGCTCTGCAAAGGACTCCATGCCTCATTTTCATTCTGTAATACTTCTTTTGCATTTACTGGCATACTCCCCAATATTGCCAATACTATCACACAACAAATTACTTTTTTTATTCTATACAGCTTTTTTAACCTCCTTTGTAATCTCTACTTCCTCTACGCCCGGTATCCATGCATTTTTCCATAATACCCGGTGTCCCAAATACCAGATTTGAATATGTTGTCCTTCTTTAATATCTTTAAAACTTCCGGCACTTCCATCCGGTAATGTTACCGGGATTGCATCATCTTGCGCCAGACGATATACCTTTCCGGGATTTTTTCCATTTGCATCTGTCTCTCTTACATAAATCACCTCACCCTTCGATTCAACCACTGCATTCATGCATAAATGATATTCTAAAATATAATTTTTCTGAATGTTCTCTACACTGTATCCGATTAAAACTCCAAATAGCACAAACAGAATACACAACACCCACCGGTACTTTCGTATCTGTCTTTTTTTCTCCCTCTTTGCAATATCTATAGTATCTTTTACCAGCTCATTTACCGTATGCTCTGCCCTGCCAGCCTCTTCTCCCCGGATAATATCAGCAACATCCACCTGAAATACCTGTGCCAGCTCCTCCATTAATTCAATATCTGGAAATGAGATTCCGCGCTCCCATTTCGAAACTGCTTTGTCTGAAATATGAAGCTGTTCTGCAAGCTGCATTTGTGTCCAGCCTTTCTTTTTCCGAAGGTTTCTGATATATTCGCCTGTTTTTTCTTTATCCATACCCATCCTCGTCCGTTTGCCGGACTTCTTCTCCTCCCTGATATTTTGATACCTTTATTCTATATGAATTTCGATATTTTTGCACTCTACTCCTGGTTTAGTGCGTATAAAAAATGCAGGATTCAAGGTTTTCCCTCTCTTCCTGCATTGCCTGCTTTTTGATTATCTCTCCAAACCTCGTCCATTTCCGATTTGTGCCTCCTATTTTTCAGACTGTAATTTCAATTTGGTTATCTTCGAATGCAACAATACAACTTTCATAATAACCATCTCCAGTCTTTCTTGGACCGCTGACAACTTTATAACCATCCGCCCTTAACTCTGCAGTCAAAGCATCAACCTTTTCTTTGCTGCCTACGCTAAAAGCAATGTGCGCATATCCGGTACGAGTAAGCTCTTTGGGACAATCCGACATTTCTGGTTTATTCATAATCTCTATGCGTGTATCATCATCAAATGAAAGAAAATAAGAGCGGAAATCCGTCTGAAAATTATGATATCCATCGTTTGATTTTGCATCAAAATATTTCACAAAAAAATTTCTTGCTTCTTCCAGATTATTTACATATAATGCAAATGGTGCAATCCTCACAAGCAGGAAGTTAACTGATACTATCATAAAATCTTTGCAACACAATCGCCAACTCTTCCGGGACTTCTATGTTTGCTTCATGACCTGTTTTCATAAGTTCATGGAAGTAGGAATTGTTCAGATAATGGCAAAGTTCTTTTGAAGTTTTTTTGTTTGCATTGTCCTTCTCTCCACAAACGATTAATACCGGACAAGACACCTTATGCAGTGAGTCACTGAAATCTAATTCAGCCATCGTACCACATAGTTTAATAACATCTGCTTTTTTGAAGCCCATTTTATTGAATGCCGAATTCGGCATAAGATGAAACAATATATTCTGAACTTTCAATAATTTTCGGGGCATTTTATATTGTGCTGCAATTAATACGAGTGCCTTTACTTTATCTGGGTGGTCTATCGCATAATTAAGTGCCAAAACAGCTCCTAGAGAAAGCCCACATAAGACAATTTCTTCGTTCTCCTTGTCGCATTCTGATGAGAATGCTGAATATAATTCCTTATATGTAGCAGATTTCCTTTCTAACAGCTCTGATAAACTCAAACTGCAACTGCTTTTCGATACTTTCGTTTCTTTTATTACTCTATTCCAACTGTCTGGTTTTTGCCCTAGTCCATGCAAATATAAATACTTCATATATTGTCACTCCGTCAAATTTTGATTTCTATTTTTGTTTCCATAGCATAGTGTATTCTTTTTCACCAGTAGCTTCATCCAAACCTTTACATTGAATAATGAACCCTTCTCTTTGGTAAAAAGAAATTGCTCTGGCATTCTTCTGGTATACATTTAATTGTAATCTATCTTTTTTATCCTTAATATAATTCAATAAAAGCTTACCTATGCCACATGACTGCATTTCTTCAGGAACAAAAATACCTTCAATATATTCATTATTTAGTCCTACAAATCCTTGTATCATCTTATCCACTTCAAACACATAGACTTCGGATTGTGACATCATTTCTTTCACTAATTCATAATTACTTTTCCAGTATTGATTGGAAATAAAATAATGCGTTTTCAGATTTGTCTTTAACCATATGTCAGCAACTCTATCGATATCTCCGTTCAGCAACTTTCTAATCATAACAAATATTCTCCACAACTACATCCTTTCTGCTTTTCTCTTTTTTCATTCTATCACAAGCTCACCATTAATCATCAATTTTTTGATATTTTTTCTTTTTCCCACTGTAAAACAGCCTCTGAGCGTTTCTATAGGCTTTGATGTCCGGGCAGCCTTCGGGTTGCCTTTACATAGTTTCCACTTTCAAAAAATAAAAAAATTTGTGTTTTTGAAAGTGGGTGCCTATATAAAAACAATCACGAGAGCAAAATATATCGATAGAATCATTGAACTGAATGGCACTCCTGACATCAAGATTATCTTCATCGACTTCATGGATTTGGCGTATGAAAAAAATCAAGGAATAACATTCCTTACACGCCTATGTGTAAGAACATTATCAGGAAGGCAAAACGAACTATATAAAGGAGTCTTCCTGAAAACATACAAAAACTATATAACATAGGGCATGAATGATTTTTTCTCCATCAAACTGGAATTTGTAATTACATTCCATACATATTGGCATTCTTTACAATCACTCTATCTCCTTTTTCTAATTGTTCCTTAGAAACTCCTCTTAACCCAAGTCCAACATGCTCTGTTTTATATCCACAACCATTTGATTTTCGTTCTTTTGTATGTATATCGATGGTAGTAATTATAGTCTCTAATACACCTCCATTTGTTTTATAAACACACGCATTTTCTCCTTCTCTACACATTCCTGTTGATATGTTTCCTGTGGCAACTGTTCCAACCCCCATAATTGTAAATACATCATCAATAATCAATTCAAAGTCTTCTTTTAAACATAATGGAACATCTAATCTGTTCATATACTCTTTTTCTCGCTCTTTTTTGCTTTTACCAAATAATCCCATAGTGTTTCTCCTTTATAACTTCCGATTGTTTTAATTCTTCTCAGTTCCACCTTCTTGCCCTTCGGACAAGAAGTATCCCTCACTCAAAGAGCTCGGTCAATTCCAGGTTATCGGGGTAAAGCCCCTCAGGAACCTTCATTTTTTTGCAAATTATAAGTTGTTATTTCAATGCTTTTTTATCATTTTCTTTTTCATCATATTATGTTCAAACTCAACCCATGCGATTTCAGAAAATAGAACTATCATATAAATAACCACCTGAACCACAACGCCATCCAGCTTTTTAATAAAATATCCAAAAACAGCTTGTGTAATAAATAGCACACAACCCAAAATAATAAAATTTCTGCCATGTCTATGGTTCCATTCCGTAACATTTGTCAGTTCATCTTTACGAAGTGGTTTCTCTCCTGTATTTATTGATACTGGTTTTTCAGACCTATACTGCATAATTCCAAGTATGATAAAAATAAGTGAAATCAATAATGAAATTACCAAATAAATAATTGTAGCAGCCATGTCTATTCCTCCAATTCAGCCTCTGCTTCCACTCTCTCTGCTTCTGCCCTCTCCGACTCTGTCTGTTTCTTATTCTTCGCATTCTCCATATGCCGGTAAAGGAGTTATTCTTGAATTATAAGATGCACAGTGGGACAGTCCTATGTGCCTCCTTTGTTTTGATACCTCTATTAGATATCAGAACGGTCGTTGCCACAAGCAACACAAATTAACTTTTTCGTTTTTGCCGCAGTAAACTGGATGACCGGTCCGGAAATGAGGATTGTTACTATGGTGCATATGCCAAATTTTCCGCCCAGCATAACACCTGTCACAACCATCACGACATCCAGTACCATTCGTACAATTTTTACCTGCCAGTTGTTCTTCTCTGCAAGAGAAAAAGTCAGTGCCTCATAAGAACCCCGCCCCAGGGAGGCTGCCGCATAAAATCCGGTTCCTATGGCAAAAATCACAATTCCTAATAACATGATAAGTGCATTTACCCATATATGCGTACTGTACACATGTGCATTTGCAAACAAATCTACACAAAGGCTATATACAATCTGATAAAGTATCGTGCCGATATGTATCTGTGACCTGTCATAGAAAAACGCAAATACAATCATAACTATGGCTACTATCATGGATGCCATACCGATGCTTACATGAAATGTTTTTGAAATTCCCTGCCATAATACCGCAAGGGTGGCACCACCAAATCCCGCATACAGCGCCAGCGTAATGCCATATGCCGCAACGACTGAACCAGCCACTATAATAATTAATTTTATTGTCCACTCCAATTTACTCATGTCATTCCGTTTTTCCATTCCATTCACTTATCATATTTCAACATCTATCCAATTTACACTTCCAAAATTTTACACTGTTCAAGTCCCGCACTCCAAAACTCCTCAATCGGCATACCTTTCACCTGACAGATAATGCTTGCATTCATCGCACCATGTCCCACAATCAGGATATCCTTACCTTCCTGTAGCTGCGGGTCTATCACTTCCTTCAAAAATGCTCCGGTTCTTGCAAAGAGTTCCTCCCAGGTTTCTGCTCCACCTATCGATTCGTGATATTCTCCCGGCTTTTGAAACAAAATATTAATCGGGCAATCCGGAATAGCAAAGCTGTTTTCGATTCCCTCATAATCGCCAAAACTCATTTCCATCAGCCGTTCGTCTTTTATTATTGGAATTTTCCGGTTTTTTAACACAATTTGTGCTGTCTCAACAGCCCTTATCAACGGAGAACAATAACACACATCTATGTGCAAATCCTTATACTCTTCGCATGCTTTTTCCGCCATCAGGCGTCCTTCTTCATTTAATGGGATATCCGTTCTTCCCTGTATTTTATGTAATGCATTCCATTCCGTTTTTCCATGCCGCATAATATATAACATTTTGAATTTCTCCTAAAATCATAGTTTTTAACTTATCTTTCTGTTTAATAAGCCCCACAAACTCAGGAAACCTATTGCAGCCCCAAGCACCACTCCGGCTACTTTCATTAATTCATTGTTCCTAAATTTTTTATCCGGAAGAATGCCCGCTTTATTATATGAATATTTTATATGATCTGTGGTATATGCAGTTATGGTATCTCCCACTTTATATTCTGCATATACACTTTCCGGCACCTGCATCCGCTTATTATATTCATTCGTTTTGCCACCATGATAATAGAAGAAATAATTTTGAGATATGGCATTATCCGCCGTAGCATCTTCACTCTTTTTATCCGTTATCACAACATCTTCTCTATCATAATCTTCTCCTAATACCATCTCTTCCATTTGTCTGTGAAGTGCCTTCGACGTCAAAAATACGTTTAACCAGACCGCCAGAAAAGCTATGCTTAAAGCAGCAAAACAACTCCAGAACAGAACTTTCTTCTGCTTTCCGGTTAATCGTTCTTTTTGTTTCTGATGCTTCGCCAATTTGTTGCTCATGCTGTAATTCTCACATTCTTTCTAATCGTCTTACTTATCATACTTTTTCAGGAAATACGTTGCCTTATCTTTATCTATATGCAGTTCCTCTTGCAGCAATAAAATAATTTCCTTCTCTGACTTTCCGAATCTGCGTCCAAGTTTTATAACTTCCTTCGTTTTTCCTACTATTTCGCCCTCTTCCAGACCTTCTTTTTTTCCTTCTTTTCTGCCTTCCTCTTCGCCCTGTTTCCGAATTCTTTCTTCTCTCTCAAAGCTCTTCATATATGCAAGACCTACCTCTCCATCCCGCTTGACTGCAGTTACCATCCGGTGTAACTTTTTCAGTTTCTCGGTGGAAGCATTCTCTACGGATGAATGCTCCATGTAATGCAGTAGCTGTTTTAATTCATCCGGTGGATTTCCTTCACTTCCTCTTGTATACAAAAATATGGTCTGCGCCCCATCTTCATACTTTAACTCCGGCACCTCGATGCAACAATTCTTGATTGTATACACCATACGATTCAGTCCAAAGGGATCATAGGTTGTAATGAAAATAACAACAACATTCCGAAGACTTCCATAGGTTTCGCCCGATGGTAAATTTCCGGCATCAATTTTTGCATGATAAAACCGGACTCTTCTTGGTAATGCTGCCATCTCGTTCTTCCCATCATTCTGGTCCGGTTCTATATCAAAGATTTCACCATTCTCTTCATCCAGATATACATCCAGCCGGATTCCGTGGGTTTCTGTATTCTCTCCGCAAAAGAAACGCTGTGGCACTACCGTAAGCTTTCCTATCTGTCGATGCAGAATGCATTCCAAAATATACCTCGCTGACTGTTCCCCATAAATTTTGTGACTGGTTAAGCTGTTTACTAAAAAGTCATCCACCAGATTCAGTTCTTCTAAAGTTCTCATTTTTCCTCCTTTTCCCATAATGCAGTGAAAAGCAGGATTGCATATATCTCATATTTTCCTAAACTTCCGCCTCTTCAATGCACTATGCGTTTATTAATTGTTATTAGAATTTAAAAGCATAGAATTCATTGAATTGATACTAGAAATTTAGACTGGCTTTCACCATTCGAAAATCAGAATATATGCTTTGTGTTGATTGTAACAAATAAGTTCTTTGAATACAAGTAAATTTTTCCCAGTAGCTTAAACCTCACAGAATCTGTCACCGGTGCTTCTTACGGATGCCTAACGTCTTAAAGCAGAAAGAGGCAACAACCCTGCCGGGCTGCTGCCTCTTTCTGTTTTTATGCTTATGCTCTTATTTCTTAATTTTATTCTGCTTTGTCATCTACTGTAACAGTGATTTTGTTCAGGTGCCAGATATCATCCACATATTCCTGAATCGTACGGTCAGATGAGAATTTGCCGGAAGCTGCAATATTTAAGATTGCCTTTCTAGCCCATTCTTTTTCATCTGCATATGCAGCATTAATCTTCTTCTGTGCTTCCACATAAGAACGGAAGTCTGCCAGAATAAAGTAAGTATCTGCGTACTGTGTGCACTGTGTATTCAGCAGTGAGTTGTAAAGGTCACGGAACAATTCCGGATCATTTGGTGAATAAAATCCGTTGATTAACTGCATCAGAACTTTACGGACATCCTGATCATTGTTGAAAATCTGCATTGGGTCATAATCGCGTTTCTGCTCATGAGCAATCACTTCGTCAGAGCTCATACCGAAGATAAACATGTTTTCTTTGCCGACTTCTTCTGCCATCTCAACGTTTGCACCATCCATGGTTCCGATAGTAAGCGCTCCATTCAGCATGAACTTCATATTACCGGTTCCGGAAGCTTCCTTACTTGCGGTAGAAATCTGCTCGCTGACATCTGCTGCTGCAAAAATAATCTCTGCATTGGATACCTTGTAGTCTTCGATAAATACAACCTTAATCTTTCCGTTGATAGACTTATCATTGTTGATGACATCTGCAACAGAGTTGATTAATTTGATGGTAAGTTTTGCATTGCGGTAGCCTGCTGCTGCTTTTGCTCCGAAAATGAAAGTTCTTGGAATGAATTCCATATCCGGATGCTCTTTTAATTCATTATAAAGATACATTACATGAAGAATATTTAAGAGCTGGCGTTTATACTCATGCAGACGTTTTACCTGTACATCAAAGATAGAACGAGGATTTACTTCAATTCCGTTGTGTTCTTCGATATAAGATGCAAGACGCAGCTTGTTCTGATATTTGATATTTAAGAATTCCTGCTGAACCTTTTCATCATCTGCATAGAACTCTAATCTCTTGATGCGGGAAAGGTCTGTAATCCAGTCTTTTCCAACATATTTGGTTACCCAGTCTGCAAGTAATGGATCTCCATGCATTAAGAAACGACGCTGTGTAATACCATTGGTCTTATTATTAAATTTCTCCGGGAACATCTCGTAGAAATCTTTTAATTCCTGTTTCTTAAGGATTTCTGTATGAAGTGCCGCTACACCATTTACAGAATATCCTGCACAGATTGCCAGATGAGCCATTTTTACCTGACCATCATATACAATTGCCATCTTCTCAACCTTGTGGTTGTCTCCAGGATATTTCTGCTGGATTTCCAGTACAAAACGACGGTTGATTTCTTCTACAATCTGGTAAATTCTAGGAAGCAGTCTTGAGAAAATCTCGATTGGCCATTTCTCTAATGCTTCTGCCATGATGGTATGGTTGGTATATGCACAACATTTTGTTGTAATATTCCATGCATCATCCCACTCTAAACCTTCTTCATCCAGTAAGATACGCATTAACTCTGCAACTGCTACGGTTGGATGGGTATCATTCATCTGGAATACTGCTTTTTCAGGAAGCATATGGATATCTGGATGATTCTTCTTAAATCTTGCAATAGCACGCTGTAAGCTGGCAGATACAAAGAAGTACTGCTGTTTTAAACGAAGCTCTTTTCCTGCGATATGGTTATCATTCGGATAGAGAACTTCTACTAAGTTCTTTGCAAGGTTCTGCTGTTCGATTGCACGATGATAATCACCTTTATCAAAGGAATCCAGCTCGAAGCATTCCATTGGCTCTGCATCCCAGATCATCAATGTATTTACTACATTATTGTTATAACCTACGATTGGCATATCATAAGGAATTGCTTTTACGGACTGATAGCCTTCCTGTACGAATCTGGTTCTTCCATCTGGCTGTGCCTCTGCACGTACATATCCACCAAATTTTACTTCGAAATTGTATTCCGGACGTTTTAATTCAAATGGATATCCATTCTGTAACCAGTTATCCGGCTCTTCTACCTGATAACCATTCTCTATTTTCTGACGGAACATTCCATAATGGTAACGGATTCCACAACCATATGCCGGATATCCCAGAGTTGCCAAAGATTCCATAAAGCAGGCAGCAAGTCTTCCCAGTCCACCATTTCCAAGTGCCGGGTCCGGCTCCTGATCCTCTATGGCATTTAAGTTGATTCCCATTTCCTCTAAAGCTTCTTTCACTTCATTGTACACAGTTAGGTTAATCAGGTTATTGCCTAATGCACGGCCCATTAAGAACTCCATGGACATATAGTATACAATCTTTGGATCTGCTTTATCAAATTCCTGCTGGGTTGCAAGCCACTGGTCAATGATTACATCTTTTACAACGTAGGATACTGCCTGGAAAATTTCCTGCTCGCTTGCTTCATCCATTGTCTTACGATAGAGGTATTTTACGTTCTCAACTACCTCTTTTTTGAAGGTTTCCTTTTCAAACATTTTGCTTTTCATAATGTTCTCCTTTTGTTTCGATTCCGGTGTTTTTTGTGCAAAAAGGGAGCAAGCCACTGTCGGCTCCGCTCCCTTATCTTTATTCTGCTTATTTCTTTTCCACGCCAAGCACAACTGTTTCACCATTAATGTTCCATTCTTTCTGATATCCGTTCACCGTATCAGCCACAACGCTCTCAGCCAGAACTTCTTTTGCAATTTCTTCCCCATATTTTGCAAAGATGTCTTTTACTTTCTGATCTGCCTTATAAGAAACAGTAATTTTATCCATTACTTCAAATCCTGCTTCCTTACGCATTGTCTGGATTTTGCTGATTAATTCTCTTACCATTCCTTCCTCTAAAAGTTCCGGAGTAAGGTTCGTATCAAGAACTACGGTCACTTCATTATCACCTTCTGTCATGTAACCTTCCTGCTGTGTCATGGTGATAAGTAAATCCTCTTCATATAATACAACTTCGTCGCTTATACTGTCAAGTTTCAGTGCACCTGTGCTCTTAAGCTCAGCCATTGCCTTGTTGCCGTCTAATTCTGCAAGTGCTTTCTGAATCTGGCCTAAATATTTACCGAATTTCGGTCCAACGGTACGAAGCTGTGGTTTGAAGGTATAGCTAGTATATGCACTGACATCCTCTGTAAATGTCACTTTCTTTACATTCAGCTCATCTTCGATAATCTCTGTAAAGTATTCGGATAATTCAAATGGTGCTTTTACAAACATATTTCCAATCGGCTGACGGTTCTTGATATTTGCAGTATTTCTGCAGGCACGGCCCATAACAACGATTTTCAATACTTCGTCCATATTTTTCTCTAATTCACTGTCTATCCAGCTCTCGTTTGCCACCGGATAGTCGCAAAGATGGATGCTTTCCGGCGCACTCTTGTCGATGCTGCATACCAGGTTCTGGTAAATTTCTTCTGTCATGAAAGGAATCATCGGCGCTGCTACCTTGCATACAGTTACCAGTGCAGTATAAAGAGTCATATATGCATTGATTTTATCCTGCTCCATGCCCTTTGCCCAGAAACGCTCACGACAACGTCTTACATACCAGTTACTCATCTCATCTACAAATTCATCCAGTGCTCTTGCAGCTTCCGGAATACGATAATTACCCAGATTATTATCTACAGTCTTAATCAGTGTATTGAGTTTGGAGAGAAGCCATTTATCCATAACGGAAAGTTTCTCATAATCCAGTGTATATTTGGTTGCATCAAATTCATCAATATTTGCATACAACACGAAGAATGCATAAGTATTCCAAAGTGTTCCAAGGAATTTACGCTGTCCTTCCTGTACTGCCTTTCCATGGAAACGGTTTGGCAGCCATGGTGCAGAATTGATGTAGAAATACCAGCGGATTGCATCTGCTCCGTAAGTCTCTAATGCATCAAACGGGTCAACGGCATTTCCTTTGGACTTACTCATCTTCTGTCCATTTTCATCCTGTACATGTCCCAATACGATAACATTTTCATATGGTGCTTTATTAAATAATAAGGTAGACTCTGCCATCAGGGAATAGAACCATCCACGGGTCTGGTCTACTGCCTCGGAAATAAACTGTGCAGGGAACTGCTGTTTAAAGAGGTCTTCATTTTCAAATGGATAATGATGCTGTGCAAATGGCATTGCTCCTGAGTCAAACCAGCAGTCAATTACTTCCGGTACACGATGCATTTCGCCGCCACAATCCGGGCACTTGAAGGTTACTGCATCAATGTATGGACGATGTAATTCTACTTTGGCATCATCCGGGTTACCACTGCGCTCTGCTAATTCTGCACGGCTTCCGATACACTCCTGATGTCCACAGGAACACTCCCATACAGGAAGCGGAGTTCCCCAGTAACGGTTACGGGAAATACCCCAGTCCTGAATATTTTCAAGCCAGTCACCGAAACGTCCTTTTCCGATAGATTCCGGAATCCAGTTTACGGTATTGTTATTGCGGATCAAATCCTCTTTTACAGCGGTCATCTTAATGAACCAGGATTCTCTTGCATAGTAAATCAGCGGAGTATCACAACGCCAGCAGTGTGGATATTCATGTTCAAATTTTGGTGCATCAAAGAGCAGTCCTTTTTCTTCCAGGTCTTTTAATACCATTGGGTCTGCTTTCTTTACAAATACACCGGCATATGGAGTTTCTTTGGTAAGTTCTCCTTTTCCGTCTACCAGCTGGACAAATGGAAGTTCGTATCTACGTCCAACCTGGGCATCGTCTTCACCAAATGCAGGTGCGATGTGAACGATACCGGTACCATCTGTCATGGTTACATAAGTATCACAGGTTACATAGTAGCCTTTCTTATGCTGTTTCTCACAGATTTCCTTTGCGCAGTCAAATAATGGCTCATATTCCTTGTACTCTAATGACTTTCCTGGGAAAGTATCCAATACTTCATATGCTTTTACGCCATTTTCTTCATCCGCAAATTTGCCAAGTACCTTATCTAACAGTGCTTCTGCCATATAATAAGTATATCCGTCAGCAGCTTTTACTTTACAGTAAGTCTCGTCCGGGTTTACACAAAGTGCAACGTTAGATGGAAGTGTCCATGGAGTTGTGGTCCATGCCAGGAAATATGCATCTTCTCCGATTACTTTGAATCTTACGATTGCGGAACGTTCTTTTACCGTCTTATATCCCTGTGCTACTTCCTGAGAAGAAAGCGGAGTTCCACATCTCGGGCAGTAAGGAACAATCTTGAAACCTTTGTATAACAGCTTCTTATCCCAGATTTTCTTAAGAGCCCACCACTCAGATTCAATGAAATTATCATCATAGGTTACATATGGGTTATCCATATCAGCCCAGAATCCAACGGTTCCTGAAAAATCTTCCCACATTCCTTTGTATTTCCATACGGATTCTTTACATTTCTTGATGAATGGCTCCATACCATATTCTTCAATCTGCTCTTTTCCGTTTAATCCTAAAAGCTTTTCTACTTCCAGCTCTACCGGAAGTCCATGGGTATCCCATCCGGCTTTACGTGGGACATATTTGCCCTTCATGGTCTGGTATCTTGGAATCATATCCTTGATAACACGGGTTAATACATGACCGATATGTGGCTTACCATTTGCAGTTGGCGGTCCATCATAGAAAGTATAGGTCTCGCCTTCTTTCCGGTTCTCCATACTTTTCTTAAAAATGTCATTTTCTTTCCAGAATTTTACAGTCTGCTTTTCTCTGTCCACAAAATTCAGATTTGGGGAAACTTTTTCGTACATGTTAGTCCTCCTTTAAAATTTCAGTTTCTCGCTAGCCGCGTAAAAAAGAATGTGCCTTGGCACATTCTCGCGCCTGCGGCGGTCGCTTGCGACATCTACCTTATACGCCGCAGTGTGCATCCTCGCGGAGCGTTTTTTACTTTACAGGAAAGCAATTTCCTGTAAAGTAAAAAAGGCGCCGTCCTGTAATAAGGACGCGCGCCTGTCGTTTCTAACCACCTTGTTACAACATACTTGAAGCTTACAGCTTCGCATATACGTTCCCATAACGGGGGAAATCCGTCAGTTTCTACTAACGCAGCTTTGCCTGTTTGAACTGCAACTTGGAAGTGATTTTCATTTTCCATTTACTCATGCCGGTTTCCACCTGCCCCGGCTCTCTTTGACTTTCCATGGAAAACTACTCTCTTCGTCATCGTCTTTTCATATTCTTAATAAGTATAGAACCTGTATTTTTAAATGTCAATTCCTATTTTCAAATTTTCTATATCTACAGATGCTACCACCGGGAGTTCTTACAGATTTCTGGCAGCTTCTTACAAATACTGAACAACACAAAACAAGGCGGCATCCTTCCGGATACCGCCTCTCGTTTATGTAGGAAACCCGCAATGCGTGTTTCTTATGTTTCATTTACAATATGTCTCTTACAGGATTCTCTTAATCCATCCTTCTGGAGCTTCAATACGTCCCATCTGGATTCCGGTCAGAGTATCATAAAGTTTCTTTGTTACAGGTCCCATTTCTTCCATTCCACTTGGGATTAAGATTTCTTTACCATGGTCAACAATCTTTCCGATTGGAGAAATAACTGCTGCTGTTCCGCAAAGTCCTGCCTCTGCGAAGTCTTTTACTTCATCGAAATATACTTCTCTGTGTTCTACTTTCATTCCAAGATAATGTTCTGCAACATATACCAGTGAACGACGTGTAATGGATGGCAGAATAGAATCTGACTTCGGTGTAACCAGTTTATTATCCTTGGTAACGAAGATGAAGTTTGCTCCACCTGTCTCTTCTACCTTAGTTCTTGTCTTAGGGTCTAAGTACATATTCTCATCAAATCCGTCTGCATGTGCAGTTACGATTGCATGAAGACTCATTGCGTAATTCAGACCAGCTTTGATATTACCGGTTCCGCAAGGTGCTGCACGGTCATAGTCACTGACACGGATGGTAATTGGCTTTGCGCCACCCTTGAAATATGGTCCTACCGGTGTACAGAACATACGGAACTGATATTCATCCGCTGGTTTTACACCGATTACAGGATTTGTTCCCATCATGTATGGTCTGATGTAAAGTGTTGCACCGGAACCATATGGTGGAACATATGCTGCATTTGCTTCTACTACCTTCTGTACTGCATCTACAAAACGCTCTTCCGGGAATACCGGCATTTCCAGTCTGCGTGCTGAATCTGCAAGACGGCTTGCATTTAAGTCAGGTCGGAAAGTAACGATATGTCCATCCTCTGTTGTATATGCTTTCAATCCTTCAAATACGGTCTGTGCATACTGGAATACACCCGCGCATTCATTCAATACAATATCTGCATCATCGGTTAAAGCTCCCTCATCCCATGCTCCATTTTTGAAATTTGATACATATCTCTTATCGGTCTTTACATAACCGAATCCAAGATTAGACCAGTCTAAGTCCTTCTTTTCCATAATAACATCCTCCATTCATTTGTCGCAAATAGATGTTATAACCTGGTGTTATAGCTTTCTATTGTTCTATGTTTTTTCATTATTTTAGTCCTATAAAAGCTATTTGTCTAGTATTTTTTTCTAGGAATACATAATTTTCTCACTGCCAAACATTTTCGCCAGTACCGTTGATAAAATACCGGTATAAATAAGGTTGCTGACAAGACATGCCACAATATTGATTCCGCTGTAGGAGAAATCAAAAATTCCGGTCATGCCCTGCACACTGTTATAGAAAGGAATCAGATACCAGTAAAATTCCTTCGGTGCTCCGCTTCCAAGCATGGATGTAATGGAAATTACCATTACCACAACCATCAGCGGCATAATCATAGAACCGGCTTCCTTTACTGTCTTTGCAAATGCTGAAATTACAGCTAATGCTCCAACCAGTACCAATACTGTGGTAAGAATCACCAGCAATAAAAGGATATAATCAGTGACGCTGTATACGCTGGCATCCATTGCATTGGATTCTGTTCCCATTAATTTTGGAAGGGATAACATGGTACCCACAAAACTGGAAATTCCACTTAAAAGTCCGATAATGCCAAGGCTGATGATTTTTCCCATAGCAAGCTGCCCACGTTTCATCGGTGTTACCAATAAGGTAGCAATAGTTCCTCTCTCCTTTTCCCCTGCTATGGATTCCGGTGCAATTGCCATACATCCTGAGAAGAGGAATATCATAAGCAGCATTGGAAGCATCATGGAGAAAATCTGTCCGGTGCTGTCTTCCTTGCTGGCAAGGTCATATTCTGTGTCCCCGCTGTTGACATCAAACTTGTTTGCCATAGAAGCTTCATATCCATCTAATACTGCAGTCATAATCTGGTAACATGCTGTGGATTCGGTATCTGCAGAATTATAATATAAGGCTACCTGCGGAGCCGGTGTAGCTGCTGTCATACTGTCATATGCCTGCACATCCGCTTCAAAATTCTCTGGAAATACCATCAGAAGTTCGGCATCTTTATCAGTTACTGCCTGCTTCATATCCTCTTCGCTGATGCCATCTCTGTCTAAATATTCCAATTTAATATCACTGCCCTTTATCATGGAAGAAACAGTAGATGGCATATTTTCTGCATAAATACGGTAAGTATAATCCTCATCTGCTTCGAATTTGGAGGTCAGTCCACTTCCCATGAAGCTGTACATGATATAAATCAGTAAGCCCGGCATTAAAATAGTCGTAAATACCATTCTCTTATCCCCGAAGAAGCGGGCAAGTTCTTTCTTTATAATTGTTATAAGATTGTTTCTCATTCTGCTTCACCTACCGTTTCTTCATAGATTTCAAAGAATCTGTCTTCTAATGATTTGCCATTTTTCACTGCCTCTAATGTATCGCAGATAATCATTTCTCCCTTGATGATAATTCCGACTCTGTCACAGATTTTCTCAATCAGGCTGAAAATGTGGGTAGAAACGATGATGCTCTTTCCTTCTTTCTTAAGCTCTAACAGGAAATCCGTTACTACTTTGGCTGTCAGAACATCAAGTCCGTTGGTCGGTTCATCAAAGATAATGATTTCCGGGTCATGGACTAAGGAAATAACCAAAGAAACCTTCTGTTTCATACCGGTTGACATATCCTTTACTTTCACTTCTGCAAACTGTGTGATGCCGAAGCGGTCAAAAAGTCTCTTCTTTCTTTCATCCCGGACAGCCGGCTCTACTCCGTATAAATCCGAAAAGAAATTATATAAATAATTTGGTGTAAAAAAGCCCTCTAATTTCAGTTCACTGGTCAGAAAGCCGATCTTGCCACGTACTTCTTCCGGTGCATTAACAATACTGCTGCCATCTAAAACAGCATCTCCGGAATCCGGTTTAATCAGTGTTGCCAGCATACGAAGTGTGGTTGTCTTTCCGGCTCCGTTTGGTCCAAGCAGTCCAAACACCTCTCCCCGATAAGAAGTAAATGATAAATCATGCACTGCAATTCGCTTCTTCTCATTGGTTTTCTCAATCTTTTGTTGTTTCTGGGATAATGTAAAGGTCTTATTGAGACCCTTTACCTTCATAATCTCCTCCATAACTTCTCCTTTCAGTTATCGTCTTGATTGTACTATTGTATTATTACACTTGTGTGTCTGTGCGTCAAGCACTATTTTTTTCAACGGTTAGTGCTTTCCTTTTACTTTCCGGTATTTCCAGATAAATGAAGCAAAAAGCACTGAACAGATTTGATTCTCCATTCAATGCTTCTTATGTTCTTCTTAAAAATTCTCAAAATTATGCTGCAGATAATCCTCTAAATCCTGATAGTCATCCGGTGCTTTCATTTCACCATCAAACTGATATTCATAACGTCTTAGGAATTCATCCGGCCCACTGGTTCTGCCTGCTGCATGAATAATCAAAAGCCAGTACGTTACAAATGCAAGTATACCAACTACAGCTGTTACAATACCTGCAACTGCCATTCCAGGGTTCTGTTTTTGTTTCACCAGATGTATAATTCCAAAAACAATTGCCAGAATTGCAGTTATAATATTGATTCCGGTGCAAAATAATACCAGTGAAATCAGCCCCAACACCATGGATGCAACTGCGAAACCTTTTCCCGGCTCCTCTTTCCGGTTATCTGCCGGACGCTGATTGTAATTTGGCGGGTACGGATTCCCATACTGCGGATTCTGGTTCTGATTCGGCGGGTATGGATTCCCATACTGCGGATTCTGGTTCTGATTCGGCGGGTATGGATTCCCATACTGCGGATTCTGATTTTGATTCAACGGATATGGATTCCTGTTATCTGGATACATTCTGCTTCACCAATTCCTTTTTAATAATAGTAGCTATATCCCAAAGAACTTAATGATACTGCACCAACGATGTACAGGATAAGTACCAGCACCAGAAGTGCAATGGTAATAATACTGCAGACAATACCTGCTGTTGCCATTGGGGAATGCTCGTTTTTCTTATTATAAAGAATGCCAAGGATTAATCCTACAATTGCACAAGGAAGTCCTACAATCCAGAAACAGATTGCCGGGATGGATACAATTCCCAGTACCATGGATGCAATTGCCATTCCTTTTCCGGATGAAGCCGGCTGGTTGTAACCATACTGTGTCTGGTCGAAGCTTCCATATGCCTGCTGCTGTGGCTGCTGATAAGTTCCATATCCCTGCTGGGACTGGTCATAACCATAGTTCTGCTGTGCATACTGCTGATTCTGGTTATAAGCCTGCTGGTCATAATTCTGCTGTGGCTGTTCATATGCCTGCTGTGGCTGGCTATATGTCTGCTGTGGCTGACTATATGTCTGCTGTGGCTGGCTATATGTCTGCTGTGGCTGGCTATATGTCTGCTCATTCGTTCCATTTTCAGTGTTGAAATTTTCTTCACTCATTATAATACATCCTCCATTAGTATAAAATATTTTCTCCCATTTATTGTAACAAATGCCTACCCCCATTACAAGAAAAATAAATGAAATTATAAAATTTTTATAAATTTTTTCTCATATATTTTATCATAAACTTTGCAAATCCGAAAAAAATGGTTATAATGAAGCATATTTATACTCATTACTTGCTTTTTTGTAAGTAAAAGTCTATAATTCATCTGACAAGACACCTGTATTTACAGATGTAAAAGAAAGGAATATCACATATGAGTACATTAAATTTGACATTGTTGACTGATCTTTATGAGATGACAATGATGCAGGGATACTTTAAAACCGGCAACCGTGATGTGGCTGTTTTTGACGCTTTTTACCGCACCAATCCATGTGATGGCGGTTATGCAGTCTGCGCGGGATTAGACCAGATGATTGACTATATCAAGAATCTTCATTTTGACGAAGAGGATATTTCCTATTTAAGAAGTTTATCCATCTTTGATGAAGACTTTTTAACTTATTTAAGTAACTTTAAATTCTCCGGTGATATCTATGCAATTCCGGAAGGAACTCTGATTTTTCCAAGAGAGCCTCTTGTAAAAGTGGTTGCTCCGATTATGGAAGCCCAGTTAATCGAAACTGCAGTCTTAAATATCATCAACCACCAGAGCCTGATTGCCACCAAGGCTGCCCGCGTATGCTACGCTGCCCAGGGCGATGGCGTCATGGAATTTGGTTTAAGACGCGCCCAGGGTCCTGATTCCGGAACCTACGGTGCCAGAGCTGCTGTTATCGGCGGCTGTAAAGGTACTTCCAACGTCCTTGCCGGTCAGATGTTTGACGTCCCGGTACTTGGAACCCACGCCCATAGCTGGATTATGAGTTTCCCGGATGAATATACCGCCTTCAAGAAATATGCAGAGCTTTATCCATCTGCCTGCATCCTTCTTGTCGATACCTATGATACTTTAAAATCCGGTATGCCAAATGCCATCAAGGTATTTAAAGAAATGAGAGATGCCGGCATTCCGCTTACCTACTACGGAATCCGTATGGACAGTGGCGACCTTGCTTATCTTTCCAAGAAAGTCCGCAAAATGTTAGATGATGCCGGATTCCCGGACGCAGTTATCTCCGCTTCCAATGATCTGGATGAGTATCTGATTGAAAGCTTAAAGATTCAGGGGGCTACCATTACTTCCTGGGGTGTTGGAACCAACTTAATTACTTCCAAAGACAATCCTGCTTTCGGCGGTGTATACAAGCTGGCTGCTATCCAGAATGAAGCCGGTGAATTCATTCCAAAGATTAAGCTTTCCGAAAATGTGGAAAAAGTTACAAATCCTGGCAATAAAACTGTTTATCGTATTTATGATAAAGAAACCGATAAGATTAAGGCTGACCTTATCTGTCTGGTGGGCGAAGTCTTTGATGAATCCAAGGACATGAAGCTCTTTGACCCGAACGCCCCATGGAAGAAAACAACTCTTCCTGGTGGAAGCTATACGCTGCGTGAACTTCTTGTTCCGGTTTTCCAGAAGGGCGAATGTGTTTACGAATCTCCAAGTGTTATGGATATTCAGCGTTACTGCACCAGAGAAAAAGATACCATCTGGGATGAGACAAAACGTTTCGTAAATCCACAGGAAATCTACGTTGATTTATCCGACAAATTATATGAAATGAAAACTGCTCTCTTAAATAAAGAGCATATGTAACTACAAGAAACACTCTTTGCGAGCATGCAATTTTTCTCGTTACTCGCATAAAAAAGAAACCGCCTTTACCGTTTTCATATCATTTCCGGCATAAGGTGGTTTCTTTATATAAGCAATAATGCCCTCTGTTGTTTTTCTTTTCTACAAACCTACGCTCGTTTATTCACATTTTTTCTTTCAGCTTAGTTAAATCCGACAATCTTCTGGGTCAGCTTATATGCTGCAACAGAAATCTTTCTTCCACCCTTACCCGGAAGATTCATGGACTGTCCTAAAATCCCCCTTCTTAAATGATGGAAGAGACGAAGATCATAACCTTTGATATAAGACCACAGTTCCCGTTTCTTCATGAGATTTTCTTCTGTCTCGGAACGCAGGCAAAGTACTGTTGATACTACAGTAATAATTTCAAGGTAATTAAACATATATTTTCTTAATTTTGGGTTTGCAATTTTCCACAAATTCACTTCTTCTATCATCAGTTTATTTACCTTAATCTGCTGATCAATTCTTCCAATCATAACCTTTTCATTGACAGACTGGTCTTCCCTTCCGATAAAATAACGATAGAAATCCACATTCATATAATACATGGTCTTTACATATGGCAACGGATTGTATACAAAAAGATTATCCACATAGAAGGTGTGTCTTGGCAGTTCAAGTCCGCAATCCCTTAATAACTGGGTACGGTAAATAACAGAATGCATCAGAATATAATGCCCCTTGCTGATATGCCTTACATCAGACCAGGTAAAGACTTCATTTTCCGGGAACATTCTGGTATATTTCATTACTTTTTTATGCTCTGCGCCCTGCTTCTCATATACGAAATTGCTGATAAACATATCAAGAGTAGTACTTCCGCCCACAAGTTCTCGTAATTTAGCAAGAATCTTGTGATAGCTCTCTTCATCTACCCAGTCATCACTGTCTACCACTTTAAAATACAGTCCGGTTGCATTGGCAATACCGGTATTTACAGCTGCACCGTGTCCACCATTTTCCTGATGGATTGCCTTAATAATAGTAGGATATTTCTTCTGATAACGGTCAGCAATCTCTGCTGTTGCATCCTTTGAGCCGTCATCTACGATTAAAATCTCCACATCTTCTCCACCTGTCAGCAGTGTTTCAATACAATGTTCCATATAATCCTGTGAATTGTAACATGGAATGGTTACTGATAATAATTTCATTCTTTTTCTCCAATCGTTTTTCGAAACATTTTATTTTAAAAGTTCTTTGGTAAGTTCTAATGCTTTCTCTGTCATGGCATCAATATTATAATATTTGTATTCTGCCAGTCTTCCCAAAAGATGCATATTCGGATATTTTCCGGTCAGTGCTTTATATTTTTCATATAATGACTGATTTTCTTCATTTAAAATGGCATAATAAGGAATCTCTCCTTCTGCTCCACTGTATGCAAATGGATATTCCTTTACAATCGTGGTTCCATCTGCCTGCTGCCCGGTCAGATACTTAAACTCCGTAATTCTGGTATAATCCTCGCTTACCGTATAATTTACAACACTGTGTCCCTGATAATCCGGTTTGTCATAATATTCAAAATCAAAGCGGAGGGAACGATATGGCAGCCTTCCATAACAGCATGCAAACAACTCATCCAGTGCTCCGGTATAAATGACATTTCCTTCGAATTTCTTTCCATCAAAATAAATGCCGTCCTCTGTAAATTTCAGTACCTCTCCGGCATCTACACCAGTCCTTACCTCAATATCCGGATGGTCTAACATCTTTTCGAACATTGCGGTATAACCTTCCTTTGGCATACCCTGATATTTATCCTGGAAATATCTGTTATCATAAGAAATCAGCACCGGCACACGTCCTGTTACTTCCGGGCTTATCTCCTCTGGTTTCTGCCCCCACTGCTTCATCGTATAATAAAGGAAAATATTTTCGTATACATAATCCGCAATCTTCCGGATATCTGCATCTTCATTTTCCCGTAATTTCATAATCGGAACCCGGCTTCCCTCTCCGTATGCGGCAATCAGCTTCTGCTCTAACCGGTCTGCCTGCTCTTTCCCATAAACCATATGTAAAGTATTCAGGTTAAATGGTACCGGAATCAGTGTCCCATGCACATTTGCTACTACCTCATGACCAAAGAAATACCAGTCTGTAAATCTTGACAGATACTGATATACTTCTTCCTTATTTGTATGAAAAATATGTGGACCATATTCATGTATTACAATTCCATGGTCATCCGGTCTGTCATAACAGTTTCCTGCAATATGATTTCTCCGTTCCAATAAAAGAACCTTCTGCTTTCCTTCTTCTGCCAGCTTTCTTGCTGCCACACTGCCGGCGATTCCGGCTCCGATTACAATGCTGTCGTACATTTCTGTTCTCCTTCCCCTTGGTAATCCTCATTCAATTATACACATTTGTCATTTGTTTTCCAATTCATTTTTTCTTAGGATTTCTTTAAGGCACTTCGTTTACAATTTATTCATATTTTATTTACAGCCTTCTAACAATCCGGGCATATTGTTTTCACATTCTGCTTTTATACTATAACTAAGCTGAGAAAGAAAAAAGCGATAATTTTATTTTTTCATAGACCTTGCATCTGATGCAAGGTTCCTCCCAAAAAATAGTGTTTTTAACACTTACCATAAAAAATCTTTTTCATATGAAAGGCCGGTGATAATCACCGGCTCCCTCTTTTTTCTATGGCTTTTCTGCTATTCTTCCTTATATCTGTCATTTCCAAGACGAATGTTCATATATCCCGTGTATCTGGAAAATGCTGCCGGAATCGGATACTGTTCTTCCGTTTCTTTCACATTCACAAAGAGCATATTCTGATACTCCTGCTCTGTCTCATCAATCTGCACTGCATATCCTGTCATATGCCATTCAATATGGGAAAAAATATGCCTGCTGTCTTCTAATTTTTTCAAACGAATCGGTGACAACCCCATTTTCTTAAGATAGGTAATAACTTCCTCTTCCTTAAGATGCCCTTCCACATTTGGAAATTCATAGAGTCCAGCTAAAAGTCCCTTGTTGGCCCGTTTATGCAAAAGGACCTTATCCTCTGCCTTTATAACAAGAACTGTTCTGTCCTCTATCCTTCTTGCCTTCGCCTTGCTCTTTACCGGAAGTTCTCTCCAGCGTCCACTCTTTTGTGCCCGGCAGACTTCTTTCCAAGGACATGCTTCGCATAAAGGTGCCCCATTCGGCAGACATACCGTTGCACCAAGCTCCATCAGTGCCTGGTTAAAAGCTCCCGCCCTGTTTTCCGGCATAATTTCCAATAAGTCCTTCTCCATTGCCGTCCGCACAGATGCTTTCATGATATCCGCATCATCCTCTGTTACCCGGGATATGACACGGAGCACATTTCCATCCACCGCCGGTACCGGAATGCCAAATGCGATAGATGCGATGGCACCTGCCGTATAATGACCAATTCCTTTCAACTTTATCAGTGCCTCATAATCTGCCGGAAGCTCTCCATGATAATTCTCCATGACCGTCTGTGCCGCAATCTGCATATTTCTCACCCGGTTGTAGTATCCAAGTCCTTCCCAGAGTTTCAAAAGCTTCTCCTCCGGGCAGTCTGAAAGTGCTGCCACATCCGGCAGCTCCTTTAAAAACCGGTCAAAATATGGTTTTACCGCTTCCACTCTGGTCTGCTGCAGCATAATTTCAGACACCCACACCCGGTATGGGGTCGGCTCATTGCGCCAGGGCAACACTCTGGCATGGTCTTTAAACCAATTTAATAATGGTTCTATCAGGGTTGTCAGGTCAAATGGTTCTCTCATGGTTCCTCTTTCTAATTCTATTTCTGTTTCGTGGGTGCAGGGTTGTACGTTGCTATCGATAGTTTGAACCGAGCATATCCCGGCAGTCCGTTAAGTTCTGATGCCACATAAAGCCGATAAGTGGCACTAAGAATTTCGAAGGGATACAGCCTTCGCTGGCAACCGGTGCAAATTCACATCCATGTTCATATGCACCTCGCTGGCACATCCCTGTGCCAGCGTTGCCGGATGCCGGACGAAATTCCAAGTGCCACTAACCGCCTTTATCAGGCATCCTTACTTAACGGACTGTCCGGGTATCTTATCAACAATACCATCTACTCACGTAAATCAAATGCATCACATAATAATTTTCCAATTATTAGAACTGTGCTACGAATTCAGCAATTTTCTCCAGACAGGCACGAATGACATCCTGCGAATATGCATAGGAGCACCGTACAAAGCCTTCTCCGCATGTACCGAAGGCATTTCCCGGGATAACGGCTACCTTCTGTTCCTGCAACAGGCGGTTACAGAATTCTTCACTGGTAAGTCCTGTTTTTCGAATGTCCGGAAATACATAGAATGCGCCTTCCGGTTCTGCTACGGATAATCCCATCTTACGGAATCCCTCTACCATCAGTGTTCTTCTGGCATCATACTCTTCCCGCATGACTGCAATCTCTTCATCTCTCACCGGACTGGTCAATGCTTCCAATGCCGCATACTGGCTGGTGGTTCCTGCTGACATAGTTGTAAACTGATGTATTTTATTCATATGGAAAATAACATCCTTTGGTCCTGCTGCAATTCCCATACGCCATCCGGTCATGGCAAATGCTTTGGAAAATCCGTTTAATACAACGCAGCGCTCATACATGCCCGGAAGAGATGCGATGGAAACATGTTTTTTTCCATAGGTTAATTCTGCATAGATTTCATCGGTAATCACGAACAAATCATGTTCCTTTACCACCTCTGCGATTGCCTCTAAATCTTCCTTTTCCATAATGGCTCCGGTCGGATTGTTCGGATAGGAAATCAGTAAGACTTTGGATTTCTCCGTTATCTTTTCCTCTAACTGTTCTCTGGTCAGTCGGAATTTATTCTCCGCTCTTAATTTTAATGATACCGGAACACCGCCACATAATTCAATACATGGAATATAGGAAACGTAGGAAAGTTCTGCCACTAAGACTTCCTCTCCCGGATTCACCAGTGTCCGAAGAGCTAAATCAATTCCTTCGCTGGCTCCCATGGTAATCAGTATTTCGTCCTGTTTATCATAATGCAAATCAAATTTTGTCAGATAATCCGCTGCCGCTGCACGCAGCTCTACCGTTCCGCGGTTATCGGTGTATTTGGTATCCCCCTTTTTTATAGAAGCAATCGCTGCCTCTCTTACATGCTCCGGTGTCGGGAAATCCGGTTCGCCTACACCCAGTGAAAGTGCACCTTCCATGGTATTTGCCACATCAAAGAAATCCTTGATTCCGGAATCCGGCATATCCTGTACGATTTTTGATAAGTATGATTTTGTATCTTTCATTTTCATTGACCTCTCTTTGTACAAGTCCTGTCATGTAATTACGCAATTATTTTTTAGAAGCAGTGGTTTTCGAATTTTAAGCAGCTTTTCTATAGCCTTTTTAGAAATCAGAATGCTACAATTCTAAAAAAGTGCTTTTTTCTCTTGGGATAGTGCCTGTTTTTCCAATGTTTGACAGTATGCCTTCTGCGGTTCGCCTGATTACGGATATCATTTAGGTGCCTTGCTAGCAGCTCTTGGCATTTCTTTTGTTAACTGGCAATCCTGGCACATGGATGTGCCAGGAAGGCGCATTGGAGCACGGATGTGACTATGCGCCGGTTGCCGGAAAAACAGCTTTATAAGCAGAAATGCCTAGAGCTGCTTAAAGGTGCCTTAGATATCCGTAACAGACGGACCACAAAAGGCATCCGGTCAAAGCAGGCGGCAAAACAGACAACAATAAGAAAAAAGCACTTTTAAGAATTGCATACATTCTGCTTTCAACAAAAAATCTTATAGAAAAGCTGCTTAAAATTCCAAAAATCCGCTTCCTCACAAAAACCATTGCGTAATCACATGACAAGTCTTTTCCTATTGTAGCACAATCCCTGTAAAATACCAGTTTTTATTGACAAATCCCTCCAAAAGTTATACCATTATAAGTATTGAAACATTGTTAATAATTTATCAATCAGGAGGGTCCTATTTCATGAACAACTTAACTTTAACAGTTGAAAACGAAATTGCAGTTCTTACTATTACCAGACCTGCAGCATTAAACGCATTGAATTCCGAAACATTGGATGAACTGAACACTGTTCTTACCGAAATCGAGGGAAGAGACGATATCAAAGTCGTTATCTTAACCGGTGGTGCTGATAAGAAAGGTAACGAATTCAAATCTTTCGTTGCTGGTGCTGACATCGCTGAGATGGTTAACTTCTCTGCTGCTGAAGCAAGAGCATTCGGTATGAAAGCTTCTGTTCCATTCTTTAAATTAATGAATATGAGACAGGTAACTATCGCTGCTGTTAATGGATTCGCTTTAGGTGGCGGATGCGAAATTTCTATGGCATGTGATATCCGTATTGCTTCTGACAACGCAGTATTCGGACAGCCTGAGTGTGGTCTTGGAATCATCCCAGGATTCGGTGGTACACAGAGACTTGCCCGTCTTGTTGGCATGGGACGTGCAAAAGAAATGATCTTCACCTGCGATAACATCGATGCAAACGAAGCATACCGCATCGGACTTGTAAACAAAGTTGTTGCAAAAGAAGAATTAATGCCAACCGCAAAAGCTATGGCAGAGAAAATTATCTCTAAAGGAAGCTATGCAGTATCTATCGCAAAAGCTGCTATCAACAACGGATATGATATGGATATCAAGAATGCTGTTGAAATGGAAGCTAACCTGTTTGGCGTAACCTGCTCTACCCATGATAAAAAAGAAGGCATGAGTGCTTTCTTAGAGAGAAGAGCTGCTGACTTAACAGATTTCTAATTGAACTTATACTTAGACAATATCAAAGGGGATATTCCAGTAGCATCTGGGATATCCCCTTTCATAAAAGGAGAATGCATCATGTTAGATAAAAAAATTGGTTTTATCGGAAGCGGTAATATGGGTCGTGCCATGATTGGCGGAATTATCTCTTCCGGTCTGGTTCCTGCCAGCCACCTGATTGCCAGTGCGAAAACCCAGGCCACACTGGATACACTTTCTGAGCAGTATGGTATCCGCACCACCTTAGACAATGAGACTGTTGCTGTAGAATCCGATATCATTTTTCTTGCTGTAAAACCATATCTTTATGAAACAGTCATCAAAGAAATCAAAGACAGTGTTACCGATGACAAAATCATAGTTGCCATTGCTGCCGGGCAGACCATTTCACGGATTGAATCTTTATTCAGCAAAGATATTAAACTGGTTCGTACCATGCCTAATACACCGGCTATGGTTCAGGAAGCCATGTCTGCCATTACCCCAAATGAGCATATCACAGAAGAAGAAAACAAAATGGTTGTCTCTCTCTTTGAAAGCTTTGGTAAAGCAGAAATTGTACCGGAAAGTCTTATGGATGCCGTAGTCGGAGTCAGCGGTTCCTCACCGGCTTATGTCTATATGTTTATTGAAGCAATGGCTGACGCAGCCGTTAATGACGGAATGCCGCGTGCCCAGGCTTATAAATTTGCTGCCCAGTCCGTTCTTGGTGCAGCTAAAATGGTATTAGAGACCGGTAAACATCCGGGTGAATTAAAGGATGCAGTCTGCTCCCCGGCCGGAACTACCATTGCTGCTGTGGCAAAATTAGAGGAAGGCTCCTTCCGCAGCACCGTAATTGCTGCCCAGAATGCCTGCTCTGAAAAATCCCGTGCCATGAGCAAACTCTCCGATTGATATTAAAGGCATATAAGAAACCCCGGAAGGACTAATTTACATACAATCGTTCTTCCGGGGTCTTTTCTATCTTTACTGTTTATTTTACCTGCTTTTATAAATCTTTAAGCACATCATCATAAAGGGCATCTAACATTTCCTTCAACTGCTTTTCAATGGTATCAAAATAAATTTCTGCTGTATCGTTGTCAAATTCCATCTCATTGCCGATTTCCATCACAATGTCAAGGATTCCGCTGTTCAACTCATCAATTGCATTTTCCACAATCTCTTCAAAAGTGCAGTAGGCATCGCCTGTCATATGCACAATAAAATCTTTCTTATCTATCTTTCCACGAAATTTGTATTCATCGGTAAAAAGGCTCCAGCCATCTCCGGCTGCCTCCCGCATCTCATTCCGAATGGATTTATAATCCAGTGGTACATAGTTCTGCTTAAAAAATTCTTCAAACGATGCTTTATCTTTATATTCTTCCATTCCAATTCCTCTGTCTGTCTAAATTTCCTGTAAATGTTCTAACGCCTGCTCCGGCAAAATGCATTTTCCATGCTCCATAATATATGCCCGGGTCGGTCCATGCGCATAAATATCATCTGCAAATTCCAAAGAAGCACTTAAAAGACGACAAAGCTGTTTATCACTAAGTTCTCCCTTCTCAAGCAAAAGATAATAAGCATCCTCTCTGGTCAGATAATAAAGACTGCTCTTCATCGGCAGTTCCAGACGGACGCCCTTGGCATAAAAAATTGCACGTTCCATGCTTGCAAAGCAAAGCTGATAAAAATTCCGGTCTTTTAGTGTAAAGCCACCGGTAGACTGTTTCTTATCTGTGCTTTCTTCTGCCTTGGAAGCTGACTGCTCCGGCTGTATTTCTGCAATGCCTTCATCCGTATGATTCTGATTTGCCAGCTCTTTTGACGTCTGTTTCAGCTTTTCAATATCAGGAGCATTCTTAACCAGACTTTCTACTGCAGACTTCAGATTTTCCAACATATTGCTGATGCCAAGCTCCGGCTTCTCCGAAAAAGTAAGTGCCAGCGTATGCTCCGGCAGTACTGCAACCTGAATGGTAATATTTCCACCCTGTACTTTATATCCGACCTCTTCTTCTGCCATGGAAATAATCTTACGCAGAAACGATTCTGTTCTTCCGTCATTCTGCAGAAAATCATCTACTTCCAGTCCATTTTCCATTAATTCTTCTTCTGAAATAATACAGCGCACCGTATCCACATCGATTCTTTTAAATCTCATAAACAATCACCTGCCATTATTCTCGCTGCGTTTTCCCTTATTTGTAACCTTACTATACACTAAAAGCCCTTTCTTTTCAACCGGAAAGCTTTTATAATATAGGTATTCAAGGTATTAAGCCCGTAAACAGCCGGCAATTCCATAATACGGTAAAGGAGGAGCATTATGCACCGGATTATCTTTCATATTGATGTCAATTCTGCTTTTTTAAGCTGGAGTGCTGTTGACCGCCTAGAGCATGGTGAAACTTTAGATATCCGCACTATACCGGCAATTATTGGCGGTGACTCTGCTACAAGACACGGTGTGGTTCTTGCCAAGTCTGTGCCTGCCAAAGCCTATAAGATTGTCACCGGCGAACCGGTTGCCAATGCTTTACGTAAATGTCCTACCCTTATGCTGGTTCCGCCGGATCATGCCATGTACCAGAGAAAAAGCCATGCACTTATGGAACTGCTACATACCTACACCGATGATATCGAGCAGCTTTCCATAGATGAATGTTTTCTTGACTTTACGCCCATTGCCCACCGGTATGAATCTCCTCTTGCAGCAGCCAAAATCATTTCTGCAAATATTAAATCACGATTTGGTTTTACCGTTAATATTGGAATTGCTCCAAATAAGCTTCTGGCGAAGATGGCAAGCGATTTTACCAAGCCGGATCGGATTCACACTCTTTTTCCGGATGAAATTGCAAAAAAAATGTGGCCGCTTCCGGTGGATAATCTCTACATGGTAGGGCATTCCAGTGCTGCCCGGTTGAAAGCACTTGGCATCCGTACTATCGGAGAACTTGCAGCCACTGACCCGGATTACCTCCGGCAGGAATTCAAAAGCCACGGCACACTGATGTGGGAATATGCCAATGGAATCGGAGATGACCATGTGCATTCTACCAAGCGGGAAGCCAAGGGGATTGGCAATTCCACCACTTTAAAGGAGGACGCCCGCACCTTAGCAGATGCAAAAAAGGTTCTGCTCTCTCTTTCCGAATCTGTATCCATGCGCCTCCGGAAAGAAAAAATGTTAGCCCAGAGTATCACGGTAGAAATCCGCTACCATGATTTTACCAATACTTCCCACCAGTGCAGTCTCCTCTCAGCCACAAATACTACAGATGCCATTTATAAAACTGCCGTTTCCCTTTTCCAGCAGCTCTGGAATAGTGAACCTGTCCGACTCCTTGGCATCCGTACCAGCCGTCTGCTTCCTGAAGATGCACCGGTGCAGCTTTCTATTTTTGATTATGCAGCCGATTCATCGGCATCTGCCTTGATTTCCACAGAAAGTACAGCTTCCGGCAGTCCACTCCCAGATGGCAATAAAAAAAGCTGCACCCAGATGCCTTCTGCCAATAAGCAAAAACAACTGGATGCAGCCATTGATTCTATTCGGAAACGTTTTGGGTCGAAGGCTCTTGTCCGTGGGAGTTTTCTTCCGTCTCCTGAGTCAGATCCGAAAAAGAATCATCCATCGGACTGATGTTTGAGATTGTATAGTAGAATAATGGATCCGGAAGTTCATCCTTATATCCATTATCGTTTAATATAAACTGGAAGGTTCTGTTACTGCTTCCCTCTGCATCACTATAGGTTAAGAGGGAGGCCGTTACAAGATAACTTCCGTCCTCTTGTGCAATCCAGTCGTCAAGCTGTGCCTGCACCGTCGTATCCTCACCATAAGGCAGCTGAAATGCCCCTTTATCTATAATGTAACTCTTACTTTCATTCTCATAGCGGATTGCAGTAAACTTCCTGCCAGAAGAAAGGTAAGTAAAAGTGCGCCTTTTCTTCCTCTTTTCGTGGTTCTCATCATGCATTTCTCCTTCCGTATACATAAGTTGCAAAATAAATGATGGCTGCTACAATCACAATCATCGGACCTGTTGCAACATTGGTAAAATAGGAAATCAGCAAGCCGAGCAATCCCGAAAACAAGGAAAAGATAACAGAAAATAAATGATATTCCCGCATGTTGACCGAAATATTCCGGCTTGCTGCTGCCGGAAGAATCAGCAGTGCATTGATGATCAAAATTCCAATCCATTTAATGGAAAGCATTACAATTAATGCAATAAAAATTGCAAAAATATTTTCTATCAGCTTCACCCGGATTCCCCGGCTCTTTGCCAGTGCCCGGTGCAGGCTTACTGCATTTAACTTATTAAATGCCATGCCCCAGAAAATCAGTGTTGCTGCAAAAATCAGAATCAGATAAATAATTTCCTTTTTAGAGATGCTTAAAACATCACCTACCAAAAGGCTGGAATATTTGCTGAAATTGCCACCTTTCGATAAGATGGCCAGTCCCACAGCAATACACGCTGAAGAAAAAACGGAGATAATCGTATCTCTGGATGCCGATGCTTTACTGCTGATATAGTTTAGTAATAATGCAAAAATTACTGCAAAAATAATCATGGATAAGGTCGTATCTGCAACTCCCATCACAACGCCAAGAGCAATTCCCGTCAATGCAGAATGACCTAATGCATCTGAGAAAAATGCCATTTTGTTATTTACAATCATGGTTCCAAGGATTCCAAACAATGGTGTGATAATCAGGATTGCGATAAATGCATTCCGCATAAATCCATAAGACCACCACGCGGTAAAAAATTCTATCATCCCCGCACCTCCATATCTGTAAATACCTGTTTAAAAGCATCACTGTCATAGACTTCCTTCGGTGTTCCCTGGGTCAGCACTTTGCCATCTATGAGAACCACATGGTCTGCATATTTTCTTACATAATCAAGGTCATGGGAAATCAGTAAAACTGCCAGGTCAAAATTTTCCTTCAGATATTCGATATTCCGGTAAAATAACTCCATACCATTCTGGTCAATACCAGACACCGGCTCATCCAAAAGCAGCAGATTCGGTTCATCCATCACTGCCATGGAAAGAAGTACACGCTGTAATTCCCCACCGGAAAGATTACATACCTGCTTGTCAATCAAATGCTCGGCTTCAAACATTTTTAAGCTTTCTTTGATTTCCTGATATAGCTTTTTGCTCTTATATAAAAATACCGGCCGGTTGGACTGATAGCTTGCAATCATATCATAGACACTGACCGGAGTGGATTTCTCGATATTTAGATTCTGTGGTACATAACCAATCTTAAGCTTCTGGATATGACCATTTTCCCGGTCCTTAAATTCAATG
The DNA here is from genome assembly GCF_003462625.1 of Roseburia sp. OM03-7AC. NCBI lineage: Bacteria > Bacillati > Bacillota > Clostridia > Lachnospirales > Lachnospiraceae > Roseburia > Roseburia sp. OM03-7AC. The sequence continues at coordinate 117,112 of NZ_QTZJ01000005.1, forward strand.
CTTCCCGTGTGTGGAATGTCATTTAAAATAGCCCGGATCAGAGTTGATTTTCCTGCTCCGTTCCGACCAATCAGTACCGTCAGTGTTCCACAATGAATATGCAGATTCACATCTGACAATATCTGCTGTTCTCCAATAGTAACACCCAGATGGTTAATCCGGATACAATGCAGTCCACATGGTTTTACTATTTTTCTCATTCTGCAAAAGCCTCCTTCAGCAGTTCCATATTATGTCTCATTGCATCAAGATAGCTGTCCTTTTCATACTCCCCGCGGGTTAAGGTATCAAGATAACATACTTTCGCATCGGTCTCCCGTTCTACCGTATCTCCCATATCTTTGCCATAGAGTTCTTCTGCCAGCACCACTGATATATCATTCTTTTCAATGGCTCCCATCACATCTGCCACTTCACCGGCACTGACCTGACGCTCCTCATCCAAATCCATGGTATAGGAAATCTCCATATCGTAGTCCTCTGCCACATAGGCATAGGCTTCATGGAAAATAACAATATGCTTTCCTGCTAATTCTTCCTTTAAGGACTGCTGCTCTCTCTCTAAATCCTCAAGCTTTGCCAGATACTCCTTTGCATTGCTTTCATAGGCATCCTGATGCTTCGGATCTATCCTGCAAAGACCTTCTAAAATATTTTCCACCTGCTGTTTATATAACGCAATGCTCATCCATGCATGGGCATTCACATCTCCGTGATTGTGCCCATCTTCATGAGTATCCTCGGTATCTCCGTGGATATGCTCCTCTGCAGCATCTTCATGGGCATCTCCGTGAGCATGTTCCTCTCCTTCATCCTCTTCGGACAAAAGATTAAGTCCCTCGCAGGCATTTACAATGGAAAGATTCTTATAATCTGCTGCCACATCCGATAAAAAAGATTCGATTCCGCCACCATTTACAATAAACACATCTGCACCGGAAAGGAGCTTCATGTCTGCCGGAGTCAGCTGGTAATCGTGAAGGCAGCCGGTCTGCGGCTCACTGAGATTCTGCAAATCCACACCCGGAGTGTCTCCGATGACATTCATTGCTGCAATATACATCGGATAAAAGGATGTTACTACCGTAAGTTCACTATCCTGCTGTTTTGTCTCTTCTTTTACATATAATTGTGTCAGTCCTGCACCAGTCAATAAAAGTACCAGCAGAAGAACCGTTACAAATACATATTTATTCTTCATAGCCAACAGCCTCATCCATAATCTGCCAGATTTCTTCCCTGCCCTGCTTGGTTACTGCAGAAAACGGAACAATTACCGTCCCAGGTTTTACTTTCAGACCTTCTTTTACTGCCTTGATACATTTTGGCACCTGGCTTCTCTTCAGCTTGTCCAGCTTGGTTGCCACAATAACCGGATCAAAGCCCTGATGGATAATCCAGTCATACATCAGTTTATCATTGGCAGACGGGTCATGCCTGATATCAATTAATAAGAATACCCGGCGCAGCTGCTTTGAGGTATGCAGATAATTTTCAATCATTTTACCCCATTTTGCTTTCTCACTCTCTGCTACTTTCGCATAACCATATCCCGGCAAATCCACCAGATACATGGCATCATTGATATTATAGAAATTAATGGTCTGTGTCTTTCCCGGCTGTGCAGAGGTTCTTGCAAGGGATTTCCGGTTCATCAGTGCATTAATTAATGATGACTTTCCAACATTGGATTTTCCTGCAAATGCCACCTCCGGCAATGTATTCTCCGGAAGCTTACTGGTAACACCACACACCGTTTCCAAGTTTACTTCTTTTATAACCATTTTCTGCTCCTTTACTACTCTTTTACAAAAGCAACCTTTAAGATATCTTCGATGGTATCTGCATAGACAATTTCTAAATCCTTTTTAATCTCTGCTGAGAGTTCCTCAATATCTTTTTCATTTTTTCCCGGCACACAGACTGTCCGGATACCGGCATTTTTCGCTGCTAATGTTTTCTCTTTTAATCCACCAATCGGAAGCACTCTGCCGCGGAGGGTAATCTCTCCTGTCATGGCAACATCAGCACGCACCTTTTTCCCGGTAATGGCAGAAAGCATTGCGGTTGCCATGGTAACACCGGCGGACGGTCCATCCTTTGGTACGGCTCCTTCCGGAATGTGGATATGTATATCATGTCTGGTAAAGAAATCGTCCGGTATCTGATACTGCTCACTGACAGAACGGATATAACTGATTCCAGCCTGTGCAGACTCTTTCATGACATCGCCAAGCTGTCCTGTCAGTTTAAATTCACCTTTTCCCGACATTACATTTACTTCGATTTCTAATGTATCACCACCGACACTGGTCCATGCCAGTCCCCGGACAATACCAACCTCGTCCTTCTCATTCTTCTTATCAAAGGTATATTTCTCTTTGCCAAGATAATGTTCTAAGTTCTTTGTGCTTATAGTAACTTTCTTTTTCTTGCCCTCGTAAATCTCTCTTGCTGCTTTTCTGCAGATTTCACCGATTTTGCGTTCTAAGTTACGCACACCGGCTTCTCTTGTATAGCTGCGAATCAGCTGCTCAATTGCACCATTCTGGAATGCAAGCTCTGATTCCTTTAAGCCATTTTTCTCAATCTGCTTTGCTATAAGATGCTCTTTTGCAATGTGAGCCTTTTCATTTTCCGTATAACTGCTTACCTCAATCAGCTCCATACGGTCTAACAGAGGTCTTGGTATTGTCTGCACGGAATTGGCTGTCGCAATAAACAATACCTCAGACAAATCTACCGGAAGCTCCACATAGTGGTCCCTGAAATGGCTGTTCTGCTCATTATCCAATACTTCCAGCAGTGCAGAAGATGTATCTCCCTTATAATCACTGCTTACTTTATCAATCTCATCTAAAAGCATCAGCGGGTTCTTTACTCCGGCACTCTTTAAACCATTGATAATTCTGCCCGGCATTGCCCCCACATAGGTCTTTCTGTGTCCACGAATCTCTGCCTCATCACGGACACCGCCGAGACAGATTCTGACATACTTTTTATTCAATGCTTTTGCCACAGAACGGGCAATGCTTGTCTTGCCGGTTCCAGGAGGTCCCACCAGACAGATAATTGGACTTTCTCCTTTATGAGTCAGATTCCGGACTGCTAAGAATTCCAGCATACGCTCTTTTACTTTTTCCAGTCCGTAGTGGTCTTCGTCTAAAATTTTCTCTGCATTAGCTAAATCTTTATTATCCTTAGAAGCCTTATTCCATGGCAGTTCCAGTAATGTCTCAATATAGCCTCTGCTGACTGCACTTTCCGAAGAACTGGATGCAATATTCTTAAAACGCTCAATCTCTTTTTTAATTCTCTCTTTAACCGTCTTATCTGCCTTCAGTTTCTTTACTTCCTCTAAAAAGTGTTCCGCATCTGACTGTGTATTATCCTCACCTAGTTCTTCCCGAATCAGTTTCATCTGTTCCCGCAAAAGATATTCCTTCTGATTCTTATCCACGCGTTCTTTCACCTTCGCCTGAAATTCATTTTTCAGGGAAATAACTTCTACTTCATTCAGCAGAATTGCCATTAAAGTCTCATACTGGGAAGTGAGATCTACTGCCTCTAAGATTTTCTGTTTCTGGGTATAATAAAGCGGCAGATTGTATGCAACCTGCTGCATCAAAGTTCCAACGTCCTGCTGTTCTTCTACCTGACGTAAGAATTCTTTGCTCATATGTCCATTGGCTTTTTGATATTTCAGTACGGTTTCCCTGATACAGCGAAGCATTGCTTCCTTCGCTTCCGGCATCAGTTCTTCCTCTTCTGCCGTTTTTTCATCAAAAAGGATGACCTCTGCCATCAGATACTTCTCCTGTGACAGAAAAGAGGCTAACTCGCCTCTTTCCAATCCTTCTACCAAAACACGCACGATTTCATTTGGCATCTTTATTACCTGCTTTACTTCAGCAATAACACCAATCTGATATAAATCATCCCTGGCCGGCTCCTCTACGGAAGCATCCTGCTGTGTAATCAGGAATATTTTCTGGTCTCCAACCATCGTCTCTTCTATGGCATGAATGGAACGGTCCCTGCTAATATCAAAATGAGCCACCATTCCCGGCAGAATGGTCATTCCACGAAGTGCAACTGCCGGTAAATGAATTACTGTCCTGCTCATCTTTTTCTCCTCTTATTTATGCGTTATGATATTCTATCTCCGCTTTCTTGTCTTCTACCGTTTCTTTTGTAATGGTGCATTTTACAATACTCTCATCAGAAGGGATCTGATACATTAAATCCATCATGGTATCTTCCATAATTGCACGAAGTCCACGGGCACCGGTCTTACGGGCTAAGGATTTCTCTGCAATTGCTTCTACTGCATCATCTTCAAATTCCAGCTCTACGCCGTCAATTTCAAACAGCTTCTTATACTGCTTAATCAGGGAATTCTTCGGCTCCTTTAAGATACGGATTAACGCTTCCTTATCCAGCTGCTCTAAGGATACATTTACCGGAACACGTCCGATAAACTCCGGAATCAGACCGAATTTAATAAAATCTCCCGGCAGTACCTGCTTTAAGACTTCGCTCAGATTACGCTCGGTACGGTCTGCAATATCTGCGTTAAAGCCGATGGATTTCTGATCCATACGCTGCTCGATAATCTTCTCTAATCCATCAAATGCTCCACCACAGATAAATAAAATATTCGTAGTATCAATCTGGATTAATTCCTGCTGTGGATGCTTTCTTCCACCCTGTGGTGGAACGGAAGCCACAGTTCCCTCTAAGATTTTTAATAATGCCTGCTGTACACCTTCACCGGACACATCTCTGGTAATGGATACATTTTCGGATTTCTTCGTAATCTTATCAATCTCATCGATGTAAATAATACCGCACTGGGCGCGCTCGATATTGTAATCTGCTGCCTGAATCAGTTTCAGAAGGATATTCTCTACGTCTTCACCGACATAGCCTGCTTCTGTTAATGTGGTGGCATCTGCAATGGCAAACGGTACATTTAAGACTCTTGCCAGTGTCTGTGCCAGAAGGGTCTTACCGGAACCGGTCGGTCCTAACATCAGAATGTTACTCTTCTGCAATTCCACATCATTCATATCTACATCAGAAGTAATTCTTTTATAGTGATTATATACGGCTACAGAGAGGACTTTTTTGGCTTCGTCCTGACCGATTACATATTCATCTAAAAATTTCTTCATCTCTTCCGGTTTAATCAGGTTGATTTCTTCTAAATCTTCCTTTCCTTTTCCGGAAATCTCCTCATCTTCGAATTCCTCCTCTATGATTTCTGCACAAATGTCCACGCATTCATCACAGATATATGCACCGTTTGGTCCTGCAATCAGCTTGCGTACCTGATCCTGTGATTTTCCGCAAAAGGAACATCTGATTTTGTCCTCGCTATTTCTTCCTGCCATCTTTCCACCTCGATTATTTCCATTTATCTTTTCTAAATCCTTCGTAAAAAAGGTAAAGGCTGCCCGTAGTCGAATTCCGCATATGTGCTTCGGATAATCCGCCCAGAGACAGCCTCTTTCTTATTTCTCTTATCTTGCTGTAATTACACCGTCAATCAGGCCATACTCCTTTGCCTCTTCTGCGGACATATAATAGTCACGCTCTGTATCTGCGGCAATTACATCATATGGCTTTCCGGTATTTGCAGCTAAAATCTCGTTCAAACGTTTCTTGGTCTTTAAGATATTCTCTGCTGCAATCTGAATCTCAGTTGCCTGTCCTTTTGCTCCACCGGAAGGCTGATGTATCATAATCTCTGCATTTGGTAATGCAAATCTCTTTCCTTTTGTTCCACCGGACAACAGGAATGCACCCATGCTGGCTGCAAGTCCGATACAAATTGTAGATACATCACATTTGATATACTGCATGGTATCATAAATTGCCAATCCGCCTGTTACAATTCCACCCGGAGAATTGATGTATAACTGAATGTCTTTTCCCGGATCTTCGGACTCTAAGAATAAAAGCTGTGCCACTACCAGACTGGCTGTGGTCTCATTTACCTCTTCACCAAGGAAAATAATTCTATCCTTTAATAATCTGGAGTATATGTCGTAACTACGCTCTCCTCTGCTGGTCTGTTCAATGACATAAGGTACTAAACTCATATGATAACCTCCATTTCTACCATACATTCTGCTGCAACTTTATCTCTGGTTCAAGTGGTTTGCGTAAAACAGACCGACCTGATTCCAAGTCAGTCTGTCTCTTTACGTGCTTCTCTTATGCTTCTGCGTTAGCTGCTGCTTCTGCTTCTTTTTCTTTTTTAGTCTTAGCTTTTGCTCTTTCTTTTACATTGTCCATGATGAACTGAACTGCTTTTTCAATTGCAATATCACGTTTCATGGATTCTTTCTCGTCATCGCCAACATACTCTTTGAGCTTATCCGCTTCCATTCCGTATGCTTTTGCCATCTTCTCGATTTCAGCATTTACATCATCTTCTGTAATCTCGAAGTTTTCTTCTTTTGCAATCTGTTCTAATACTAAGCTGCTCTGGATTCTTGTTAATGCTTCCGGACGAACCTGCTCTTTCATCTTGTCCATAGTCATTCCAGAGAACTGCATATACTGGTCAAAGCTTAATCCCTGCTGGGCAAGTCTCTGAGCGAATTCCTGAATCATATTCTGTACCTGGGATTCAATCATTGCATCCGGGATTTCCATCTCAGATTTTTCGATAATCTTCTTGATTGCTTCATCCTCTTTGGTACGTTTTGCATTGTTCTCTTTGGTCTCTTCTAAGTTCTTCTTCACGCTCTCTTTGTATTCTTCTAAAGTTTCGAATTCAGAAACATCAGATGCGAACTCATCGTTTAACTCTGGAAGTTCTTTTGTCTTAATCTCGTTAATCTTAACTTTGAATACTGCTGGTTTTCCAGCTAAGTCTTCTGCATGATATTCCTTCGGGAATGTAACGTTTACTTCTACCTCATCGCCAGTGTTCTTTCCTACTAACTGATCTTCAAATGTATCGATGAAGGAATGGGAACCGATCTCTAATGGATGATTCTCTCCTTTTCCACCTTCAAATGCGACACCGTCTACGAATCCTTCGTAGTCGATAACTGCTGTATCACCTTCTGCAACAGGTCTGTCTGTTACAGTTACAGTTCTTGCATTGTTATTTCTTTCTCTCTCTAATGCTTCTGCAACTTCTTCATCAGATACGGATGTGTCAATCTTTGTTACAGTTACACCATTATATTTGCCAAGTTTAACTTCTGGTCTCTTTGCAACTTCTGCTGTGAAGATGAATGGTTTTCCTTTTTCTAACTGAACCACATCAACAGTTGGCTGGGAAACGATATCTACACCGCTCTCATCGATTGCTGCCGGATAAGCTTCCTGCATCATGATATTTGCAGCATCTTCATAGAAGATTTCCGGACCATACATTTTCTCTACCATAGCCATTGGAACTTTTCCTTTACGGAATCCAGGGATGCTGATTTTGTTTTTCTGCTTATTGTATGCAGCTTTCAAAGCCTCTGCCACTTTATCTTCTGCCACTTCAATTGTAAGCTTTACCATATTTTTCTCTAAATTTTCAACCTGTACACTCATTCTTGTTTCTTCCTCCTTATAACTATATATAAAATATACATGTACAAATATTTTCTTATCTTACGACTGCTCCCCTAAAAATAGGCATACTTAGAGCTACTAACAGTCATTTAGAGATTATAACACACCGTTTGTAAAATTACTAGCTTTTTTTTCGGTACAAGATTTCAATTGGTGACAGTCATGTAAAAAGCCCCCGGGAAATGCACTTTCGCGCTTTTCCCGAAGGCTTTTTGTCTTTCTTCTTATTTAGACATCTGCTCTTCCTGTCTCATGATCATTTTCTTAACCATTTCTCCACCGATAGAGCCAGCCTGTCTGGATGTCAGGTCACCGTTGTATCCCTCTTTTAAAGGTACTCCGATTTCAGATGCAACCTCCTGTTTAAAACGGTGCATTGCCTCTTTTGCCTGTGGCACTGCCATCTGGTTACTTGAATTAGAACTGTTTGTTCCGCTCATTTGTTTCTACCTCCATAGTTTCTTCTCTTTGTTATCTATTTTCAGATAAGCTTTTGTTAGTTGCTTATCCTGTTTTTAGTATGGCTTCCAGAGAATAAATTATGTTGGTAAGTTCTGGTTATTTTTATTTAAAATACATGATATTTGCTTCCATCGCATCAATATCTGCCTGTGGATCCAGCCACTTTACAATAGCCATGGCAAATTCAATGGCTGTTCCCATGCCCCGGCTGGTAACGATGTTGCCATCTACTGCAACTTTTTCTGCTCCGACCCTGGCTCCAAGAAGCTTTTCTTCAAAACCCGGATAGCTGACTGCATGTTTACCCTCTAATATTCCATTCTCACCCAATACGCTTGGTGCAGCACAGATTGCTGCAGTAAGTTTGCCGCCTGCAGCATAAGATGTAATCACTTTCTTTACAATTTCATGCTTTCCGAGATTTAAGGTTCCAGGCATTCCGCCCGGCAGTACAATTCCATCATAGCTGTCAAAATCAGCTTCCTCTGCCAGTACATCTGCTGCAAACGTAATTCCGTGGGCTCCTGCCACTTCTTTCTTTCCGGTAATGGAAATCATATCAATCGCAATTCCTGCTCTGCGTACCACATCCACTACGGTAAGTCCTTCAATCTCTTCACAGCCATCCGCCATAAAAATTCCGATTTTCTTCATGTTATCTTCCTCCTGTTTTCTATTCTCTTCTGATATTACATTTTCTGATATTAAATTTTCTAACACGAAATTTTTCAATGCTGTCTCTTATGTTAGCATGGTTACTGCGCTTTTTCAATTCCATGGTTGCAGTGGATTTTAAAATATTTTACAATAAATGTATCATTATTTTCCTGACTATATGGAGGCTATTATGGAAATTGAACGTAAATATTTAATTGATGAGATTCCTTTTGATTTAAAAGACTATTCCTGCAAAGTCATTGAGCAGGGGTATCTCAATACGGACCCTGTAGTGCGGGTGCGCCGCTCCAATGACAAATATATTCTTACTTACAAAGGCTCCGGTCTTATGGTGCGGGAAGAATATAATCTTCCTCTGAATGAAGAGGCTTACCGGCATCTGATTCAAAAAGCAGATGGTATTATCATTTCCAAGAAGCGCTATCTGATTCCATTGACTGGCAGGCTGACCATTGAGCTTGATATTTTCGAAGGAGACCTTGCTCCGTTAAAATTAGCCGAAGTGGAATTTGAAACAAAAGAAGAAGCTGAATCCTTCCTTCCACCGAAGTGGTTTGGGAAAGATGTCACCTTCTCCTCTGATTATCACAACAGCACTTTGAGTCGTGTGGGACTGCCTACCTAAGGCGGGTAGTCTCATAACGGCACATGGTTGCCACGCACTGCTTTAACTGTATATAACGGCCGGTTAAATCTCCTTCCGGAATCACCACATCCAATACTACGGAAAAATCATTAATCAGACGGTCTGTAATATCATTTTCCATCTCATTTAAAATCTTATATTTCTCCTCATAAGTATCTGCATCTAAGAAACGCAGCAGGAACGGATTCGCCTGTTCTTCGGATTCTGAAGTTTCCTGCGGCTGGGCTGTTGCCTGCGGCTGTGTTGTCTCCTGACTAACCTTTACCGCTTCCTGTGGAGTTGCTTCTTCCTGCAGTTTTACTTTTTCAAATCTGTATTTCTGCTCTGCTGCCGGATATTTCTCATGATCAACTTCGCTTACAAACATGGCAAGCGGTCTTGCATATACTTTATAAGCTCCGTAAAGTGCCTGATAAATCACCAGTTCTTCTCTTGTTTCGCTGTGTGTTGCTATGGCTACAATCTGATATAATTTTCCTTTAAAATGTCTGTAAATCTCCCCGGTTGCCGGTCTTCTGTCTTCCATTGCTGTCATCCTCCACTTATCTATGCTCTTTACTGTAATTCAAAACGGTTTAACATTTCAATTCCTTCTGCCACAAAATCTCTTTCAAAATTCAGATTGCCGCTGAAGCCAGTTACCATCAGCTCCTGCACTTTCTTCATATTATCACTTTGTGGAATATCATAAGTAAATTCCATCGGTTCTATTACTTCCATGGCAGACATTTCCTCTGCCGCTGCAGACTGATATTTTTCCGCCAGCCGGTTCTTTAACTGCTGCTGTGCCTGCTGTCTGTTCATCTGCGGATCAGGTGCCTGCTGATACATGGGATGCGGCTGGACTGGTGCCTGCTGATATGCCCGTTGTGGCTGGTTCATGGTCTGCTGATATGTATGCTGCTGGTTTGGCACCTGCTGATATGTACGCTGCGGCTGGTTCATCTGTGGACGATATATCTGCTGTGGCGGCCGCCCCATAGCCGGATTATTTCCACGCCTGTTTTGATTATTGCTTTGCTTTACACTCTGGGACAAAGCAACATATATGATAATAATGATAAATACAACAAAAAGTCCCATATAAAAACCTTCCTTTTTCTTTCCGAGTTTTTCTTTTCAAGTTTATCCTATTACTTTATTATACTCAAACAAACCAGCTAAGACAACAACTCATTCTATAATTTTTTCTTGCTGTCAGACTGTCTTTTCGTTGCTTTGACACAATCACAGGACTGTCTGTCGAGTACGGATGCAGATAAAGCCTGCAAAGGACACTACCTTTCTCCATTTGGCAATGGACAAAACGGAGTAGAATTACTATAATAGATAAATAAGAGTTATCGAAAATTATTTAAATCAGGAATAGGAATTTTATTATGTTTGGGAAATTTGAAAAACGTATGTCCGGTACACAGATGATAGCGCTTGGTTTTCTATTGCTCATCTTTATCGGAACCATACTTCTGATGCTTCCGGTTTCCAGCCGGAATGGTGAATGGACTCCATTTATAACTGCCCTTTTCACCTCAACCAGTGCTACCTGTGTAACCGGACTGGTTCTGGTTGACACCTTTACCCACTGGAGCATTTTCGGACAGCTTGTTTTATTAGTTCTGATTCAGATTGGTGGTCTTGGTTTTATCACCATTGGTATTACTGTTTCTTTGATGTTACGCAAGAAAATCGGGCTGAAACAGCGTGGTCTTATTAAAGAAAGTTTAAACACCCTTGAAATCGGCGGTGTCGTGCGGCTTGTCCGCCGTGTCATCGGAGGCACATTTCTTTTTGAAATGTCAGGTGCATTCATTCTTACACTGCGTTTTCTGAAAGACATGGATGTTTTACATGCCATCTATTATGGTATCTTCCATTCTATTTCAGCTTTTTGTAATGCAGGATTCGATTTAATGGGGCGTTACAGTCCATTTTCATCCATTACCAGATTCTACAATGATCCTGTAGTAATTCTTACCATCAGTGCCCTGATCCTGATTGGTGGTATCGGTTTCTTTGTATGGAATGACCTTAGGGAACACGGGCTGCATTGCCACCACTATGCTCTGCAGACCAAAATGGTTTTAAGTGCTACTGCAGTCTGCCTCTTTGGCGGCACGCTGCTCTTTTATCTTTTTGAGCATAACCGCTTATTTGCCGGTATGAGTTTCGGAGAACAGCTTTTGAATTCTTTCTTCTGTACTGTTACCCCACGAACTGCCGGTTTTAACGCTGTTGATAATGGTGCGTTAAGCGAAAGCAGTAAATTTCTTTCTATTGTATTTATGTTTATCGGTGGTGCCCCGGGTTCTACCGCCGGCGGTGTAAAGGTTACAACCATATTTGTTCTATTGTTATCCGTACGTTCCACCTTAACCCGTACTACCGGAACAAATATTTTCGGACGCAGACTGGAAGAATCTGTTATCACCAAATCAGTCGTCGTCCTTATGTTCCAATTGACGCTGGCACTCAGCGCCACACTGGCAATTACTGCTATTTCCGGTTATCCAGTCATTGATGTGGCTTTTGAAGCATTTTCAGCTCTTGACACTGTCGGAATGTCAACCGGTATTACAAGCAGCCTTAGTACCAGCTGTCATATCATTCTAATTCTGTTAATGTATTTAGGACGACTGGGAAGCCTTTCCTTTGCCTTATCATTTACGGATAAGAAAAGGATTGCGCATGTGATGCAGCCGGTAGAAAAAATCAATGTCGGTTAATATCAAATATCTTGATTATACTAGGAGGATTCTATGAAATCATTTTTAATTATTGGACTGGGCCGATTTGGCACTCACCTTTGCAAAGACTTATCCAAACTGGATAATGAGATTATGGTTGTGGACGAGAATGAAGCCGTAATGGAAGATGTTCTCTCTTTTGTCACCAGTGCAAAAATTGGCGACTGCACCAATGAAAAAGTACTTGCCACTTTAGGTGTTGGCAATTTTGACGTCTGCTTTGTCTGTATCGGAAGTAATTTCCAGAGCAGCTTAGAGATTACAAGCCTGCTTAAGGAAATGGGTGCCAGATATGTCGTCAGCAAAGCAAACCGTGATATTCATGCCAAATTTCTGCTGCGGAACGGTGCTGACGAAGTTATCTACCCTGACCGGGATATCGCTGAAAAAACTGCAGTCCGTTTCTCTGCCGACCAGGTCTTTGACTACTTTGAATTAGGCGGTGGCTTCTCCATTTATGAGATTCCGCCATTACCAGAATGGATTGGAAAGAGTATTAAGGATCTAAATTTCCGTGCCTGCTATCATGCCAATATCATCGGTATTAAAACAGATGGTGTCATGAGCCTGCTGCCGGATGCCAATTATATTTTTAAAGACACGGACCATCTGATGATATTAGGCCACAGAAATGACATCGATAAAATTTTAAAGAAACTGTAAAACTACAGAAAACATGCTTTACAAGTCCAGCGTTTTCCCACTACCCGCATAAGCATTGAAAGAAGAGGTATCCGATGCCCGAATCATCAGATACCTCTTCTTTCTCATATTCTGCTACAATATTGTTCCTAAGGCTCCTCTGCCTCACTGATTTCTAAATATGCTTTTACAACCTGTACCAGCTTCTCATAACTTAAGGATGTAGTGTCCAGACAGAAATCGTAATTTCTGGCATCGTTCCACTCCCTGCCGGTATAGTATTTGTAATAATCTGCGCGATACTTATCAATGGTGTCTATCTTCTTTTCAATATCCTTCTTAGTTCCACCATTCTGCTGCATGACACGTTCAATGCAGTCCTTACGCGGTGCGTAGAAAAACAGACTCTTTACATAATCACAATCTTTTAAAACATAATCCGCACAACGTCCGATAATAATACAGGACTCTTCTTTGGCTACCTCACGGATAATTTTCGCCTGATAGTTAAAGAGATTGTCGTTGGATACAAACTCATCACTATCCGGTGGAAGCACTTCCCCATGATATGCTTTCTTCGCAATACGAAACAGTGGCATCTTACGCAGTTTCTCATCTGCCTCTCCAAACAATGCCTCATTGATTCCGCTTTCATCAGAAGCCATTCTTATTAACTCACGGTCATAGCAATGAATTCCAAGTTCTTCTGCCAGCTTCTTACCCAGCGTTCTTCCGCCGCTTCCATAACTTCTTGCAATGGTTATTACCGTATGTTTCATATTTAACACCTACTCTCCTAAATATGCCTTTTTAATAGACTCATTATTCATAAGCTCTTTGGCATCACCGCTCAATACAATTTTACCTGTTTCCAGTACATATGCACGGTCTGCAATCGATAATGCTTTCTTTGCATTCTGTTCTACCAGTAGAACAGTTGTACCGGATGCAGATATTTCTTTGATAATGTTAAAAATCTCTTCTACAAAGATTGGAGACAATCCCATGGACGGCTCATCCATAAGGATGATCCTCGGCTTACTCATCAACGCCCGGCCCATGGCAAGCATCTGCTGTTCGCCACCACTTAAGGTTCCAGCCAGCTGATTCTTACGTTCCTTTAATCTTGGAAAGCTCTTGTATACACGCTCTAAAGACTCTGCAATTTCCTGCTTATCTTTTCTGGTATATGCACCCAGCTTTAAGTTCTCATATACAGAAAGCTCTGCAAATACACGTCTTCCTTCCGGAACATGTGCCATTCCCATGGATACAATCTTGTGTCCCGGAACCTTGGTGATATCTGTTCCTTCAAAAAGAATGCTTCCCTTTTTGGCACTGAGCATCCCGGTGATTGTCTGCAGTGTAGTTGTCTTACCTGCACCATTGGCTCCGATTAATGCAATGACTTCTCCTTCATTGACATCAAAGGAAATCCCTTTAATTGCCTGAATCACGCCGTAATATACTTCCAAATCTTTTATTTCAAGCATTGCCATTTTATCATCCCTCCTATTCGCCCAGATATGCCTTGATAACCTGTGGATTATTCAATACGTCACTGGTATTTCCGCTTGCCAGTACCTGGCCGAAGTTCAATACAGTCAGTTTCTCACAGATACCGGATACCAGTTTCATATCATGTTCAATCAGAAGAATGGTCATATCAAATTCATCCCTTACAAAGCGGATGGTATCCATTAATTCTTTGGTTTCATTTGGGTTCATGCCGGCTGCCGGCTCATCTAAAAGCAGAAGTTTTGGTTCAGTTGCCAGTGCTCTTGCAATCTCCAGTTTACGCTGTTTACCATACGGAAGATTGGATGCCAGATAATCTGCTTCATCCTCAAGACCAAATACCTTTAACAGCTCCATTGCCTTTTCATTCATCTCTGCTTCTACTTTAAAATACTTCGGAAGTCTTAGAATTCCGGTTAAAGTAGAATAAGTATGATGATTATGCAGTCCGACTTTTACATTATCCAGCACGGACTGGTCTTTAAAAAGGCGGATATTCTGGAAGGTTCTTGCAATTCCGGCTTTATTAATATCTATGGTTTTCTTTCCGGTAATATCTTTTCCATCCAGTACAATGCTTCCATCATCCGGTTTGTATACACCGGTAAGCATATTAAATACGGTTGTTTTACCTGCACCGTTCGGTCCAATCAGTCCGTATAACTGACCTTTTTCAATCTGCATTTCAAATCCATCTACCGCCCGGAGTCCACCGAAGGAAATTCCAAGATTCTTTACTTCTAACATTGCCATCTTATTGTACCTCCTTCGTTTTCTTTGCAAATAAATTCTTCAAAGAATGTGTCTGTCTCCAGGTAATTGCTGCCGGTGCCCAGTTAAAGAGCATCATTGCAATCAGAACTACCGCATAAATCAGCATACGGTAATCACGCAGTCCACGCAATACTTCCGGAAGCATGGTCAGTACTACGGCTGCAATAATGGAACCACGGAAGCTTCCCATTCCACCGAGTACGACAAATACCAGAATCATGATGGACATATTGTATCCAAAGTTTGCCGGCTGGGCAATCAGGCTGGAAAGGTTATGTGCATAAAGCACTCCGCCTGCTCCCGCGATTGCTGCAGAAATGGTAAATGCCATCAGTTTAAACTTTGTAATATTAATGCCAACGGATTCTGCTGCAATACGGTTATCACGGATTGCCATGATGGCACGGCCGCTTCTGGAATTAACCAGATTAAATACTACAAACAATGCAACCAGAATCAAAATAACACCGATTAAGAAAGTAGACTGTCTTGGTGTTCCGGTGATTCCCTTTGCACCATCGATAATCATTTCTCCGGTTCCCGACATATTAAGAGACTTGCTGTCATTGATTGCAAAATGCAGACCGTTTTCATCTTTGCCTACATAAAGAACATTGATGACATTCTTGATAATCTCTCCAAATGCCAGGGTTACGATTGCAAGGTAATCGCCTCTTAAACGAAGTACCGGAATTCCGATTAAGAATCCAAAGAATGCTGCAACAGCAGTTCCGATTAATAAAGCGATGATAAAACGCAGGGTTGGATTCATCGGTGAATTTTCCATGCATCGGGTAAAGAAAGCACTGGAAAATGCGCCGACACACATAAAGCCTGCATGACCAAGACTTAATTCACCCAGATAGCCTACACAGAGGTTCAATCCGATTGCAACGATAGAATAAGTACAAAGTGGTACCAAAAGTCCCTGCATCAGACTGGACATGCTTCCAGTTGCTACCAGAATCTGTACTACGGCAAAAATGACGATTACCATAGCATATGTAATCAAATTACTCTTTGTTGTCTTCTTCATTGTTTTTAAATTCATTTTACTCATTTCTGCCACCTACACTTTCTCATGGATTGGCTTACCAAGAATACCGGTAGGCTTAACCAATAACACGATAATCAATACGGCAAAAACGATAGCATCGGAAAGCTGTGAAGAAATATAAGCTTTTCCTAAGATTTCGATAATACCAAGAAGAATTCCTCCGATAAATGCTCCCGGAATGGAACCGATTCCACCAAATACAGCTGCAGTAAATGCTTTAATACCAGGCATAGATCCGGTATATGGAGTCAGTGTCGGATATGCTGAACACAATAACACACCTGCAATTGCTGCAAGTCCGGAACCAATTGCGAAAGTAAGTGAAATTGTCCCGTTTACATTTACCCCCATAAGCTGTGCTGCATCCTTATCCTCGGATACTGCCAGCATTGCCTGTCCTGCTTTTGTCTTTTTAATAAAAATCATCAGGCCAATCATGATAACAATACATGCCAGGACTGCCACTACCGTAACACCGGTTATGGTAATTCCGCCAATCTTGATATTCTGCAATGGAACCACAGAACTAAAGGATTTGGTATCTGCGCCAAATATCAGTAATGCAATATTCTGCAGCAAATAGCTGACACCAATTGCGGTAATCAATACTGCCAGTGGAGATGCCTTACGCAAAGGCTTATATGCCACTTTTTCAATTATCACGCCAAGCACAGTGCAGACTACAACTGCAAGGATTACGCTCAAAAGCGGGTTCATGTTCATGCCGCTCATTGTCATAAATACGACATAGCAGCCAATCATGATAACATCACCATGGGCAAAATTCAGCATCTTAGCAATTCCATACACCATGGTGTAACCCAGTGCAATGATTGCATAGATGCTGCCAAGGCTGATACCGTTGATTAAATACGTTATGAATCTCATAACAACACCTCTTGCTTTCTCTTAGAATATATACCTCTATAATACATAAAAGGGGCTGCCATTGGCAACCCCTCTTTGGCTTATCTGATAAAATACATTACATTCCTACGTATTCACCATTCTGAATTACAACCGCTTTAGGATCTTTGTTTACTTCACCAGTTGCTGACCATGTCATTCCGCTACCTGTTGCACCATCAATGTTGACTTTTGTAATTGCGTCTTTCAATAAATCACAAATATCAGAAGCACTCATATCCGGTGTTGCATTTGCTTCTTCCAATGCTGCTTTGATTGCATAAATTGCATCATAAGCATCCGCTGCAAACTGGTTTGGTGTATCTTTATATTTCTCTTCATATTTAGAAACGAAGTTTGCAGTTTTTTCATCTTTCGAATCTGCTGCAAACGGTGTTAATAACATAAGTCCTTCTGCTAAAGAAGTATCAAAGTTCTTAACACCTAAGATTCCGTCCATACCGTCGCATCCGAAGAATGTCGGTGCATATCCCATAGAATCTGCCTGGGTTAAGATAATAGATGCTTCTGTATAGTAGATTGGAAGGAATACCAAATCTGCTTCTGCATCTTTTGCTTTCTGTAACTGTGTAGAAAAATCTGTCTTGGAATCTGCAGTAAATGCTTCTTCTGCAACTACCTCAAAGTTCTGGTTTGCTGCTTCTTCTACGAATTTTGCTTCGATACCTGATGAATAGATATCTGAACTATTGTAAATAATTGCCACTTTCTTGGCAAGGTTATTCTCACCAATATACTGTGCGGATTTTGTTCCCTGTGCAGGGTCTGTAAAGCATACCTGGAATACATTGTCGTTCTTGATTACATCTGTAGATGATGCAGATGGTGTAATCTGGAACATATTATCTGCTGCAGTTAAATCTGCCACAGATACACAAGGACCTGTTGTAACAGTTCCCATTAATACCTGCATACCCCAGTCTTTTAAGGTGTTGTATGCGTTTGCTGCTTTTTCAGGGTCTCCCTGATCATCCTGGAAATTATATTCAATCTGATGACCGTTAATTCCACCGGCTTCATTAATCTCATCGACAGCAATCTGTGCACCGTTCTGAACGGCTGTTCCGTAAATTGCTGCATCACCGGTAACCGGTCCAATTCCTCCGATATAGAATGCATCTTCATTTTTTGCTTCTTTTGAGCCACAACCTGCAAGGCATCCAACTGCCATCGCTGCGACCAGTATTACACTGACTATTTTTTTCTTCATAATAGTTCCTCCTTTAACTCCTAGGTTTCATGTGCCTTATCTTACTACATGAAAATTTGAAAAGCAATACTCATTTTCCCTGCTACTCCTTGATTTTTCTAGGTTTTTCATATGCTTTGCCGCGTTAAAGTGCTAAAGGTGCATTGATTTTACTAGGTTGATTTATTTTAATATATAACCATAGGTTATATATCGCATTCCAAACCGGTATAGTTTAAAACTGCTCATAAATAAACGCCGGTGCTGCAGAATCCTTTGCCAGCATAAAATGCATCCATAGAATCATCAGCAGCAGGTAAAAGAAAATCACTTTACCAAGAAATACTGCCTTCTCATTCTGTCTTATCTTTCCGATAAAATTCATAAATCGCTTCATTTAAATCTACCAGTCCTTTCAATGCTGGATGGGAATTATCCTCAAAGTAATACTCCGTATATTCATTTCCACTTAAATCGGCACACTGCACACCATAATCTTCTGCTATGCATCTTATCTTTTCATAAAATGTGCTCCGCTCTTCTGCCGTCAGCTCCGTATAATCATACCAGTATCCATTAAAGGGAAGGATTACTACCAAAGGCTCGATTCCCTCCTCCCTGCAAATTGACAGAAAACATTCCAAATCCGAAAATTCCATGGAATCTAAGGTGTACTTCGGATTCTTATGTTTTCCATTGGCAATCAGCGTCTGGTACGTTCCTTTATATACACTGTCAAACATGCCATAGTCGTTGCCATCCGAAAGCTTATGTCCTTCTGTTTCAGCTTCCTTTCGAAGCTGCTCCCAGGTAGCCTGTGACAGCTTTGCACCACTTTCCTTGCTCCTATGATTGCTGATTCCATCCATCAGTGCCTCTGCCATCACTTTATAATTATTCTTTTCTTCCAACAGTATCTTATGAAAATCTGCTTTTTTCTGCTCCAGCCAGCCTAGTTGTTCTGCTGTATTATCATCCTTCGGCTGATACCATTCCCGGTCCTTTTTTACTCTTTCTGACATGGTTTCATTATCTGCCATGATATTTTGCAGTCTGCCATTGATATAATCCTTGGTTTCCTGACTGATATCCGGATTTTCCAGCAATGCAATATATTCTTCTTCTGAAAAAGCAGCTTCAAACGCCGTGGATTTTACTCCATTTTCTTTAAACCACTGGGGCGAAACGATTAATACTGCCTTCTTATTGGCTGCCTGACTGCCCACCGCACCCAGTGTAATGGCATGGGTCAGGCTCTGATACCCTGCTTTTCCTACATAAATGGGATCCATATCCGCGCCATCAAAAATCGTATCTCCATGGAATCCACTGCCCTGTCCATGCCGCAGCTCCGAAGAGCCGAATATCAGCACTGCATTTTCATCGGCTGCCATCTTCTTTAATGTACTGCCGCTTTGGGATTTTGCATCACTGACCCAGGTGCCTGCTTTTCCCTCTGCCGAAAAACCTCTGCCGCTGTATAAATGCAGTCCCACTATCGTAAGTGCGCATAACAGCAGCGAAACTGCAAATGCTTTTATCGTTTTCATGCTTACTTCTCCTGTGCTTTTGCTTCTACCAGCGCGATAATTTTCTCCGGTGTATCCATATCCTCTCTTGTTACTTCCGATGGTGAAATTACAACACCAAGGTTATCCTCAAGTTCCACCAGAAGTTCTACAAAACTTAAGGAATCCAGTAAATCCTCTGCAAAAAGATTCATCGTAAGGTCTTCCCGGATGCTGTCATCCTCACATACTTTTTCAATAATATCCAAAATCTTTTCTTTCATCTTATAATCTCCTTTTTCTCTTTCTATTTTTCTTTGCAAATGATTCTGCATCTAAAATTTTTCTTCTATATATAAGCTGGGATAACCTAAATTGTAATAAAATGTCCTGAGAAAATCAGGAAGCCAAACATCACCAGATTTAATGTGATTCCCCATGATGCCAGTGCATACCAGGTTTTCTTCTTATATTTCTTATAGAACTTCGACTTCTTCTGATAGATTTCCGTAACTGCCAGCAATATGCCATGATAGAGTCCGTACAAAATATAATGCACCGTCAGACCATGCCACACACCCATCACCAGCATATTGATAAGAAAGCCTGCTGCTGCACCGTTTAATCTGCTTTTAAACCATTTTTTGTGCATGGATAACATCATAAATCTGGAAAAGACAAAATCCCGAAACCACTCGGACAGGGAAATATGCCACCTTGCCCAGAATTCTTTCATATCCCGGCTGATAAACGGTTTCTTAAAGTTATCCGGTACGCAGATGCCAAGCATATAGCCGGTTCCCACTGCCATCAGACTGTATCCCGCAAAATCAAAAAACATATAAAAACCATAGCTGTATGCATAACAAACCATATTCCCTGCTGTCCGGTTCATGAACTGATTCATAATCTGATAGAAGAAATCCGCAAATACGAATTTATATGCTGCTCCTAAAACAAGCTTCTGTAAACCAATTCCAAACCGCTCAAGATATTCTCTTCTTCCCGGCACATTATGATAATCCTCCAAGAATCTTCTGCTCCGGTCAATGGGTCCGCAGCTAAAGGTTGGAAAGAAGATTAAAAATGCTGAAAAATCAAGGATTTTCACCTCTTCTATGGTGCCATCATAAAGTTCAATGATAATCTGCACCACCCGGAACGTAAGGTAAGAAATTCCGGTAAACTGAAAAAGATTCATCTCCTTTAACCATGGAAGGTCACATAGTTTACATAATGCAAGTGGAAGGATGGAAAGCAGCACAAAACTGCGATAAAATGCTGCCTTTCTTCCATATTTCTTTCTTATGCATTCATATCCTCTGACCAGCATCCATTCAATCAGAAAGTATCCTGCGAAATACGCAAGCGCCGTCAGATTTCCGCCTAACACGCAGACAACCATTACACCGGATACGATAAGGTTATACCAGCGCAGGCTCCTTTCCATACAGCCAAGAATCAATGCGAAAAGCAATAACAGAATCAATGTGCCAAAGAATGGTGCTCCGCTGTAAAAACTCATTCTGCCAGACCTCCAAGATATTTTCGGTCTGCCTTGCCATGGTTATTCATTGGCATGGTTTCGATATATTTTATTTTCTTTGGAATCATATAAACCGGAAGGAATTCCTTCAGACCGTTTTTTACCTGTCTTGAAATCTCAGATGCTTTCTTTCCTGCCATCTGTGCTCCTGTCACAAATGCCGTCAGGCTCTTTACCTTTCCTTCTTCCAGATTCGGCACTACGACAGCATGGTCAATCTGAGGAAGTCTTACCATGTTATTCTCAATATCTTCAATTTCAATGCGGTATCCATGCAGCTTCACCTGCAAATCAATTCTTCCATTATAATAAAGCTGCCCGCCTTTTAAATATCCGGCATCTCCGGTCTTATAACCCCGGTAAGCTTTTCCATCACGGATACAATGGAAAAATGCCTTCTTTGTCAAATCTGCTCTCATATAATAACCACAGCTTACCGTATCTCCGATAATAACAATCTCGCCCTGTTCTCCTTCCGGCA
Source organism: Roseburia sp. OM03-7AC (assembly GCF_003462625.1). Lineage (NCBI taxonomy): Bacteria > Bacillati > Bacillota > Clostridia > Lachnospirales > Lachnospiraceae > Roseburia > Roseburia sp. OM03-7AC. Next base: position 138,871 of record NZ_QTZJ01000005.1, read on the forward strand.
ACACTTTTCCGGCTTTATCCCAGATTTCGATATAAGTTCCTGGCTTTTCATGACCTACCGGAAGGGATTTGCCCCGGGCAATGGTCTCCTGCAATAACTTCTCTGTTATAGTCACATCTGTGACTGCCACCGTAGATTCTGTCGGACCATAAGTATTGATGATAACTGCCTCTGGAAAACGTTCCTTTAACTTCTCTACCGTAGCTGTAGTAAGCACTTCCTCGCAGAATAAGAAAAGTTTTAAGGCTTTGATCTTTTCCCCACAGAAATTTCGGTCTGCCAGACACATATCTGCAAAAGACGGTGTGGATACCCAGATTTCTATTTCTGACTGTTCTAAGAAGCCCAACATCTCACTATAGTCACTCTGCATCTTCTTATCCATGGTATAAAGCGTTCCGCCACAAACCAGGGAAGTATATAAATCCATTACCGATAAATCAAAAGAAAATGGTGCCTGATTCATAAAATGGGCACCGCCCTTTTCTTCCATGGTGCTGCCTAACTGCACCGACCAGTCAAGATAATGGCTGAGGCAGTCTCTTGTAATCTCTACGCCCTTAGGCTTTCCGGTGCTTCCGGAAGTAAATATGATATACCATACTTCATCTCTGGTCAGAGGCTGCAGCACATCGGTCTCGTTTGTCTCCTGTTTTACGATTTCTTCTATCTCATCTTTTCCGATTTCTGTTCCAATTTCTGTCTGATAATCACCTTCTACCACAAAGGTCAGTTCCGGTTCTACGCTTAATACGGTCTCATCCACCCGGCTTACCGGAATGCAGATATCCTGCGGCACATAGCTTCTACCTGCCTTGGCACAGGCAAGGAAGCATACCACCATATACGGGTTCTTATGTCCATATACAATAACCGGCCGCTTACGGTCCTGGCTGTTCTTTACAATCCATACTGCAAGCCGGTTGGAATATTCTTCTAACTCCTCATAAGTCAACTTTTGTTCTCTGCTTTGCACTGCACACCGCTTCGGATGTGTCAGGGCAGTTTCTCTGATGTTCTTTAAAATATCCATATCATCCCTCTTTTCTTTTTTCTAGGGACAACTATAGCACAATAAAATCACAAGAATATCACAGTTACGAATTCTTAAAGAACATTAATCTTTGCTTAGGCAGTTCTTAAAGAAATCTAAAACTTTCTACTTGGTTAATCTGTCTCAACAAAGTCCTACTGCTTTATGAAATACTTTCTTCTCCCACTGCGTTATGCTATACTGTGTTTGAAATTTATTCCTGATAAAAGGGAAATAGACAGAAAGAGAGGATTCGATGATGTTAGAATTCAGATATGACACTCAGCTTTTAATTGAAGGGGAAAATCTTGACGAGGATGCAATTAATGATTACTTTACTGAAAATTTCAAAGGAGACTGCCTTCTGGCAGTTGGTGATGAAGAACTGATTAAGATTCATTATCACACCAACGAGCCTTGGAAGGTCTTAGAATACTGCGCAGGTCTTGGTGAAATCTATGACATTGTAGTGGAGGATATGGACCGTCAGGCACGGGGGCTTCAGGGTTAATCTACACTTGACATGAACTATATTTCTATATTATTATAGTTCTTGTCTTGCGGGCATGGCGGAATTGGCAGACGCGCTAGATTTAGGTTCTAGTGGGAGACCGTGCAGGTTCAAGTCCTGTTGCCCGCAGTCCAACCACAAAAACGGTTCAGGATAATTCCTGAACCGTTTTTATTCTACTTCCCAGTCTCACAGATTGAAGATAGATTTAAACTGTCATAAATCACATGGCTTTCTTCTTCTGAAAAATCCCCACGTAATGTCAGAACGAAATCACTATATTCCGTAATCATGCGGGCATAGGTAATCGTATAGCCGCTGTCTGCTGTTTGACTGGTAATGGTCAGTGTCACACCATCTGCTGTGGTATAAGTACCGGTGCTGTCATAAGCTTCTTTAAAAATATAATCATCCTCATTTGTTATATCCGATACTTCATACTGGATAGACACCGCCTGACTGTCTCCCTTCCGGTAACTGGCAAAGAATGCTCCCCGGGAAAATGTGTCTGCATCCCTGGAATCATAACAAAGCTGACAGGCTTTTTCACTCCAGAGTGTTGGATAATTTGCTTCTATATAAGAAAGGTCAATGCCAATATTATGGTCTTTAAAAGCATCGCTTAATTTCGGATAGACATAACCCACCTCTATTTTGCCATCAATCTTTTCTTCTGCCTTCAAGCTCCATAGATCATCCTTGGTTCCTTCGGTAACGGTTCCAACGAAATCAGAAGTTTGAATAAGTTCCTCTGTCCGGTCTGTCACCTTGCTGTCTGCAAAATCAAGATTTTCTCCTGAAAATTCTTCATAATGAATCGTTGTCTCTGTGGCATTTTCCATAAATTCCGTTTCATTATCAATAATCGCAATCTGTTTTTGTGCAAGGATCCGCTCTGCCGCATATACACCACAGCCGGTGACTAAAACAAGAAGTGCCACAGCTGCTGCTGTCTGTGCCATTTTCCATGGTTTCTTCGTTTCCTTCTTCCGCATAGGTACAACCTCCTTTTGGGTTGACTGGTTTAAAATCCTCTCGTTGAGTTCTTCCGAGGGAATATCAGTTGCTATAAGGGAGTTGTGTAATAAATCATCTAAGGTTGGTTTCATATGATAAAATCCTCCAATTCCTGCTTCAGATATCTACGTGCACGCATCAGTTTACTTTTCACATTACTGATAGAGAGGGACAGCTTTTCTGCAATCTCAGCCACTTTGAAATCTTCCATATAATATAAAAGAATCACGATGCGAAGCTGCTCCGACAATTTGTATACAGCCTTCCACACGGCTTCCTGCTCTTCTTTGCTTACCATATGCTGCTCTAAGTTTTCATCTGCCGAAAATGCTTCCAGTCCCTGCTCCTTCGATAAGGGAATCTCCGCTGCAATCCTCTTTCGCCAGGCAAATTTCCGCTTCCGGTTCTGCCAGAGCTTTATGGTAATTCCAAGCAGATAGCTTTTGACATTTCCCTCTTCCTTCCAGTCCTCCTTCTCACACATTGCAAGAAAGGTATCCTGATAGAGTTCTTCTGCCTGTTCCCGGTTCTGTGTCAGCCGGATACAAAAAGAATAGATGTCCGTTCCGTATGCCTCAATGTAATGTTCCAGTAATTGTTTGTTCATGTTTCCATTCTCCCAGACCGCGCCGTCATTTGTTTTGGGATGTTTCCCTTACACCTATATATTGTAATAACAGAAGAAACGGTTGCAGTGAAAGTTATTTTTTATTCTCCCACATGACGAATCCGCTCTACCAGAGTGCCATCTCCTTCCATAAATCTGCCTGCTGCCAACGGTACGAAAATGCACAGTGCAAACAGTGTCACTATCATGACAACCACCGGAATGACAGGAATGGAAAATGCTACCTTATGATAATTCATCCGCTGAAACAACAGCACATCAATGCCAAGTCCCACCGTTGCCGTCAGGAAAAGCGAAATTCCCGCATAATACATCCCTTCTGTCAAAAGCAGCCTGCGCTGTTGTTTTCCGGTCATGCCAATGCTTTCTAATATTGCAATTTCCCGCCTTCTGCCGGATATACTGCCAAGCTCTGTATTGATATAATTCATCACACCGATAAACCCTAAAACTATAGCGATTCCCATTCCTAGCTGCCACATCTTCCGTTCTGCCGGCTTCTGCTCTTTGATACCCTTTAACTTGCTGCTCCAGGTAATATTTTTTGCATCCTTAGATTCCTGTATCAGCTCTTTGACTTTCTTTTCTGTTTCCTTATCGTATTCCTCGTCATAAATCACCGATACCTTGTATGTCCACAGGCTCTCTGCCTTATCCTCTAAAAAAGAGTCACTGACTAAAATCATAATCGTCGGTCCCATGGCAGTCGGACCGAGATACGGACTGTCATCCTCCTGTATTCCCGCAACAGATAAACTTACCTCGCTGGGTCCACGATATGGGCTGTCATCCTTCTGCAGTCCTGCAACAGATGTGCTGTATTTCTTTGTTTCCTGCCCCGGAAAATAAAAGCTTATTTTCTTATTTTTGACATCCGCATTGGTATATCCCATATATTGCTGGCATAAAAGGCAGCTTTCCCCTTCCAGAAATGATTTTTCATCAATTGCCGTTTCGTTCTGCTGATTGATATAATGAAATGTTTTTTCATCGATTCCCACCACCAGTGCCATGAAATGTTCCGGATTCTGCTGATATTCTTCTCTTACATCGTCATATTTTATATACATCCACTGGTCATAGAAATCACGCATCCACTGATCTGAAAAATCCGGCTCCCAGGGTACGACGATTGTACTGTAATTTAATTTGTGGATTTCCTTTACTCCATCTATTTTTGAAAGTTTATCACAAAATGTGTCATCGAAAGGCTGTTTCCAGTCTGATGTATCAGCCACCATACTCTTATTGGTCAGTTCCATATCAGCATCCATATATTGTAACTCTGCCGTCCGTTTGCTCTGACTTCCCGCCAGTGTTACCACACATAGAAATACAGTCAGACTGGTTGATAGTGAAAGGATGACAAGGATTGTTTTCTTCTTCATCCGGCACAGCTGCTGCCATGCCAGACGGTAAATAATATTTTTCCCGGTTCGTCTTTTCTTTCCGGTATAGACTACCTTCGAAGTCTGATATCCCAGTGCCTCCATGACAGAAATGCGCTCTGCTACTCTTACCGGCTTACGGCTGGCAAGATAGACCGTCACTGCCATAATAGCAATCGTCAGCACCAGAAATTCCGGTTTTATCGTTACAGCCATCTTTTCTGAGCGAAGTCCCAGCACCCGGATTGTTCCGGGAATTACAAGATAGGACGTCAGAAATCCTAAAACTATTCCCATTAAAATTCCGATTCCACTTAGAATAATCTGCTTCTGCCACAACAGCCGGTGCATCTGGCTTTCTGTCATTCCCACAGCACGAAGCAATCCATAATAACGGATATTATCTTCTATGGATAAATACATGATATTGTAAATCAGTAAATAGGCACTGAGGCAGGTTAACATAATGATTCCTATCATTCCAAGAAAAATTCCCTTTACCTTATCACAGTCCCATGTTGTCTGAATGTTCTGCTTCCGTTCCAGATTTAATTCTTCTTTCAGACGGTTCTCTATCCGGTCTGATGCAAACCAGAAGCGATATTGATAGTAGAGAATGCCACAGCCATAGTCTGCCTGACTGTAGCCTGCCTGTTCAAATACATCTTCTGTCACGAAACAGTTGGCCGTTTCTTCATAGTCATCTATAATACCCGTAATTTTCATAGGCTTTTCTACCTGGGTTCCATCTTTCTTCTGATAGCTTAAAAGCAGCGTATCTCCAATTGTAAGATTTTCCAACTTCCGCTTTTCCAATAGCGTCTTTGTAACCATCACCTCATCGGATGTCTCAGGATACCTTCCCTCCTGATGTAGAATGCCTGGCTGATGCATTTTCTCCCGGTAATTTTTATCCTCATATATGATAGAAATATTCTTTTCACCAATGCTTCCCAGCATAAATTCTGTAATTCCAACTACCTCAATACCAGGATCTGCTTTTACCGTCTCTTCCTGCTCTTTTGTGACTCCGCCCATCAGAATTCCATCATAGAGTTCCCCCACAGAATGCAGCCGCCAGACATACTGCATATGCATGTAGGAAGCCCCTGTCTGCATAACCGTAAACAGCATCAGCACCGCCAATACAATTGCCACAAGATACAGGCTGTTTTTCTTTCTGTTGCTCCTTATGGAACGGACTGCCATCTTACGGATGACAGCCTGATTATTATTTTTAAGCATAGAGCTTTCGTTCCTTCCTGATTTTCCCATCTTCCATGTATACAATCCGGTCTGACAACTGCGCCACGTCCATGTCATGGGTAATCAGAATTGTAGTCTGCTGATATTTTCGTGCCACTGTTTTTAACAATCCCATAACATCATGGCTGGTCTGTGTGTCAAGATTTCCCGTGGGTTCATCCGCTAAGAGAATAGCCGGCTTATAAGATAATGCCCGGGCAATTGCTGTTCTCTGCTGCTGACCGCCAGATAACGTACCCGGCAGTGCATCCCGCTTATCTTCTATTTTCAGTTGCCTTAACAATTCTTCTATATATGCCTTGTCCACATAACCTCCATCCAGCTCGATGGGCAGCACAATATTCTCATACACACTCAAATCAGGAATCAGGTTATAGCTTTGAAATACTACACCAACCTTCCTTCTTCGAAAGACTGCCTGCTCTTCCCTCGTCATTGACGCAAGGCTTTTCCCATCAACATAGACTTCTCCGGATGTTGGCACATCCAATGCTCCTAACATATGCAGCAGCGTACTTTTCCCGCTTCCGGACTTTCCGGTGATTGCCACAAATTCTCCCTCTTTTACGGTAAGGTTCACTCCATCTAAGGCTTTTACTGTATGGGTTCCCAACGGATAATATTTCTTTAACTCCTCTGTCCGTACTACTTCTTTTATTTCATTGGCAGATAAATGCAAAATTCTGCCCCCTTTCCACTTTCTGAATGCACTTCCATATAGCCGTCCTGCATCGTCACAATCTTTCGTGCCAGATACAGACCAATCCCGATTCCATCCTCATCATGGACTTCCGGTTCCCGGTAAAACCTTTGAAAAATCTGTGCCTGATGTTCCGCAGAGATTCCCCTTCCGGTATCCCGGATGCTGATTTTTCCAAAAACCTCCTGTTCCATTACTGAAATATAGATGCTTCCCCCTTTTGGAGTATATTTCACTGCATTCTCTAAAAGATTAAAAATTGCTTCCTGTGTCCACTTGGCATCGCAAAACAGTTTCAATGTCTCCGGGCAGTCCACATGGACAGAAATCTCTTTTGCTTCCGCTCCCGGTACCACTGCCGCAACCGCTAGTCCTAACACTTCAAAAATCTTTGTGTCCTTTTCACATATTTCTATGATTCCGGTTTCCAGGCGCGAAAGCTTCACCAGACTCTGCATCAGGAAATCCAGCCGTTCTGTCTGTTTTATCAGCTTTCCAATACACTCCTGCCGCCGCACCTTATCTTCCTGTTCCTCTTCTAAAATTTCCAGATATATTTTAATATTCGCCATTGGCGTTCTGCCCTGATGGGAAATATCAGAAATCAACTCTTTTATCTGTTCTTTTTCCTTATGGCTCTGTCGGTTCTTCCTGTTCCAAACATCCATAAGCTCCTGCAAATCCTGATAAATCTTATCCCAAAGGCTGTCCTTAAACTCCGCTTCATTTCCAATGTCTTCGCCTGCTTTCATCAGCGTCAGACACCGCTGTAGTTCTTCCGTAAAATCATAGATTTCCTTCTTCTGCCGATACAGTCTGACTAGAAGATAACTTATCACAATGCCACAGCCAGCTATTATTCCTATCGCAACCATTGATATCCCATCCCATATACATTTGAAATATATTTGTGTTCCGCATCCTCTATCTTTCCACGGAGCCGGTTCACATTGACTGCCAGTGTGTGTCGGTCCACATATGCTTCATCACAGTCCCACAATTGCTCTAACAGCACATTATAAGAAAGCAGCTGTCCTGCATGTTCAATAAATAAGCGTAACATCCGAAATTCCGTAGGTGTTACCATGCACTCTTTCCCCTCTATTTCTACCTTGACCCGGTCAAAGTCTATCCGCAGATATCCATCTTCATAAATATTTCTTGGATTTTCCGTCTCCCGTTTTAAAATGACCGCTATCTTCTTTAGCAGAATATGTATGGAAAATGGCTTTGTCACATAATCCTCTGCTCCCAGTTCATACCCGGATAATACATCTTCTTCCAAATCTCTTGCCGTAAGAAACATGGTCTTCACTTTCCTGCGCTCCATAATCCATTTACAAAAGCCAAAGCCCTCTCCATCCGGAAGATTTACATCCAGTATCATAAGCGAATATTCCTGCTGCAAACCCGCAAGCTTTGCCTCCTGAATGGAATAGGCACTTTCTGTCTCATACCCTGCCTGCTGCAGTGCAAAGCAAATTCCCTGGTTCAGTTCCCGGTCATCTTCCACTACTAATATTCTATCCATCTTCCCTAAACATCCTTTTTCTTATCTGTTGTCATTCGTTTTTTTCTTTCCTACTTTTCCCCGGTTCATTCCTATGTCTCATTATACAAATGCTTCCTACGTCGCGCAACGAATAGATTGTCACAGTTTTGTGATAAATGATTGAGGATAGAAAAAAGCAGGAATTACACTTTCATAATCCTGCTTTCTACTTTATCAATATTTCTTTGTCAATATTTCTTTTTCAATCTTCTGTTATTCTGTTACTTTTTCAATCCTTCCGGAATCGGTCTTCTTTTTGCGCTGAATTCACTTACATCAATCCGAATCACATTGACAATGGATACCAGTTCTTCATTAAAAGTAAAATCGCCTCCGGTCTGGCATTTCATCAAAATGGAAAGTGCCTGCATTTTCTCATTTACATCCTCTACGATAACAGCTTTCCCTTTTCCCATAACACAGGAATAGGAATTACCATACTGACATGCCACCTTTCCTTCAAATGGCACCACATCACACTCCATTTCAAAGCATACCTTCGGATTCTTCTCTATCAAATCATACTTATAACCCTTCTTTGCTCCATGAAGGTAAATCACCATTTTCCCATCTTCATAGGTATAGCCGTAATTCATCGGTAACACATAAGGCTGGTCACCATCCACAAGTCCCACATGCACAATCTTGCAGGCATCCATAATCTTAAGGATTTCATTTATATCTGTTACTTCACGTTCTCTTCTTGTCATGCTTTTTCTCCTCCAAGTACATCAAACATATCTTTCTTTTCTTCTATACACTGTAATAAAACTGCTAAATATTCGTCTTGTTCATTAAACTCTAATTCCATTTCTCCATTTGGATCATAACCAAAAATACTTTCATACTCTTCTCTTGCTTTTTTTAATTCACCTGTTTCTTTCCCATAATACATTGTTTCACCATTCCTTCCAATCTTTATATATTTCTCCAAAGATTTTTGAAAGCCTTCCTAACACCTCATTGTCTTAATCATAAAGCATTCTACCTAATTACGCAAACGCTTCTTTTTCTCCTTTTGAAGATGAAATGAAGACGAAGATATTCAAAATCCCTCTTAAAAATAAAATAAAGATAAAAATGTCAGCCTCTTAGTATTATTTTTCTTTACTCTTCTCATCGGACTTTACATTTCCGTGCTGTTTCATTCTTCCCACAACCCCCGCATTAATAGCGGCTTTACAGATATTTTTTCGTACAAAAAAACGTCATTCATATGAATGACGCTTTTCACTGTTAATGAGACATCGGGGATTCGAACCCCGGACAACTTGATTAAAAGTCAAGTGCTCTACCAACTGAGCTAATATCCCATACATATTTAGTTCGATAAGTGCTCTTTCCAAATCCTTTTGGAATCCTTCAAGATACATCACAGCTTAACTGGGCTAGTTGGATTCGAACCAACGTATGCAGCAGTCAAAGTGCTGTGCCTTACCGCTTGGCGATAGCCCATCAATTTTACAAAAGATGCTCTAACCATCGCATCAAGGTGGATACAGGGATTCGAACCCTGGGCCTCCAGAGCCACAATCTGGCGCGCTAACCAACTGCGCTATACCCACCATAAGATTCCGGCCATCAGGCGGTCTCTCTTCCCTCTCGGGAAAATGTGCTCGAAGGGATTCGAACCCCCGACCCACGGCTTAGAAGGCCGTTGCTCTATCCAGCTGAGCTACGAACACATATCTAATTTTCCAATTAGAAAGCGGGTGATGGGAATCGAACCCACGTATCCAGCTTGGAAGGCTGGTGTTCTACCATTGAACTACACCCGCATGAAGTCGGGGTGACAGGATTCGAACCTGCGACCTCCTGGTCCCAAACCAGGCGCTCTAGCCAAGCTGAGCCACACCCCGTCAACGCTATTTAAATTTCTTTTTCCGTGACGCAAGACATATTATATTATAGCATATACCAATTGTCAACATTTATTTTCAAATTTTTTCAAAAAATTTTTACAACTCCGAATCTTGCCCCAATTTATAAAGGTTTTTTGGGTTTTTCTTCTTCAGAAAGGTATTTGAGCTGATAGTCCGGAGTACCATTTGCGTCGATTTCCATCACGATATAAGACGGCAGATGTCCATCCTGACGAGGATATGATGTGCTGCCCGGATTCAATGCCACTACACCATGATCCTTTTCTATAAGCGGTCTGTGGGTGTGTCCGAACATTACAATATCCATGCCTCTTCCCCTTGCCTCTTTCTTGATATCCTCCAGACCGGCAGAAACATAATAGTAGTGTCCATGGGTAATCAATGCCTTTAATCCTCCGATTTCAATTTCCTTTTCTTTCGGAAGTTCAGAGAAAAAGTCATTATTTCCTGCCACAATGTCCAGTGGACATCCTGCCAGTTCCGCAATATAGTCCTCATAACCTTCTGCATCTCCCAGATGAATCATACGGTCAAAAGGTCTTTCTTTTTCCATAATCGTTATCAGATTTTCATGTTTCTTATGGGTATCACTTACTATCAATACTCTCATCTTTTATCTTCCTTTATGATAAACCTTTTCCCATGAGTGCTTCTTTCATTGCGCGTAATGCTTTTCCACGATGGCTCATTTCATTCTTCTTATCCGGTGGCAAGCTTGCTGTGGAGCAGTTATATTCATCCACATAAAAGATTGGATCATAGCCAAATCCATTTTCACCCTGAGGCTCAAATCCAATATATCCCTCAATTGTCTCACGGGTTACCAGTGTTTCTTTATCCGGTAATACAGCCGCAATTGCACATACAAAGCGTGCGGTCCGCTGTTCCTTTGGTACTCCATTCAGACGATCCAAAAGATTCTGGTTTTTTATGGTATAAGAGGTATCTTCTCCCATATAACGGGCGGAATATACACCCGGTTCCTTATTCAGATAATCAATTTCCAGACCAGAATCATCAGCTAAAACAATAGCATCTGTATATGCTGCCACAGCTTTTGCCTTAATCAGTGCATTTTCTTCAAAAGTAGTTCCATTTTCTTCAATATCCACGCTGATTCCGGCTTCTTTCATAGAAAGAATCTCTACATCAAGATCCGATAAAATCATGCGGATTTCTTTCATCTTGTCCTTGTTTCCTGTTGCAAATATTATTTTATTCATCTTAATATCCCTCCTGGAATGCCCGGTAAATTGCATTATAAATTGCCTGTGCTGCCTCTTTCTGATATGATTCATCATTCAACCGGTTCAGTTCATCCTGATTTGTCATAAAGCCTACTTCTATCAATGCTACCGGCATCTCTGCTGTTCGTATAATATAAATCTCGTGTCCTTTTACAATTCCCTTACTGGTACTTCCTAACGCCGCTGTCATTTCTTCTAAGCAAATCTGGGCTAACTGCATACTTCCATTTTCCTCAGATGCCTTCTCTTCATCATACATGACTGCTGTTCCGTTGATACTGGACATTCTTCCGCTCTTGGTAGAATTATTATGTACGCTGATAAAGAGGTCTGCCCCGGCTTTGTTTGCCATATCTACACGCTGTTCAAGACTTGGATTGCTGTCATCCGTTCTCGTATAGTAGACTCCGACGCTCTCATCTCCTGCTTCATCAAATAATTCCTTTACTTTAAGCACTATAGCAAGGTCAATATCTTTCTCATTAATGCCCTGCTTTGTAGCTCCCGGTGCATTTCCACCATGTCCTGCATCTATTACCACAACTTTATCATAGACTTCATGTGGTGTCAAAAAATCCATATAAATATAATGCTCGTCAGATGTCTTTTGTAATTCCACCACACTATCTAAAGAGATCTCAATTACACCATATTCCGGCTCACTTTCATAAGTCAGATTATCTATATGATAGCTCTTTCCTATCATTGGATAGTTATAAAGATAATTCTCATCTGCTCCCGGAATTTTAATGGTAATGGTCTGGGTCAGATAGTCATTTTCTACGCTGACATCTTCCGGTGTCACATTTTCCGGTAATGCAATACGAAGCTGCTGATCAAAGCTGATGCCCTCCTGGCTGTCTACATTTGCCGTATTATACTGCAACATTTCCAGCGCATCCATATTTTCCTTGCGCTCGATGGCTTCCTGTGCCCGAAGTTCCCTGTTTTCCTCTGCCCGGATATGAAGTTGTGGAAAAAACAGCAGCGTTCCTGCCACAATAATGCTTATGGCAGTGATCATCACGGTAGCTGCTTTAATAACTTTCTCTTCCATCCCGCTCTGACTTACCTTTCTTTTGCATATGCTTTTATACAAAGATTTGCAGACTGGGTTTCTTCTACATTTTCCCAGTTCTTGCCGTTGGTACTGATATATCCCTCTCCATCGGAAAGATCTACGTTTCTGGTTGATTCATCTGCCTTATATTCAATTGCCATTGGATGCACGGAATCCGGAGTCTTTATCATCAGTACAATGGCAAATTTTTCACCTTTGTCCACTGCAATTTTCTTATCAAAAGTAACGGTATAAAAGCCTGCATTATCAAACTTTCCGGAAGCTACTTTCTGCCGTTTGGACAGACTTTCCCTTCCATCATAGTCCTTTACTACATATACTTCATATTCCGTATTTTTCCCGGTTGCATAGAAGCCTGCTGCCTCTAAATTCTCATTGTTTTCCGCTGTATATACATTTGCTCCGTAAATGGTATCACGGTTGTATCCCAGCTGACCGACCCAGCCACATAAATCGGACTGATAAATCATATCATAATTATCGGTATCTTCTACTCCGGTATAAACCAGATTGTGAATTCCTACATTGGTATCATAATAAGAGACATAGAATACTCCATTGTCTCCAAAATCTTTTCCCCAGCTGTTCTGGCAGATAAATGCACCGTCTCCCTCTAAATCTCCCGGGAAATTCTCTTTCGCATAACTGTCATCCCAGCCAATAATTGCCACATCATGATTCGGCTTTTCTGAACCAACATAGCAATAAGAATTGGTCTCCTGATTAAAATATTCGGAACGGCTGTTGACATTCTGCAGTGTACTGTAAATAGAAGTCTCGACTGCACCATATTTAAAAACTGCCTCTTTAATCTTCTCCAAATCCTTGCTTTCAATAATCTGCGCTTCCTGCACATGTTTGACTGGAGCTAAATTCTTTGTCAGCTCACCGTCATATGGGTCGTCCTTTTCCAATACCGGTCCCTGCCATGCAGTCAGATATGCCAGGCTCATAGTATACTCTCCACCATCATTCTGTCCTAAGCCAAAACTGTTTCCAAGGCTCATGTTATCGGTTGAAAATACATCATTTTCTTCCGGAAGCAGCATGGATTCCAGTGCTGCCAGGGAAGATGCAGCCCAGCAGGTTCCCTTATTTCCCTGGTTCTTCACCTGCGGTGCTCTTCCTCTCTCCCGCAAGTCATAATGAGATGGCAGAATGCTTGTCTCAGAAGAAGTATTCACCACCACTGCTTCATTTTTGTTAACATCCCAGGCATAAGAATAACCAAGCTTCGAAGCAATGACTTCTGCCGGCACATAATAACGATCATCAATCCGTGTCAGTGCGGAAGAAAATTTCTCCTTCTCATCATTTATCCGTACTTCCTGGTCATCTAAGCTCATCCACAAGCTGTCTGAATATTTTTCTATCAAAAGAGCCGTGTCATCGTAAAGATGCACGCTGCAGTTATAACTGTCCCGAATCAAGTCCAATGGTACCATCAGATTCAGATTTTCATCCATATAGATTCCATTGTGCTTGTTGGTATATACTTTATTATCAATCGCTACCGTAAGATTCTTCTCATTGATGCTTTTTGCAATCAGAGGGTTCCAGTCGCTGCTCTGCAAATCTGCACCACGGAACTGTCCGATTTCTTCGGTTACACCCTTCAAATTGGCAAATTTCAGTATCAATGCAAGAACTAAAAGTAACGTGAATACTACATATCTCTTAGAATAACGTACTTTTTCCCTCACTCTTTTGTCCCTTTCCGTTTTGGTGGCTTCGGTCCCATGAACTGATAGAAATATGTCTTTAACATTCCATTATAAATCTTGCGGTTTTTATCCGGTTTTCTTCCGATATCCTTTGGTGCATTCTCATAGCTGGTAATCAGGTACATAGACCATGAATCCAGCCTTCTGTATGCCTCACCAATTGTCCTGTATAATTCCGGCAATGCTGCCTTTTCTTCCAGCCGCTCACCATATGGCGGATTGGATATGATAAATCCGTATTTTTTCGGATGGTTCAACTGGCTTACCGGTCTCTGCTGGAAATGAATCATGCCATCCACACCGGCACGCTTTGCATTTTCTCTTGCTGCACGCACAATTTCTTCATCAATATCATATCCCTGGATATCCACCTTAATATCGGTATCCACCATTTCCTGGGCTTCATTTACTGTATCATACCAGAGCTGACGCGGTATCAGGTTTGTCCACTGCTCTGCTAAGAAACTACGGTTCATGCCCGGTGCTATATTGGCTGCAATCATTGCTGCTTCAATCGGAAATGTCCCACTTCCGCAGAATGGATCTACTAATATTCTGTCCTTATTCCATGGAGTCAGCATTATCAATGCTGCTGCAAGGGTCTCTGTGATTGGTGCCTTACTGGTAAGAGTCCGGTAGCCTCTCTTATGTAAAGATTCTCCGGAGGTATCTAATGCTGCCATTACTTCATCCTTCAACAGGAAAATTCGTACCGGATAGGATGCACCACTTTCTTCAAACCAATTGGTATGATATTTCTGTTTCAGCCGTTCTACCATTGCCTTCTTAACAATAGACTGGATGTCTGACGGACTGAACAATTTACTCTTTATGGAAGAAGCCTTGGTGACCCAGAATTTACCATTTTCAGGAATATACTCTTCCCATGGAAGTGCCTTGATTCCTTCAAATAATTCATCAAATGTCTCCGCTTTAAATTTTCCTACCCGAAGCAGCACACGCTCCGTTGTACGCAGGAAAATATTTGCACGGCAGATTGCCTCTGCATCACCAATGAAAGTCACTCTTCCATCTTCCACCTCTGAGATTTCATATCCCAGATCATATATTTCTTTTTTCAAAACTGATTCTAAGCCAAAATGACATGGCACTGTTAATTCGTATGTTTTCATATGTTCTTTCTCCATTATCACTACTATCTTATCTGTTCTAAATGACACTGTCAATGTTCTTTTCTATCCATTTAGTGCATTTAGGCCTCCAATCAGAGTATATATCTGATATCCCTGCCGCGTCAGTCTTTTTGCTGCATACATACTTGTATTTCCATACTCACAACACAGCAGTATCTTGCGATTTTTCGGCAACTTATGCTCCCAGTGTTCTATCTCATCATAAGGATAACAGTGGGCATTTCTCAAATGAAATACCTGAAAATCCTCCCTGCTTCTCAAATCAACAATATATATCTGTGGATCATCTTTTAGTTTCCATAATTCCGCTACACTGATAGCCGTAAATCTCATATGCCATCTCCCCCAAAAATCTCCTGACTTTTTCTGCTATAAAAAACAGATTACAAAGTGTTCCTTGTAATCTGTTTCTTATTTTAATATATGCAGTTTTTCAATAAGATTGACCTAGTAATTACATTTGTTGGATGTCTTGTTATCCGCCTTATTATCACTTCTGTTGCTGGTCTTATTGCCTGCTTTGTTGCCGGTTTTGTTATCCGCATTTTCAAAATCATTATCAGCATTCATTGTGCGGTTTACATTGCTTGTTTTGTTTTTTGCATTATCTGCATTTTTTGCCATAATATCGCCTCCTTTTTTATCAGATACTTTTTCTTTTGATTCTCTGATACAGTGATATTATTTCTTAATTTCTTCTTATTATTCTCATTTGCATTGCATTTTAAAAACTTTTATATTATAATTTTTTTCGTATAAGAATTGTTTTTTTATACAGTTATACCCCTTATTAATTATTTATACTCCCCTCAAGAAAGCCACAGGAATCCTAAGATTCATGTGGCTTTCTTATTTACGCGAGTAGCGAGAAAAATCTGAGAGAAAAGAAGGAGCCAAGCTCGCTTGAGCAAACTTCTTTTCTACTCAGATTTTGCGAGCACCGCGATAGCTCGCAAAACGTATTTCTCGTAGTTATTGTTCTTTACATATTATAGAAATTCATATTTTCCTGCAGTTCCATATTCATCTCGCCGCCGTTCTTCTCATATCTGGTACGGAATCCATCGATATGACGCAGTTTACGTTCCTGGAATATTTTAAACCGGCTGATCATATCCTGATACATCGGGTTTGCCTCTAATGCATCCCTGTATTTCTTGGCAAACGGACAATAACGGAACAGAATATCCCTTGCTACACGGTTCAGGCGGAAACTGCCGCCTGCCTCGTATTTAATCCATCCAATATAATCAGAAATAAATACTTCACGATAGTTATTCTTTGACTTCCAGAGTGTATTCTTAATCTTCTCCTTTGCCTCTGTGGATAAATCACGGTTTTTCCGATAGTACTGGATATAATCACAATATTCTGAAGTTAGGGATTTCTCTGTAATATCATTCCAACGCATTCCCTGTATCTTACGGCACATTTCCCAACGGAATCTTCCGCAGGTCTCTATCATCATATCCTGCAGGCTGTAGATAGTCATAACCGGGAAAACAAATCGGGCGGATGTATCACGTTTTACTCCGGCAGTCTCCTGCCACATCATTGCTTTCATTCCCACATTCGGCATCAGAATAACATCTGGAAATACTTCTTTTTGCACCGGTTCAGCATTTACACCATGCATCGGATCTGAAAAAATCACTTCACGGTAGAACAACGAATAATCAACTTCACGGACTTTTTTGATTGCCTCCTCAATCCGCTCTGCAGTCACCAGCATCTTCTCTGCTTCCTGCACCATGTCATGCTTGCTCAGAATCGGACAGAAGGTACTTACTTTTCCATAAGTTGCCCGGTTCGTTGACACAAACATATTATTCATCTCATATTTGGTCTTTTCCCAGCAGTCTGTTTTCAACCGCTCCATTCCTGCTGCATCCAGCTTACCCATCCGCTTCTGCTCTGCCAGATATCCATTATAATCCAGGTCAAATTCATTCCGGCTTGGTTCATTCTTTCCTTCATAGATGCTCTTTAGCCACTCAAACATGGTATAGACATGGTCGCTTTTACACTTGAACAGTTTATCTGTCAAATCATAAAGTTCATTAGCGGTATCTTCTCCTACCATTCCCACATCCATAAATCCAAAATTCAAAAACATCTGAATAACCGGGTCTAGGTCATCCGCATCTTTCATGGCATGCTTAAATACATTTTTATAAGTAGCATAGAATAATGCTGTCAACTCTTTCCGAAGTTTTCTCGTTTTCTCATCATTATCAAAATTATCCGGAATTGCATCATATTCATGCATTTTGCTTCGAATTTTATGTACATCCTCTGCTGCCACTCCTGCATATTCTAAGATATGTACCAGACAGTCCTCTGTTTCTTCTTCCTCTTCTCCATCGGTTTCCGCATATTCCTGTTCCAGTAAATCTTCCGTTCCCTGAACCAGCTTATCCTCTGCCTGCGGCTTTGGTACTTCACCAATCAGTTCTCCTGCAAAGTTATATATTGCATCTGCCTTTATCTTTATATTGCTAAAATCATAAGTCTGATATTCCGTAATTCGTTTGTCCCGTTCTCCTGCATCTCCCAGACGGTTGTCCTTGATAAACTGTAACAATGGCTCTATTGCCTGTCGTATTTCCTCGATGTCAGCTCCACTTGCTGCTGCACGGGCTGCCATGTCAAAATAAAGCTGTAATAAATCCATTCGATTGGTATCCAGATACAGATTTACATGCTCCTGTAAATATTCTTTTGCATGGTCAATCTCTCTTACCGCTTTGCACATAGCTCTTGCTGCCTGCATAATCTGTCCCGTCAGCAAATCCTCTTTCTGCTGAAAGAAATCCATAGTTCCACTATTCCCAAGTTCTGCCAGTTCATGGAAATAATCCGCTTCCCATTTCGGTGCCATATTGGTTCTTACATAAGGCTGCAGGCTCTCTATTCTCCGGAAACTTTTCTCCTGAATGCAATATTTTCTACATAACTCCTGATATTTCTGATACATTGCCAGTGCAAAGCTATAATATTTTTCTGTACTGTTTTGAAATCTCTGGTTTCGTCCAAGCATATGGTCTGCCTCACGAATTGCCACAGATAAAAATGCTGCTGCATATTTCGGCTGACTGATAAATATCTTACCAAAGTCCTCCGGAGCATGATAATGAAACGGATAAAGTGTTACATCATCCGCTGCCACATAATCTGCTATATATTCTTCTTCTGCACAATCCATCAGACCTATTATATTACCGCTTCCAATCTGCACTTCTTCCAGCTTAGACACCTGTCTCACTGTTCCATGAATTACCATATACAGTGCATTTACCGCTGTTCCATGCTTGATAAAGCATTTCCCTGCCGGGACCTTAATCATTGCCATAACACAAATTCCTCTGTTATTTCTATATTAAAATTACTTTATTATACTTGCTTATTAAAATCTTTTGTTCATACCCATTGCTATAAATAAAAAGAAAATGATTGCTACCGGAAGCAGAACCGGAAGTAAAAATGCAACTACCTGTGCAAGCAGAATTATAAGCAAAATTACAAACAGAAATACTGCCGCTAATATAAGCCAGATTCGAATTTTAATCTTCTTAAAAGAATACTCTCCGGAAGCTGTTTCCTGCCCATCCATTCCCTTTTGTGGTTCTGCTGTAGTTTTCTCTGCCGTTGCATTTTCTGCATCAATTATGCTTTTTGCAAGAAGTCTTGGATTTCCTAATTCTGCAATTACTTCAGCCTCCGTCTTTCCTTTATGAGATTCTGTAAGAATATATTCTTCATAATAGCGGAGATTATCATTCACCGCCTGCTGGCTTACCCTTCCCTGCAAAGCCTTTCTTAATTCTGTTAGGAATTCCTCTCTTGACATTTATTTTCCTCAACTCTTCTATTCCATTACTTTTTTGTTTTATTTTTTTATATAGTAGGAATTAGTTATTCTTCCGCTATAAATCAAATAATCAATTCCTACGCTTGTGCCAGAACTGCTCTCACGTTTAATCCAGTCTCCGTCACGCGTATAAGTTCCTTCCGATACATCTCCATTATCATCCTGTACATAAGTTCCATCCGCTTTAAAGGTAATGGAATATACCACATTATTACTATTCTTAAATGTACAGGTAGCATCAAAAGTATCTCCATCCGGTATCTCACCTTCATATAAATAATCTTTTGCAATCAGGTATTTTCCCTGTTTTACAAGATTCTGTACATCGCCACCATCGGAGGTCAGTGTAAGCTTATTTCCATCCATGACAAATGTTCCTGATGCCAGCTCTACTGCCTTGTCTCCCACACTGATATTCTCTTTATAAGTATTATTCTTTTCATTAAATGTAATTTCAAAAACAGTCGATGAATTATCGCTTGACATAATTTCACATGAATAAGTTCCAAGACTTCCACTATCCTTTGTCTTTACAGCAATTACCGCTACAATGGCTACTACTATAATAAGCACTGCTGCAAGAACTGATGTAAGCTTTGCATTCGCCTTTTTACTCTCATTCTTCATTAATAAATCAGTCCTCTCTGAAAAGATTTTTCACTTCTATATCATATATTTTTTATGCAAAACTGTCAAGAAAATGTAGTTATTGCAAACATTTTTCGCCATTCTGATAGAAATTCTCCATCATCTCCCTGGTAAGACTGATTTTATCATCCATGCCTGCAACCTGTTCTCTTGGTACCCATTCAGCCAGTGAAAGTTCATTCTTATCTAAAGTAATGGCATCTGTTCCTTCCACTCTGGCATAAAATCCCATCAGAAGATTGGAATCAAAGCCCCATGGCTGACTCTTATAGTATACAATATCCTTTACTTTCAATCCTACTTCTTCCATGACTTCCCTGCGAACTGTCTCTTCCGCAGTTTCGCCAATTTCTGTAAAACCTGCAATCAATGCGTATTTCTTATATTCCCTGTCTGAATATTTTGTCATCAATATTTTATTATCGTATATTACTCCCACAATTACTGCCGGAGCAATTTTCGGATAAACCATATTGCCACAGCATGCACAACGCATCATCCGCTCCTTCGTATCCGGCTGCAATTCCTTTCCGCATCTGCCACAATAACGGTTATCCCGATACCACACATACAAATGATATGCCGTTGCCGCAGCAAAACAATCTTTCTTTGAAACTGTTTCCCGCAGGCTGCGAATCGTAACCCATTCCATATTTCCAATATTATGGTTCTGCTTTTTGCTCTGCCTATTGACCTGCTCATCAAGCTGCTTTTCTACCTCTTTTTCTGCTTCTTCCTTTGTCCATACATTCAGCAGATAATACTGTACATCATCAATAGAAAACAGATATTGCAATCTTTTGTTACCGAATCCGTCAGCCTCTTGTTCTGTCTCTTTTATAAGTTCTTTTGAAAACTCTTTTATATAGAAGAAACTGATTTTAGAATCTTTTTTTACCAGGAGTTTATTTCCCGAAAATAAAAATACGATATCCTTATCCCGGCATTCTCTCTGTTGATATTCATTGTGAAATTTCATTGGTGCAATATCCTGTATCATACCTGCGCCACCCTTTTTTATATAATAAAAAGACCCCAAATCTCTGCTAAACAAAGATTCAAAGTCCTTTTTCCACGTGCGTGAGAAGATTCGAACTCCCGACACCTTGGTCCGTAGCCAAGTGCTCTATCCAGCTGAGCTACACGCACATATTAAATTATTACATACCATCGGTATGAATGCCCGCGACCGGAATCGAACCGGTACTGTGTCACCACAACAGGATTTTAAGTCCTGCGCGTCTGCCAGTTCCGCCACGCGGGCATATGGGACCTACAGGGCTCGAACCTGTGACCCTCTGCTTGTAAGGCAGATGCTCTCCCAGCTGAGCTAAGATCCCAAAACGACCCAAGCGGGACTCGAACCCGCGACCTCCGCCGTGACAGGGCGGCGCTCTAACCAACTGAGCCATTGGGCCAAATAAATTTAAAATAAAAGTGGACCTTCGGGGACTCGAACCCAGGACCGACCGGTTATGAGCCGGTTGCTCTAACCAACTGAGCTAAAGGTCCATATAAAGCCGATGATCGGACTCGAACCGATAACCTGCTGATTACAAATCAGCTGCTCTGCCAATTGAGCCACATCGGCGTATGCCTTCTGCAGACTATGAACCCAGCCTTTCAGCCAATCTTGCAGTTTACAATCCATGAGTTTTCACCCAAGTGACTCCGACGGGAATCGAACCCGTGTTACCGCCGTGAAAGGGCGATGTCTTAACCGCTTGACCACGGAGCCATATATTATTTATCAATGTTGATAAAAAAACTCCCCGAGTAGGGCTCGAACCTACAACATCACGGTTAACAGCCGTGCGCTCTACCATTGAGCTATCGAGGATTATGAATAGGCTATGCTATTTTATAACATACCTTCAAAACTTCATACAGGAATCCGAAAACTTTATTTCTAAGATGGTCATC
>NZ_QTZJ01000006.1:0-98368 GCF_003462625.1 Roseburia sp. OM03-7AC
TGATGTGACCCCAAAAAGTTAGACTTTTAAGCGTAGCAGTTTTATTGGCTGCTACGCTGTTTTTATGCAGCCAAGAGGCTAAGCCTGTATTGCACAGGACTCATCCATCCTAGTTTTTCTTTTATTCGTTGTTCGTTATAATACTTTATATATCGTTCTATTTCCGATTTCAATTCTTCATAGCTATAATAAACTACACCATAATAGATTTCTTGTTTTAATAGTCCGAAGAAATTTTCCATCACTGAATTATCGTGACAATTTCCCTTTCTAGACATACTCTGAAATATTCGTTCTCCTTTAAGGCGATATGAGTATGCTTTCATTTGATATGCCCATCCTTGATCCGAATGGAAGGTTCTTCGATAGGGACAATCAGATGTTACTTCTATTGCTTTTTCTAGAGCATCCATTACATTCTTGGTAGACGGGCGTTTATCAATACCAAAGCTTAGTATCTCTCCATTACACATATCCATAAATGTATCCAGATAAAGTTTGTGCATAGTCATATGTCCTTTAACATCAACTTCATAGTATTTAAACTCTGTTGTATCTGTGGTGATCTTCTGATGAGGTATATGTGTGTTAAAGCGTCTGCGAATTCTATTAGGCGCAACAGTTCCAACTTTTCCTTTGTATGAACTATATTTCCTACTCCTGCGTGTAAATGAGGTTACCTGTAATCCGAGTTTTTGCATGATTCGCTGAACTTTCTTTTTATTGATAACATATCCCTGATTGCGAAGTTCTCCTAGCATACGACGATATCCGTAATCCTTGTGAAGTTTTCTAATTTCAAGGATTTTTTCTTCGATTTCCTTATCAGGATTTTCTCTATCAAATCTTTTTTGCCAATACATATATGTTGCTTTAGGCATTCCTGTATATGAGAGAAGATATTTTAGTTTGAACTGTCTTCGGAGGCTGCTGATGATTCGCGCCGTTCTCTCATTTTTGCTTCGTCCTCTAAACGCAGTCTCCTCAGTTCTTTTAAAAAGGCATTCTCTATCCTTAACTTAAGAAGTTCATCCTCTAGTTCCTTTACATGTTCTACACTTGTATCAACAGGAGATTCTACAAGTGGTTTGTTTTGTGTATTGTTATCTGGTTTATCCAATATTTTCTTTCGACCTTTCTTACGTGGCCTCAACGCATCAGGTCCAGCTGCTCGAAAGCGATTAACCCAATCAACTATCATAGACGGGTTAGTAATTCCTTCTTGCAGAGCTAAATCTTGATATGAGATTTCACTTGATAAATATAACTCTACAACAAAAAGTTTCTTTTCGAAAGAATATTTTACTTGTTGACGTGAACGTTTTAACCCATCATCTCCAAAAGACTTATAATTATCCACCCATAACTTAACTTTACTATGAGAAGGAACGCCGTATTGCTCGGCGAGATATTTATAACCGCCTTCTCCATTCAGATAAGCATTTACAACTTTCTTTTTAAATTCATAACTATATTTAGACATAAAAATACCGACCTCCAATCGTTAGATTTTTGGGTCTAACTTTTAGGGGTCGGTACAAACTCAAAGCAATTCCTTTTTATCGTTTTTAAATTTCCGCCAGTACCTGCAGTGCCTGCTCTTTAATCAGAGGCAGGAAATGCTCATCGAAGTAAGCCTGCGAAGCACGGCTGTATTTCTCAGTGGAAGCGTATTCCGATAAGATGTTGCAGACCTTATTGAAATCTTCCGGAGAATGGTGTCCCTTGTGCAGTACCAGATAAAAGGCACTCTTATTCGGATTCTTGTAAAGGAAATTCCGGTCGTTATAAAAGCCATTTAAAATACGGGCAAGATTGCTGATTTTTTCTAAGCTGTCAAATACAAACAGCCGGGTAATGTCTACTACCGGTTCTACAACTGGCTTAGGTACAGGAGCAGAAGCCTTTTCTACAGGAGGTTCTGCCGGGGCAGCAGCCTTCACTGACTTGGCAAGTTCGCTCTTCTGCTTTTCCTGAAGCTGTTTGAAGAAGCCTAAAATGTCATCGGCTCCGGCAGCAGGAGTGCTCTTTGCATCTGCAAAATCCGGATATTCATTTTCATCCGGCTCTGAAAATTTGGAAAACCGGGTGTCTAACTCTTCCGGGTATTCTACCTTGGTAATAATAAGCAATACTGTATCTTGTGTCAGGGGAACGGCTTCTATCATAAGAGGCATATCCTCGGCTTCAAATCCAAATTCATAATTCGCCTGCTGCATCATGTCACGAAACAGGGACTTTGCTTTCTCCGTGCCATATGCTAACTCACTCAGCTTCAGATGGCGGTCATCTAAGTCTGCTCTGGTAAGTGTGCAGCGAATCTGGTTGTCATTCACTTTTTCAATTTTCATAAAAATCACTTCCTTATCTATAGAAAATTGTATGAAGTTTACGCCTATATTATAATGGAATCAAAAATACTTGTAAACCGGTAAAAAATATTAAAGTTTTCTAAAAAGTCTAAAAAAACAGATTTTCTATTGCAAAGCATAATTGCTTTGTGCTATAAACTATTCCAAGAGATGCGTTCCGGTTCCTTTGAAAGAAGGAAGGGGCGGAACATATAGAAACACAAATTTTGTTTGACAGATACGAGCTGTTGTCGGAGTTAGGAAGCGGCGCAGCAGGAAAGGTGTATCTTGCCAGACATCTGAAGTTGGAGACATATCGTGCAATAAAGTGTATTTCAAAGACACGTTCTATGCCGTCTTCAATTCTTTCTGAAGCAAACATTCTCGCTAAGTTACGACATCCCGGAATTCCAATTGTATATGATATAGAGGAAGATGAAGCCTTTTATTATATCATTGAGGAATATGTTGAAGGGGAATCGTTAGAGAAGTTGCTTTGGAATACGTCAGTTTCCCAGGAGTATATGATACAGATTGGCATACAGCTTTGCGGAATTGTTTCATTCCTGCACAGCCAGAAACCATTTCCGGTATTACATCAGGATT
Organism: Roseburia sp. OM03-7AC; assembly: GCF_003462625.1. Taxonomy (NCBI): domain Bacteria; kingdom Bacillati; phylum Bacillota; class Clostridia; order Lachnospirales; family Lachnospiraceae; genus Roseburia; species Roseburia sp. OM03-7AC. Next base: position 2,958 of record NZ_QTZJ01000006.1, read on the forward strand.
TAAAACCGTCACACATTATAGTATGTGGGAATCAGGTAAAATTAATCGATTTTGGAATTGCATCATATATTACCAGTCGTGGAAAAAATTATCAGAACTATGGAACAAAAGGTTTTGCGGCACCGGAGCAGTACGGGGAATATGAACTGCATACGGCAAGCGATATTTATGCAATCGGGGCTGTTTTTTTACTTTATATTAAGAAGCATTCTCACAAAAGCAGCCCGGCATTCCGGCATATCGCACAAAAAGCCACAAGAAAAAATCCAAACAAGCGTTACAAAAGCGCCGGGGAATTACAACAGGCACTGACCCGTGCGTTAAAGCAGAAGGGGAATCGGAAAGAGCATCTCTTAAAAAGCATATCTGTTGTGGGGGCAGAATCCGGAGTCGGAACCACCCATATAGCCATTGCACTGACTTCATTTTTTAATGCGGGGGGCGCAAATGCCCTGTATCGGGAAATTCAGTCCGAAAAGAGGGAAAAGATAAGTAATGTGGTGGAACAAATTGGGCGGAGCCGTGAGGCAGAGTGCGAAGAAGATATCGTCATCTGCCGGAATTTCCGGGGAAGTGAGTCTATCGGCAGCGGGGAAGATACACTCATTTTCGATTATGGAGCTGCAGTGGAAGAAGCCTGCATGGAAGAGGCTGAGATTACAGTACTCGTAGTGAATCTGTCTTTGTGGAAGCGGGAGGCTTCCATGAAAGCCTGGCAAACGTTACGTTGTGTACCAAATCTTAAAATTATCTGTAATCATAGCAGCCCCATGGAGGCGAGAGAATTTGCAGCTTTCATCGGAAGAGAAGTGTACTGTTATCCGAGGGACACAATGCCATTTGATGGTGGCAGAGAAAAGGAAGCATTCTTCACACAAATGCTTTCGAAGGAAGGGAGAAGATAACAAACCATGGAAGAAAGAAAAAGTATCGGAATATTTGGTGTGCAGCAGGGCGTGGGTGTGACGCATCTGTGCACTGCGCTGACCCATTACTGTGCGGACTGCCTGAAAAGTCACACGGCATTGGTGGAATTAAGTGGAAATCACGAATTGGAAGAACTGCAGAAACAGCAGCAGGGTAAATGGGGGCGGCCGGACAGAAAACACTATTTTGCAAATGCGGGAAGTGATAATATGCCGGAATATATCCGACAGGGCTATGAATATTACATCATAGACGGCGGAAGTGAGTTTTACAGGATTCGTCGGGAATTCTTGCGCTGTGACCGGAAGCTGATTCTGGTTTCCTTAAGTCCATGGAAACGAAAGGAATTAGAGTATTTTATGTCCGTCATATGGGAAGAGGAAAAGTGTTTGGACAATGTGACGTTTCTGGCACAGTTTGGGATGAAAAAAGATAAAAAAGATTTTCAGAAACAATACCGGATACCAATCCATACCCTTCCTTTTATGGAGGACCCGCTTCATTTAAAAGAAGCAGAGCGCCTGTTTTTAAAAACTTTAGTTTAACATATCACGAATGCTTATCCTTTTGGAAAAGGAAAGTAGAAAGCAGGCATGTAAATTTAACAGAAACCAAAAACAAAAAAAGATGAATAAATAGAAATATATGCTTTTGATGTGAGAAGGTTACCCTGAATGCTTACTCACACCGCTGCAGAATGCAGCACAATGTAAAGAAAAAGAAAGGTAAGAGGCACAGACAAAAATGATAGTCTGTGCCTCTTTTTACGCGGGAAACTCGCAAAGCGTGTTTCCAGGTGGTTTTTACTTGAAATTTTCCCACCAATGACGTATGCTTATGGCAAAGAAAACAAAAATGGAAAACCATAAGAAAATAGAACAGTAAAGTACAGGAGGACGCAGGCTTGGAGAGAACGCAGCGAACGAACAGACCGACAAATGGAAATAGAAATAGAAACAGGAACCGCAGACGGAACAGAAAAAACACGAAATTAGCACCGGTTATTGTGGTAATCGTATTGATATTACTGGTGCTGCTGATTGCCGTAGGAACGAAAATTATTCAGAAATATATTCCGAGTAAAGAGCATCAGGATATGACAGAATATTATCATTTACAGGCGGATGAGGATATTTCGCTGGTGGTGGATCATGAAGTGTTAGAGATACCAGGCAAATATATTGACGGCGAAGTATATGTGGATTATGAAACGGTACATGACCGCTTCAATGACCGTTTTTACTGGGATGCCAATGAAAATGTATTGCTTTATACACTGCCGGATAATCTCGTTACCGTGGCAGCAGGCAGTAATACTTATCAGGTAGGCAAGGAAAACCAGAGTGCAGATTATACAATTGTCCGGAATGACAGCAATACCATGTATCTTGCACTTGATTTCGTAGAGCAGTATACCAATATTACCCACGAAGTATATGAAGACCCGAATCGTACCGTAATCAATACCGTGTGGGGGGATGTGGATACAGCACCGGCGAAGAAGGCAACACAGCTTCGTTTAAAGGGCGGTATCAAGAGTCCAATCGTGAAAGACTTAGAAAAAGGTGAGACCCTGACAATTTTGGATGCAGGTGACAGCTGGACCAAAGCCATGACAGAAGATGGTGTTATCGGATACCTTAAGAATAAGTTCGTAGGAAAAGTAACCACTGAAACCTTGAACAATGATTTTACAGAGCCGGAATTTACCCATATTTCCAAGGACTTTACCATAGAAATGGCATGGCATCAGGTAACAACAAAGGATGCCAACAGCACCATTGCAACGGTATTGCAGAATACCAAAGGAATCAATGTAATCGCACCGACCTGGTTCTACTTAAATGATAATAATGGTAACATTGCAAACCTTGCATCGCTGGATTATGTAAACTACTGCCATCAGAATAATATTGAGGTCTGGGGACTGGTAAGCAATCTTGAAAATAAAGAAGTGGACACAGCTGCTGTTCTGACCCATACCTCTACCAGACAGTATCTGGTCAATCAGATTATTTCAGCAGCAATCCAGTACGATTTAGATGGAATTAACCTGGATTTTGAATCCTTAAACAGTGAAGCAGTGGGAGACAGCTATATCCAGTTTATCCGTGAACTTTCCTTAAAATGTGCAAACAACGGCGTGGTATTATCCGTGGACAACTATGTGCCGAGTGCTTATACCGCATTTTATGACCGGGAAGAACAGGCAAATTTTGCGGATTATGTAGTGATTATGGGATATGATGAGCATTATGCTGGTTCAGATGAAGGATCTGTTGCATCCATTGGATTTGTAACCAACGGAGTAGCCGATACCTTAAAGGAAGTACCTGCAGACCAGATCATTCTGGGATGTCCGTTCTATACAAGAATATGGGCAGAGACACCAAAAGCAGATGATGAAGAAGATACAACAGCTGCAGCAGCAGAGGATTATGTACCATATGATTTGACCAGCGAAGCTGTTGGTATGGATACGGTACAGAAACGTCTGGAATTAAATGGAGCAACGCCGACCTGGTCAGAAGAAGATGGGCAGAATTACGCAGAATATGTAAATGATGGGGTTACCTATAAAGTCTGGATAGAAGACGCAGCTTCCCTTGAGAAGAAGTTAGAAGTCATGAAGTCAAATAAACTTGCGGGAATATCTTTCTGGAAGCTTGGCTTTGAGACAGACAGCATCTGGGATACCATTATAAAATATACAAATAACTAAAGTGTAAAACCGCAACGGAGAGGCCCATGAAAAAGTTGTTATGGATATTTCCGAAGAATTCTCCAGGGATGGCGACAAAGTAGTGGAAGCCGGACAGGAACTGAAACGGATTGTAGTAGAGATTACCGAAGAAATTGCGAAGTTTAAAGTGGATTAACAGATAAAACAGGATAATTGAGCCGGCACTTTCATATTTATTATAAAGAAAAGAATTAGGAAGTGTGGTTTGAAAAAAAGAATGGAATTATATATGGCGGTTCTTCTACTGGTGGCAGTATGCCTGTTATCAAAAGAAGGAGCAGTGCTGGTAAGCAGCATGCGGGCAGCAGAAGAAAAGCCATGTATCGTTGTGGACGCAGGCCATGGCGGTGATGACCCGGGCAAAATCGGGATTCACGGCGAACTGGAAAAGGACATTAACCTTGCCATTGCAAAGAAGGTAAAAGCCCGTCTGGAAAAAGAAAATATAACAGTGATTCTGACCCGGGAGACAGACGAAAGTCTTGATAAAGGGGAGAGCGGCAGCAAAAAGGTGGCAGATATGCGTAACCGCTGCCGGCTGATTGATGAGGCGAAGCCGTTATTTACCATAAGTGTCCATCAGAACAGTTATACGGAAGAGTCCATAAGCGGAGCCCAGTGCTTCTATTTTGGACAGTCCGAGGAGGGCAGAAAAATTGCCGGGATTATGCAGGAAAGCCTGCGGTCGCATCTGGATACGGAAAATAAGCGGGAAGCAAAAGCCAATGAGAGTTATTATCTCCTGAAAAAAACGGCATATCCTACGGTAATCGTAGAATGCGGCTTCTTAAGTAATTCCGAGGAGGCCGCGAAATTATCTACCGGGGAATATCAGGAGGCAGTGGCAGAAGCTATTGCAGATGGAATTCTAGACTGTCTGGGCAATGAAACAGCAGATACAGAAGAAGCCGGCATGAGTAATGAGACTGCAGATACAGAAAAACAGAAAGTGAAACAGCATTGAAATGCATCAGAAATAAAGAAAGATTACAAAAAAGATTCCAGCCATAATGGTCTGGAATCTTTTGCTTTCTTATATTTTTTTCGGGTTTAGCCCATCACAGAAAAATGATAGAGTGTCTTGGAACGGAAATTCTCGCCTGCTTTTAAAACAACAGGAGGGAAATGTTCGATATTGATCGCATTTGGATAATGCTGTGTCTCTAAACATACTGCGGAATATGGCGGATAATCTTTGCCATCAATTCCTTTCTGATGAAGGGTATAACAAGGGACATAGAGCTGTACACCTGGCTGGTCGGTAAAGCAGGTCATCCGTATGCCGCTTTCCATAGACTGTAAAACAGCCGCCTCTCTTAAGCCATCCCCGTTGATTACAAAGTTATGGTCGTAAGTACCACCTAATTTTAACTGGGCATTGTCACAGTGAATGCCGTCACCGATTTTCTTCATCTCACGGAAATCAAATGGGCTTCCCTCCACAGAGAGAAATGCACCGGTAGGACACTGTGTGTCATCCAGTTCTGTAATCGCATCTGCATCAATGCGTAATTCCTGATCTAATACGGTACCGTTTCCTTCCCCATTCAGATTGAAATAACCATGGCTGGTAACAGAAAATACAGTATCCTGATCACAGGCTGCATCGTAAACAATAGATAATTCATTGTCTTCAGACCATCCGTAGGTAACGGAAACTGTAAGGTTACCCGGATAACCTTCTTCTCCATCCGGAGAAATGCGGGTAAAAGTAACTTTATCATCTGTAATTTTTCCGGTCCATACACGCTGACCAAATCCCGTAGGACCACCATGCAGGTGGTTTGGCCCATTATTAATGGCAAGATTGTATTCTTTATCATTTAAGGTAAAGTGCCCTTTGGCGATACGGTTGGCGCATCGACCGACAACAGCTCCCAGGCTGGCATCATCAGCAAGATACTCATCGGCATTCATTAAGCCTAAAATTACATCGGTCAGTTTTCCCTCTTTATTCGGAACCATAATCTTAATAATACGACATCCATAATCCGAAAGTGTAACGGAAGCACCGGATGCATTTTCAATAGTATAAAGGGAAATCGGCTTATTATCTTTGGTCATGCCAAATTCGCTTTTTGTAATTTTCATCTGGAAACTCCTTTCCATAATATTCTAGTGAACATACTGATTATGCCACACTTAGGGCTACATAGCAAGTAGGAAGTGCGGTTTTCGGGTGTTTTCGATTTTCGATGGAAATGGATTTTGAAAACAATTCCAGTTCTTGAACACATAAAGGGAACGTGATATAATAGGCGTTATGAAAACAGAAGTGATAAAAATAGATCAGAATAATATGGATACAGAAGCACTGGAACGTGCAGCCGCAATTATCCGGGATGGAGGGCTGGTGGCATTTCCAACTGAGACGGTATATGGACTGGGCGCAGATGCACTGAGTGCAGAGGCATCGAAGAAAATTTATGCGGCAAAGGGAAGACCATCTGATAATCCTTTGATTGTCCATGTGGCAGAATTTTCAGACATGGAGAAAATCGCACAGGAGATGCCGGAAGAAGCAAAGAAACTTGCAGATGCATTCTGGCCGGGCCCGCTGACCATGATTGTGCGCAAGAATGATAAGGTTCCATATGAAACTACAGGGGGGATGGATACGGTGGCAGTCCGCATGCCAAATCACCCGGTTGCACTGGAACTGATCAGGAGAAGCGGTGGATATATTGCGGCACCGAGTGCCAATACATCCGGTAAACCGAGTCCGACTCTGGCAGAGCATGTAGCATTTGATATGGATGGCAGAATTCCGATGATACTGGATGGGGGTCCTGTGGGAATTGGAATTGAATCCACGATTGTTGATCTGACAGAAGACATACCAATGATTTTAAGACCGGGCTATATTACACCGAAAATGTTAGAAAAGGTAATCGGGGAAGTGAAAATGGATCCTGGAATTATTGCTTCGGATTCGCTGCAGAAGCCGAAAGCACCGGGAATGAAATATAAGCATTATGCACCGAAAGCAGATTTGATTCTGGTAGATGGAGAAGAAGAGAAGGTAGTAGCAAAGATTAATGCTTTGGCAAAGGAAGCGGTTCTGCTGGGAAAGAAGGTAGGAATCATCGGAACAGACGAAACGATAGACCGTTATCCGGAAGGCGAAGTGGTAAGTATTGGTGCACGCAGTGATGAGGATGCAATTGCAAAGCATTTGTATAAACTGTTGCGGGACTTTGATGAGAAAGAAGTAGATATTATTTACTCCGAGAGTTTTGCAACTCCGCGTATTGGGCAGGCAATTATGAATCGTCTGCTGAAGGCTGCAGGACATCAGGTGATTACAGTTTAGAGGAGGTTTTTATGAAGCCATACGATCGCATTGTATTCGTGGCGGAAAGCGGAACATGCAGGGCACCCATGGCGGCCGGTATTTTTCGGGAATATTCCCTGAATCATCCGGTAGAAGTGTTAGTGAGAGGCCTTGTGGTATTATTCCCGGAACCACTGAATCAGAAGGCAGAAGCTGTTATGATAAGCAATGGCATTAACATGGAAGGTTTTATGTCAAGCCAGATTACAGCAGGGGATTTTGGCGAAGATACATTGGTGCTTACAATGGAAGCACAGCAGAGACAGAAATTATTGGAAATGTTTCCGGAGGCGAAGGAAGAAAATGTCCAGGTACTGACGGAGTTAGTAGGGGATGAACTGGAAATCTTAGATCCTTACGGCGGCACACTTCAGTCATACGGGCTTTGCTTTGAGACCATGAATAAGAGTATAAAAAAATTAGTGAAATTATTAAACGAAGGAGAATGATATGTCAAAAGTATTTGTAATGGATCATCCACTGATTCAGCATAAAATCGGCTGGATAAGAAGAAAAGAAACGGGTTCTAAGGAGTTCCGTACATTAATCAGCGAAATCGCTATGTTAATGTGCTACGAGGCAACCAGGGATTTGAAACTTACCGATATCGAAATCGAGACTCCAATCTGCAGGACAACTGTAAAGGAGTTAAAAGGAAAGAAACTGGCAGTGATACCAATCTTGCGTGCAGGTCTTGGAATGGTAGACGGAATGCTTGCAATGATTCCTGCAGCAAAAGTCGGACACATCGGACTTTACCGTGACCCACAGACATTAAAACCGGTAGAATATTACTGCAAGCTTCCGGAGGATTGCGATGAGCGTGAAGTATTTGTTGTAGATCCGATGCTGGCAACCGGTGGTTCTTCTATAGCAGCTATCCAGATGTTAAAAGACAGAGGTGTAAAGAATATCCGGTTTATGTGCATCATTGCAGCACCGGAAGGTGTAAAGGCAATGCAGGAAGCACATCCGGACGTAGATATTTATATCGGAGCATTAGATGAGAAATTGAATGAGCACTGCTATATCGTACCAGGACTTGGTGATGCAGGAGACAGAATATTCGGAACAAAATAAGTTCGAAGATATATGAAATGTGAAGGGTTCTTAAGTTGAGAGGCTTGAGAACCTTTTTTACATTACTGTCTGGCGCAGTCCACATCCTTCACTTTGAATACGGCATAAAGCCTGCAAGGGACACTAAGAATTTCGAAAAAGATACAGTCTATTCCGGCAACCGGTGCAAATTCACATCCATGTTCATCTGCACCTCACCGGCACATCCCTGTGCCGGTGTTGCCTAGAAACAGACGAAATTCCAAGTGCCCCTAACAGCCTTTATCATGTATCCCAAGTGAAGGAAGCGGGCTTCGCCCATCAAGTGGCAATCAAATATTCTATTGAGCCAAATGCACCGTTAAGAAACTCATCAGGCTTCCTGACAAGCTTACTGTTTATCTGCTTATCGAAAAACGAGTCCATCGCTTCTTTGAATTTAAGAACTGTGTCATTTCCATGAAAATCTCACAGAAACCGTATAAAACCATAAAAAAATATGGTAAAATAGCAACAGAAAAATAGCAGCGTAATGATAATAAAATGCGAAGCAGAAATAATGAAAAGTGAAATAAAAGAAAATGTAAAAAACCGCAGCAAGGAGGAAATAAAATGAGCCAGAAACGGGAAGACTATATTAGTTGGGATGAATATTTTATGGGCGTGGCAATGTTATCCGGAATGCGCTCCAAGGATCCGAATACACAGGTGGGAGCCTGCATTGTCAGCGAGGATAACAAGATTCTTTCCATGGGATACAACGGACTGCCGAAGGGCTGCTCCGATGATGAATTTCCATGGGTAAGAGAAGGTGCACCGCTTGAGAATAAATACTTTTATACGACACACAGCGAACTGAATGCCATCTTAAATTACCGGGGTGGTTCATTGGAGGGAGCGAAAATGTATGTGTCCCTGTTCCCTTGTAATGAGTGCGCCAAGGCAATCATTCAGGCTGGAATCAAGACTATCGTATATGACAGTGACAAGTATCAGAATACACCGGCAGTTATTGCTTCCAAACGGATGTTAGATGCGGCAGGCGTGCGCTATTATCAGTACACCCACACCAACCGGGAAATAAATATTACCTTGTAACGACTGGAGAAATAACGAACAATGGCAGAGGTTTACAACCAATTGAACAAATGACGAAGGTGCAGGAAAAACCCACTGGTAATATTTGTTAAAATTATGTAAAATTGTAAAATCATAAAGCTGATTTATAGACATTTTTCATAAAATATTTATAGACAATTTCCTCAAAAATGATATAATGAGCGTAAGCGAGTCATCGTGCTGACACGTTTGACGAACGGCGAATGTTGATTGTGAGCTGTATCTGCTCACAATATAATGAGCATAAGCGAGTGCAAATGGAAAGCGATTTGTTTTGAAACTTTTTGATTAGAAAGGGCATTTGTCTGATATGCATTGAAATGCCAGCAGTTCTTAGATATGTGTTTTGCTTGATTGTGAACTGTCTTTTCGCTGCTTTGACCGGCTGCCCGGTTGTCCGTCTGCTACAGATACTTCCACAAACCCGTAAGGAGGTCTAGGCATTCTGACAAATAAGTTTGTGATTCCGGCAACCGGCGCAAATTCATATCCATATTCAACTGCGCCTTGCAGGCACATCCATGTGCCTGCATTGCCGGTTGCATAACAGAATGCCAAGACCTCCTAACAGGCTTGTTTATGTATCTGTATGCAGGCGGACAACCGGTGCAGACTGTCAAACATTGGAAAGACTGTTTTAATATCAGAAAGCAAAACATATATCTTAGAACTGCGGTATTTCAGGGCAGAAGAAAAGTCCTTTCTATATCAAAAAAGTTTCTAAAATAAAAGCTTAGTATTTGCAGAGTGTTTCACGAAAATGTAAGGAAAGGAGCTATTCATGAAGAACAGAAATAAAGTGTATGATTCATTGATTTTAATCATGCAGTTCGGTATCAACATGATAGTTCCTATTTTTTTATGTGTTGGACTCGGGGTTTTTATTTACCGAAGATACGGGCATCCGTGGCTGGTGATTCTGCTGTTTTTCCTTGGGGCGGCAGCGGGATTCCAGAATTGCTACCGGATGGCACAGAGGCTTTGGCAGAAAAAAGACACGGGAAAGGTTAAATCAGATGTTAAAAAGGATAAATGATGCATTACCGGAATTGATTCTGGGAATCCTTATATACGAAATTGTGGTGGAATTTACCGGTATCTGGTTTGTAAAGGACAAATTGGGATATTCCATCGGCCTTCTGATTGGAGCAGCAACCGCAATCGGAATGGCAGTCCATATGGCAGTGGTTCTGCGGGACAGTATGGATATGGCAGAATCCGGAAGGACAAGACGGATCGCATTGCAGTATGTGCTGCGGTATCTCGTAGTTGTAGCAGTCTTTTTTGTTACGGCATACTTTGAAATAGGCAATGTGATTGTAGCATTTGTGGGAGTAATGGGATTGAAGGTTGGAGCTTACGTTCAACCCTTTACACATAAAGTAATTTTAAAACTTTTAGGGAGAGGTGATGAATCTTCTTAGGGTGAAGAAAAATATAATATAAGGAGGTGAAAGCGTGGATAACGGAATTTTAGCAGCGGGTGCCCAGGATATAGATTTTATGATTCATGGACTGTTTTCCTATAAGATTTTCGGACATGAGGTATGGATTACGACTTCTCATGTATGTATTCTGATAATCATGCTGATACTGATTGCCTTTTCGTTTATTGTAAAACACAAGATGAAAGCGGCAACGGAGGTACCGGGCGGATTCCAGAATGTAGTAGAACTTATGGTGGAAAAATTAGATGGCGTGGTTGACGGTGTCATGGGGAAAAATGCACCGAAGCTGGTGAATTACATCAGCACCATTTTTATCTTTATTCTCATGAGTAATATATCTGGATTATTCGGGCTAAGACCGCCTACCGCAGATTATGGAACGACACTGGCGTTGGGACTTATCACCTTTTCGCTTATCCATATCTGTCAGATAAAGTACCAGAAACCAAAGAAAATCTGGGAAGATATGTGTTCGCCGTTACCACCATGGCTGCCACTGTGGCTGCCAATCAATATCATCAGCGAGATTGCCGTGCCGATTTCCCTGTCACTTCGTTTGTTTGCAAACGTATTATCAGGAACCGTAATGATGGCATTGGTCTATGGACTGTTGTCCAAGATTGCAATTGTCTGGCCGGCAGCGCTTCATGTGTACTTTGATTTGTTCTCAGGAGCAATTCAGACGTATGTATTCTGTATGTTGACTATGACATATGTGAACCAGCAGATGGAAACAGAATAGAACAGTATAAGGAGGATTTATAATTATGAACATTACAGGACAGGATTTAATTTTAGCATGCTCAGCAATTGGTGCAGGACTTGCAGTTATCGCAGGTATCGGACCTGGTATTGGACAGGGTATTGCAGCAGGACACGCAGCAGCAGCTGTAGGCCGTAACCCGGGAGCAAAAGGAGATATTATGTCAACCATGCTTCTTGGACAGGCAGTAGCAGAGACTACCGGTCTTTATGGTCTGTTGATTGCAATGCTTCTGCTTTTCGTAAAACCACTGGTATAAAGTGCGAAGGAATGATTACGAAAAGAAAGGAGGCACAGCAGGAAGAAAATGACCAGATTATTTAATCTTGATTTTCAGTTATTGCATGATACCATCCTTATGGCGATATCCGTTTTCGTATTGTTTACCGTAATGTCTTATAACCTTTTCGAGCCGGTTCGTAAGATGTTAAAGGGACGTCAGGAGAAGATAAAGACGGAACTGGAATCTGCGGCAAGCGACCAGGCAGAAGCAGCAGAATTAAGACAGCAGTATGAAGAGAAGCTTAAGAACGTCGATAAAGAGGCGGAGGTTATCTTAAGTGAAGCCAGAACCAAAGCCCTGCGCAATGAGAACCGCATCATTGGCGAGGCAAAGGAAGAGGCTGCGCGGATTATCCGGCGTGCCAATGAAGAGGCAGAACTGGAGAAAAAACGCGTGATGGATGAGATGAAACAGGAAATGATAGAAATTGCATCTATGATGGCAGGCAAAGTGGTAGCCGCATCCATTGATACAACAATACAGGATGCCCTCGTGGAAGAAACCTTGAAAGAGATGGGTGATACAACATGGCAAAATTAGTTTCCAAAACATACGCAGATGCATTGTTTGAACTCGCCGTGGAAAAGGGATGTGAAGATGCCTGGTTAGAAGATGCGAAAGCACTTCTTGAGATTCTCCATGAGAATGAGGAACTGGCAAAATTGATGAATCATCCGCAGATTGTAAAAGAAGAGAAGATTCAGATCATTGAAAACATATTCAAGGGAAAGACCGCGGACGAAATCGTGGGATTGATGTGCCAGCTGATAGAAAAAGACCACTTTAAGGACATGGAAAGTGTGTTTACATGCTTTGTGGATTCCGTAAAAGAATATAAAAATATCGGAACGGCATATGTTATTTCTGCGGTGGAGCTGTCAATGCAGCAGAAAGATGAAATCGTAAAGAAACTATTAGAAACCACACATTATGTAGAAATTGAAATGAATTATGAGGTGGATGCATCACTCATAGGAGGCATGGTCATCCGCATAAAAGACAGGGTAGTGGACAGCAGTATCAAAACCAGGCTGCAGAAGCTAACCAGTGAATTATCCAAAATACAGTTGAAAGTAGGTGAAACCGCTTCATGAAATTGAAACCAGAAGAAATCAGTTCCGTTATCAAAGAGCAGATCGAGCGGTATGCATCCCAGCTGGAAGTGGCAGACGTAGGAACTGTCATTCAGGTGGCAGATGGAATTGCACGAATTCACGGCCTTGAAAATGCAATGCAGGGAGAACTTTTGGAATTCCCGGGCGAAGTATATGGAATGGTGCTGAACTTAGAGGAAGATAATGTAGGTGCGGTTCTGTTAGGAGATAAGCGTTCCATCAACGAAGGTGATACCGTAAAGACCACCGGACGTGTAGTAGAGGTTCCGGTCGGAGATGCATTACTGGGACGAGTAGTAAATGCGCTGGGTCAGCCGATTGATGGAAAAGGACCGATTGAGACGGAGAAATACCGCCAGATTGAACGTGTGGCATCCGGTGTTATTTCCAGAAAATCTGTAGATACACCATTACAGACCGGTATTAAGGCAATCGATTCCATGGTGCCGATTGGACGTGGACAGCGTGAGCTTATCATCGGAGATAAGCAGACCGGTAAGACGGCAATTGCAATTGATACCATCATTAACCAGAAGGGACAGGGCGTAAAATGTATTTACGTTGCCATCGGTCAGAAAGCATCTACCGTAGCATCCCTGGTAAAAACATTAGAAGAATTCGGTGCATTAAGCTATACCACAGTTGTTGTATCAACAGCAAGTGAGCTGGCACCATTACAGTATATTGCACCGTATGCAGGATGTGCAATTGGTGAAGAGTGGATGGAGAACGGAGAGGATGTATTAATCGTTTATGACGATTTGAGTAAACATGCTGCTGCATACCGTACCCTTTCCTTGCTGCTTAAGAGACCACCAGGACGTGAGGCTTATCCGGGAGATGTATTCTATCTGCATTCCAGATTATTAGAGCGTGCAGCAAGACTTTCCGATGCTTTGGGTGGAGGTTCCCTGACTGCACTGCCGATTATCGAGACACAGGCAGGAGACGTATCCGCATACATTCCGACCAACGTAATTTCCATTACAGACGGTCAGATTTATCTGGAAACAGATATGTTTAACGCTGGTTTCCGTCCGGCAATCAATGCAGGACTTTCCGTATCCCGGGTTGGTGGAGCTGCGCAGATTAAGGCAATCAAGAAAATTGCAGCACCAATCCGAGTAGAGCTGGCACAGTATCGTGAGCTGGCAGCATTTGCACAGTTTGGTTCTGAGCTGGATGCTGATACCAAAGAGAAATTAGCACAGGGCGAAAGAATCCGTGAAATGTTGAAACAGCCACAGTATCAGCCGATGCCGGTGGAAAAACAGGTAGCAATTATTTATGCTGCAACCAAGAAATATTTACTGGATATTCCGGTGGATGAGATTCTGGCATTTGAAAAAGCATTGTTAGAACTGATTGATACCAAGTATCCGGAGATTTTCGAATCCATTCGTGAAACAAAACAGTTAGACGAAGAAACAGAGCAGAAATTAATTACAGCAATTGAAGCATGTAAGAAAGATTTCAAATAGGCATGTAATATGGTAAAAGGCGGTGAGAGACTATGGCGTCCATGCGTGATATAAAGCGGCGCAAAAGCAGTATTTCCAGCACACAGCAGATTACAAAGGCCATGAAGCTTGTTTCTACCGTAAAACTGCAGAAAGCGAAGGGACATGCAGAACAGGCAAATCCGTATTTTAATTATATGTATCAGACCGTAACTTCCATGCTGGCAAAGAGCGGTTCCATCAATCATCCTTACCTTACCGGTAAAGATTCCGAGCAGAAGGCAGTGATTGTAATTACCTCGAACCGTGGACTGGCAGGAGGCTATAATGCGAATGTCGTAAAGCTGATTACAGAGAGTGACCTTCCAAAGGACAAGCTTTCTATTTATGCAGTTGGTAATAAGGGAAGAGAGTCCTTAGAACATAAGGGATATTCCATTGTAAAGGAACTTCCGGAGCTGATAGAGACACCGGCTTATGATGAGGCGTCCGCATTGGCAAGGGAAGTGCTGGCAGCCTATGAAAAAGGTGAAGTTGGCGAAATTTACCTTGCTTACACACATTTTAAGAATACGGTGGTACATGAGCCGAAATTAATCAAGCTTCTTCCGGTGGATATCGAAGATATGCCGGAGCAGGAAGAAGATAATGTGCTGATGAATTATGAACCAAACCAGGAGGAGGCGCTTAATTTAATCATACCAAAGTATGTAACGAGCCTTCTTTATGGAGCACTGGTAGAAGCAGTAGCCAGTGAAAATGGTGCAAGAATGCAGGCAATGGATTCTGCAACCAGCAATGCAGAGGATATGATCAGTGACCTGTCACTGAAGTACAATCGTGCCCGTCAGGGTTCCATTACACAGGAGCTGACAGAGATTATAGCCGGAGCATCGGCAATTTCTTAATCATATCCATAAGAATAGAGAATAAGGAGTGATAGAAAAAGATGGCAGAAACAAATATTGGAAAAATCACTCAGATAATAGGTGCTGTATTGGATATTAAATTTACCGAAGGAAAGCTTCCGGCAATCAACGAAGCAATCCGTATTACCAGAAAAGATGGTGAAGTTCTGGTAGTAGAGGTATCACAGCATTTAGGAGATGATGTCGTACGTTGTATTGCCATGGGACCAACCGATGGATTAATCCGTGGCATGGATGCAGAGGCAACCGGTGCACCGATTTCCGTACCGGTAGGTGAGCATACCTTAGGCAGAATGTTTAACGTATTAGGCGAGCCAATTGATAATGAGGCTCCACCACAGGATGTGGAATATATGCCGATTCACCGGAAAGCCCCAAGCTTTGATGAACAGGCAACTTCTACAGAAATGTTAGAGACAGGAATCAAGGTTGTTGATCTTCTCTGCCCGTACCAGAAGGGTGGAAAAATCGGACTTTTTGGTGGCGCAGGAGTAGGAAAAACCGTATTGATTCAGGAATTGATTCATAATATCGCAACCGAGCATGGTGGATATTCCGTATTTACCGGTGTAGGTGAGCGTACCCGTGAGGGAAATGACCTTTATTATGAAATGAAGGAATCCGGAGTTATTGATAAGACCACCATGGTATTCGGTCAGATGAACGAGCCGCCTGGAGCACGTATGCGTGTAGGTCTTACCGGACTTACCATGGCGGAGTATTTCCGTGATAAAGGTGGAAAGGATGTACTGTTATTCATTGATAACATTTTCCGTTTCACACAGGCAGGTTCTGAGGTGTCTGCACTGTTAGGACGTATGCCTTCCGCAGTAGGATACCAGCCGACCTTACAGACTGAGATGGGTGCATTGCAGGAGCGTATCACTTCTACCAAGAATGGTTCCATTACATCCGTTCAGGCAGTCTATGTACCGGCGGATGACCTTACTGATCCGGCTCCGGCAACTACATTTGCCCATCTGGATGCCACTACTGTACTGGATCGTTCTATCGTAGAGCTTGGTATTTATCCGGCAGTAGACCCACTTGGTTCTACATCCAGAATCCTTGACCCTCGTATTGTAGGGCAGGAGCATTTTGAAGTAGCCCGTGGAGTACAGGAGATTCTTCAGAAATATAAAGAATTACAGGATATTATTGCAATTCTTGGTATGGATGAGCTGTCAGAAGAGGACAAGCTGGTAGTAAGCCGTGCAAGAAAAGTACAGCGTTTCTTGTCACAGCCATTCTTCGTAGCAACCCAGTTTACCGGTCTTGATGGAAAATATGTACCGGTAGCCGAGACCATCCGCGGCTTCCGTGAAATCTTAGAAGGAAAGCATGATGATGTACCGGAGAGCTATTTCCTGAATGCCGGAAGTATTGACGAAGTACGTGCCCGTATGAAGTAAGGGGTGAAGCCATGGCAGACGAGAAGAAAGCATTTGAGGTAGAAATCATTACCCCGGAGCGAATCTTTTATACCGGGGAAGCAACCATGATAGAATTCAATACAACAGAAGGAGAAATCGGTGTCTATCCGGACCATATTCCGCTGACAACGGTGCTTGCTCCCGGTGTTGTGACCATTACCAATGGCGAAGATGTAAAAGAAGCTGCGGTTCATGCAGGCTTTGCAGAGATTTTGGGCGATAAGGTAACACTGCTGGCAGAGATTGCCGAGTGGCCGGATGAAATCGATGAGAAGCGTGCCGAGGCAGCAAAAGAGCGTGCCGAAGCCCGTATTGCAGCTAAGGCTGCAGATACAGATATGCTTCGTGCGGAATTTGCATTGCGTAAGGCGTTGGTGCGAATTGAAGTGAAACACTAAAAACGGTGTATACAAAAGATAAAAAATGATGTAAGGAAGATACCCTCTTTACCGTAGAAACCGGCAGAGAGGGTATTTTTTACTTTACAGGAAATTACTTTCCTGTAAAGTAAAAAACGCTCCGCGAGGATGCACACTGCGGCGTATAAGGTAGATGTCGCAAGCGACCGCCGCAGGCGCGAGAATGTGCCGAGGCACATTCTTTGTTTCCTTTACAGGAAATTGCTTTCCGGTAGAGTGAAAAAGGGGGATATGTTTTAAGAAAGGTTTCTACATAGTTTATAATAATTTAAGAAAATATTTATACCATACCATAGGGGAAAGCTATATAATGAATTTCAAACAGAATGAAAAGGATGAAGAAACAGTTTATGAGTGAAAACAGAATGCCGGAAGAAAAACGTATCCTGCGGGGATTATCAAAGGAAGAAGTAGAAGAACGCTTTATAGAAGGATTTGTAAATAAAACAGACATCAGCACGGAGAAGAGTGCAAAGGAAATCGTAAAGTCCAATGTATTTACATACTTTAACTTTATTTTCTTAGTCATTACGATTCTGCTTTGTGTGGTCGGTTCTTTCCGGAACCTGACTTTCCTGCCAATCATCATCGGAAATACGCTGATTGGAATTATTCAGGAATTGCGGGCGAAGAAAGTCTTAGATAAGATGAGTCTTCTGAATGCACCCCATGCCATTGTTATCCGGGATGGAGAGCAGAAGAAAATTTTATCGGAGCAGCTGGTGAAGGATGATGTCATTTTACTGACTGCAGGAACCCAGATTTGTGCAGACGCCGTTGTTCTGGAAGGTACGATTCAGGTAAATGAATCATTGCTGACCGGAGAAGCCGATGAAATTGAGAAAACACCGGGAAGCAGGCTGATGTCCGGAAGCTTTGTGGTATCAGGAGAATGTTATGCGAGACTGGAGAAGGTAGGAAAGCATTCTTATATTTCCAGGCTGACTGCAGAAGCAAAAGCGATGGGAAATGAAGAACAGTCCGAGATGATTCGCTCTATTAACCAGTTGGTAAAATGGATTGGTATTGTGATTATTCCGATTGGAATCATTTTATTCTGGCAGGGCTATATCGTAAATGGAGAGACTTTCCAGAAGAGCATCGTTTCCATGGTGGCAGCAATTATCGGAATGATACCGGAGGGATTATATCTTCTGACGACCATTGCCCTGGCACTTGGAACCATGCGTCTGGCAAAGCGGCATGTACTGCTCCATGACATGAAGAGTATCGAAGCACTGGCAAGAGTTGATGTGCTCTGTGTCGATAAAACCGGAACCATAACGGAAGCCGGTATGGAAGTGGCAAAAATTGTTCCGGCGAAGGATGCGGAAAATACGTTTCTTCAGTCTCTGCTTCGGGATTATGCGTCAGCAGTGCCGGATAATAATGCTACTATGGAAGCAATTCGTGATTATCTGGAGCGGAAGGGCAAAGATAAGGATAGAGATAGTGATACCGATAACGATACCGACAGCAATAAGGATAAAACAGTGGAAGTACAGACCTTTATGGCTGCCCGGCGGAAAGCACTGGAGGTTATGCCGTTTACTTCTGCAACAAAATACAGTGGCGTTGTATTTGAGGACGGAAAATATCTTCTGGGTGCGCCGGAATTTGTCATGGGAAATGCCTTTGAAGAAATTGCAGATGAAATTAGGGAATATACGAAAAAAGGTTATCGTGTGCTTTTGCTGGCAAAATATCCGGGCAGTGATATCAAGGGAACCCTGACCGAAAAACCGGAGCCGCTGGGTTATGTGATTCTTTCCAATCCAATTCGTGAAAATGCGAAGAAGACCTTTGGTTATTTTAAGACTCAGGGTGTAGCAGTGAAAGTAATTTCCGGTGATAACCCGGAGACCGTATCCGAAGTGGCACGATGTGCCGGAATCGAGCATGCGGAGAAATATGTGGATGCAGGCACACTGGATACCGATGAGAAAATTTATGATGCGGCAGACCGCTATACCGTATTTGGACGGGTAACTCCGAAACAGAAGCAGAAGCTGGTACATGCATTGCAGGATGCGGGACATACCGTAGCAATGACCGGCGATGGAGTTAATGATATTCTGGCAATGAAGGATGCGGATTGCAGCGTGGCAATGGCGTCCGGAAGTGAAGCAGCAGCGCAGGCGGCACAGGTAGTTCTTTTAGATTCCGATTTTGCCCATATGCCGGATGTGGTATCAGAAGGACGGCAGGTAGTAAACAATGTGCAGCGTTCTGCCAGCCTGTTTCTGGTAAAAAATATATTCTCACTGTTAATGGCAATCTTTGCAGTGGTATCGACAATTACTTATCCGTTAGAGCCGGCACAGATTTCCCTCATCAGTATGTTTACCATTGGGGCACCGGGATTCTTACTGGCATTGGAGCCAAACCGCAACCGTATTGAAGGACGGTTTTTACGGAAAGTATTATTAAAAGCATTTCCGGCAGGACTGACCGATGTATTAATCGTTGGTTCGCTGGTAGTCTGTGGAGAAGTATTTTCTATACCTGCCTCCGATGTGGCAACTGCATCCACCATGCTTTTATGTGTTGTAGGATTTATGATTCTGATTAAAATCAGCCATCCGATGAATAAGTTTAAATATGGAATTTTAATTTTTAATATCGCCGGGCTGCTTTTCTGCGGCATCTGCTTAAACCAGTTATTTGCCATGAGCCAGATGTCTAAGATTAGTATTCTTCTGATGATTGTATTTGCTTTTGCTGCAGAGTCACTGTTCCGTTACCTGACAATCGGGGTGGAAGGAATTGCAAAATTCATCAGTTCACGGGCACATCGCGGTGCTCCACAGAAGTAGAGAATACAATTAGTGTTTTGGTTCGTCCGAAATGCTGCAGTTCGTTGATGAAGTGGTCAAGCTGGATGGTAGTCTGAAACATGACTTCCACCAGCATGGCATAATCACCGGTGACACAATTACATTCAATCACATTGGGAATTCTATCGATGAAAGGGTAGAATTCCTTTTTTTGTGCCGGTTCCACCTCAAGATTAATGAAAGCCTTAATGTGATAGCCAAAGAGCATGGGATTTACAGTGGCATGATAGCCGGTTAAAATCCCTCGTTTTTCCAATCGCTCAATCCGGGCAGAAACCGCCGGGGAAGATAAAAAGACTTCCTTTGCAATATCCTTGACCGGAGTGCGGGCATTTTCCTGTAAGATCCGGATGATGCTTTTGTCAATGTTGTCTAATTCTTTTTCCATAGAGGCTCCTTTCGTTTCCTGAAAAATACAGTTGATGTAAAAAATGAATTTATCTGCAAATATAATGCTGAAAAATGACAAATGAAATAGCAGGTAAAGTAATATATAAAATTTTGTAGCCGGTGAATATCAAATGGCAGGCAGCTGCAGAAAATATCCTCCTGCCTCTGCAGGCAGATATATTTATGACACGGTTAGAGGCACTTGGCATTTTGTAGAAACATAGGCAACGCTGGTGCATGGACGCACCAGCGAGGCACAGATGAACATGGATGTGAATTTGTGCCGGTTGCCGGTTATTTTTCTATTCCTATCAAAATGCCTTAGTGCCCCTTGCCGTGGAATACATATCTGCGCAGAGGCAGGAGAATATTTTGCTGTATACACTGTCTGGATTTTACACATACAAGTATGTTGGCTTATTTTCAAGTATTATATCATACCTCTATTTTGTTGAAAAGACAGACACTTAAGAAAATAAAAAAAACAACAAACAATATTAAAATAATTAATCAAAACTACACTAAAAACAAATATAAAGCATGTTTTGACTTAAAACTATTTACCTTCTGGTCAAAGAGTGCTAGTCTTGGACAGAACCAAAAAACAAAAAATAAAAATTGAAAACAAACCCTTGTGACAATGGCGTCAGGACAGGATAAGACTGTCTTGACGCTATTTGCGTTACTAAGTAGGGTTAAAAAAATAGGAAAGAGAGAGGGAAACATCATGACAGAAGAAATGCGTATGGAATCCGATTCAATTGGAACAATGGAAGTGCCAAAGGAGGCTTATTATGGCGTACAGGCTTTGCGGGCAAAACAGAATTTTCCGATTACAGGACAGCGTCTGCATCCTGCATTTATCCGCAACCTTGCAAAAGTAAAGAAGGCAGCGGCACAGAGTAATCGGAATGCGCTGGCTCTTCCGGCAGATAAGGCAGAAGCAATTATAAGAGCCTGTGATGAAGTGATTCGTGGATGTTTTGCCGATGAATTTATTGTAGATGCTATTCAGGGTGGCGCCGGAACCAGTGCCAATATGAACATGAACGAGATGCTGGCAAACCGTGCCAATGAATGGATGGGAGGAAGAAAAGGTGATTATAGCCGGATTCACCCGAATGACCATGTGAATATGTCCCAGTCCACCAATGATGTGATTCCAACAGCCGGAAAACTTACGGTGCTGGAACTGTTAAAACCGTTGCTGGCAGAACTGGATGAACTGGAGAGGGAGCTTCGGATTAAAGCAGCAGAATTTGATGGAATCTTAAAAATGGGAAGAACGCAGCTTCAGGATGCAGTGCCGATGCGCCTCGGACAGACCTTTCATGCCTATGCAACCATGGTAAAACGTGATTATGAGCGGCTGAAAGAAGTAAGATGTGAAATGTTTACTGTAAATCTGGGGGGGACCGCAATTGGAACTGCCATCAATGTTTCTCCGGCATATTTATCTAACGTGGTGCCGACACTGGCAAAGATAACCGGTTATCCACTGAAGCAGGCAGAGGATTTATTTGATGCTACAGAGAATCTGGATGGATTCGTGATGGTATCCGGTGCACTGAAAGCATGTGCCGTAGACCTTTCAAAAATGTGTAACGATTTAAGACTGTTATCCTCCGGACCAAGAACCGGGTTTGGTGAAATTAACCTTCCGGCAAGACAGAATGGTTCTTCTATTATGCCGGGCAAAGTAAATCCGGTTATTCCGGAAGTGGTAAGCCAGGTAGCGTTCCATGTCATTGGAAATGACACAGCAATTACCATGGCGGCAGAGGCAGGACAGATGGAACTGAATGCTTTTGAGCCGGTGGTATTTTACAGCCTTTTTGATTCCATTGACACTTTAAAAGAAGCGGTTGAGACACTGACAAAAAATTGTATACATGGAATCACAGCCAATGAGGCACACTGCCGCAGTCTGGTAGACAAGAGTGTTGGGATTTCCACAGCACTTTGCCCGTATCTTGGATATAAGGAATCTGCCGATATCGCAAAGACAGCACTCCGGGAGAACAAGAGTATAAGAGAAATCGTTCTGGAACGGAAACTGATGAGCGAAGCAGATTTAGAGCATGTGCTGAATCCGGAAATGATGACAGAAGTACATTTTGAACAGAGAAAAGCAATGTAGCCAATATAAAAATAACAGAAGCAGCGTCACGATTGAGGAAAAGCGAAAGTTTTATTCCACGAAACCGGATGCTGCTTTTTTTCTGGTGGAATAATAGAAGAAAATTCAAACCTGCATGCAGATTTAATGAGTGCTGCAATGATTTTAAGAACGCACAAAGATACAAAACAGTCTGCGTTTTATTGAAAAAAGCGGCGGATTATATTATGATATGAAGTATAAAAAGTGTGTAAATAGTAAGTAAAAACAAGTAGGAGGAAAGCATATGGAAGCGTCCAAAGTATACTATACCAGTTTTAAAACCAGCGGCTCAGAAAATTTGTTGCAGAAGCTGCGTCGCCTTTGTATTACAGCTGGAATGAAAAATATTGATTTTGAAGATAAATATGCAGCAATTAAGATTCATTTCGGAGAGTTAGGAAATCTTGCATTTCTGCGTCCGAATTATGCCAAAGTAGTGGTGGATCTTGTAAAAGAATGTGGAGGAAAAGCATTTCTTACGGATTGCAATACCCTTTATGTAGGAAGCAGAAAGAATGCACTGGATCATATGGATACAGCATATGAAAACGGATTTACACCATTTTCCACCGGATGCCATGTGATTATCGCAGATGGGCTGAAAGGAACGGACGAAGCACTGGTTCCGGTAGATGGGGAATATGTGAAGGAAGCCAAAATCGGAAGAGCCGTGATGGATGCAGATGTATTTATTTCCCTGACACATTTTAAAGGACATGAGGGGGCCGGATTTGGCGGTGCTTTAAAAAATATCGGAATGGGCTGTGGGTCCCGTGCCGGAAAAATGGAAATGCATTGCTCCGGCAAACCGGCGGTAGACCAGAGCCTGTGTGTAGGCTGTGGAGCCTGTGTAAGAATCTGTGCCCATGATGCACCACATATCACAGATGGCAAGGCAGGTATTGATGAAAATAAATGTGTGGGCTGTGGCAGATGTATCGGCGTATGCCCAAAAGACGCAGTCAATCCAACCAACTGGGATGCATCCAATCTTTTGAATTACCGGATTGCAGAGTATTCCAAGGCAGTCTGCCAGAACCGCCCGTGTTTCCATATTTCGCTGGTATGTGATGTGTCACCGAACTGCGACTGCCATGCAGAAAATGATATTCCTATCATCCCGGATGTAGGAATGTTTGCATCCTTCGATCCGGTAGCACTGGACATGGCATGTGCAGATGCCTGCAATAAGCAGCCGGTAGTACACGGCAGTGTATTGGAAGAACAGATGCAGCATGTTCATGAGAAAGACCATTTTCATATGGTGCATCCGGATACCAACTGGGAATCCTGTGTAGAGCATGCAGAAAAAATCGGACTTGGAACCCGGAACTATGAGTTAATTCAGATTTAATTATTTTGCTGTAGAAGTGATTAGAGGCAGGGTCATTTGGAAACAGAGCGATTATGGTGTGTGTTTAGAGGGATACTTCCGGCAGTTCGACTGAATATAGATACCATTTATGCAGTCAGTTAGGGACTCTTGGAATTTCGGCAGAAACTGGCAACGCCAGCACAGGGAAGTGCCGGCGAGGCGCAGATGAACATGGATGTGAATTTGCGCCGGTTGCCATATCATATAGTAAGTATAGCGAAATTCTTAGAGTCCCTTGCTGACGGAATGTAGGTATCTATAACAGCCGGACAGACGGAGGTATCTGAGAAAATCCACCTGATAACCCGGACACCAAAAACCTGCCTCAAATCACACCGGAAACAAAAAATAAAATATAAAATACAAAGGAGAATAATATGAGGGGACAAAAAATAAGAGCAAAGCTACAAGCACTATTACTGGCAGCATGCATGGGGGTATGCAGTCTGCAGGTAACAACAGCATCCGCAGCAGAAGAAAAGCCGAAGTCGGTGGATATCGTATTTACCCATGATACCCATTCCCATTTGAACAGCTTCCGTACGGTAGTAGATGGAGAAAATGTGGAAGCAGGCGGATTTGCACGAATCAAAACAGTCATTGATGAGAAGAAGGAAGAAAATCCGGATACGCTGGTGGTAGACGGTGGAGATTTTTCCATGGGAACACTGTTCCAGACAGTTTATGAAGAAGAGGCATCTGAACTTCGGATGTTAGGCTATCTTGGCTATGATGCAACGACCCTTGGAAACCATGAATTTGATTATCGAAGCAAAGGCTTAGCGCAGATGCTTGATACAGCGGTGGCCAGCGGTGATGTAGTGCCGTCCCTGCTGGTCTGTAACGTTGACTGGTCAGAGATGAATGATGAGAGACAGCTTTTAAAAGATGCCTTTGATCATTATGGTGTAAAGGATTATGAAGTCATCGAGAAGGGCGGTGTAAAAATCGCATTGCTTGGAGTATTCGGCAAGGATTCCCTTTCCTGTGCACCAACCTGCGCACTTGAGTTTAAAGATCCAATCGAGGCGGTGAAGGAGACTGTGGCAACCATAAAGGAAAAAGAAGATGTGGATATGATAGTCTGCCTCTCCCACAGTGGAACCAGTGAAGACCCAAAGAAATCCGAGGATGAACTTCTTGCAAAGGCAGTGCCGGAGCTGGATGTTATCATCAGCGGACATACCCATACCACATTGGAAGAGCCGATTATACAGGGAAATACTGCAATTGTTTCTGCCGGAGAGTATGGAATCAATGTTGGAACCATGCATTTAGCACAGAATAAGGAAGGACGCTGGGAGGTAGAGGATTATAACCTGATTCCGATTCGCCCGGATATTGAGGCAGATGAGGCGGCCCAGGAGAAGATAGATGCTTTTGAAGCCAATATTGATGATACTTACCTGAAACAGTTTGGATACACTGCTTCTGAAGTATTGTGTGAAAATGATTATGAATTTGCATCTGTAGATGATTTGTATGAGGAACATACGGAGCACAATCTGGGGGATCTCATGGCGGATGCTTATATTTATGGGGCAACCCATACGAAGGATTATGACGGCGAAGAAATTGATGTGGCAGTCGTTCCAAGCGGAACTGTCCGTGATACCTATGTGCCGGGGGATGTTACGGTAACAGATGTCTTTAACTCCTTTTCCCTTGGAATCGGGGCAGATGGCGTGCCGGGTTACCCGCTGATTAAGGTATACCTGACCGGAAAAGAATTAAAAACGGTAGCAGAGATTGATGCTTCCATTTCCGATTATATGACAACAGCAAGACTTTACTGCTCCGGACTGAATATGACCTATAATCCGAACCGTCTGATACTAAACCGGGTAACAGATGTATATCTGACGAAGGATGATAAGAGAGAAGAAATTGAAGATGACAAATTATACTGCGTCGTAGCTGACCTTTACAGCGGCCAGATGCTTAGTGCAGTAACGGATATGTCATATGGGCTACTTTCCATTGTGCCAAAGAATGCAGACGGAAGTAAAGTAGAAGATTTTGAAGACTGCATTATTTATGATGGTGACCAGGAATTAAAGGCATGGGTATCCATTGCCCGCTATATGGAATCCTTTGAAGAAGGAGAAAATGGTATTGCAGAGATGCCGGAATATTATAACGGACTTCATGACCGCAAGGTGGTAGATGATGATAAGAGCCTTGGCGCAAGACTGAAAAATCCGAATAAATATGCAGCAATGATTGTGGGAGTTGTTCTTGTGGTACTCCTTGTTCTGATTTTCATAATCGTATTGATTGTCAAAGTCATACGCCGCATCTGTAGAAGAAAATTGAAAAAAAGTTAACACATGAGTGGAAGTGTGGTATGCTATAGAACAGATGAAAAAAGTTTGGAGTAGTTAGAGAGTGCGAGATAAGTTTGACTTAAAAGAATTGACAAATGAAATACCTTTGGGAGAGTTCTTAAAATATGATGAGCCGATTCTGGTATCAAGAACTAATGCGGTAAGTGGAAAATTGCTGCTGGCTTCGGAAATGTCGAGATTTAACACGGTAGGTTATGATTGTGCAGCTGTCTGTATCAATGATATGTATGCCATGGGAGCAAAACCGCTTCTTTTTTATGACAATATTTCCTGTGCCCGTCCCAAGTTTGAATATATCCGGGACATGGAAGAGGGTATGGAAAATGGCTGCCGGCAGGGAAATGTGACTTATGCCGGAAGTGAAATTAAGGAGCTTTCCGATATTTTCTCTTATGACCAGTATGATCTGGTTGGCTTTATTGCCGGAGTTGTAGAGAAAAAGAAGAAAATAGGAATAGCACAGGTGAAAGCTGGAGATGTTATTATTGGACTTCCATCCAATGGACTTCATAATAACGGCTATGTGGCAGCCCGGAGAAAACTATATCTGACGAAGACTTCTATGGAAATCTATTATGAATCATTAGGTTCTACGTTAGGAGATCTGCTTCTGGCACCGACCCGTATGTACCGGGATGCCATGGAAGCATTGCTTCAGAGTGAGATAGAAATTAAATCCTGCGTACAGGTGGCTCATGGAGGTATTGATAAGGCAGTACATACTCTGATGCATAATGCTGCCGGCGCAGTGATAAAGCAGCGGGAAGAAGATATTCCACCACTTTACGATATGCTGCATAAAGATGGTAATATCAGCAAAGAGCAGATGAGAAATATTTTTAATATGGGAATTGGAATGCTGATACTGGTGGCAGAAGAAGATACAGACCGGGTGGTAGAACTGTTAGAAGCAGCGGGAGAAGAACCGGTGGAATTAGGTCTTGCAGAGACAGGCTCGGACATTGTACGATATATATAGCCAAGGTGAAGGGAGAATATCATGAGTACACAGGACAAACTGGAGAGGGTATTACGGGATATACATGTATTAATATCCAGAAGTGAACTTTATGACAATACCGGTGAGAAGATTATTGTTGAGAAGAAGAAAATGTTTGAATATCTCAATCATCTGAATGCCTGTATTTACGAGATGATGGATGAATATGAAGTGACGCAGCAGAGCAGGGACAAGGCAGAACGGGAGGCACGCAAAAAAGGCGATGCCATGATTTTTAAAGCAAGCCGGAATGCTGAAGATGTCTATGCAGCCGCTGTGTTGTATACCGATGATGCCCTTCAGCGGGTACAGCATATTATGCAGGATACAACAGATGCCCTTCAGGATATTCTGAAGAAGGCCCAGGATGATATGAAGACCCAGAAGGTGGTTATCCGGGAGAACCAGTCAGAGCTTAAGAGCCAGCTTCAGGATATGGTAGATACCGAAAAGTATCTGAAATTAATCGAAGAACGTAACCACGAACTGGAAAAGGAACGTGAAAAAGAGAAGAAAGAGCCGAGGGAAGAAAAGAAATCCTCATATCAGGCAATCAAGCCGGAAATCCGGATTAATCCGGAATACTTTAAGAAAGCCGGAATTCCTTTAGAGGATGAAGAACCGGAGGAAGATGCGGCCGAAGGAAAGAAAGAGATTCCGGAAGTTACGGTGGATCTGGATGCAGAGTACTTCAAGTGGAAAGCAAAAGAAAAAGATAACAAAAAGAAATAGAACTACGTAAACCAAATTGCAGGAAGGACTTTAGAGAAGTTCCTCCCTGCAATTTTTTAATTTGTCATATGTGGCAAGAATATCCACATTTCCTTTTTCCAATTGTTTTTTAATAATCTCAATATAGATGACGCCTTTGTTTATTAATTTTTCATCACCGCTGTTGATGCAGGATTCCAGATAAGCAAAGAGTGGATTCTGAGTTTCGCAGTTGGCGGCAAGTTCAGCGAGTACTTCTTTGCTGGTAGATAACTCTACCAGATTAATTGGCTCGGTCTGGATAATAAACCCGCCGGATAATTCCTCCGAATAGAAGGTATCGTCTTCTTTGGCAGTATGAATAAAAGGAAGCAGGCTGGATTTACGCAGGGTGCTGACCTGATGCAGATTGGCAAGTTCTCGTATCATGCGGTAGAGAATGAAACCGGCAGCAATTCCATAGAGAATGAGAAAATACATCTCACTGGTGAGCACCGCAAGCTTCCGGTAACCGATAATGCCAATGACAATCAGGGCAAGCAGGCAGGCACAGGGGCGGAACCACAGGCTGCTGATTAATGCTTTCCGGAAGGAGGATAAATCTTTTTCCTTTAAAGGAATAAAGGTATAATGCTTCTTCATAAACAATCCTTTCAAAAATAATCAATCATAAAACAGATATTTTCACAACAAAATGCTATGAAAGTAACGAATTTAATATAGTATAACACAATTTTAAAGGTTTTTTAAGAAAAGTACGCTTTTCCTATTAAGAAAAATCTGATACGCTATAGATAATTATGAGGTAGTTTATGTGTTCGCAGTATGAAGTATTCAAAAATCAGTAAAGATAGAGCATGAGGACAGGAGGACGAAATGAATATACTGGTATGTGATGATGATAAAGAAATTGTAGAAGCAATCGAGATTTACCTGCAACAGGAAGGCTATCATGTCTTGAAAGCATATGATGGAGAACAGGCACTGGATATGCTTAAGAAAAATGAGGTGCATCTTCTGATTATTGATGTCATGATGCCGAAACTGGATGGTATCCGGGCAACTTTAAAGATTCGGGAGGAAAGCAGCATTCCAATTATTATTTTATCAGCAAAATCCGAGGATTCTGATAAAATCTTAGGACTTAACATCGGTGCTGATGATTATGTGACCAAGCCATTTAACCCGCTGGAACTGGTAGCAAGAGTAAAATCACAGCTTCGCCGTTATACCCAGCTTGGCAATGTCAGCGAAAGCAATGAGACAGTATATCAGGTTGGCGGTCTTATGATTAATGATGATTTGAAAGAAGTCACCGTGGATGGTGAATTAGTGAAGCTTACTCCGATTGAATATAATATTCTTCTGCTTCTGGTAAAGAATCAGGGTAAAGTATTTTCTATTGAACAAATTTATGAAAATATCTGGAATGAAGATGCAATTGGTGCAGATAACACCGTTGCTGTTCATATCCGTCATATCCGTGAAAAGATTGAAATTAATCCGAAGGAGCCAAGATACTTAAAAGTGGTATGGGGCGTTGGATATAAAGTTGAGAAGAATTAACGAAGGAAAGCAAATATGAAGAACAGACACTATGGAAATGTATGGAAAAATACCATTATTCTCCTGCAGTTACTGTTTTCTGTCCTGCTGCTGATGTCCGTCTTTATGGTAGCGGCATTAAACGGAAAGCACATGATAGACATGGATAATCTGACGAATCAGAGCTATGTGGATTCCAGTTACTACAGCTATGTCTATGAACAGAAGGTAACGGAACTGACTAATTTCTTAATGACCCGGAAAAATTTTGAGACCAACGGGGAATACGATTCAGAGAAACCGGTCAATGTTATCAAATACGCAAGAAGCGGCATTATCCGTAATGATACAGAAGAAAGCTATACCATGACACTGGTGAGGAATGGTGCTTCAGCATACTGGATGTATGATGACAGCAGTATCTCCAACGCAGAAGAATATGACGGGGAAAATGACAAGGCACAGTTTGAAAATTATACCTTAAGTGATCTGGTGGCATGGTCGAAGGAAGGCTATGTACAGTATTCCGATAAAATCGAGGAAAAATATCTGCCACAGAGCGGTATTTCCATTGCCCAGGGCATACAGGAGGGCAGGCTTACGGAAGAGGAAGGCCAGGAGCTGTATCAGGCACTGGCAAAGACCTTGGATCGTATCGGCCAGGAAGAAACTGCCTACCGGAAAGCACTGAATGAATTTGATGATTCTGAGACGAATTTATCTTATGTCTTTATTGAAAATGAGCAGGTTATCTACACAAATATGTTAGAGGATACGGAAGAAGATATTACCTCTTATGTATTCGGAGACAAAGCACATAACCTTTTGGATTACGGAAAAGAAAAGGGAAGTTATCTCTACTGTAATGATAAGGATTTGAAATTCCGCAGCAATGTAAAAGGAATGGAAGATTATTATTACAAATACATCGACGGAACCATGTCCGGCATTGGAAATAATGCAGTCTTTTTGGTAGCGGTAGATACCACATTTCCAAATGAAGATGGCTTTACAAAAGCAAAATCAGAATTTATGACGCTGCATCCCTGGGGCATGATTTCGATTGTAACCATTGTGGTAAGTCTCTTAGGCTGGATTGTAACACTGGTTTATCTGACTCTGGCAGCAGGACGCAATCATATGGATGATAAGATTCATCTGAACTGGATTGACCATATTAAGACAGAATTTTTCTTTTTGATATTTATTGTATTTTCTGTACTGATATTGGTTTTAAGTTTTTCTGCGGCATCCTATGAGTGGGATATTCCGGGAATGCTTGTGGTAGTAGGCGTGATTTCCTTTATCTATGACGGCGTGTTCCAGATTTTCTATACCAGTGTTATAAGGCGTATGAAAGCCGGCGTGTTCTGGGAATACAGCTTTACCAACTGGGTATATGTCAGCACTTTGCGGGTACTTGGAACATGGAAAGCATCGGTGCGTGTCATTGTTACCTTTGTATTTAATGCGTTGTTATTTTTGTTTTTGGCGTATCAGTTCTTTACAAGAAGACATTTGTTAGGTGGAATTCTTCTGGCACTTCAGATTATTGTTATCGGTGTAATCTATCTCCGGGATGTAGTACAGAAGCAGGAAATCATGAAGGGAATCAGACAGATTACGGAAGGAGATTTATCCTATAAGATTCCGTTAGAGCATCTTCACAGCGACAGCAGAAAGCTGGCAGAGGCAGTAAACAGCATTGGAGACAGCCTGCATCTTGTGGTGGAAGAGAATACCAAAAACGAGCGTATGAAGGCAGACTTAATCACCAATGTATCCCATGATATCAAAACACCGCTGACTTCTATTTTGAATTATGTAAACCTTATGAAAATGGAGAAGCCGGAAAGTGAGCGGATGCAGAATTATCTGAATGTACTGGAAGAAAAATCCCAGCGGTTAAGGCAGCTTACAGAAGATCTGGTAGAGGCATCGCGAATCAGCTCCGGAAATATTACACTTCAGATGACAAGAATTAATTTTGTGGAACTGATTTACCAGACTGCAGGTGAATTTAATGAGAAATTCGAAGCCAAGGATTTGACCACGATTACAAAGCTGCCGAAGGAATCCGTTGTCATTATGGCGGACGGCAGACGAATCTGGCGCGTGGTAGAGAATCTTTATAACAACGTGGCAAAATATGCCATGGCACACACCAGAGTCTATGTGACCATGGAGACATCAGAGCAGAAGGTAATCTTCTCTATTAAAAATATTTCCGAGCAGCCACTGCATGGAAGTGCGGCAGAGCTGACGGAGCGTTTTGCAAGAGGAGACGAATCCAGAACCACGGAAGGAAGCGGACTGGGACTTTCCATTGCCCAGAATCTTACCACGATTATGGGCGGAACCTTTGAAGTAACTCTGGACGGTGATTTATTCTCTGTTACCATTACCTTTCCACTGGCATAATAAGGAACCTTGCAAACCGTGGGGAATCCTTGAAAAGGGTTGATTTTTAACAGACGTTTCTTTATAATAACGAATTAGAAAAAGAGTATCGGCGGTGGCTTTTTCCCCGCCGATTTCTTCCTATATAGGAAGAGGTATAAAATAGTAATCAGTTCAGAAAACAGGAGGAAACATTCATGAAGTTACATGAGACAGGGGCATATCTCGTAAACGGATGTACCGTAGTAGAAGACAATAGCGAAGCATCCGCAGCTATTGCATCCATGACAGGCACTGCGGTAAGCAAAGAAGAAGCAGCAAAAAATACCATTGCATACGGTATTTTAAAGGACCACAACACATCTGGCAGCATGGAGAAGCTGAAAATCAAATTTGATAAGCTGACTTCCCATGACATTACATATGTTGGAATTATCCAGACAGCCAGAGCATCCGGACTGGAAAAGTTTCCAATTCCTTATGTACTGACCAACTGTCATAACAGCCTTTGTGCAGTAGGTGGAACCATCAACGAAGATGACCACATGTTTGGACTGACCTGTGCAAAGAAATACGGCGGAATCTATGTACCACCTCATCAGGCAGTTATTCACCAGTTTGCCCGTGAAATGCTTGCAGGCGGCGGAAAAATGATTCTTGGTTCTGATTCCCATACCCGTTACGGAGCACTGGGAACCATGGCAATGGGCGAAGGTGGACCGGAGCTTGTAAAACAGCTTTTAGAGCAGACTTATGATATCAATATGCCGGGCGTTGTAGCCGTATATTTAACCGGAGAACCGGTAAAAGGCGTTGGGCCGCAGGATATCGCACTGGCAATCATCGGTGAAGTATTTGCCAATGGCTATGTAAAGAATAAAGTAATGGAATTCGTAGGACCTGGTGTTGCAAACTTAAGCGTAGATTACCGTATCGGCGTAGACGTAATGACCACAGAGACTACCTGTCTTTCCTCTATCTGGGCAACTGATGAGAAAGTGAAAGAATTCTATGACATTCACGGAAGAGTAGAAGAATACAAAGAATTAAATCCGGGACAGGTTGCTTACTATGATGGCATGATTGAAATTGACTTAAGCACCATCCGTCCAATGATTGCAATGCCATTCCACCCAAGCAATACCTATACCATTGAAGAACTGAATGCAAACCTTATGGACATCTTGGATGACTGCGAGAAGAAAGCACAGGTAAGCTTCAATGGAGCAGTAGACTTAAATCTTAAGGATAAAGTCCGCAATGGAAAACTATATGTAGACCAGGGAATCATCGCAGGCTGTGCCGGTGGTGGATTTGAAAATATCTGTGATGCAGCAGACATCTTAGCGGGAAGCAGCATCGGACCGGATGAATTTACCCTAAGCGTATATCCGGCAAGTACCCCGATTTACATGGAACTGGTGAAAAACGGAGCTGTAGCAAAATTAATGGAGACAGGAGCAATCGTTAAGACTGCATTCTGCGGACCATGTTTCGGAGCAGGAGATACACCTGCTAACAATGCATTCTCCATCCGGCATTCTACCAGAAACTTCCCGAACCGTGAAGGCTCCAAGGTACAGAACGGCCAGATTGCATCCGTAGCATTGATGGATGCCCGTTCTATTGCAGCAACCGCAGCAAACAAGGGATATTTAACCGCAGCAACTGATGTGGATGTAAACTTCAGTAAGCCGAAATATTTCTTTGATAAGACCATATATGAGAACCGTGTCTTTGACAGCCATGGTGTAGCAGATCCATCCGTAGAAATCCAGATGGGACCAAACATTAAAGACTGGCCGAAGATGGTAGCATTAACCGATAACCTCATCTTAAAGGTAGTATCCGAGATTCATGATCCGGTAACTACAACCGATGAGCTGATTCCTTCCGGAGAGACATCTTCTTATCGTTCTAATCCACTGGGACTGGCAGAGTTCACACTTTCCAGAAAAGACCCTGCATACGTTGGACGTGCCAAAGAAGTACAGAAGGCAGAAGCAGCAAGAGAAGCAGGCGAAGAACCATACGCAGTGCTGCCAGAATTAAAGGCAGCTGTAGATGCAATCCGTACACAGTTCCCGGATATCAATGAAGAGAATACCGGAATCGGAAGTACCATTTTTGCAGTAAAACCAGGCGACGGTTCTGCCCGTGAGCAGGCAGCATCCTGCCAGAAAGTATTAGGCGGCTGGGCAAACATTGCCAACGAATATGCAACCAAGCGTTATCGTTCCAACCTGATTAACTGGGGTATGCTTCCATTTATCATCAAAGAAGGAGAACTGCCATTTGCCAACGGAGACTATCTCTTTGTACCGGAAATCCGCAAAGCAGTAGAAGAGAAAGCTCCGGAAGTAAAAGCGTATGCCGTAAAAGACGGACAGTTAACCGAGTTCTCATTAACCTTGGGTGACCTTACTGACGAGGAGAGAGAGATTATCCGTAAAGGATGCCTCATTAACTATAACCGGAAATAAAATTCCGGAAAAAGAAGGAGAACGGAATGGAAGAAGATAAGAAAAAGAGCGGGAAAACAGAACATGGGATGCGCTGGTACATCAGCCTTGCAGTGCTGGTATTTGTACTGTTCTGCTGCTGCACAATGTTTTTCTTTATGATATACCGGTACAATGGTGTCTCAAAGGGCTGGGACACTATAATGAGGGTATTACAGCCGATTACCTTCGGACTTGTGATTGCATACCTCATTAATCCAATTATGAAATTCTTTGAAAAGCATTTGCTGCATTTCTTAGAACCAAGAGTGCAGAAAGAGAAGAAGTGCAGGAAGATTGCAAGGAGTATTGCAACCGGTGGAGCCGTAGTTGTCTTTGTATTAATTGTAATCCTGTTGTTTGCCATGATGATTCCGCAGTTAATCAGTAGTATTTCTGGAATGGTAAATTCCCTGCCAAAGCAGGTGGATTCATTTATTGACTGGTTCAATGGACTGACAAATTCAGATAATGAAATCATACAGTCATTAGAAACGAACATGATGGATATGGTAACGTACCTTGAAAACTGGGTAAAGGAGTCTTTCCTGCCAAACATCCAGACCTACATTACATCTATTACCAGTGGTGTAATCAATATGGTTAAGGTGCTGATGAATGCAATCATCGGACTTATCGTATCCGTTTATGTGCTGATGACCAAGGAGAAATTTATCGGTCAGTCCAAAAAGATTGTATATGCCATTTTCAAACCGATGCGGGGCAATGTAATTATTGACACCTTCCGGAAGAGTAATGAAATATTCGGTGGATTTATTTCCGGTAAATTATTGGATTCCGCCATTATCGGTGTATTGTGTTATATCTGTCTTCTGATTATGAAGATGCCATATACCCTGCTGGTTTCCGTATTCGTGGGATTGACCAACATTATTCCGTTTTTTGGCCCTTTTATCGGAGCAATACCGAGCGTTATTATCATCGCACTGGCAGATCCGATTAAGGGAATCTATTTCCTGATATTTATATTTATTTTGCAGCAGGTAGATGGAAATATTATCGGACCGAAGATTTTAGGAGATTCCACCGGACTGAATTCCTTCTGGGTGGTATTTGCCATCATGGTAGGCGGCGGACTCTTTGGAATCGGTGGAATGATTCTTGGTGTTCCGACCTTCGCAGTCATCTATTATATTATCGATAAGACCGTGGATTACTGTCTGCGGAAACGAAAGCTGCCGGAGGATACGGACGAATATATCCGCCTGGAAAAAGTCGATGAAAAGACCAATGAAATCGTACATCTGGAGGAGCCGGTAGAGGAAGCCTCTGAGAAAAAGGAACTTCATATTCCATCCTTAAAGAAAAAAGAGAAAAAGTAAATTCTGGTAAGGAAATAAAAAATCCGGAGAATCATAGCAGATAAAATGTTATGATTCTTCGGATTTTTTACTTTATAGGAAATTGCTTTCCTGTAAAGTAAAAAACGCTCCGCAAGGCTGAGCACTGCGGCGTATAAGGTAGATGTCGCAAGCGACCGCCGCAGGCGCGAGAATGTGCAAGGTACATTCTTTTTTAAACATGAAAAAGTCCGTCGTGCCGGTTCGATTATTTTTGACAGAAGGCACCCCTTATGGTACACTTAAAACAATAATTGGGGTCAGTATACCCTGACGAAAAAAGATGAATTTAAGTTTACTTGAAATAGATATTGAGGTGACATATTTTGGATAAATATGAATACAAATTAAAACTAGATGAAATAAAAAATCTGATGGCGAAGAAGCAGTATACAGAAGCTGCTGAAATTGCTGACAGTATCAACTGGCGAAAGGTCCGTAATGTCAACGCACTGATGAAAGCCGGAGATATTTATGCACAGATTGGTCGTTATGATGAAGCAAAAGAGATCCTTCTGATGGCATATGACCGTTCTCCGATCGGACGAATGATTATCTATAAGCTGGCAGAGATTGCCATTAAAACCAAGGAATTTGATGAAGCACAGGAATATTATGATGAGTTTGTAGAGATTGCACCCCATGATAATTTGAAATATATTCTCCGTTATGAGATGAATAAAGCAAAGGGTGCAGGACTGGATGTTTTAATTCAGATTCTCGAAGAATTAAAGGAACAGGAATATACCGAGAAATGGGCATTTGAATTGGCATATTTATATCATCAGGCGGGACGCAGCGAAGAATGTATCAATGCCTGTGATGAACTGATTCTCTGGTTTGGTGATGGTCCATATGTAGAGAAAGCACTGGAATTAAAGATGCTTTATCAGCCATTAAACCGGGCACAGGAGGACAAGTACCGCCAGTTTAAACAGCGTAAGGACGGAATCGTGGAAGTGCGGCCGGAGGATTATCTGGAATCCGGTGAGATTATCAAGGAGCCGGTACAGATTAAACCGGTAACCACCAATGCAGAGAAGTTTAATACGGTAAACCTGCAGGAAGAATTAGCCCGCAGCATGCAGCAGATTATGAATGCCACAGAGAAGGAAGAAGTGGCAGATACCATGCAGGGCATCAAGAAAATTGTAGAAGAGATTCCGTATCTGCAGCTTCCGCAGGATGAAGAAGCACAGAAGGAGCGTTTTGCGGATATCCCAACCGATGAAGAAATCGATGGCTCCCTGAAAATTAATTTCCAGGAGATGTTAGGCGAAGATTATGATGGTCAGATGCGTATGGTAGTCCCGGAGAAGAGTGCATTAGAAGCACAGATTACCGGACAGATGAGCATACAGGATATTTTAGAGGAGTGGGAGAAGACCAAGCGTGCCGCAGAGAAAGCATTACAGGAAGCGGAGCAGCAGAAGTTAGAATCTGCCAAGGCAAAGGCATTAGCAGAAGCCGGAGATATCATGGAGCGTCTTGCAGATGTAATTCCGCAGCTGGATGCAGGACTTACCTCCAAAGAATTATTAGAAAAAGAATATTTAGGCAAGCTGCCGGAGGAAGAAGCCGGACAGCTTGTTGCCAATATGAATGATATTTTGCAGCAGCAGATTGATTCCATCAGTCAGGCAAATGCGAAAATCGATGAATTCCTAGCTGCCGGTGTACCGGGACAGAACGGAGAGGCGGCTGGCACAGAAGAAATGACAGAACTTTCTCCGGAAGAAGAACTCCCAGAGATTGCACTGCCGGACGATATAGCAGAAGAAGTGGCAGCAACAGAAGCAGAGGAAGTATCCGATGCTGCAGAAGAAGTCTTACCGAATATACAGTTAGAACCGGAAGCTGAGACAGAGGATGCAAAGCCGGAGGAGAAACTTCCGGAGATTGCAGAGCCGGATTTAGATGAGGATAACATCGGAGAGAGAAAACCGATTACCCATCTTTCCAAGGAACAGAAAGCTATCTTTACTTATTTTGTTCCGGTATCCGGAATGGAGCCGCAGATTTGTCAGGCAATGGAAGGATCAATTGAACATTTAGAAAAGGGAATTAAAGGTGGCAACATCCTGATTCAGGGAGCAAGAGGAAGCGGTAAGACCGTACTTGCCACCGCACTGGTGAAGGCAATCCAGAATGAAATCGGAAAGCCGGGCAAGCGTGTCGGAAAGATAGATGCCGTTTCATTAAATCAGAAAAATATCCCGGAGCTTTTAAAGAAAGTTGCCGGTGGATGTCTTATTATAGAAAAAATCGGAGGAATCAGCCGGGAGACAGCTGTGAAATTATCACTGGCATTAGAAGCGGATGACACCGGAATCCTTGTAATCGCGGAAGATACCAGAGAGGGTATCACCAAAGCAATGGGACGGGATGAATCTTTTGCAAAAAGATTTACCGAGAAGATTACACTTCCGATATTTACCAGTGATGAGCTGGTATCCTTTGCAAAATCGTATGCCCACGAACTGACCTATGAAATAGATGAGATGGCAGTTCTTGCTCTATACAATAGAATTAGCAATATTCAACGCTTAGACAGAGCGACCACACTGACCGAGGTGAAAGAAATCGTGGACGAAGCAATTGCCAATTCCGAGAAATTCAGCATTAAGAAGGTATTTTTCTCAAAGAAATACAAAGATGATGATTATGTCATCCTTCATGAAAAGGATTTCGAAGAATAGGAAAGAAAGAAATGAGGTGTAGTATAAATGGGGAACTTCACAGAACTGGATATGTATTTATTTGGCCAGGCAACACATTATGACATTTATAAGAAACTGGGAGCTCATCCGGCAGAGATAAGGAAGAAAAAGGGGATTCTTTTCGATGTCTGGGCACCACATGCTGCAGAAGTCTATGTCATTGGAACTTTTAATGACTGGGATGAGACAGCAAATCCGATGCGGCGGTTAGAGCCGTTAGGAATTGGAATTTATGAAACATTTATTCCAAAGGCAAAATTAGGAGACCTATACAAATATCTGATTATCACACCAGATGGACGGAAATTGTATAAAGCCGATCCATATGCCAATTATGCAGAGGTACGCCCGGGAACAGCTTCCCGTATTGCTGATATTGAGCATTTCAAATGGACAGATGATAAGTGGATGGACAAACGGAAACAGACAGAAGATGTCTATGCAGAGCCGATGGCAATTTACGAGGTACATCTGGGTTCCTGGATGCGCCATCCGGGAAGAGAAGATGAGGGATTCTATTCCTACCGTGAAATGGCAGAAGCACTGACAAAATATGTTAAAGGCATGGGATATTCCCATGTAGAATTAATGGGAATTTCCGAATATCCATACGATGGTTCCTGGGGCTATCAGGTAACCGGCTACTATGCACCAACTTCACGGTATGGAACGCCGGAGGATTTTGTTTATCTGGTAAACTACCTGCATAAGCATGGCATTGGCGTTATCTTAGACTGGGTACCGGCACATTTCCCGAAGGATGCCCACGGACTGGCTGATTTTGACGGCTGCCCGTTATATGAATATTCTGACCCACGGATGGGTGAACATCCGGAGTGGGGTACTAAGATTTTTGATTATGGCAAATCCGAAGTAAAGAACTTCTTAATCGGAAGTGCCTTAATGTGGATTGAACATTATCACATTGACGGACTCCGTGTAGATGCGGTGGCATCCATGTTATATCTTGACTATGGCAAGAAAGACGGACAGTGGATTGCCAATAAATATGGTGAGAACAAGAACTTAGAAGCCATCGAATTCTTCCGCCATATCAATACCTTAATCACCGGAAGAAATCATGGTACTGTCATGATTGCAGAGGAATCTACCGCATGGCCGATGGTAACCGGACCGGCAGACAAGGGCGGATTGAATTTCACATACAAATGGAATATGGGATGGATGCATGATTTCCTGGATTATATGTCTTTAGACCCGTATTTCCGTAAAAATAATCATCACAAGATGACTTTCGCCATGAGTTATAACAGCTCTGAAAAATACATACTGGTGCTGTCTCATGATGAGGTTGTGCATCTGAAGAA
The DNA here is from genome assembly GCF_003462625.1 of Roseburia sp. OM03-7AC. NCBI lineage: Bacteria > Bacillati > Bacillota > Clostridia > Lachnospirales > Lachnospiraceae > Roseburia > Roseburia sp. OM03-7AC. The sequence continues at coordinate 42,667 of NZ_QTZJ01000006.1, forward strand.
ATCCATGTGGGAGAAGATGCCAGGTGATGAGGAAGACAAATTCCGTAATTTAAAGAGCGCATACTCCTTTATGATGGGACATCCGGGCAAGAAGCTCCTCTTTATGGGACAGGATTTCGGACAGCTTCGTGAGTGGAGCGAAGAGCGTGAATTAGACTGGTATCTTATGGAAGAACCACGTCATAGACAGTTAAATGAATACTTCCGTGAACTGCTTCATATTTACCGGAAATATCCGGCAATGTATGAGCAGGACAGTGACTGGAACGGATTTGAATGGATTAATGCAAATGATGCAGACCGAAGCATCTACAGCTTCGTCCGCAAGAGCAAGAATGGCAAGAACTCTCTTCTCTTTGTCTGCAACATGACACCGGTAGCCAGAGATGATTACCGTGTAGGTGTACCAAAGAAAGGTACTTACCATCTGCTGTTAAACAGCAATGAAGTCCGTTTCGGCGGTACAGAAGCAGATAAGAGCAGACCGGCAAGCTACAAGGCAGTGAAGTCGGAATGCGATGGCAAAGCGTATTCCATTTCCTATCCATTGCCGCCATTTGGTGTCGCAGTGTTCCGGGTAATGTAGAGGACAGAAAAAAATCGCATGAGTGGGAAATATGAATTTTTTATAAAATTAAGAATTATGGATTGACATATTTTTTCAATGTGATTAGTATAATATTAAAGACAGGCAACTTGAGTGTCTGCCAAGCGTGGAGGTAAGGTGTTGTGCCAGAGAGCAGTGCCTTACGAGCTTTATAAGGGTTTGACATTTACCACAATCTGGCTAGAGACCGTGGGTTTCGAAAGAAAATGTCGGAGGCTCTGCTAATTTTAGCAGAGCCTTTCTTTTTACATAATTAGGAGGAACTGACTTTATGCGAAATATAAAAGATTGTGTAAGTGCTTTCCTTCCGCTTTTAAATACTGAATACAAGATTGTATTGGGGAGAAAAGAGGTAGCTGTAACTCTAAGAATTACTTTTGATAAAAAGGACTGCTTTCATTTGATGGGATTACAGTATTTGGTTGATCGACCTGAATTAAATCGAGACAGAGGAAAAGTATTTGATGGGATAATGTCGGGAAGCATTAGCACAGAACAAGTTGAGTCATCGGATTTTTATAAAAGAATAGAAGAAAGAGTGAATTTCCTTCCGTTGTTGGAGCAGTTATTAGATAGTAATGATACAATATTTAAGTATAACAAGAAGGCAAATATGTATTCTATGATAGAGGCTGATTATCTGATGAAAAATAAAATGGAAGAGAAAGATTTATATCTGTTTTTATCGCATGCTACAGATGATAAGTATTTTTGCAGGTCATTCTTTCCGAAAGGGGAAAAAGATTATACCAAGAAGCAGGCTTCATGGACCCTGTTATATAAAAAGAAATATAATTTGAACACAGGTGAAGAAATTGTTTTGTATGACAGGTTAAAAAAATAATAATATGTATATTAGCAAGCCATTTGGATGAAATTCCAGATGGCTGTTTTATTTACGCGAGTAGCGAGAAAAATCTGGGAGAAAAGAAGGAGCCAAGCTTGCTTGAGTGAACTCCTTTTCTACTCAGATTTGGCGAGCAACGCGATAACTCGAGAAACTCGCAAAGCGTGTTTCTCGTAGTTGCTGTATGAAAGTAAATATAAGCAAAAAGTGAAGCCCAAAATTATAAAAAGATAATAAATTTCATAAATAAATGATGAAAAATAGAGATTGTGAAAAATATTTTCCAGTTGTTTTCAATGGCTTGTTTCTGCGGTTTAAGTGCCTTAAGATGAAGGTAAATAAAATACAGCAGAAAGGAGAAGAACGTGTATAATCATTTATTTCAGCCAATTTCTATTAATGGAATGATATTAAAAAATAGAATTGTGGCAACACCGACAGGTGATGATTTTGAAGAAAAAGCGTTGGGCGGTGCAGCACTTGTAATTGCGGGACATGCAATAGTAGAACCGGGACGTTCCAGTTTTGCAAGTCCGGAAGAACCGTATCCATTTGCCAAGTATGAAAGAGAAGCCACCAGAAAGAAAGTGTTGAAGATTCACAAAGGCGGAGCGAAAGCTTCTATCGAAATCTTTCACGCAGGACAGGATGCAAGAACGGTGGATTATGCGAAAGGACCGTCTGGATTTATCCGCCCGGATGGAGTGGAAGTAAAGGAAATGGATGAAGCGTTGATGGAAGAAACGTTGCAGTGGTATGCCGAGACCGCAGCAAGTGCAAGAAAAATTGGTTTCGATTCCATTTTTCTTCACTTCGGACATGGCTGGCTTCCGGCACAGTTCCTTTCCCCACATTACAATCACCGGACAGATTCCTACGGTGGAAGCATCGAAAACCGCAGCCGTTTTCCACTTCGGATATTAGAAACCGTCCGGAAAGCAGTTGGAAAAGATTATCCGATTGATATGCGTGTCAGTGCCTATGAATGGATTGAAGATTCCATAAGCTTTGAGGATGTGATGTACTTCCTGAAACAGGCAGAGCGGTATGTGGATACTGTTCAGATTTCATCTGGAATTGATAAAGTGTTTGAAGCAAATGTGCATTGCATCACAACCAATCTGGAAGAAGAAATGCCGAATCTCAAATGGGCAAAAATTGCAAAGCAGGAGCTTAAGATTCCGGTTTCTGTGGTCAGCGCCGTTATGACGCCGGAAATGGCAGATGAAATTATTGCAAAGGGTTACGTGGATATGGTGGCATTTGGAAGAACACTTCTGGCAGACCCGAACTGGCCGAAGAAAGCACTGGAGGGGCATCCGGAAGACATTGTTCCGTGTCTCAGATGCTCCAACTGTTATCACATTTCCACAGACCACTGGAATGTAGGCTGCTCCGTAAATCCAAGATATCATAATGAGGAATTTGTTCCATCGGGACTGGATTTGCCGGAAGCAAAAGAGAAAAAGCATGTGGTAATCGTTGGCGGAGGACCGGCAGGCATGAAAGCTGCCATGACAGCATATGACCGGGGACATCAGGTTACATTACTGGAAAAGGAAAGTGAACTGGGCGGCATGCTTCGTTTCATTGAAAAGGAAGCACACAAGGAAGAAATTAAGCGGCTGTTAAATTACTATCGGACTCAGATGGCAAAAAGAAAGATAGAGGTTCGTCTGAACACAGAAGCAACACCGGAGTCTATAAAAGAGCTTCAGCCGGATTCATTGATAGTTGCCCTTGGTGCTACGGAGCGGGTTCTTCCGATTCCGGGAATTGATAATCCCAAGGTACAGCTTGCAACAAAAGCGATTATGCATCCGGAACAGCTAGGACAGGAGATAGTAATCCTCGGTGGAGGAAGTATTGGATGCGAGATAGGATTAGAGCTTGCCGAGCAGGGAAAGAATGTTTCCATTCTGGAACTGACCGATACACTGGCAGCAAATGCCAACTCTTTATACCGGGAAGCATTACGTCAGAAGTTTTTGCAGTATGAGAATCTTCACAGCCTGTTAAAATGCGGTTGCAGCAGAATCGAAGAGGATGTTGTTGTTTATAAGGATGAAAAGGGAGAAGAGAAGAGTATTTCCTATGACAACCTGATTCTTTCTACCGGACTTTCGGCACAGAAAAAGCTTGTAGAAGCATTTTACGGAATTTGTAAAGATACCATAGCAATTGGGGACTGTATCAGTCCATCGAACATTATGAATGCAAATTTTGAAGGGTTTGCAGCAGGATTAAATATATAAGAAAAATGTGAATTACACAAAAGAAAGGGGTAATACGAATGAAAGACTACTCAGAATTAATTCAGGCGGTTATCGCCGGCGTGGGTGGCACAGATAATATTGAAAGTTGTATTCACTGTGCAACAAGACTCCGTTTTACATTAAAGGATGGAGCAAAATTTGATCAGGCCTCCTTAAAGAAAGTAAAAGGTGTACTGGGAACCTTAATCGGCTCCGGATATTATCAGGTATTAATCGGACCAAATGTAGGTGATGTTTATGCACAGCTTGCAGAAGTTCCGGCACTGAAATCCAAATTAAAAGCAGAAAATCCAGCAGAAGCTGTGGATGACGGGAAGAAGAAAGTCGGACTTTTAGACAGATTTACAAAAATGATGTCCGATGTATATGCACCGTATATTCCGATTCTGGCAACCGGTGGTATCGCATCCGGATTAATTGGATTACTGGCAAATCTTGGCGTAGTAGACAGCACAGGTCTTACTTACCAGACCTTTTATTCTATTTTTTATTCGCTGATTTATTTCTTCCCGATTCTGTTGGCATTTACAGCAGGAAAGCATTTTAAATGTAATCCATATGTAGCCGTAACACTGGGTGCATCCATTATGTATCCTGGCGTAGCAGACCTTCTGGTAACCGGTGAGAAAGCTTCCTTATTGGGAATTAACTTTACCACATATAATTTCAGCGGTTCCTTTATCCCGATTTTACTGGCAATATTCTGCATGAGTTATTTTGAAAAATGGCTGAAAAAGATTTTGCCACAGGTAGTGCAGTTTATCCTTGTTCCATTCTTATGTTTGATTGTATTTGTTCCACTTAGCATTCTTGTATTTGGACCACTGGGCGGACTTGTTGCAAACGGAATTAATGCTGTATACGGTGTAGTAAGCGCAAGCAAGATTCTTGTAGGCATTGTATTTGGTGGATTATTCTCCTTGGTAATCCTTCTTGGTATGCACTGGGCAGTTACTCCGATTCTCCTTGGAATTATGGCAGAGCAGGGCTTTGAGCCGGCACTGGCAGCAGGTGGAATGGGCAACTATGCAGCACTTGGAATCTGCCTTGCAGTAGCAGTATTTGCAAAAAATGCAGGAGACAAGACAACTGCCGGTTCAGCAGCATTTACCAATGCACTTTGCGGTATTACAGAGCCTGGACTTTACGGTATCATTTTAAGAAGCAAATGGTTGCTTGGAACAATGATTGTTTCCGGTGCAGCAGCAGGATTAGTTCTTGGAATCGGCGGTGTTGCAGCAACAAACTTCTCCTTCTCAGGACTTCTTGCTTTCAGTGGCTGGTTTGGATGTGTCAACTTCCCGATGTACTGCGTAGGAATTATTGTATCCATTGTTTTAGGATTCGGAATTACAGCATTCCTGCTTAAGAGCGGAAAAGTAAAAGAATATGACTAGAATATAATTGATGCGGGAAACCCGCAAAGCATATTTTAGGTAATTTACAATATCTTCCCTTTTTTTCCGGTGGATTCTCTGCTAAAATAAATGTAAAATTATTTGGCAAAAGCTGCCGGAAGAAAGGGAAGTGCTATGATTATAGAAAAACTGATGAAGCAGGCAGACTTTACAGATGTTGAAAAAAGTATTGCAGCTTATTTGATGAAAAATGGGTTTGATGTAAAAAATATGTCCATTCAGTCCTTGGCGCGTGCGACTTTTTCGTCGCCGTCTACTATTACAAGATTTTGTAGAAAGCTGGGACTGGATGGATATAAAAAATTTCAGATTCTGTTTTATTCAGAATATGAAGCATTTGCAAATCAGGGCGTAGTAGATGCAAACTATCCTTTTTCGGGAAATGACTCTTTTGAACAGATAGCAAGGAAACTTGCAAAATTAAATAATGAGACTATAAGAAAAACAGTGTCTGGATTTGATTATAACCAGCTGCACCGCATTGTACAGCGGATGAGCAGAGCTGATATGATTAATGTTTTCAGTGTCGGAACCTCTGCCACAGTAGCGCTGGAATTTCAACAGAAAATGCTGCGTTTTGGTAAAATAGTAAACTTGACGATGAGTTCCTGTTTCCTGCCGGGCTATGCACTGACGGCAACGGAGCACACCGTCAATTTGGCAATTTCCCAGTCTGGTGAAAACCGGGATGTGGTAGAAAGCTTAAAGCTTCTGAAAAAGAATAAACGGTACTGCGTAGGAATTACGGCAACTCCAGACAGCTCCGTGGCGAAAATGTGTCAGGAAGTCATCCTGGTGGACATCCAGGAGCAGGGCTCTTATGAAGAGAAAATAGATACGTTTGCGGTATATAGTGCATTCCATTTTATATTGGATTGCATGTTTTCATTTTTGTATCAGCTTGATTATGAAAGCAATGAAAAGGAGACAAAGGAAAAGGCGTATTTCATAAAAGAAAGCAAAGAGCAGTAGAAAGACGAGGATGTTGTCTATAGTTATGTAAACCAACCAGGCTTGGCAGCATAGAAGTGAAAAAAGAAAAGAAAGGCGGGAAATAGAGATGTTTTCCATTTTTAAAAATAAAGAAAATTCTGCAGAAGAGAACCAGACACCGGTTCTGAAAGCATATCTGTCGGGAAAAGTAATTCCGATTGAAGAAGTAAAGGATGAGGTATTTTCCTCAAAGGCGTTAGGTGATGGACTGGCAATTGAGCCGGAAGGAAATATTGTTACCGCTCCATGTGCCGCAACAGTATCTTTATTAATGGATGATTCCAGGCATGCGGTTGGATTAACCTTATCAAACGGAGCAGAAGTCCTGATTCATGAAGGAATCGATACCGTAAATATGCAGGGCGATGGTTTCCGCTACTTTGTAAAACAGGGACAGAAAGTAAAAGCGGGAGACAAGCTCTTAGAATTTGACCCGGAGAAAATCAAAGCCCAGGGATATGAGAAAACCTGCATTCTGGTATTTACCAACGGAGATGAGTACCCGGATATGAAGTTTCATACCGGAATGGATGCAGTACAGAACGAGACGGTAATCGTAGAATTTTAAGATTGGAAATTTGTAATTAAAAAACATAGAAACTTCACATATTATAATGTTAGGACTTGTACTTAGTTTTTCAACTTTAAGCGGATGCGGAAACAATACAGCAACCCACACGGAGGTTTCTACGGAGGCAGAGGAAAGCGATACCTTATATGGCGAGGTCAGTAGCGTTAGTGATGATTCCATTACGATAGAGGTTGGAGCATACAGTTTCGATGACGGAACGCTTACACTGAGCGGAGAAGAAAAGACCATAACCGTAACGGATGATACAACCATCAGCCGTCAGGGAATGGGTGGCGCACTGGGAAATGGCGAAACACCGGAGAAGCCATCTCAGGAGATGAGCCTTTCGGATTTGACAAAGCCGGAAGAGCTGTAAATCAAAAGTAATTTATAGAAAAATAGTAATAAAATAAAAAGTGTATAAAACCAGATAGTTCTTTCTTTCATAAGAAAATGGCTATCTGGTTTTTCGCTACCTACTTAAGTTTTTCACTCAATCAACCGACATAATAAAATAGCAGGACATTTGATAAGACCGTGAAAATGGAGGAATTTCATGCGGATAGAACAGAATCAGAAAATGGATGCCAATGTAGTGGTGACAGGAAACGCCAGACAGGACAATGTGGCAGCTGCGAAGAAGGACGCATCCATTGTAAGAATAGAAAAAGACAGAAAGGCAGATCGTCTGTTAGAGCAGCCGACTTATGGCAAGCCGGAAAAAGAGGGAAATGCCTTAGAGAAGATTAAGGAGCAGGCATCCAATCTGGACGCAACCCAGATGAAAAATGAGATGCTTTTTGCATCAGACCATACTACGGGAAAAGATGTAAAAGCAATGGAAGAAGATGGATTTTCCCTGACGGATACGGAGATTCCAACGGTAGTAACCGAGACCGATAAGATGAAGATGCGTCTGGCAAAATCAGGAGAGGACATCAGCTATTTCGGGGACGGACTCAGTGATGCCCAGATTGAAGCGATGGCAGGAAGCACTGCAATGGCACAGCATATAGAATCAGCCCTGAATACCGTAAATATCCCGGTGACGGAGAATAATGTAAAAGATATTACAGAGACTGCAAATATGATGGAAGAACTTCATACACCGGATGAAGGAAGCATGAAATATATACTGGATAATGAACTGCCGGTTACCACTGCCAATTTGTACAAAGCAGAATTTTCCGGGAGTGCAACCTATGCCGGAATGCAGCAGATGACAGACCTTGATTATGATGCGTTAAAGCAGCAGATAGAAGCCGTAATATCCGAAAGCGGTATGGATGTCAATGAGCAGAATATGGCAGATGGCAGATGGCTCATTGAAAATGGTATTCCACTGACTGCAGAGAATTTAGAGAAGTTATCCACATTGCAGCAGTTACAGCTTCCGCTTGGTGAGGAAGAAATTGTAGCGGTATCGGCAGAGGCAATTTCCGATGGAATCCGTCCGCAGGATGTCGTACTTTCCGGAAATGATTTCAAGGATCAGGCGCAGGATGCATTGGACGTCATTACCAATGTAACGAATGAGGAACTTGCCTATGTGGTAAATTCCGGAGAACCGCTTACTATTGAGAATCTGAAAAAAGCTGCGGATGAGATAAAGAACAAGGACACAAAAGTTTCAGCGGCAGCGGATAAAACAGCTTATACGAAAAGCGGCTTAGACCTTCTGACTGCAAGAAGACAGTTAGAGGAAACCAGACTGAAAATGACCAGTGAAGCGAACCTTTCTTTACTGAAAAAAGGAATTTCCATTGATACCATGGAATTGTCCCAGCTGGTGGAAGAACTGAAAACACAGGAAAATGAATATTACAGCAGACTCCTTTCCGGGGATGGCATTGTACCAAAGGAAGCGGATGTGGCATTGTTCCGGAATGTCATGGACACATCTGAAGCATTAAAAGCGATGCCGGCATATGCTCTTGGAATCCATCCGGTAGATGAAACAACATTGCAGAGTCTCTATGAAGATGGAGCTGCCTTAAAGGATACCTTTGAAAAGGCAGGAGAACGATATGAGACTATGATGACCGCACCTCGTCAGGACATGGGAGATTCCATTTCCAAGGCATTCCGCAATGTGGATGATATTTTAAAGGATTTAGACCTGGAAACAAGCTATGGAAATCAGCGTGCCGTCAGAATCTTAGCTTATAACCAGATGGAGCTGACACCGGAAAATATTGCGGAAATGAAAGCTGCGGATGAAGAAGTGCAGCGGGCATTTGAGCATTTAAAACCGGCAGTTGTGCGTACCATGATAAAAGAAGGCATGAATCCGCTGGATATGAGCTTTGAAGAGATAAACACCGTATCTGAGCAGATTCAGGAAGAACAGGGCATTACCGAAGAGGAAAAATTCAGTAAATACCTTTATAAATTAGAGCAGAATAAGGAAATCAGCGAAGAAGAACGAAGTGCTTATATCGGTGTATACCGGCTGATCCGTCAGGTAGAAAAGACAGACGGCGCAGCAATCGGAGCCTTGCTGCAGCAGGGCGGAGATATTACATTGCGTGGACTTCTGACCCAGGTTCGTTCCGCAAAGCATGGTGCCATGGATTATCAGGTAGATGATGATTTTGGAGGCGTACAGACCAAAGAAGGAGCCGGCATTTCCATTACGGAGCAGATTGAGGGAGCTTACCAGAAGAATAAGCTTTCTGATGTGAAAGACGGACTGGTACCGGAGAAGATTGCACCATTTATGGAAGATGAAAAATGGCTTTCCATGACACCGGAAGAACTGGCAGATGCCATGAAAGAAGTGGAGCAGGAAGAGGAAACAGAGGCAGCTTACCGGAGGGAACAGGTACAGGAACTGTCCCAGGCAGCGGCGGCACCACAGGAAGTCTATGAGTGGTTAGAACAGCTTGATATGCCGGCAACCGTTAACCGGGTGCTTGCGGCAGCAGATTATATGAACAACCGGAATCAGGTATTTAACCGTCTGTTTAAGATGGCAGACAGGAGTGAAAATCTGACAGAGGAACTGGAAAATATCAAAGAAAAAATATTTTCTGATTTTGCAGAAGCAGTTAAGACACCGAAGGAAATGGCAGAAGCCCAGCGGAAGCTGGCAGATACCGCAGAGAATGTCATGAAGACCATGATGATGTCGGAGGATAATCTTACAAGCCTTGATTTGCAGGAACTGAAAATGATGCATACCCAGATTGCATTGGGAAGTGCGGCGGCAAAGAAAGAAGAATATGCAGTTCCGGTACTGGTACAGGGCGAGACCTGCAACGTTTCGCTTAAGATTGTCCGTGGTGAAGAAAAGAAAGGTCTGGTGGATGTTGTTTTTGAGACAGACCGGTTGGGAAGAGTGGCAGCGCAGCTTCGTGCCGGCAAGGAAAAGATTTCCGGTTATATTGCAGCAGAATCCAAAGAGACAACGGCATTATTTGAAAGCCATGCGAAAGAGTGGGAAAATCTTTTTGCACAGGAGCCGGGACAGGAAGTCAGCATCAGCTATATGACCGGGGAAATAAAGAAGGATGGAATCCATCACAGCGCAGAAGTTTCTTCTGAAAATACAGACAAGCCGGAAGAAAAGAATTCTTCAGATACGGAAATTCAGACAAAGACACTTTATGGAATGGCAGAAAGTTTCCTAAAAGCGGTTAAGTCCTTAGAAAGGTAGTCCGATATACAATACATAAGACATGGAACGTCAATAGACCGCAAGGATGCGGGCATGAATGGAAGAAAGGAATTAAGATAAATGAAAGTAAACCATAACATGTCAGCAGTAATTACAAATAAACAGTTATTGCGTACAGAAAATAAAGTAACCGAGGCAATGGAGCGTCTGTCCTCCGGATTAAAGATTAATCATTCCAAAGATAATCCGGCAGGTATGGCAATTTCCAATAAATTAAATTTACAGATTGAAGGACTTGACCAGGCATCCCAGAATGCGTCTGATGGTATTTCCGTATTACAGACAACCGATGGAGCCTTAAATGAAGTGACTTCCCTGATACAGAGAATGCGTGAGCTTTCTGTACAGGCAGCCAGTGATTCCAATACACCGGATGATAAGAAAGCAATTCAGCAGGAAGTAGAAGAATTAAAGAAAGAAATTAACCGTGTCAGCAAGGATACCGAGTTCAATACCAAATCCTTACTGGATGGCAGCATCCAGCGAAGAGTATATGGAACCAACGCTACAAGAATGGCAGTATCCAGTAATGTAACCGCAGCAGATTATACCGTAACCATCAATCAGGCAGCTGAGACTGCAAAGAAGGATGCAGATACCGTTGCATTTAATGATATGACAGCAACAATCGGAGCGTCCGGTAAAATGAAAATTAACAGTTCATCCGTAGAAATAGAAGCAACCGATACCTATGAGCAGGTCTTTGAGAAAATCAGAACAGCCGGTGAGTTAGGCGAGACTACCGTAAAAGCAGATGGCGGTAAGCTTTCCTTTGAATCCACTGCATATGGCGAGACAGGCAAAGTAGAAATCACAATCAGCGATGCTGCGTTGGCAGCACAGCTTGGATTTAATTCCATGACACCGGCAGTATCTTACGGAACCAATGCTGAGGTAGATATTCATGCTGCAGGAAGCGGATTTTCAACCACTGCAACTGCCGCAGTCGATGGCAATAAAGTAACTATTACAGACCGTGATGGATTTGAAATGTCTTTTCTTACCAAGAGCGGACTTGCCGCAGGAAGTACTGCTAAATTAGAAGTGACCGACATTGGAACCATGGATCTTCAGGTAGGAGCCAATGAAAACCAGACCATTAAAGTAGATATTCCGGAGATTGATACCGAGACCTTATATCTGGATGATTTAGATGTAACAACTGTAACCGGAGCAGACCGGGCAATCGTTGCATTAGATAATGCACTGGCAAGAGTATCTTCCGTACGTTCTGCCATTGGAGCCTGTGAGAACCGTCTGGATTCTACTGTAGGAAGTCTTGATGAGACCAGCGAGGATATGACATCTGCACTTTCCCGTATTTCAGATGTAGATATGGCAGAGGAAATGACCAATTATACACAGCAGAATGTATTGTCCCAGGCAGCAATTTCCGTATTGTCCCAGGCAAATGACATTCCACAGCAGGTATTACAGTTACTTCAGTAATCAAAGGAGACTGTCATGGATAGTAGAACAAAGCAGGACTTTACCAGAAGGATTACCCAGAGTAACCGCAGTGAACTGGTAGTGGTTTTATATGATATCTGCTTTTCTTATCTTGATGAAGCAGAAAAAAATCTGAAGGAAAAAGATTTTGATGTATACAAAGAAGCCGTCCGGAAAGCTGATGCAGTGATTGGAGAACTTCAGGCGGCATTGAATTTTCAATATGAACTTTCCCCACAGCTTTATCCGCTTTATTCCTATTGCAGAAGAGAGCTGATGTGCAGTATGTATCAGCAGAACGGTGACGGCATCGCCCATGCAAAAAGAGTTCTGAACGGTTTGTATCAGGCCTTCTGTGAGGTCGCAAAGCAGGATACCTCAGAACCCTTAATGCACAATACCCAGCAGGTATATGCGGGTATGACGTATGGAAAAGAACAATTAAATGAAAATTTTCAGGAGTCAGATACTTCCAGAGGATTCTTCGCGTAAGAATCCTCTGTTTTTTGCTTTAAGCGGCGTAGCAGAAATTTATATTTCAGCTGCATGGCATTTACTTCATAAATATAGGCATCAATCAGATCCGGTTCTACAACATTCTGAAAATTCGCATATGCGAAGTCTAAATCATTCTTTGTCCGGTTTAAATCATCTAAAAGTAAGCGGTAGCCGGCATCCGGCGCAGGTGTGTTTTTTGCAATTCCAAACAATACGATCCCCACTTTCTTTATGGAAAATAAATCCTCTTTTTACTAAGTATAATCAGAAAAATCCAATCTATACAAAAAAAGGAATATTTTTTTTTGCAGAAAAATATGTTAATGGTAAGGAAATGGATACTTGAAAAGGATTTTAAGCAGTGTAATGAGTAAAGAAACAGGAATTATGGTGATTATAGGCATTTGTCTGCTGGTTTTGTTTATCGGAATCTTAAAACAGAGGGCAGACCTTGTCTTAAATTTTGTTGTCCGGATGGCAGCAGGAGCGGTGGCAATTGTCTTTTGCAACCAGCTGCTTTCGAAGAATGGCATTGACATTATGGTAGGACTGAATCCGTGGAGCCTTACAACGGTGGGACTGCTGGGAGCAGGAGGATTTACCCTGCTTTATGGAATTATGGCATATCGTCTGATGTAATATTTGTGAAATGTGACGAAAGAAAAAACTTTCCCAATTCGACATGTACAAGGTCATGGGGACATCGTATAATGCGATTACAGCGAAGGGGGAAGGAATTATAACAATACTAGTGATAATTATGCTTGGACTGGCAGTTTGCTTTGACTTATGGAAGTCAAAAATACCGAACTGGCTGACGGGCATGGGGGTGATGACAGGATATGCAGCACATATCCGGGGAGAAGGAGAAAAGGGAATTATACTGGTAACAGTAATAATGTTAATTCCCGTGATTCTATTCTATTTATTATTCTTGATGCATGCAATGGGAGCCGGAGACATTAAGCTTTTTATGGCACTCTCCTGCATGACAGATTATTCTATTGTGCTTCACACAATTATTTTTTCCTTATGTTTGGCAGCAGTATACGGATTGTTCCGGCTGATAAGGCAGGGAACATTACTACAGCGCATACTGTATTTTAGAACTTATATGCAGAGCAGTCTGGTGAGAAAACAGTGGGTGCCTTATCGGGAGCAGTCCGGTATGGATGATTCCTGCATGCATCTGGCACCGGCGGTACTGGGCGGCTATTTACTGACATTGGGGGTGGTGTAATGAATCAGATATCAATTGCAATCTGCGATGCGGACAGTGCCTATGGAAATAAACTGGCAGAATATCTTCTGGAGACAGGAAATGTGGCAAAGGCAGAAGTATATACAGACTGGAACAGTGTGGAGGCAGATTTAAATGAAGAAAAAAGAGATATCTGGCTGATTAATTCAGGGCTGTTGAAAGAAGCAGAAACCCTTCCTTTAAAGAAAGAAATGGTATGTCTGGCAGAAGAACGGCTGGGAGCAAGAGAGGCAGCATTGCCGCATATTTATAAGTACCAGTCTGCCAATGTCATCCTGCAGGAAATGTATGCATTACTGGCGGAGCGTCCAACGGAAATCTGTCTGCGGGGAAGCAGGAAGGGTCGTACCATAGGACTGCTGTCACCCTGGTATGACGGGCTGTCTTTATTGGCAGGACTGGCTGTAGCACAGGTTTTGGCAGAGAAGGGAAAGGTTTTATACATTAATACCAGAGGATATTGCGGCATGAAGCTGCCGGAAATGGAAGAAAGCCATAATTTATCCGATGTTTTGCTATCTCTCCGGCTTGGAAGTACCAATGGGGGTGCCAGTGTGATGAGCGGAATTACTACTGTGGGTGAACTTGGCATTATGGTTCCGGTAGAACAGGCAGTTTTATTGGGTGAAGTAAAAGCACAGGATTATCACAGGCTTTTAGAAATTATCTGGCAGGAATTGTCCTTTGATTATGTGATATTAGAGATACAGCCGGAGCTTGCTGATACGGGAAGAATTATCGAAGAGTGTGACAGGGTGTATGCATTTTTAAAGCAGGAATATGGAATGGATACGGTAGAGCAACAGCTTATGTCACAGGAAGTAAAAGGAAAGATTCAGATTATAAAGATTCCGGAACGATTGCAGACAGGTGAAAGATATGAAAATTCCGGTAATCCGGTTGCAGCAGCAGGCTATTTCAAAGAGTGGATAGCACAGGAAATAGAAAGAGAAGAAGACAATGAAAAAGAAATGCCTTAGGAAAGAAGTAGATAAGGAAATGGATAAGAAAGTGAATAAGAAAGTACATAAGGAAATGCATAAGAAGATGTATGGGGGAAAGGCATTCAGATGGAGACAAAGGAGAATTTAAAGGAACGCTTGAAGCATCAGGTAATGGAACGGATGGACATTTCAAGAACCATGGAAGATGAAGAAATCTTAGAACTGGTGCAAAAGACTTTGGAAGAAGACAGCCATAGAATGCCTATGAGTATTTCCATGCGGCAGAATCTGATTCGGGAAATCTTTCATTCCCTGCGGAGGCTGGATATTTTGCAGGAGCTTATTGAGGATGCTGACATTACAGAAATTATGGTAAATGGGACCAAAGGAATCTTTTATGAAAAGGCAGGGAGGCTTTATCAGTGGGATAAACACTTTACATCAGAAGAAAAGCTTCAGGATGTCATACAGCAGATTGCAGGAGGCAGTAACCGTATGGTAAATGAATTACATCCTATTGTAGATACCAGACTGCCGGATGGCTCCCGGGTAAATATTGTCTTAAAACCTATTGCCATAGATGGAACAGCGTTGTCCATCCGCCGTTTTCCCAAAGAGCCTGTCCGGATGCAGACACTGATAGAATGGGGTTCTATTTCAAGGGAAGTGGCAGATTTTTTAAAGCATCTGGTGTGTGCCGGCTATAACATTTTTGTATCAGGAGGAACAGGAAGCGGTAAGACTACATTTCTAAATGCTTTGTCGGAATTTATTCCAAAGGAAGAACGTGTGGTTACCATTGAGGACTCAGCGGAGCTGCAGCTGCTTGGGCTACCCAATCTGGTGCGTCTGGAGAGCCGGGATATCAAGCTTCCGGGAGCAGAGGAGATTACCATCCGGGATTTGATAAAAAGTGCACTTCGTATGCGCCCAAACCGGATTATCGTCGGGGAATGCCGTGGGGCAGAAGCACTGGATGTCCTGCAGGCAATGAATACCGGACACTCCGGCAGCCTGAGTACCGGACATGCCAATTCGGCAATGGATATGGTAAGCCGCCTTGAGACGATGGTGCTGATGGGAATGGATATGCCGCTGGCAGCAATCCAGAGTCAGATAGCATCGGCCATTGATATTATCATACAACTTGGCAGAATTCGGGATGGCAGCAGAAAATTGCTGCAGGTTGTGGAAGTGAAGGGGGTAGAAAATGGCAAGGTATGTTTACACGAGCTCTTCCGGTTCCGGGAGAAAAAAGAACAGGGAAGCATCGGCGGAATCTGGGAGAAGAAAGGAGAACTTCTCTATCAGGAAAAATTACAGGCTGCCGGATTATCGTCAATATCATTTTAAGAAAAGACAGTTTTTATTATATGTTGGAGAATTTCTGCTGCTGGATATTCTGATAGGCTGGCTGTTTTATCAGTCCACTCTGGCAATTCTTGCAGGATTTGGTTTATGTCCAGTATTTCTTCGAAACAAAAGGAATTCTGCTAAGATACAGCGCCAGAATGATTTAAAGCTTCAGTTTAAGGATGCACTGCTATCGGCAGCAGGAGCAATGCGGGCAGGATATTCCATTGAAAATGCGTGGCGGGAAGCAAAAAAAGATGTGATACAGCAGTATGGCATGGAAAGTGATATGGCGGTGGAAATGCGCCAGATGATACACCAAATGGACTGTAATGTGCCATTGGAGCAGCTGTTAGAGGATTTTGCAGAGCGGAGCCGGATAGAGGATGTAGAGCAGTTTGCGGGAATTTTTTCTTATGCCAAGCGGAGCGGCGGGGATTTTACTGCAATTATGGGAAATACAGTTCGGCAGATGGCAGACCGGATGGAATTGCAGGAAACCATAGAGACAGCATTGACAGCAAGGAAGATGGAACAGAAGGTAATGAATGTAATTCCCTTATTTATACTGGCATTTGTCAATGTGACATCGGGAAGCTTTTTGGAAGCATTGTATGGGAATGTGGCGGGGGGGCTGATTATGACAGGGGGTCTTATTCTCTATGGACTGGCATATCTTTGGTCAGAGAAAATCGTAAGACGTATTGGAGAAAGTATATGTTAAAGAAAATGAAGAAGCAAAAGAAAAAGCTGGCAATTCTGGTACTTTTGGCAGCAGTTTTACTGGGAATTGCAGCGGAGTGGATGCAAAAGCAGGAATCTCATTTTAAGGAGAACTGTTTAATAAGAAATGAACCGGGGGAAGGAGACTATCAGGAATCTTTAAATTATATAGAAGAAGATAGTGGGGAAAAAGGGCAGATTGTATTAAATCTGCAGGAACGTACTTTAACAGCAGCGGAATGGAAAGAGATATTGCCGGAGGCAGAAAAAGAAGCAGAAGAAGTATTTCGAAACGGGCAGCAGGCAGACCATGTCAGTGGACAGGTGGTTTTATGCGAACGTGTTAAAAATGGTCTCATTTCTGTGGAATGGAAGTTAGAACCGGATATCTGGATTGATTTACAGGGAAATATAGAGGAAGAAAATCTTTTGCCGGGGCAGGTGGTGAATGCTACCGCAATTTTGTCGAATGGAAAAAATCAGGCAGAGTATTCCTTTCCCATCTGTCTTTATCCTTCAGAAAACCAGAATGAAACCAATCTGGGAAAAAAGATAGAACAATATCTTTATAATCAAAATGCAGAAGAAAAAGAAGTGGAGCTGCCACAGAATATGGATGGTGTAGCACTTCGCTGGGAAGAAGAAACCGAGAAGCCGTTGGTTATTTTTCTCTTCCTGGGGATATTTGCAGCAGTAGTGATTCTATGGAGTGGGAAAAAGGAACAGCAGGATGCAAAAAAACGTTGGGAAGAGGAATTGGTAAAAGATTATCCGGAAATGGTTAGTCGATTGGGATTATTATTAGAAGCCGGTATGTCATTGCGTCAGGCGTGGAAGAAGCTGACAGATACATATGAGAGTAAACGGAAGGAACAAAGACTGCCAAAACGTGCCGGTTACGAGGAAATGCTGCTTACCAGAAGAGAATTAGAGGATGGAATGGGGGAAAGCCTGGCATATGAGCGGTTTGGAGAACGATGCGGACTGGCATCCTATCGCAGGTTTGCATCTATTCTGACACAGAATCTCAAGAAGGGAACTGTAGGAATCGGCAGAATTCTTGCAAAAGAATCAGAGGATGCATTTTCCCAGCGAAAGACTATGGCGCAGCGACTGGGAGAGGAAGCAGGAACAAAATTATTGTTTCCTATGCTAATGATGATGGTGGTGATTATGGTCATTCTTGTTGTGCCTGCATGTATGACCATGCACATATAAGTTACCAGGCAGCCGTAAGAAGCTGTCAGTGGCAGGTTTCGGCTGTAAGCAGATAACAGGTAACTAAAACAATAGGTAAATAAAGGAGGAAGGAACATGAAAGGTGTAGTAAATGTAAAACGGACAAATCCAATGAACGTTGTAAAAAGAATAAAAGGAAGTCTGACCCGGTTTTTAAAAGAGGAAGATGGGGTAGGTGTTGTGGAAGTGGTTCTGATTCTGGTGGTTCTGATTGGACTGATTGTTATTTTTAAATCAAAACTGACGGTTCTTTTAAACAGTATCTTTTCGACAATTACCCAGCGGACCGGTTCTTTGTAGAAAATGGAAAGAACAAGGGAAAAAGGGAGTATTACATTGTTCTTAAGCCTTGCATTGACGATGATTTTAAGTCTGGTATTTACTCTGCTGGAATCTGCACGCCTCTATGGATTAGAGGCGCAGAGCAAAATGGAAACGGAACTTTTGCTGGAATCCAAAATGGCAGAGTATGATACCGCGCTTTTTGAGCAGTATCATCTCTATTTCCTGGAGGCAGGCAGGAAAGGAGAGCCGGAACTTAGTAGTCTGGAACAGTCATTGCAGGAACTTGGAGAAGAGAACCTTAAGGCGAAGCCGGGATTCTTAAAAATGTCATATACCAATCTTTATGAGATGCAGTTAGAGAACTGCTATATTACGAATTATACGATGGCAACCGATGATGCGGGAACTGAATTTCGAAGGCAGGCGGCAGATTATGTAAAGCGTACCATGGGAATTGCGGCCATTGAAAAATTATATGAAAAGGCAACAGAAGCAAAGGAACTGACGGAAGACAATAAAGACATCGAGAAGAAGTTCGAAACTGCTATTCAGGAGACCGATACACAGAGTGGGCTGGAAAGAAACACAAAACGGAATGCCGCAAATCAGAAGAATGAGAATCCACTGGATTATGTAAAAGAACTTAAGAATAAAAGTATCCTGTCACTGGTGGTAGAAGATGTATCAGCGGTATCGACACAGACCATTGATTTATCCGATGATATTGCAAAGAGAACCTGTTTTACAGGAAATGGGCAGGCACAGCAGGAGGATATGACAACGGGACTTTTCTTCCGGGAATATTTACTGAAGCAGTTTAGTGATTACCGAAATCAGAGTGAGTCGGAAGTGTTGCAATATGAGATGGAATATCTCATTGCAGGGAAAGATTCTGATGTGGCAAACCTTGCTGGCGTTGCAGAACGCATGCTGGCGATTCGTGAGGTGGCAAACTATATTTATTTGAAAGGGGATGCCGAGAAAACGGCACTGGCGAATACCATAGCACTTGTAACTGCGGGCTGGACAGCTAATCCGGCGGTAGTCAAGGTGGTAGAAGAAGGAATTCTTGTGGCATGGGCATTTTCAGAAAGTATAAAAGATGTAAAAACGCTTTTAAAGGGTGGCAAGGTTCCTTTTTTAAAAGGAAATGCCGAGTGGACATTAGACGTTGGAGCATTGTCGGAATCCTTTGCAAAAGAAGAGGAAAGTAAGACCAGTGAAAGTGGTTTAAGTTATGGGGATTATTTAAGAATTTTATTATATCTTACCGGACAGGAGAAGCTTACCTATCGGGCAATGAATCTGATGGAGCAGAATGTCAGGCTGCTGCCGGACCGGGAGAATTTTCGGATGGACTGCATGATTGGTAGTATGGAAATACAGTGCAGTTATCTGTCAAAACCATTGTTCTTCGGGTGGTTTGGAAGTGGCGAAGGCTTCAAAGGAGATTATCATTTTCAGGAAAAAAATTCATTTTCCTATGTTTATTAACAAAAGAAGAAAGGGGGTGCATAAAGGTGTCTCTTCTCAGAATTCAAATAAAAAATCAATATAAAAAAACTCTCTCTAACCCAGATAATACAAATCTATTGTATAGCAATTCTACAAACAGAAAAGAGACACCTTTATGTGCCTCCACAACGGCGTCTATGACAATAGAAGCAGCTATCGCATTGCCACTGTTTGTAATCTGTATACTATCGGTAATCTTTCTTTTCCGAGTATTGGAATTACAGCAGGATGTGGAATATGCCTTGCAATATGCCGCCAGAAAAAGTGCCATTCATGCACATATGACACATGAAAGCGGGCTGGAATCTGTTGTGCCAATTGCAGAAGCAAAAATCCTGTTTCAAAGAAAATTAGAAGAACTGAAAGCACCGGTAATTTATGTGGAAGGGGAAGAAAAGGGGTTCTCTTTTTGGCGTTCTGAATTAATGGGAAATGATATTGATTTATGTGTATCTTATCGGATTGAAAATCCATTGCAGTTATTGGGACTATTTTCTTATGACATGGATCAGCGGGCAAAAGTGCATAAATGGATTGGTTATACAGGCGGTGGAAATGAAGATGGAACTTATGTCTATATTACAGAGACAGGGAAATCCTATCACTGGTTTTCGGACTGTACCTATTTGGATTTGAGCATTCTGGCAGTGCCGGAAGAGACGGTATCCGGATTACGGAATGATTCCGGGGCGAAATATAAAGATTGCGAAAAATGCCGCATAGGAAAGAAAGATACCAAAACAGTATTTGTAACAGAATATGGAGAGGCAGTGCACAATAGTCTTTCCTGCAGTGGGTTAAAGCGTACCGTATACCGTATTTTGCTGGAAGAAGCGGGAAATCATTCATCTTGCGGAAAATGTGAAAAGAGAAAAGCTTCCTGAGGGAATAAATGTATCAGATAAAGAAACGGTAGATAGCAGGTTATAAGTAGTAAGTGGTAGATAGAAAATAACGAATAACAAGGAGATAAGGGGATGGTGACGATATGTTCTGTACTTGGAATGTTGGGGATATGTTCCATCGAAGATATCCGAAAAAAAGAAATACAAAGCATAAGAGTATTGTGTTTTGGCATTGGTGGAATTTTACTGCATCTCTGGCAGAGAAACCAGTCATTATACAGCATGTTAGGAGGGATTGCCGTCGGGGCAGCAGTTATTATTCTGTCACTGGTGTCTGGTGGAATTATTGGAATTGGCGATGGACTGGTACTTTGTGTAGCGGGAATTTACATTGGAGGAATCAATACCATGCGTCTGCTTCTGACGGGACTTTTCCTGTCCTCTCTGTATGCACTGGTATTGCTGTTCATGCACAGAAAAAGACGAAAAGACATCATTCCTTTTATTCCGTTTCTGCTGGCAGCATATCTCATTCTGTTGATTTTATAAGACAGTGGAAAAAGAAATGTTATCTGCCGGCTTCTTATACCATAGAGGCGGCAGTTATAGTGCCAATGATATTGGCAATATTCTGTACCCTGATTGTAGTCAGTTACGAACTGCATGACAGGGTAAAGATGGCGGCAGAAGAAAGCAGCGAGAACAAAATAGAATGTATGGAGGAAATTTATATTGGAGATATGTTATAAGAGAAATCTGAATCAGAGTTATATGTTTATTACATCAGATCCCGCGTATTCCGGATATCAGATTCATATGTGCCGACAGAATCATATTCATAATTTATTGCAGTTTGAACCGGTAGTTTCAGAAGGGGAGACACAGTTTCGATATGAAATTACCGGAAAACGTTCTTTGGATCATGTTTTGGAGAGCAGTGATTTTGCCATAGATATGTTTGCAAAAATGTTAGAAACTTTATTGGGAATCTGTCAGGAAATCCGGCCATATCTTTTGGAGGAAGAGGGAATTCTATTAGACCCGGAGAGTATTTATCTTGAGAATGGAACCAAGAAGTTCTATTTCACCTATTGCCCCGGCAGACAGGAACCTGTTACAGAAGGATTCCGAAAGCTGATGGAATATCTTCTGGCAAAGATTAATCATGAAGATGAACAGATGGTTCTTGCATCTTATGAGGCATATCAGAAATCAACAGAAGAAGGATTTTCTTTGGGTGAAATCCTAAGGATATTATATCAGTACCGGCAGCAGGATGTAGAGGATTATGTACCGGTCCGGCAGAAATCTGTTTCATCTAAAAAGGTAGAGGCATTGCAGAAGGGCATTATGCCATGGGAGCAGGAAAAGAAAGATGCAGCTGTGGAGGAAAAGCCAACTGCAAAGAAAAAGAAGGGGTATTGGAAAAAATATGAGATAGATACAATTGAAAAGGATGATGAATATTATAAGAAGGATGCTCAAAGCCGTGGCTGGAATATGGCAATGGAAGAAAAATTGCAGGAATGCATTGCTGCAATCAGCCGGATTCCGGCATTCTTAACAGGAAAGATAAATCATGAGAAGGAGGAGGAACCAATCGTGTGTACACCTATGGATTACAAAGAAATGCAGGAGGAAAATCCGACCGTTTATCTTGGAACGGAGCGGGCTCCGGAAGGAGTTCTGCGTTATGATGGAAAAGAGGATATTTCGAATATCCGGATGGAGTATTTCCCTTTTATCATAGGTAGCAGTGAGCAGGCGGACGGAAATGTATGTATACAGGGAGTCAGCCGCATGCATGCCCGCATTACCAGAGAAAAAGAGGATTATTATGTGGAAGATTTAAATTCCATGAACGGAACATGGCTCAATGGGAAAATGCTGGCATATCGGGAGAAGGAGCAGTTATGCATGAATGATGTGATTCAGCTGGGACGTGAGAGGTTTACATTTCTTTAAGAAAAAGGTTATATTTCCTTCGTTGACAGTGCCTTTTGAAAGTGTTATTGTCAGATTCATAAAAGACTAGAAGAAGGATAAGTTATATTGATTCAGAAAATAGATGCATGTTTAAAAGAGCGGGGATATTCCTTTATCAAAGTGTCGCCGGAAGAGGTTGGGGTATACTATAGATTTACAGAAGGAAGGGCACAGGTGGTTGCTGGAATCTTTATGCATCCGGGATTTGTACTGGAAACAGAAAAATTGCAGGCAATTCAGAAAAAACTGCAGGAGCTGTTTCTTCATCCGGAAGGAAGGATTCCGGGCTGTGAACAGAATATGGCAATCTATCAGGTGGAGTTACTGACGTTACTGGTTGCAGATGATATAGGACAGGCACGTATGCTCGGTGGCAGCTGTCGGAATGTCTGGCTTATTAATGAGCAGACAGGGCAGCTTATGATTTTTGAAAACCAGCCGGGAGATTTCTATGGATTAAGAGATGCATTACAGGAACAGATATCCGGTGGTGGGAGGCAAAGAGGTTATGCTTCACAGGGGTATGCACAGACGGATAATTACCGTAGAACAGAAGAGAAGCGAGGTCTTACTTTGTGGCAGAGGATAAAACAGTATCCGTCCTGGTGTAACGCCGGCATTGTTTTGATAAATATCATAGTATTTCTGTCATTGAGCGTACTTGGCGATACGGAATCTGCAGCTTTTATGGAACAACATGGAGCAGTATTTCTGCCGGATGTATTTGGACAGGGAGAATGGTGGAGACTGTTTACGGCCATGTTTTTACATTTTGGACTGGCACATCTTGCAAATAATATGATTGTATTATTCTGGACTGGAGACAGACTGGAACGTCTGATAGGAAAGTGGCGCTATCTTATCATTTATTTTGGCGCAGGATTGTGCGGTAATCTGCTTTCACTTCTGGTAACACAGGGCAAAGGAACCCTGACGGTGTCAGCAGGTGCCTCAGGTGCCATTTTTGGTGTATTTGGAGCTTTACTCTGGGTAATAATTGCCAACAGAGGAAGGGTAGAGGAACTGAATATCAGAGGAATTGTAATTATGATTGCATTGAGCCTATATTATGGATTTACCAGTACCGGAGTGGACAACTGGTGTCATGTAGGCGGACTGATTAGCGGATTTTTTCTGTCACTGCTTCTATATCGCAGAAAGGATTGATTTTATTCCGGAAAATTTATATACTGTTGATATATGATTGAATGAAGTAAGATGAAAAACTTAAGATACGGAGGCAGAAATGAAAGTAAATATATATTACGGTGGTAGAGGACTTCTGGATGATCCTACTTTATATGTAATCGGGAAAATGGAAGAAGTTTTAAAAGAGCTTCGTGTCAGTGTGGAACGATATAATATATACGAGCACAAGAATAGCATCTCTACGTTGCCGCAGACCTTAAAGGATGCAGATGGAATCATTCTGGCAACGACAGTAGAGTGGCTTGGAATCGGTGGTTATATGCAGCAGTTTTTGGATTCCTGCTGGCTTTACGGAGACAAGGAAAAGATTAAGACAACCTATATGCAGCCAATCGTTATGTCAACCACGTATGGAGAACGTGAAGGGGAACTGACATTGTCCAATGCATGGGAAATCTTAGGCGGTCTGCCGTGCAGCGGAATGTGTGGCTATGTAGATGATCTGGTAAGCTTTGAAATGAATCATGACTATTCCCTGATTATTGAAAAGAAAGCAGAAAATCTTTACCGTACAATTTCTCAGAAACAGAAGAGTCTGCCGACTTCTAATCAGGCGGTAACCAGAACCATCCTGCGGACGCAGCAGATGGATTTAACACCACAGGAGAGTGAGCAGTTATCACAGTACGTGGCAGATGATTCTTACGTAAAGAAACAGAAAGAAGATATTGAAGAATTAGCATCCATGTTTAAGGATAAATTAAGTGTACAGCAGAATGACACGCAGACAGAATATATTACAGAATTAGAAAGCCATTTTGTGCCACAGGGGGATTTCACGGCGAACTATCTCTTTATGATTGAAGAGAAAAAGAAACCATTGGTAGTGGAAGTAGCAGGAGAGGAGTTAAACTGCTATTATGGACAACAGGAAAATGTAGATGTATATGCG
Organism: Roseburia sp. OM03-7AC; assembly: GCF_003462625.1. Classification (NCBI taxonomy): domain Bacteria; kingdom Bacillati; phylum Bacillota; class Clostridia; order Lachnospirales; family Lachnospiraceae; genus Roseburia; species Roseburia sp. OM03-7AC. The sequence goes on from NZ_QTZJ01000006.1 coordinate 67,257, forward strand.
AAACTTACCGGAGAAGTCATGAATAATATCTTGGCGGGCAGAATGACTTTTCAGAGAGCATTTATGACCGGTGAGATGACTGCAAAAGGAAACTTTAAGACACTGCGTACCTTAGATCAGATTTTTATTTTTGAATAGAAAGAAGGAGTAACCATGAAAGACAATAATTGTATTTTTTGTAAACTGGCAGCAGGCGATATTCCGACAAATACCGTATATGAGGATGATACATTCCGTGTCATTATGGATGCCAGTCCTGCAACAAGAGGACATTCCTTAATTATTCCTAAAGACCACTTTACAAATCTTTATGAAATGGATGAGGAAGTAGCAGCAAAAGCAATGAAGCTTGCTAAGAAAATGGCAGTTCATATGAAAGAAAAATTAAACTGTGATGGATTCAATTTACTTCAGAACAATGAAGAGACTGCAGGACAGACAGTATTTCATTTCCATATGCATCTGATTCCAAGATACAAAGGAGACAAGAATGATGATATTTTAAAATATACTCCATTAGAGCTTTCTGATGATGAAATGAAAGAAATCTTGGATAAGATAAAAGTAAAATAAAAAGAAAAATAAAGGTGTAAAGTCTTATATAAAATCAGGACTTTACACCTTTTGACTTTATGCTTTCTTCTTCTTTTTCTCACTGGCCTTTTCAATAAGATCAAGAATGGTATGAATAGAATCTAACTGCTGGCTAGACTTCATATTAGAAATATAAGTCTCCTTTTCTGTCATGACTTTCTTTATGGCAGCATCTAAGGTTTCTTTGGTCAGATTCTCTTCTTCTATCACATAGCTATACCCCTGTTTTTCAAAAGAGCGGGCATTTAAAATCTGGTCACCACGGCTTGCAGCAGCAGACAGTGGAATCAGAATATTTGGCTTGTGAAGAGCAAGCAATTCACAGATTGCATTTGCACCGGCACGGGAAATGACAAGAGAGCTTAAAGCAAACATATCCCGAAGTTCTTTCCCGGCATATTCAAACTGGACATAGCCGGAACGGTTGTTATATAATTTATCTATATTTCCTTTCCCACAGAGATGGATAATCTGATAGTTGGCAAGCAGGTCATCTAAGAGACCACGTACCGCATCATTAATAAATTTGGAACCGCTGCTTCCACCGACTACTAAGATAACCGGTTTATCCATGGTAAAACCACAAAGTCTGGCAGCCTGTTCTTTGTCGCCGCTTAAAAGTTCCTGGCGGATTGGAGAACCGGTAAGAACTGCCTTATCCTTTGGAAGATAGTCTACAGTTTCCGGGAAATTACAGCAGACCTTGCAGGCGGCTGGAATTGCAATTTTATTAGCAAGACCAGGTGTCATATCGGATTCATGAATAATAGCAGGAATACGGAGGCGTTTCGCTGCGAGAACGACAGGAACGGAAACGAATCCACCTTTCGAAAAGACAACGTCCGGTTTGATTTTTCTTAAAAGAGATACAGACTGTGCGTAGCCTTTGATCACACGGAATGGATCTGTGAGATTACGGAGATCCTTATAACGACGGAGTTTTCCTGAGGAAATTCCATAATAAGGAATGTTCTGTTCTTCAATTAACTGTTTTTCCATGCCGGCATAGGAACCGATATAAGAGATTTCATAACCAGCCTCTTTTAAAGCAGGAAAAAGAGCAATGTTTGGAGTTACATGACCGGCGGTACCACCGCCTGTTAAAACGATTTTTTTCATGAAAAGAATCCTTTCTTTAATATCAGATTACTTACAATGTAAAATGATTTGCTGAATAATATATTATACTCTTGGTAAAAAAAGTCAACTTAATTTAAAACCTTATACAATTGTAAAAATATCAGAAAATAAAGCGGGGGGCATGTGAAAATGAAAGCATTATATTATCGGTACTTATTTGAAAATGTGGAAAATGGAATGATTCAGGCAGGCAGTATCTATAACGAGGAGAATGACTGCAGTGTGAATTATGTATACTTATCCGGAAATCCTACGAACAGTAACATAAACGATGGTGTAAGCAGCAAAGACAGCAGCAGAAAAAATGATATAACAGGCATCGGTATCTTGGACAAAAGAACCATCAGAAGACTGGCCGGTGCACCGATAGATCTTGTGGTAGTAGGAGAATATACGAGAGACTGTCTTGGCATATTGTATGAACTATTGCAAAATACGACGATTCAGACGGTGATTATGCCTTATGTAGCACCGATTCACCGGATGCTGGTGGAGCAGTGGATATCGGAGGAACAGGATATGGAAGAGAAGGCATTACCGGAACAATGGATATTGGAGCCGGAAATGTCACCGGAAAAACTATTAGAATTTTCCGGTCTCATCCGGCATCCCTACCATACATTAAAGAATATGGGGGTGGAAAATGTCTATTTATTATATGGAAATTGTCCGCCCTGTTCCCTGGACGCAGTGCAGAATGCCAGAAAAGGAAATTATTTCGAACTGGCAGATGCAGAGGATTTAGAAACGATAAAGATTATGGAACGGGAATACATTCCGGTGGTCAAGGCCGGATGCATCATTGAAAATAAGTGGGTATTTTATTTTTCTGCATATGGAATGGATGTAATGGAACTATATCAGTTTACTAGAAGATATTATACGAAAGAAGGCTATGACAGGGCACTTCGTCATCCGGAAAATACACAGTATCAGGCGGGAATGCAACGGTTATTAGAGGCATATAAGAAGACTTACGGTTTGGAAGCATTTGCAGCAGTTATTATGTATGCAGGTCCGGGTCAGGTAAAAGAAAGCGGAAGTAAAATCAATGGTGCCATGTATGAACAGTCTTTTGGCAGAGAAAATCATTGTTCTCCGTATCTGGATGCCGGCAGAACGGTATGCATGTTAAAATGTATCCAGCGAAATGATTATGGAATGCTCCGGAACCAGTTTACCAGGGAGAGCAGAACACTTCGAATGGGAGTACTTTTTTTGGGAAATATTGATATGCACAAAAATATGGAAGAGATTTTAAAACGTTATCGGGGATATGGAAAGACGGTACGGATTGTATCGATTCCCGGCAATGAAGATGTGTCAAAATGGAATCCGGAATTTCCGTGGAAATTTGAAGGAGAAGGTATCCGTTATTGGGTTGGAAATATCAATGAGCGAATGGATACGAAGATACTAAAAGATATTCTGCTGGCTGGGTCCTATAACCGGATTATCAGCGTAAATGAAGAATATGGCTGCTGCCTTTCCGGCTATATGTTGGATGGGGAAGAATATCAGCAGCTTTTGTAGAAGACCGCAGAAACAAAGGGAAAAATGGAAAAAGATGCGGCGAAAACACGGCGTTGTCCTCTTTTCAAATGGAATGTTCCTTTTTATAATAGAAAGAAAAAGGAAAAGAGGTTATAAGAATGGGAGCTTTCATGAATTTGGTGTATGAATATGCAAATTACATAATTCTGGCAGGAATGCTCTTACAAATGATAATAATCCTGCGGGTTCTGGTTAAAGTGAACCGGACAGGACGCAGATTGCAAATGATACAGGGAAAAGTAGAAGATTATCTGAATGTCATATTAACAGAAGACAGTGGAAAAGAAGAACCATTGGTATCGAGACAGGAAGAACAGATGCGGGATTCTATTGAAAAGAAGAGAAAACAGCAGGAAGAAGCGGTATTTAATGCTGTTTTGAAGGAAATTTTTCCTTGATAAATGCATATAGGTTTGATAAAATAAACTCTAATGAAATTTTATTCATAATTAGGGAATTGTGTATAGAAAAAACAAAGGAGTGAATTTGAAATGAGTAAAGTAACATTTGATTACTCAAAGGCAGCTTCCTTCATCAGTGAAGAAGAAGTTGGCTATATGAGCAAACTTGTAGACAATGCAAAAAAAGAGTTATTGGATAAAACCGGAGCCGGAAATGATTTCTTGGGCTGGCTGGATCTTCCGGTAGATTATGATAAGGAAGAGTTCGCAAGAATTCAGAAAGCAGCAGCTAAGATTCAGTCTGATTCTGAAGTGTTAGTAGTAATCGGAATTGGTGGTTCTTACCTTGGTGCAAGAGCCGCAATCGAATTCTTAAGACATGGATTTTATAATAATGTTTCTAAGGAAGTTCGTAAGACTCCTGAGATTTATTATGCAGGAAACAGCATCAGCGGAAGCTACTTACAGGGACTGCTTGATGTAGTAGGAGACCGTGATTTCTCTGTAAATATTATTTCAAAATCAGGAACAACAACTGAGCCTGCAATCGCTTTCCGTATCTTCAAAGAAAAGTTAGAGAAGAAATATGGTAAAGAAGAAGCTGCAAAGAGAATTTATGCAACCACAGATAAAGCAAAGGGAGCATTAAAACATCTTGCAGATGAAGAAGGATATGAGACATTTGTAGTACCGGATGATGTCGGAGGACGTTTCTCCGTACTTACCGCTGTAGGACTTCTTCCAATCGCAGTAAGTGGTGCAGATATCCAGAAATTAATGGATGGAGCTGCAGAAGGAAGAAAACTTGCTTTAGAGCAGGATTTCACAGAGAATGATGCATTACAGTATGCAGCAGTTCGTAACATTTTATTAAGAAAAGGCAAAGCAGTAGAAATCCTTTGCAACTACGAGCCAAGTCTTCATTATGTATCGGAATGGTGGAAACAGTTATTCGGAGAGAGCGAAGGAAAAGACCAGAAGGGTATCTTCCCGGCATCTGTAGATTTAACAACAGACTTACATTCTATGGGACAGTTCATTCAGGATGGTTCCAGAATTATGTTTGAGACTGTTATGAACGTTGAGACTCCGAAACACAATATCACAATTCAGGAAGAACCGGTTGACTTAGACGGATTAAATTATCTTGCTGGAAAAGATATGGACTTTGTAAATAAGAGCGCAATGAACGGAACCATTCTTGCGCATACCGATGGTCAGGTTCCAAACTTCATGGTAAAGATTCCAGAACAGAACGAATTCTATTTAGGAGAATTATTCTACTTCTTCGAGTTTGCATGTGGTGTCAGCGGATACCTGCTTGGAGTAAATCCATTTAACCAGCCAGGTGTAGAAAGCTACAAGAAGAACATGTTCGCATTACTTGGAAAACCAGGTTATGAAGAAGCAAGAGAAACATTAATGAAACGTTTATAAAAACTGCTGAAGCAGGGTAAGATGGAATCATTTAAATTTGAATCAGTCCTTGCATTACAGCAAAAAAAGAACTCCATCCGATTGGAATATCCAGCCGGGTGGAGTTCTTTCTATGCTTTACAGGAAATTGCTTTCCTGTAAAGTAAAAAACGCTCCGCGAGAATGTGCCAAGGCACATTCTTTGTTATGCATATTATAAAGTAAATGAATTCATATTTTCTTCCAGGATGGAAGCAATCTCTTTCAGACGATTTGCATTTTCCATGATTTCCTGCATAACATTGCTGACTTCCATAACGGAAGCGGAAGTTTCTTCGGTACTTGCTGCATTCTGCTGGGCAATTGCGGTAAGATTCTGTACGACATCCACAACATCTCCACGGGCTTTATCAAGCTGTGTTGTTTTGGTAGCAATCTCGCCTACGCCACTGATAGAAGAACTGATTCCATCACGAACCTGTTCGAATACCTGACCGGTCTTATGTACGTTTTCGCTCTGCAGGTTCATAATAGTTTTAACCTCATCCATGGTCTTAACTGCTTTTTCAGAATCTTCAATCAAAGCATGGATAATCTGGTCAATCTGGTTTGCAGATTCATTGGACTGGTCAGCCAGTTTCTGAATCTGCGATGCAACAACGGCAAATCCACGTCCTGCCTCACCAGCACGGGCTGCTTCGATAGAAGCATTTAAGGAAAGCAGGTTTGTTTCTTCTGCGATGGAAGAAATCAAAGTTGTAGCCTCTTTAATCTTCAGGGCAGAGATATTAGTTATATTGGTCTGTTCATAAATAACATCAATAGAAGCAATTGCCTGCTGGTTGATGCTGTCCAGCTCTTTCAGGGTGGCAGCAGCTTCTTCGCTGGATTCACGCATCAGGTTAGCAGTGCTTGTAAGATTTTCAACCTGACTGTTGGTATGTTCAATCATGTTACCCATATTAACGATATCATCGGTAGCTTTCTGGGTTTCGGAAGCCTGGTTGGTAGCTCCGGTAGCAATTTCATTTACTGCGGTTTCTACATTTCCCACGGTTGATGTTGTGTGGGATGCATTGGTATCCAGTTCAGTAGATGCATTGTAAAGCAGTTCACTCTGGGACTTAATCTGTGAAACAATTGTGACTAACTTCTCACGTAAATCTCCGATAGCTCTTGCCATCTGCCCGGTTTCATCCTTACGTTTGCTGATACGGATGGTAGTTGGGCTTTCTGCAAAGTTCAGGGAAGAGAAACGCTTAATAACGTTGGTAATTTCTACAATCGGACGGGTCATTTTACTTGCAATAAGGAAAGAAATGATTCCCAGTACAATAAAGATAACAATTGCGGCACTAACGGCGCGGACATAAATTACATCTTTAGCACTTAAAATATCTCCACGGTCAGCAGTAATGACTAAAATAGCTGCTTTATTGGAAGTAACATAGTAAGCCGCATATTTTTCAGCACCTCTGAATTCATAGATTGCCATACCCTTCTGCTGTTCTTTACCTGCTTCCAAATCAGCTACTACCTGTTTAATTGCGGTATTTTCTACAGGCTGTCCGACTTTGCTTGCATCCGGATGGTAAATCATGGTTCCATCTGAACCAACCACATAGGCGTAACTGGAATCCAGATCATTGATACGGACATCACCAATCAGAGTTTCAAGATATGCCTGATTTAAAATAATGTTACCGCTCCGGTTCAGGGCAGCATCAACATTTAATCCGCAGGTGTCACAGACATCACGCATATAGCTTTCTGCCAAAGTGGAAATTGCATTATCAGCAACCGGAATAACTATAATCAGAAGAGAAACAACACTGATGATAATACTCAGCAGAACTAACTGTACAACATTAAAACGCATGGAGTGAAGTACGGCCTTTTTCTCCTTCTTCTCCTTAGGCACTTTTGGTGCTTTCGGCACTTTCTGCGCTTTCACAGGCTTTGGAGCCTTTACTGGACTCTGCTTCAAAGCAGAATCTTTTTGCTTACGTTCCTTCATAAAAATACATCCTCCTTGATAACCATTACGAAAAAAGACGAAATCTTTTCTTGTGATTTTGCGTAATTATTATTAGGAAATTATATCATGAATTGGATAAAAAGTACAGAAACTTGACAAATAAAAATTACTTTGTTATAATCCGTGATGTAACAAATTTGTAATAAATGTAATAAAAATGAATAAAATGACATATACTTGTTAATAATCCTTAAAAAAAGAAAAACAGGATATATGTTATGGAGGTCAAAATGAATTTAAGAAAAAGAGTGATTGAGAGCACAATTATAGCAGTGATGCTTACCGTTGTAACCGCAGTCACAGCAGTTATGCAGACAGCACCAGTAGAAAATGTACCGGAACCACAGCAGGAAACAAAGGCTGTGGCAGATGTACAGGCAGATGGCTCCGCCGGCATTATAGAAGAATTGGCATCATTGGGAGACGCGGCAACCGAGCAGGCATCCATTGAACGTGCAGATGTAGTGGTTGTTGCAGAAGCACAGGAAGAGGAGCCTCAGCTCAGTGAGGAGCAGCAGGCATGGAATAGTAAGCTTATGGCAGATGTGGATGATTTCTTATATATAAGAAGCTCCGCAGATGGAGAGTCTGAAGTAATTGGAAAATTATATAAAGGTGCAGCAGCTGATATCGTAGAGACATTAGATGGCTGGTATCATATTACATCCGGTTCTGTAGACGGATATGTAAAGAGCGAATATTGTGTGGCAGGTCAGGAAGCATATGCTTATGCACAGACCGTATGTGACACCGTAGCAACCGTAACCACCGGTGGTCTTCGTGTCCGCAGTGAAGCAAATCCGGATGCATCTGTTATCAAGGCAGCATCAGAAGGAGATAAGCTTGTAGTTGATACACAGACAGAATCTCCGGAAGGATGGGTCGCAGTCAGCTTAAAGAATTCCACTGCATTTGTATCTGCAGATTATGTAACCGTATCCTTAAATGTAGCATCAGCAGTTTCCATGGAAGAAGAAAGAGCTGCATTGGAAGAGAAGGCTGCAGAAGAGGCAGCAAAGAAAGCTGCACAGACTACAACAACCATGGTAACACAGAATGCATCTGTAGCAGCAAACTGTGATGAAGTAACACTTCTTGCTGCATTAATCCAGTGCGAAGCAGGCAGTGAGTGTTATGAAGGCCAGCTGGCAGTCGGAGCAGTTGTTATGAACCGTCTGAGAAGTGGTGCATATCCATCCAGTCTTTATGATGTAATTTACCAGAGCGGTCAGTTTACACCAGCAGGAAACGGAAAAGTTGCATCTGTTATTTCAAGCGGTGTCAGTGGAAGCTGTTTACAGGCAGCACAGGAAGCATTATCCGGTGTAGATAATACCGGTGGTGCATTAAGCTTCCGCCGTGCAAGTTCCGGTCAGGCAGGAGTAGTCATCGGAAACCATGTATTTTTCTAGGAAAATGTAAAAAATATAAGAGAGTATAAAGTCAGGGTGTCAAAAGAAGTTTTTGGCACCCTGTTGTAATCTTGGAAAAAGTATAGTAATATGTGAATAGTTATTCAAAATATAAGTTTTGGAGGGTAAAAATGGAAGGATTAATAGCACTTATCATTTTAGTAATACTAGTACTGGTAATTATTGTATCCTGTATCAAGATTGTACCGCAGGCAAATGCAGTTGTTGTAGAGCGTCTGGGCGGATATCTTGCAACCTGGGGCGTAGGTCTTCATTTTAAAGCACCGTTTATTGACCGTATCGCAAAGAGAGTTCTTTTAAAAGAGCAGGTGGTTGATTTCCCACCACAGCCGGTAATTACCAAAGATAATGTAACCATGCAGATTGACACCGTTGTATATTTCCAGATTACAGACCCGAAGTTATTTGCTTACGGTGTTGAAAATCCGATTATGGCAATCGAAAATCTGACAGCAACCACACTTCGTAATATCATCGGTGATCTGGAATTAGATGAGACCCTTACTTCAAGAGAGACCATCAATACCAAGATGAGAGCTTCCCTGGATGTGGCAACAGACCCATGGGGAATCAAGGTAAACCGTGTAGAGTTAAAGAATATCATCCCACCAAAGGCAATTCAGGATGCCATGGAGAAACAGATGAAGGCAGAGCGTGAAAGACGTGAAGCAATTCTTCGTGCAGAAGGTGAGAAGAAATCTACGATTCTTGTAGCAGAAGGTAAGAAAGAATCAGCAATCTTAGATGCAGAGGCAGAGAAGACTGCCGCAATTTTACGTGCAGAGGCACAGAAGGAAGCAACCGTAAAAGAAGCAGAAGGTCAGGCAGAAGCAATCTTAAAGATTCAGCAGGCAAATGCAGACGGACTTCGTTTCTTGAAAGAAGCAGCACCGGACGATGCTGTATTACAGCTTAAGAGCCTGGAAGCTTTTGCAAAGGCTGCGGACGGAAAGGCAACAAAGATTATCATTCCATCTGAGATACAGGGCGTTGCAGGACTGGTAAAATCAATTACAGAGGTTGCCGGAGAAAAATAATTAAAAAGGAAACCATAAACCTAAAATGAAATCGGGCTGCCACATCTATGTAGGACAGCCCGTTTTGTATCAAAGAGTAAGAAGAAAAGAGGAAAAAGCAATGAATTTAAAAGGACGTAATTTCTTAAAACTGATGGATTTTGAACCAGAAGAAATCCTCTATATGATAGATCTGGCAGCAGACCTGAAAGCAAAGAAGAAACAGGGTATTCTGCATGACAGCTTGATTGGCAAAAATATTGCACTGATTTTTGAAAAGACCAGTACCAGAACCCGTTGTTCTTTTGAAGTGGCAGCCCATGACCTTGGCATGCACGTAACTTACCTTGACCCGTCAGGCTCCCAGATTGGAAAGAAAGAGAGCATTCCGGATACCGCAAGAGTTTTGGGACGTATGTTTGACGGAATCGAATATCGTGGCTATGGACAGGATATCGTAGAAGAACTGGCAAAATATGCAGGCGTACCGGTATGGAACGGACTGACCAATGAATTTCATCCGACCCAGATGTTAGCAGATATGTTAACCATCCGAGAGCATCTTGGCAGATTAAAGGGTGTAAAGCTGGCATATATGGGAGATGCCCGTTATAATATGGGAAATTCCCTGATGGTAACCTGTGCAAAACTGGGAATGCATTTTGTGGCATGTACCAATAAAAAATATTTCCCGGATCCAAAGCTGGTTACATATTGTGAAGATGTGGCATCCCGCACAGGCGGAACCATTACTCTGACAGAAGATGCCATGGAAGGAACCAGGGGCGCAGACATTGTCTATACTGATGTGTGGGTATCCATGGGTGAGCCGGAAGAGGCCTGGAAAGAGCGTATTACAGACCTGATGCCATATCAGGTAAATAAGAAGCTGATGGATAATGCAGGAGAGCAGGCGTTGTTTATGCATTGTCTCCCAGCATTCCATGACCTTAAGACCAGGATTGGACAGGATGTCTATGAGAAATTCGGATACTCCGAGCTGGAAGTAACCGACGAAGTATTTGAAAGTGAGAAATCCATCGTATTTGATGAAGCAGAAAATCGTATGCATACGATAAAGGCAGTTATGCTTGCAACTTTAGGAGAATAAGAACCTATGAAAGCAAAAATACTTGCAGCACTGCGGGAAGCGGAAGGTTATGTTTCCGGACAGGAGCTTTGTGAACGCTTTGGTGTATCAAGAACCGCAGTGTGGAAGGCAATCAATCAGTTGAAAAAGGATGGCTATGAAATTGAAGCGGTGCAGAACCGGGGCTACCGGATTGTAGGTGCACCGGATATCTTAAGCGAAAATGAATTGAGCAGCATCCGTAAAACAGACTGGATTGGAAAGAAAATCTATTATTATGATGAAACAGATTCTACTAATGTAAGAGCCAGCCGTCTTGCAGAAGAGGGTGCAGAGCATGGAACCCTTGTGGTGGCAGACCAGCAGGATGCCGGAAAAGGCAGACGGGGAAGAGGCTGGAGTTCCCTGCCGGGAACCGGAATCTTTATGACACTGATTTTAAAACCGGAGCTGAATCCTTCCAATGCATCCATGCTGACACTGGTGGCAGCCATGGCAGTGGCAAAGGGCATTACCCGCTGCACCGGTATGGAAGCAAAGATAAAGTGGCCAAATGATATTGTCATCAACGGTAAGAAAGTAGTAGGAATTCTGACGGAAATGAGTGCACAGATGGATTATGTAAACCATATTGTGGTAGGCATTGGTATTAATGTGAATAATGAAAGTTTCCCGGAAGAAATTGCGCAGAATGCCACCTCACTTCTGTTACAAAGTGGAAAACGGGTAAACCGTGCAGGATTAATAGAAGCTGTCTGGGAAGAATTCGAGCATTATTATGACCGGTTTATGGCATATCAGGATCTGCGGGATCTGCGGAAGGAATACGATGCAAGCCTTGCCAATAAAGGGCAGAAGGTAAGAGTGTTAGACCCGAAAGAGCCATTTGAGGGAGTGGCACAGGGCATTACCGACCGGGGCGAATTAATCGTGGATACCTGGGAAGCAAGAAAACTGGTGTCTTCCGGGGAAGTATCTGTCCGCGGGATTTATGGATATGTGTAGATATGCATCGAGATAGATGTTTATAGGATAGACAGGAAAAGCCACATTTACCAGATATAAAAAAGGCATAAACAAGAAAAAGGAGTATGAATATATGGAGCAGGAAGAAATCGTTTTATGCGGTTCCAGCGCTTATACCAAGAAATTCTATCTGAATCCGTTGTTTAACGGACTTCCGGAGGGAATCAAAGAGGACTTGAATATTCTTTGTGTACTGTATACAGAGGATATCGGAGGAACACTGCAGCTTATATTTGACAAAGAGGGAAATCTTAATTTCCGGACGGAATGTGAGGATGGAGATTTCTTCTATGATGAAATCGGCAGTGTGTTAAAAATCAAACAGATGCAGCGGGAAAAGACAGAGCTCTTTGAATCGCTTGAAATGTATTACCGTGTATTTTTCCTGGGAGAAGAATTCACAGAAGATAAGGAGGACTAATATGTTACTGGCAATTGACGTAGGAAATACCAACATTACCATTGGAGTGTTTGATAAGGAAAAATTAATCACAACATTTCGTATGACAACAAAAATGCAGAGAACTTCTGATGAATACGGTATTACAATCATTGATTTATTAGAGCATAACGAGATTTCCCATAATGAAATCAAGGATGCCATCATTTCATCGGTAGTACCAAATGTCATGCATTCCCTATGCAGTGGAATGATTAAATATTTTGATATTCAGCCAATGGTGGTGGAACCGGGCGTGAAGACAGGAATCCGTATCACATCCGAGAATCCGGCACAGATTGGCGCAGACCGTATTGTAGACGCTGTAGGTGCATATGAGCTTTATGGCGGACCGGTTGTCGTAATCGACTATGGTACAGCAACCACCTATGACTTCGTCAATGGAAATGGAGATTTCTTCGCAGGAGTAACTTCACCGGGAATCCGCATTTCTGCAAAGGCACTCTGGGAAGATGCGGCGAAGCTTCCGGAAATCGAGATTAAGAAACCGTCTACCATTCTTGCAAGAGAAACCATCAGCAGTATGCAGGCAGGACTGATATTCGGACAGATTGGACAGACAGAATATATTGTAAAAAATATGATAAAAGAATCCGGACTTAAGGATGTAAAAGTAGTTGCAACCGGCGGACTGGGTAAAATCATTGCAAATGAGACAAAATATATTCAGTACTACAATCCGACACTGACATTAGAAGGAATGCGTCTTATTTACGCAAAACAGAAACGATGAAACTGACAATAGGAAATGTAACACTTGATAATAATTTGATATTAGCACCAATGGCAGGGGTAACAGACCTGCCATTTCGTGTACTTTGCAAAGAGCAGGGAGCAGGACTTATCTGCATGGAAATGGTCAGTGCTAAAGGCATTTATTATAATAATAAGAATACCGAGAGCCTGCTTGCCATTGATGAGCGGGAACATCCGGTTTCCCTGCAGCTTTTTGGCTCCGACCCGGAAATTATGAGCGAAATGGCAAAGCGTATCGAGTATCGACCGTTTGATATTCTCGACATCAATATGGGATGTCCGGTGCCAAAGGTAGTCAATAATGGTGACGGCTCTGCACTGATGAAAAATCCGATTCTGGCAGGTGAAATCATCGAAAAGACAGCGAAAGCCATAAAGAAGCCTCTGACGGTAAAAATCAGAAAGGGCTTTGATGATGCCCATGTCAATGCAGTAGAGATGGCACATATTGCGGAAGAGTCCGGGGCAGCTGCCATTGCGGTGCATGGACGGACCAGGGAACAGTATTATTCCGGCAAAGCGGACTGGGAGATTATCCGGAAAGTGAAAGAAGCAGTAAAGATTCCGGTCATCGGAAACGGTGATATTTTTACACCGCAGGATGCATATCGGATGCAGCAGGAAACCGGCTGTGACGGGCTGATGATAGCAAGGGGAGCACAGGGAAATCCATGGATATTTGCACAGATTAACCATTTCTTAGAAACGGGGGAAGAACTGCCGAAGCCATCCGCCAAAGAAATGGTGGATATGGTGCTGCGTCATGCAAAGATGCAGATTGCCTTTAAGGGCGAATTTACCGGAATGCGGGAAATGCGTAAGCACGCAGCCTGGTACACCGGCGGCTACAAGCATGCATCCAGGCTTCGAAGCCTGCTCAATGAAGTGGAGACTTACGAACAGCTGGAGGAATTATTAGAAACCTTTGCATCATATAATGAAGCATGAAATGGTGGAAAAAATTAAAAAGTCTTTTACGCAGGAATAAAAGCAATCTGCAATCAGAAAACAGGAATAGCCATCAGGATGACCTGATTGAAAAAGAAATTTATTTTCCCTGCAATGCATTTTTTCGGAAAATAATCGAAGCAGTATTAGAGCAGAAAGACATTTCCTACCGGGACATGCGGCTGTTTGTCATTGATGCGGAAGCGGAGGAATATCTTCAGCAGGAGGAAGAACAGTATATGCTCCGGCAGCTTTATCCGGGACTTAATGTATATACACTTTGCACCGGTCAGTCAGAACATCACCAAGGGGAAATAGAGTATCTCTATGAGGAACTGGGACTGATTGTAGAAGTGATTGGAAAAGAGGAAAATGCAATTCAAAAGGGAACCGGTCCGGAAGAGGGCAGACTGATACTGGATTTTGAAGCTGACGGAAGAATCCGGGAAGAATTTCTATCGGAAAAAAGTATCTATATTTCCATTTATAAAAGGAACTGGTATCAGCGGGCAAATCTTGACATTGAGGTACCTATTGGGTATAATATTATGATTGTTAAGGGAACCGGTTTTGCAGGCTGTGGAGCGGTTCCAGATCGATTAGAGCGAGAATTTTATGCAGAATAGAAAATCTATAAAAGGAAGGGCTAATAAGCATGGATAAGAAAAACATTTTGACCTATCAGGGTTTACAGAAACTGGAAGACGAGTTACAGAATCTGAAAGTGGTCAGAAGAAAAGAAGTTGCACAGAAGATTAAAGAAGCAAGAGAGCAGGGAGACTTATCTGAGAACGCTGAGTATGATGCAGCAAAAGATGAGCAGCGTGATATCGAAGCAAGAATCGAACAGATCGAGAAAATCTTAAAGAATGCAGAAGTCGTAGTAGAAGAAGAAGTTGATTTAGACAAGATTAACATCGGATGTCAGGTAAAAATCCTTGATATGGAATTCGATGAGGAACTGGAATATAAAATTGTTGGTTCTACAGAGGCAAACAGCTTAAAGGGAAAGATTTCCAACGAGTCTCCGGTTGGTAAAGCATTAATCGGTGCCGGCGTTGGTGACGTAGTAGAAGTTGAGACCCAGATGGGTAACTTAAAATATAAAGTATTAGGAATCCAAAGATCAAACTAACAGATTAGGAGAACAAAGATGGCGGAACAGAAGAACGTACAGGAACAGGATATTAACCAGTTAATCAAGGTGCGCCGTGATAAGTTAAAAGAACTTCAGGAAAATGGAAAAGATCCGTTCCAGATAACCAAATATGATGTAACAAACCACAGCACAGATATCAAAGACGACTTTGATGCTTTTGAGGGAAAAGAGGTATCTATCGCAGGCCGTATGATGTTTAAGCGTGTGATGGGAAAAGCTTCTTTCTGTAATGTACAGGATTTAAAGGGAAGCATTCAGGCATATGTCGCAAGAGATGAAATCGGAGAAGATTCTTATAAAGATTTCAAGAAATATGATATCGGAGATATTTTAGGAATCAAAGGAAAGGTATTTAAGACCAAGACAGGAGAAATCTCTATCCATGCATCTGAGGTAACTTTATTATCCAAGAGCTTACAGATTTTACCGGAGAAGTTCCACGGACTTACTGATACCGATACCAGATACCGTCAGCGTTATGTAGACCTTATCATGAATCAGGATTCCAAGCAGACTTTCATCAAACGTTCCCAGATTATCAAGGAAATCCGTAATTTCTTAGCTGGACGTGACTTCATGGAAGTAGAGACTCCGATGCTTGTATCCAATGCCGGAGGAGCTGCAGCGAGACCATTTGAGACACATTACAATGCATTAAATGAAGATGTAAAGCTTCGTATTTCTCTTGAGTTATACTTAAAGAGACTGATTGTTGGCGGTTTAGAGCGTGTATACGAAATCGGACGTGTATTCCGTAACGAAGGTGTTGATACCCGCCACAATCCGGAATTTACATTGATGGAGTTATACCAGGCATACACTGATTATGAAGGCATGATGGAACTTACCGAGAGCATGTTCCGTTATCTTGCAGAAAAAGTATGCGGCACTACAAAGATTACTTACAATGGCATTGAAATCGACCTTGGAAAGCCTTTTGAGCGTCTGACCATGAACGATGCCATCAAGAAATATGCCGGCATCGATTTTGATACCGTAGCAGATGATGAAGCTGCAAAGGCGCTGGCAAGAGAACATCACATTGAATTCGAAGAGCGTCATACCAAGGGTGATATCATCAACCTCTTTTTCGAAGAATTCTGTGAGAAAGAACTGATTCAGCCGACCTTTATCATGGATCATCCGGTAGCAATTTCTCCGCTTACCAAGAAGAAACCGTCTGACCCAACCAAGGTAGAACGTTTTGAATTATTTATCAATACATGGGAAATGTGTAATGCATATTCCGAGTTAAATGACCCGATTGACCAGCGTGAGCGTTTTGCTGCACAGGATGCTGCATTCGAAGCTGGCGATGAGGAAGCAAACCATACCGATGAAGATTTCTTAAATGCATTGGAGATTGGTATGCCGCCTACCGGTGGAATCGGATATGGAATCGACCGTCTGGTTATGCTGCTGACAGATTCACCGGCAATCCGTGACGTATTGCTCTTCCCGACGATGAAGTCATTAGACTCTGACAAGAAGGCTTCTAAGTCTTCCGAGGGAGATGCAGCAGAAGCTGCAAACGATAACAACGGATTCTTTACAGCAAATGAGAAGATTGATTTTTCAAATGTAAAAGTTGAGCCTTTATTCGAGGAAGAGGTTGATTTCGATACATTCAGCAAGTCTGATTTCCGTGCGGTAAAGGTTAAGGAATGTGTTGCAGTACCAAAGTCAAAGAAACTGTTACAGTTTACTCTTGATGACGGAACCGGCACAGACCGTACTATTTTAAGCGGAATCCACGCTTATTATGAGCCAGAAGAGCTTGTTGGCAAGACACTTATCGCCATCACAAATCTTCCACCACGTAAGATGATGGGAATTGATTCCTGTGGTATGTTACTTTCCGCAGTGAATAACCTGAAGGATTCAGAGGATGAAGAACTTCATCTTCTTATGGTTGATAACCATATTCCTGCTGGTGCAAAATTATATTAAGAATAAAAATAGATATTCCCCATCAGTTTACTGGTGGGGGATTTTGCCATAAAGGTAATGCATATGAATTGAGGTAGCAGGTATGGAAAAAGATCCATTTAAAGAATATCTGAAAGAGGCAGAACCAGACAAAGCAGGCAAAAGCTATGCCTGGAGTACGGCAATCGGACTTCAGGCAGTGGACGGACTCAAACCATCTAAATATTTGATTGATACTGCCATTCAGAATATTGAAGGCAAAATCACAATGAAAGAAGCACAGAGCCTTATCGACAGCTATTATGGGGAAGAACCTGTGCATTTTTCGGATGAGGAACGTATAGAAGAAGCGGATAAGGTATCTTCCCGTATTGCAGGGATACTTTCTGAAACAGCATTTTCCTTTTCTCCAAATGAATATATCTCAATCCATCGTAAACTTTTTCGGGGAATATATAAGCATGCCGGGAAAATCAGAGATTACAATATTACGAAAAAAGAGTGGGTACTTGATGGCGCAACTGTAATGTATGGAAGTGCATCAGAATTGAGAGAGACGCTTGAATATGATTTTTCACAGGAAAGGGATTTCAGCTATAAAGGACTTTCGATGGATGAGATTATCCATCATCTTGCAGTGTTTGTTTCACGATTGTGGCAAATCCACATTTTCGGTGAGGGTAACACAAGGACAACGGCAGTATTCTTTATCAAGTATCTCGGGACACTTGGCTTTTCTGTAACAAATGATATATTTGCGGAAAATGCGTGGTATTTTAGAAATGCACTTGTCCGTGCAAATTATACGAATCTGCAAAAAGGCATTCACGAAACAACAGAGTATCTGGAAGCGTTTCTCAGAAATCTGCTCTTGAACGAGAAAAATGAGCTTCATAATCGAAATCTTCATATAAGTGGACTTTTGAACGAAGAAAAAGTGGACATTGGAGATTCGAAAGTGGATATTGAGAATGAAAAAGTGGACATTCAAGAAACAAAAGTGGATATTGAAAGTGTGCTTTCCGAAAAAGGTAGTGATTTTTCAGTAAAAACGACAGTTCATATTCATAGACTTTTTAAAAGGTTTGGCTTTGATGAGGTGTTTGGAAGAAGTGCAGTTATGGAGCTTCTTGAGCTAAAAGGTTCAGGTGCTTCAAAACTTCTTTCCAATTTGGTGCAGGCAGATATTATTGAACCAGTGTCCGGTCACGGAAAAGGAAAATATAAATTTAAGATGTAATTTAACAGATTAAGTTCATTGAACAAAAATGCCTTTTTGGGCTATAATTTTCAATGAAAAAATGAGAGATATGTTGTACCAATGTTATGGGTTAAAGGATAAATAAATTGGACTATACTAAGATATTTCATGATAACTTAGACAATATTCAGAAAAAAGTGGAGCAGATAATAGAAATTTAGAATCGTTTAAAAATCTATCTAAAGAGGTGTTTGCACAATGCAGCACCTCTTTTTTTGCACAAATTTTTCATCATTTGCACACATACCGTGTTCTTGAAGTTGCCAGGGAAAGAGAGGTTCCGTTTCAGGCAACCAGATTGGAAACGAAAGAAGAAGCACAAAATGCTCCGACACCGGTTACAACCTATGCATTGTTTTATAATGGAGAATACCTTACGAATGAGCAGATGAATGATAAAAGATTTATAAAGCTTCTGGATGGGATGGAAAAATAAATGAGCAAATTCGAACTCTACTCTCCGTAGGTTGAGGATATTCATACGCTGAAATAGAATGGTGTCATGGATTGCAGTTACAGCAGGAAGAAGCCGTATCCACAGGGCAATGCAGAGGCGAGATTTAAAATGAATGGTGTGAAGATAGTCTATTTAAACTGCAATCAGAGTGGTCTGTTTTAGGAAGAAACGTCAAACCATGTGCTTACGAAATGTCTGCTGCTTTTTTGTTCTATAAGAAAATGCCATTACCAGAAAATGAATTATTTGAGAAAAATGGGAATAGAATAATGACAGAAGCAGCTGACTGTGCTAGAATATGCATGAAATGTATTACCAAAATATAAAGAAATTTAAAAAAATGGGAATAGGAGATAGTGATATGCAGTTTATGGTAAGGCAAAAGTATCTAGATGAATTGATTGAATTATATGGGACGCCAGATATAAAAGTAATCACGGGCATCAGACGGAGCGGCAAGTCTGTTTTGCTGCAGGAATTTATCACTTATCTGCAGTCGTTAGAGGAAAAGAGCAATATTGTAATGATAAACCTTCAGGAATTAGAGTTTGATCATTTACTGGAATATCATGCATTGCATAAGTATATCCTGGGTCAATATAAAGAAGGAATGAATAACGTATTATTGATTGATGAGGTTCAGATGTGCCCTCAGTTCGAACTTGCAATCAATAGTATTTATACAAAAGGAATCTATGATATTTATGTTACCGGATCAAATGCATTTTTGTTAAGTTCAGATCTGGCAACACTTTTTACTGGAAGAACGATGGAAATAGAGGTATATCCTTTTTCTTTTGTGGAATATCTGACTTATTATGGAATTACGGATGGGTATGATGATGCATTTGATCAGTATGTCCGAACCGGTGGTATGCCAGGAGCTTATGTATATAAGACAGAGGATAGACAGTATGATTATATCAGAGATGTGTATGGGACTATTCTTATAAGAGATTTGGTTGAGAAATATAGAATAAGAAATACATCAGAGTTTGCCAGTATATCTGAATTTATGATGGATAATATTGGCAACCTGCTTTCTCCCAATAATATCTGCAAGACATTAAATAATGACCAAAGAGAGATTACCAGAAAGACAGTATCAAAATACATTGGTTATTTAGAGAACGCATTTCTATTTTATGAGGCAAAACGGTATGACCTAAAGGGGAAAAAATATCTCGAAAACAATAGTAAGTTTTATCTTTGTGATCCAGCATTTCGATATGCAGTCAATGGTACACGAAATATGGACTTTGGAAGGGTTTATGAGAATATTGTTTATCTGGAGTTACGAAGGAGAGGTTATGAGGTATATGTTGGTAAACTTTATAAAAAAGAAGTGGACTTTGTAGCAAAGAAACGAGACACACTGATATACATTCAGGTAAGTGACAATATTTCAGATGAAACAACATTTGAGAGGGAATATTCGCCATTGCTTGCAATACGAGATGCATATCCTAAGATGGTAATTGCAAGGACACATCATGAAACTTATGATTATCAGGGTGTGCAGGTGGTCGATATTTGCAGATGGCTGCGATGCAGATAGATGAATTCCAGTTTGTATAATTAAGAAAATCGGGAGTCAACAGGACAAATTCTTTTTACAGGATCATCCTTGATGGAAATGTTTCCTGTCTGTGAAATTGCACGAAGTCAGGGTATCGAACAAGTGATATATAATCGCGGCGTTAGTGGATTGAATACAGATGAGTTTCTGGAAAATATCGATACATTGCTTTTAGATCTTGAGCCATCAAAGATATTTATCAATATCGGTACTAATGATATTACAAAAGAACGATTTGGAGATCAGTGGATGTTACATTTAATGGATAATATCTGTAGAATCATGGAAATTATCAAATTCCGTATTCCAGATGTGGAAATTTTTATCATGGCGTTTTATCCTGCAAATCTTCACCTGCCATGGCAGACAGAACAATCAATCCAATGGATGAAACTCCGTACTCCTGAAAATCTTATATTATGTAATCATCGATTAAAAGAAATAGCAGAAAAATACGGTTGTCGTTACCTTGATTGTAATGAAGCACTTGTTGATGAACATGGTGAACAGAAATCGGAGTATGCCATTGATGGTGTACATATGTATGCAAATGGATATTTGAATGTTTTTAAGTTTTTAAAGCCTTATTTGTAATTCATGAAAGGGTTTTATTAGTGGAACAAAAAGTAAACAAATCGGAATTTATTGGCACAGTTATCGCTTGATTTGATGTAAAACCATGACAATATGCAGTTGCTACCGTGGGTTGCGTAATTGCATACCAAGATGTATAGTATTATACCGGCTATTGGGGTATGCTCTGGGTGAAAGGAGGAGAACATGGCACTTTCAGAAAAACTATACGAACTCCGAAAGAAAAGAGCTCTTTCACAGGAGCAGCTTGCCGAGCAATTAGGCGTGTCCAGACAAGCTATATCAAAGTGGGAGTCTGGAAAAGCAGTTCCGGAAACCGATACTCTTATTTCAATCAGTAAGTATTTTGATGTTTCAC
This sequence comes from Roseburia sp. OM03-7AC, assembly GCF_003462625.1. Taxonomy (NCBI): domain Bacteria; kingdom Bacillati; phylum Bacillota; class Clostridia; order Lachnospirales; family Lachnospiraceae; genus Roseburia; species Roseburia sp. OM03-7AC. Next base: position 88,466 of record NZ_QTZJ01000006.1, read on the forward strand.
TGGACTATTTGATGAAAGAAGAAAATTCAATATCAGAAAACGCTGTGAGTTTAGAAGTCCATCAAACTGAGGCAACGAACAAGCGTGAGAAGCGCATCCTTGGTATAGCCACTTGTATCATTGGAGTAGTCTTGTTGATTGCTTGGGGAATTGTATCTGTTTTTATGCCGTCTGCATCGGAACAAATTGGAACATCTTCCATGATAACAATAGACGGAAACGGAATTTTCCTACTTATCTGCCTTGTAGCAATTATTGCCGGTGCTGTTTTGCTCCTTAAAAGTACATCGAACAAATAAGGAGGATTTTTATGAAAACTATATCTAATTTGTTTTTGATTTTGGCTGTTCTTCTGTCTGATGTGATGTGTGCTGTTGTTGCATATAACTATTGCGACATGATGTGGGGCATCAAATATGCTGGTTATAGTGCTCCAGTCTCGACTGCATTTTTGGTAGCAATTCCTTTTGCAATTGCTATTGTGGTATGCGTTGTAATTGCACTGTATTTCAAAAAGAGAATAGGCTAACAACTTCCAGTAATACGCTCTGTTGATGTGCTGATTTTTCTACGATATACTCCTTCAAAAAGGAGTGCGCTCTTATGGGTAGAGAAATTTATGACATCATCAATGACATGGCAGAAGTATTAAATGCATCGCAGATGCAGAAACTACAAGAGGTGTTGGTAAAACGGTTATCTGAAAATACTGTATCTGATTATTTGCAGACAACGAATATGGACTTTCTAGATATGTTTTTAACTGCAAAGCATTTAGAAGGGTGTTCTGACAAAACAATACGCTATTATAGGTGTAATATTGAAAAGATGTTGGATACAATAAATATTCCGGTCATAAAGATAACGACCGAGATGCTACGAAAATATCTTGTAGAGTATCAAACGATAAATAATTGTGGAAAGGTAACTATTGATAATATTCGTAGAAGTCTTTCCACATTTTTTTCGTGGCTAGAGGAAGAGGACTATATTATAAAAAGCCCAATGAAAAGAATTCATAAGGTAAAGACTGCCGTTATTGTAAAAGATACCATTCCAGATGAGAAAATAGAAATTCTTAGAGATAATTGTAATAATCTGCGTGATAGGGCAATGATTGATTTTCTGCTTTCAACAGGAATTAGAGTAGGCGAATTGGTAAGGCTGAACATTGATGATATAGATTTCTCTGAGCGGGAATGCGTGGTTTATGGCAAAGGAGACAAAGAGAGGAAAGCATATTTTGATGCTAAGACCAAAATTCATTTGTTGAATTATATTGAATCAAGGACAGATAATAATATAGCGTTATTTGTGTCGTTAAACAAACCACACAGTAGACTTACTGAAAGCGGTGTGGAGTTACGATTACGAGAAATGGGGAAGAAGTTAGGTGTAGAAAAGGTACACCCACATAAGTTCAGAAGGACTATGGCCACCAGAGCAATTGAGAAAGGTATGCCGATTGAACAGGTACAGAAAATTCTGGGACATGAGCAAATAGATACAACGCTCAGATATGCAATGGTTAATCAAAACAATGTGAAGCTATCGCATCGAAAATATATTTCATAGATTGACTTGTAACGCAAAAGACGTTACAATAAAAGAAAGATGGAGGTGTATTCTATGGGAAAAACAGCAACATTAAATATAAGAGTAAATCCAGATGTAAAAGAAAATGCAGAAAGTGTATTGGCACAATTAGGGATACCAATGGCTACTGCTATAGATATGTATTTAAAACAAATATCATTAGTAGGAGGAATTCCCTTTTCTATTGTACTACCAAAAGCAGCTAATTCAGTGAATGCAGATATGATGTCTGCTACACAGATTCATCAAAAGTTAGAAAAAGGATATGCCGATATAGAGAAAGGAAATGTTGAGGATGCAGCTAGTGCGTTTGTGGCATTTAGAGAGAGGCATTAATGAAGCAATATAAGGTAGAGATTACAAAAGAAGCTTTGCAGGATATGGAAGATATATACAATTATATTGCTATAGATTTGCTTGCTCCGGATAATGCAATGGGGCAATATAATCGCATTGCTGATGAAATACTTACATTAGACACTTTCCCGGAACGATTTAGGATTATGGATTCTGAGCCGGAAAAGAGAATGGAGTTGCGTAGAATGCTCGTCGATAATTATTCAGTGTTTTACACAATCCGTGACGAAAGGGTAATTGTAACGGATGTGTTATACACGGCATCTGATATAGAAGCACGTTTGAGAGGCGAGCTATAAAAGCACGCGTTTATTTGAATTCGTAGGAGGTATCGAAAAATGAATAGGAAAACTTTATTCTGTTTTCTGACAGCTTTGATAATGATTTTTGTTCTTGCCGGCTGTAGTGGAAAGAATAGTGGTGGGAATATTGACAATGTTCAAATTCCTGATTGGAAACCATCGGAAATATATTCAGACAGTGATATTGAGGCGGCTTTCCAAACAGTAAAAGACTATTTCGGCAACGAATTTGACGGCTGCACACTGACAAAACTGTCCTATCCCGGAGATACATACGCCGATGAATTTGATGAATGGGCTGAACAATATGACGCGGATGAAGCAATCGTAATATTATCATCTTTCGATGTAGACTCATCAGGCGGGGATGGTTCGCTTAATCCGGATTCAACATATGATGATTGGAAATGGATTCTAATTAGGAATGACAGTGGGAATTGGGAACATGTTGACCACGGGTATTAAAGCGACAAATTCCAGTTTATAGAGTTAAAAAATATAAGTTAAGGAGGCATGTATTATGAAAAAAGTAATCTATCTGCTTGTATTATGTATGGTGCTGGGAATGGCTGGATGTGGAACGAATCAAGAAAATAAAGAACCTGTGTCTGGAAATGTGTCCGTAGAAACAGAAAATAAAGAAAATGATGATGTAGTACAAAATGAGCAAATAGCAGATACTGGCTCATATCCTCCATGTGTTATGGTTGATGGTGTTATATATAAAGACACAGGATATGTAGCGTCAATGCCTGGTTGTGGAACAATGGATGGAGAAATTGTGTCAACAGTGGCAGGGACAGAGTTACCATCTGAAAATAATCAATCAAATTTCGGAAGCGGATATCATTATCAAAGGAGTTCTGAAGGTCAGCTCATAGTAGTCATTGATGACGAACGAATCATATTTAGAGATATTGAAAAAGATGATACGTCTATTCCAATAGAGGTTATCAATTTTAATGCAAAAGTAAAAGAAATTACCGATGATGGAGAACTTCTTGTAACGCATGTGAGTACAGCTGAAGGCTTTTGTCAGATGAATGATGGAGAGTATTATGTATCGGCAGAAAATTTAGCGGAAGATGTTCAGGTGGGAGATATCGTTACAATATGGTTTAATGGAATGATTCAAGAAACATACCCTGCTCAATTGGGGGTAGTTTATAGAATCATTAAAACACAATAATTAGTCAAATTCCAGTTTTCAGATGACGATTTTTAAAGGATTTAATAACTGTTATATCTTGTTATAAAAATCTCGTCGCCCCCTTGAAAATACTAAACCTTTCACTGGTATCCTTTCGATTACATCTTGTATCGTGTTATATCGTTTTCCCCTTGTTTATGAGTCCTCCTAAGGGAAAGAATGAGCTGGATGAGCGACCGATTATTGATATTTATCGGAAGATAGAGGAAGATGGTTATATGGAGATTGACATCTGTTTCCCATTAAAGACAAAATTATCATAAACAAAGTTATGTAAAAATGTGTAGAGATATCTGACTTGACAAATAAACGGCCGTTTACTATGATCAAAATGTAAACGGTCGTTTATTTTATGGGCAGGAGGTTTGGGTATGTCAAAAACTACAAAGGAAGATATATTGATTGTTGCATTACATTTATTTGCGAGAGATGGATATGAAGCAGTTTCTGTCAGTCAGATTGCGGGTGAGCTTGGCATGACAAAAGGTGCATTGTATAGGCATTATGAGAGTAAGAGAGATATTTTTGAACATATTGTAAAAAGGATGGAGCAGGGGGATGGCGAACAGGCAGAATCACATGATATGCCTGCTGATAAAAAGGAAAATGAACCTGAACAGTATGAAGAGATTTCTACGGACAATTTCGTGGAATACAGTAAATCTATGTTTTCGTATTGGACAGAAAATGATTTTGCATCGTCATTTCGAAAGATGCTTACGTTAGAGCAGTTTCGGAATGAGGAGATGCAGGCATTGTATCAGCAGTATCTTGTGTCTGGTCCGGCAGAATATGTGAAGGATTTATTCAAGAGCATGGGGATAGTGGAGGCAGATAAAAAAGCAACCATGTTTTATTCCATCATGTTTTTCTACTATAGTCTGTATGATGGAGCAAAGGATAAAAAAAGAATAAAAGAGCAGTTTGAAAAAAGTATTAGCAGCATTATATAAAGAAGTGGAGAAAAAGAAAATGAAGGAAAATATTATCATTCGATTGGAAAGAGAAAATGAATACCATGAGGTAGAAAATCTGGTAAGGGAGAGTTTCTGGAATGTGTATCGACCAGGCTGTCTGGAGCATTATGTACTCCATCAGCTTCGCAACGATCCGGCATTTGTTCCGGAACTGGATTTTGTCATGACATTAGATGGACAGTTAATTGGACAGAACATGTTTATGAAGGCTGTGATTGCAGCCGATGATGGCAGAAGTATTACCATTATGACTATGGGACCGATCTGTATTGCACCGGAGCTTAAAAGGAAGGGGTATGGAAAGATTTTACTGGATTATTCTTTAGAAAAAGCAAAAGAGCTTGGATGCGGAGCACTATGTTTTGAAGGAAATATTGATTTTTATGGAAAAAGCGGATTCAGACAGGCGAGTGAGTTTGGCATCCGCTATCATGGATTGCCGGAAGGCGAGGATGCATCTTTTTTTCTGTGCGAAGAACTGATGCCGGGATATCTTAATGGAATTACAGGAGAGTATGCACCTCCGGCAGGTTATCTGGTAAATGAAAAGGAAGCAGAGGCATTTGATAGAGAGTTCCCGTATATGGAGAAGAAAAAACTTCCGGGACAGATTTTCTAAAATGTAGCAAGCTTCATCAAATCTTTATTTTTCCCTGATAGATTATATTTCAGTGAGAAATGAAATATAGAAGGAAGGATAGTAAAGATGGAAATGATGTTGCAGACACAAAATCTATGTAAATATTTTAGAAAACAGAAAGCGGTAAATAATGTTTCGCTTAATATCGAAAAGGGAAAGATTTATGGACTGCTTGGACCGAATGGTGCGGGAAAATCTACCATATTGAAAATGTTGACCGGTATGATGAAACCCACTGCAGGAAAGATTTACTTTGATGGAAAACTTTGGGATAGGAAAGATTTATCAAAAATAGGAGCGTTAATTGAGAATCCGCCTATTTATGAAAATCTTTCCGCCAGAGAGAATTTGAAAGTAAGACAATTATTGCTTGGTACAGATGAAAACAGAATTGATGAGGTCTTGCAGATTGTATCACTTACAAACACCGGAAAGAAGAAAGCAGGACAGTTTTCTTTGGGGATGAAGCAAAGACTAGGCATTGCAATGGCATTGCTTGGAGAACCGGAACTTTTGATATTGGATGAACCTACGAATGGATTAGATCCAATAGGCATCGAGGAATTACGAGAGCTGATCCGGTCTTTTCCGGAACAGGGAATCACTGTAATTCTCTCCAGTCATATTCTCTCGGAGGTACAGTTACTTGCAGATAAAGTCGGGATTATTTCAGGTGGAATCTTAGGATACGAAGGAGCATTAAAGCAGGGAGATAATCTTGAAGATTTGTTTATGAATGTGGTAAGAAAAAACCAGAAAGCAGGTGAAATCCATGGTTAATATTATAAAAGCAGAACATCAAAAAGCCAAAAGAACCATGCGAAAAAAGTTTATCTGGGGATTTCCGCTTCTTACATTTGTCATGGCATTTATATTTACTCTTGGGATGACAAATGCTTATGCAGAAAGTGTTTGGAACTGGTGGTATACACTTTTGCTGCCGGGGATGATTGCCCTATTTTGTTATCTTTCTGTGGCGCAGGAGAAAAAGATAAAATACTATCATTTAACGACTATTCCAACAGACAGAAGAAAATTGTTGCTGGGGAAAATTATTTATATTGGGTGCATGATTCTGTTTTCCAATGTGATTGTGTTTGCAGGAGCAACGCTTGGAGGCTTTCTTCTAACGACACATGTTCCGGTGAAAGGAGCGTTGATTGCAGTATTGTTTCTGACGTTTTCTGAGTTATGGGAGATTCCGGTAGCTTTGTTTTTAAGCGAACGCTTTGGAATGATTGTAAACCTGTTCGTCTGCCTGTTTATTACCGTCAGCGGTGTGGTAATATCACAAACCAGGATCTGGTATGTACTTGTTTCGGCAATCCCTATGCGAATGATGTGTCCGTTACTTCATATTTTACCGAATGGTCTTGCGGCAGAATCGGGGAATCCATTTTTGAATACGGGAGTCATTGCTCCGGGAATGTGTCTCTCAATCATCTGGTTTGTTTTTGTAACGGTTCTGTTTTTGAAATGGTTTGAGAGAAGAGAGGTGAAATAAGATGATTGGAAGATCTCTGAATGCAGACTTGCGAAAGATGAAAGGAACATCTGTGATTCTGGCACACTTACTGATTCCGATTATAACCAGCGTTATATTCTTAATATATTACTTTTTTTCACCATGGAATGAAAATATGAAAGTGATTGCATTTTATCAGGCAATAGGAGCAGGACTTCCGGTACTTATTGGAATTTTTACAGCAAGTGTGATGGAACAGGAACAAAATGCAGGTGATTTTCAAAATCTGTTGTCTTTACCGGATAAACCTGCAGCATTTTTATCGAAACTGTTGATGCTACTGGTTTTGTGTCTGTGCTCTATCCTATTGACAGCAATCATATTCGGAATTGGATTTGGAAGAATCGCATCAAGCGATATCGAAATCATGAAAGGATGTATATTTGCAGCATTGCTGCTGTGGGGAAGCAGTGTTCCACTTTATCTGTGGCAGCTGATTCTGGCTTTTCAGTTTGGAAAAGGGGTATCCATTGGAGCAGGGATTATATCAGGACTAATTAGTGCATTGATGCTTACCGGACTTGGAGATTATGTGTGGAAATATGTATTTGTCTGCTGGACGGGTAGAGTACCATATACTTATCTGCAATCTGTATTGGGAGAAACTAGTGTAGGTGAATGGTTGTCATTCATACCAGGTTGCTTAATATTTACAGTGATTAGTATGGTATACTATTTTTGGTGGGTAAACCACTGGGAAGGAAACAGAATATCGGAATAGAATCGAGGGAAACTATGGCAAAAATACTGGCAGTTGATGATGAACCGGCAATTCTGGAAATGATAGAAAGCATTTTGAATAAGGATGGACATCTGGTTACCAAAGTAAGTAATCCGCTGAAACTTAATATGGAAGAATTACATCGTTATGACCTGATTTTACTTGACATTATGATGCCTGGAATGGACGGCTTTGAATTATGCAAAAGAATCAGGGCACTTGTGGATTGTCCGATTTTGTTTCTTACCGCAAAAACGGAGGAAAAAAGTCTGGTGAACGGACTTTCGTTGGGAGCAGATGATTATATTTCAAAGCCATTTGGAGTGAGGGAACTTCGGGCAAGGATTCATGCACATCTTAGAAGAGAGCACAGGGAACATTCTGTCCGGATGGTTTTAGGGAGAGTCTGCATTCAGATGTCTCAAAAGAAACTGTTGATGGATGATAAGGAAGTTCCTCTTACGAAAGCGGAGTACGAAATTTGTGAATTCCTGGCTAAAAACAGGGGACAGGTTTTCTCGAAAGAACAGATTTTAGAAGAGGTCTTTGGTTTTGACAGTGAGAGTAATGACAGTACCATTATCACGCATATCAAAAATATAAGAGCAAAATTTGCGGATTATGATTATACACCGATAAAAACAGTCTGGGGGATTGGATATAAATGGGAAGAGTAAAGAGAAGCAATGCACTCAGCTGGATTTTTATGAGATATGTACTGGTCATGCTTGGATCATTAGTAGGTTTGGTGATTGTTGCTTGGCTGCTGCTGTACCTTTTGATTAGTGTGGGCTGTATCTATCCGGCGAATTATGCAGAGCAAAAGATTAATGAAGCATATGATACGATTTTACGTGCGGATAAAGTAACTGCTGAGATGATTCCTGCACTTTGTGATTATGTAATCTTTTCAGAGAATGGAGAGAAAATAGGTGGAGATCTGTCAGAACAATACGAACAGATAGCATGGAATGTTGCAAAGTACGGAAACGCATCCGGGAAATATTTTTATAAAGTAATTGTAAGGGAAAATGAATATGTTGTATTGCAATATCGCCTGACACCTCAATATCATTCAGCTTTTTTGAGGGAGCATTTTATAGGACCACAGAATGTGATGAGTATTATGTCTGTGATTGGAGCGGTAGCGATTATCATCATTCCGTCCATACGTTTTGGAAAAAGAATCAAAAAGCAGATGCAGCCTGTATTAGACGCAATCGGACAAATAAAGGATCAAAATCTGGAATATGAGACATCCTGTTCCGGTATCAAAGAGTTTGATGACTGTTTATCGGCAATCGATGATATGCGAGATGCATTGCGAGAATCTTTAGAAAAGCAGTGGAAAACAGAGCAGGAAAAGAAACAGCAGATGTCTGCTTTGGCGCATGATATTAAAACACCTCTTACGATTGTACGGGGAAATGCAGAACTACTTTCAGAGACTGAACTGACCACAGAACAGAAGAAAAATATCACTTATGTTTTGAACGGCACAACACAGATACAAAGTTATGTAAAACAGTTGATAGATGTCACAAAATCATGGAATTGCAGTGATGTTACCTATACAACGGTGAGGTTAGAAGATTTTTTCGCAGATATAAAGGAACAGGCACTCGGACTGGTAGAAATCTATCACCAGAAGATAGATTGGAAGGCGGAACAAAGTGATAAAAAGGTAACGATTGCTTATGATCCAATGTTCCGAGCCGTAATGAATGTGATTCAGAATGCAGTGGAGCATACAAAAGAAAATGGAATCATTTATATTGACGCAAAGGAGCAGGATGGCCGGCTGACATTCATTGTGGAGGATAGCGGATCAGGATTTACAAAAGAAGCATTATTGCATGGCACAGAGCAGTTTTTTATGGATGACACAAGTAGAAATGGCGAAGCCCATTATGGGATGGGACTATTTTTTGCAAAAACTGTGGCTGAAAAATATGGTGGAGGTATTAAACTTTCAAATTCTGAAAATACAGGTGGGGCGAGGGTAGAAATATTTTTCCTGAGTAGTCAAGAAACAAGCTAAATAGACCGCAATTAAGCTATGTAAAAGAAATTTTACATGCTTTTATCTAATATGTAATGATTTAAAGAAATGTAAATCATCTTACAGCTCTTTACAGTAGGAGCGAAAAAGCTCCCGACAATGAAGAGTCTTGATTCCGATAAAAAGGCAGCTAAGGCATCTAACAACAACGAAGTACAGGCTGCAGGCACTGCTTCTGCGCAGGCTGCAGAACCGGTTGAAAAGATTGACTTCTCCAATGTAAAGATTGAACCTTTATTTGAGGAAGAAGTAGACTTTGATACATTCAGCAAGTCAGATTTCAGAGCTGTTAAGGTAAAAGAGTGTGTAGCAGTTCCTAAGTCAAAGAAACTGTTACAGTTCACACTTGATGACGGAACAGGCACAGACCGTACTATTTTAAGCGGAATCCACGCTTATTATGAGCCAGAAGAGCTTGTTGGCAAGACACTTATCGCCATCACAAATCTTCCACCACGTAAGATGATGGGAATTGATTCCTGTGGTATGTTACTTTCCGCAGTGAATAACCTG
>NZ_QTZJ01000006.1:98378-154776 GCF_003462625.1 Roseburia sp. OM03-7AC
ATGTTACTTTCCGCAGTGAATAACCTGAAGGATTCAGAGGATGAAGAACTTCATCTTCTGATGGTTGATAACCACATTCCGGCAGGAGCAAAGCTGTACTAAAAATATATTATGATGATTGCCCCCATTAGATAGAGAAATCTGTCTGGTGGGGGTTTTATGATGAAGGTGATATTCAGTTAAAATTCATCTATATTTTAGAAAAAGCTGATTGCACAAAGGTGTTTGCAAAAAACGACACCTGATATTCAAAAACAGCATAATTCTTTGTAAAATCTTGAAAAAGCTAATATTCAGATATATAATGTTAAGAAAATAAGTGCAATGAAGGAAGAGCATAAGATATAGGAGCGTTACGAATGAGAATATGTTATAATAAGCTTCAAAAACTTATGATTGATAATCAGATGAAAAGACAAGATTTAATGCGGGCAGCAGAGATTACATCATATGCAATAACTAAAATAAATAAGAACGAACCGGTATCTCTTGAGGTATTGATGAATATATGTCAGGTGTTCCATTGTGATATCGGAGATATATGCGAGGTTGTTTTGGACGAGTGAATGAGGAGGTCTGAAGATGGCAACAATTAGCAAGAAAAATATGTTTAATGAAGCTGCCCGTGTTCAAATGCCGGCAATGGTTCATTTAACACGACTTGGTTATACTTATTTTGGAAAAATAACTGAAGATATGGCTGGTACAGTATATGACCCTGATACGAATATCTTAATTAATGTTTTCAAGGAACAGTTTGCACGACTTAATCCAACTCATGTAGGAGAAGTGGAACAGACATTGAAAACTATTAGGCAGGAATTAGATAATGATGATATACGATAAATTATCGTTTACAGTAGAAGGAGAAAATATATGATGGGTATTTCGGATTGGATAAGTATTATTTGCGCGGGAGTTGCTTTAATAGTCACGATTATTATTGCAGTTCTGCAAATAAGACAAAGCAACCGTATGGAGAGGTTTGAAAAAAGGCAGGACAAGCGCGATGAGCAGCGTCATCAAGAAAGCGTAAAAGCACAAGCGGTTTCATTTATTTCTAAATATTATAAGGATAGAGGGCTTATTCCATTATGTGCAATAGCCGCGATGTATAATGATTTGTTTTATTACAACAGAGAGATGTATAGGGAATTTTGCTGTTGTACTAAAGAGGTTCAAAATAGAATTTTGGAATATTGTGATTTGGATTTACGAGTTAGTGAGTACAATATTTACGAAAAGTGTTTGGCAGCAATAAAAAGTGTGGTAAATAAATACTTCCCTGATGATAAAAATGTTTTTTATGATGGAGGAAAGTATTTTACTCGTAGTTTAGAAGACTATGCTGATAAACCTATTCCACATCAAGAGCTTGAGTATCAAAATCATATTACAGATGTTTTGGTTAATGCATTTAATAGCAATGACAAAAAGGCAACACCAATTCAGCAGTTGTCGATGGAATATAATTTTGAAAGTTGCAAAGGAATAGAAGTGTGTCAGTTGGTTACTGTTATCGCAGAGTTTGTGGCAATCTATGGGAATAAAAATAAAAACATTGATAAATCATACGGTTCTCCGGGAGGATACGATGGAGAAATTATAGAAACAATGGAAGATTTATTTCTTTTAGCATTATTTGAAATATATACAAATTGTGTTTTATAAATTATGAGGTAAAAAATGATTTTTCGGAGGGAATTTTAGAAAGGACGGGCTATGGAAACAAAGCCAAGAATTTTATATTTACAAAAGATTTTACTGGAAAGAACTGATGAAGAAAATCCTCTTTCCACAACACAGTTAATCAATATATTAAATGATGAATATGGAATATCTGCACATAGAACAACAATAACAAAAGATATTGCGGCACTTCAGGAGTTTGGAATGGATATTGTTACTATCCACTCTACTCAGAGCAAATACTTTGTAGCCAGCCGCAAGTTTGAATTGCCAGAACTGAAATTGCTGATTGACGCAGTAGAGTCATCGAAGTTCATTACAAAGAAGAAAAGCGAAGCGTTGATTGAGAAAATACATACGATGACCAGCTCGGGACAGGTGGAAAAGTTGAAGCGTAATAACTATGTGGTTAATCGAATTAAACCAGATAATGAACAGATATATTATATCATCGACGCTATAAATGATGCCATCAATGCAGGCAAGCAGATTTCTTTCCAATATTATGATTATACCGGATTAAAGAAAAAAGTTCTGAAGAATAAGGGTGAGATTTATAAGCTGAGTCCGTACAAACTTCTTTGGAATGGGGATAATTATTATGTTATCGGATATTCTGAGAAGAAAAGCAAGGTTATCAATTTCAGGGTAGATCGTATTGCTTCCAAGCCGGAGATATTGGATAAAGATATTATTCCTATGCCTGATGATTTTGATATTGAGAATTACACAAAGGAAGTTTTCTTTATGTTCTCAGGCGAAAAAGTCCTTGTGGATTTACGGTGTGATAACAGCCTGATGAAAACAATGGTTGACCGTTTCGGAGAAGATGTGACAACCCTTGCATATGATATGACTTCTTTCAGAGTACAGACCGAAGTATCAGCCAGTTCTACCTTTTTCGGGTGGGTATTTGGCTTCAATGGTAAGGTACAGATACTTGCACCGGAAAGCGTGAAAGAACAGTACAGACAAATGATTGCAAAAGCCAGTGAGGATATGCAGGAAAGCGAATAATTAAAAAATGAAATCCAAAGGAGCGATAGCTATGGAGAATAAATTAGAAAAAATTGGTGAAAATAGTTTTATGGATAATTTTGTTAAAACCGATGACATCTTAAAGGATATGTGTGGGATTATCGAGTCTTCACAAAAAGCTGCATATCAGGCTGTCAATACATTGCTCGTACAGAGAAATTGGTTGATTGGTTACAGAATAGCAGAAGAAGAATTAGGTGGAGATGAACGCTCGGAGTATGGATTAGAGGTAATAAAGAAAATTTCTAAAGAACTGACTCAGCGATATGGAAAAGGATATGATAGAAGTAATTTATATCATTGCCTGAAGTTTTATAAAACCTTTCCTGAAATTGTCGACACGGCGTGTAGACAATCCGGTGCTCTGCTTTCGTGGTCGCATTATAGAACCTTATTACAGGTCAAAGACCCTGAAGCTCGTGACTGGTATGAGAAAGAAGCCGCAGAACAGACTTGGAGTGTCCGTACTTTGCAGAGGAACATTTCTTCTCAGTATTATTACCGTATGTTAAGAACTCAGAAAAAAGAGCCTGTAGAAAGTGAAATGAAGGAACTGACAGCACCGTTTCAGAATGATAAGTTGGAGTTTATCAAAAATCCGGTAGTTGCAGAGTTTTTAGGATTTTCTCAGAATACAGATTTTACAGAGAGTGACCTTGAGAAAAGCATTCTTTCCAATTTACAGAAATTTTTGATGGAGCTTGGAAAGGGATATGCTTTTGTGGCAAGGCAACAGCATATTCATACGGAGAAGCAGGACTATTATATTGACCTTGTGTTTTATAATTACATACTGAAATGCTTTGTCCTCATCGACCTGAAAACAGAGAAGATAACACATCAAGATGTAGGACAGATGGATATGTATATCCGTATGTATGATGAATTGAAACGCAGTAAGGGCGATAACCCGACAATTGGTATTGTTCTCTGCTCTGATACAGACGATGATATTGCCCGTTATTCTGTTATGCACGGCAATGAACAGTTATTTGCTTCCAAGTACAAATTATACCTGCCGACAAAAGAAGAACTGAAAGCGGAGATTGAAACTCAAAAGGCAATGTTTTATCTTCAGCAGCAGGATAATGAAGAAAAGGAAATAGAATAGGATTTGGGCAGATTGTCTGCACAATTTATCAGATATTCTTGGACATGTGGATGCGAAAGCAACGATGCAAATTTATACAGAAGATACTAAGGATTTGAAGAAGTCTAGGTTTATAAACTTTGAGATATTGTGATTGATTTGTGACCATTTATGGAGATAAGTGTTGAGGTTTGGCTATGAACAACAGTTTAGCAGAAGTATACCCTGGGCTTATTTCGGAGCACTTTAGCCATTAAGGTTATGGTGTTTTTGGCGTTTTGAAGAGAGGGGATTACAACAAAACACATGAGAAAAGAACTGATTATTATGACAATAAATAACAATCAGTTGGAGGAGTATAGGATTATTTAGAGATTAGCAGAGAGAATATTAAGGAACTTGTTTATGTAATATGTTATAAACAAGTTTTGCTGTATTTTATACAAATAAACTACTTGCTATGCAGGTGTGTTCACAGACGCGTTGGCTTACAGTAAAATCTCCAATGTTATACGAAGTATAAGTTCGCCCACTGTACTAAAAACAAAAGAGGTAGTTAAATAAATATGTTGATGGATGGGATGCTATAATGAAAGTATACAATAAACTAGTACGAGATAAAGTAGCTGAAATAATTAAGGCAGATGGGAAGGAATGCAAAACGCGCATTTTATCAAAAGATGAGTATATAGCTGCACTTGAAACCAAGTTAAATGAAGAGGTTGCTGAGTATCAAGAAGATAAAAATCTTGAAGAAATGGCTGATGTTCTGGAAGTGCTTCAGGCAATTTGTTTGGCGAGAGGATATAGTTTGGATGAGCTCGAGGCAATGAGAATTAAAAAGGCTAAGGAACGTGGTGGATTTAAAGATAAAATATTTTTGGAATATGTGGCGGAGAAAAGGTAGATAGCAGAATGCATTGAATTTATCACAAGGATAAAAAATAATATAATCAAATTTAAGAAAATAGTTGATAGAATATGCTATTAAAGATATTTTGGGTAGGGTATTTTAGGAAAAACATCAAGACTAAGAAAGGCACAACAATGACAACCAATCATCTGATTTTAGATTTTTCGCATGTATATTGCGATGAAAACATACCAAAGAATACCGGCATCCACTGGCTGGACTGCTCTGAAATTGAAGAGTGTGATTTGTATTGTTCCAGACAGGCAGAAGAGAAAATCAGAGAAAAAATCAAGCCATATGGAATTCATGGAATCCATTTTCTGGATTCCGGAAATTATCATTATGTGACAGAAATTATGACAAGCCAGATTCAAAAGGAATTCCAGCTTGTTGTATTTGACCATCATACGGACATGCAAAAGCCGATGATTGAGCACATGACAAGCTGCGGAGACTGGGCAGAAAAGGTGTTAGAGACGAATCCATGGTTGCAGCAACTGATATTAATCGGACCGCAGGCGAAGGATATAGAGCAGCTTTATCGGGAAAAAGATGGCTTGATGAATCGTAAGGAAATATCAGAAAAACTCCTTACTTTTTCTGCAGAAGAGATTCGTGCCGGAGAAGACAAAAATAAGATTTCCAAAATAAAAAAGAATCTGCCGGTTTATATATCCATAGACAAAGACATCTTGGATAAACAATATACGGAGACAAACTGGAGTCAGGGGAACATGTCACTTCCGATGCTG
This sequence comes from Roseburia sp. OM03-7AC, assembly GCF_003462625.1. Taxonomy (NCBI): domain Bacteria; kingdom Bacillati; phylum Bacillota; class Clostridia; order Lachnospirales; family Lachnospiraceae; genus Roseburia; species Roseburia sp. OM03-7AC. Next base: position 103,861 of record NZ_QTZJ01000006.1, read on the forward strand.
GAGCGATTGCTCTCACATTTTCTGGAAAACGGAAATATACTTGGCATTGATATCTGTGGAGAATGCCAGCAGGGAATTCCACTGCCGGAATATTTGCAGGCTGAAGAACTGAATGAAGAAACGAATCAGAAATTATTTGAGTTCCTGTCCCATTATATTTCATAACATTCTAAAGTAGAAAATAGGATATCCCCCATAAGAGCTCCAAAGCTATCGATATAAAAGTATTGACAATAGTAAGTTGATATATTATATGAATATACAAGTGAATTATTTGGAGTGTAACTTTGAAAGAAGGCAAAACCCAAATCTATAAGAGAAAATTTCTCTGTAGGTTTGGGCTTTTTTTATGCAAAAAGGAGGTAGACGATGGGGTTTCCTAATGATTTTTTGTGGGGATCAGCTATGGCGGCAAATCAGGCGGAAGGTGCCTGGAATGAAGGCGGAAAGGGACCAAGTATCATTGATTATCTGACAGGTTCAAGAGAGGATGGAAAGCGTTTTCTTACATTGGAATTGTCGAAAGATGAAAAATATCCAAATCATGAAGCCGTTGATTTTTATCATAATTATAAAAAGGACATTGCATTATTTGGAAAGATGAATATGAAGGCATTACGTTTCTCTATTGTGTGGAGCAGAATTTTTCCGGAGGGGGAAGGCGAGCCGAATTTAGAAGGATTAAAATTTTACGACAGGGTTTTAGAAGAACTTGAAAAATACCAGATTCAACCAATTATAACGATTTCTCATTATGAAATGCCGATGAAATTATGTACGGAATATGGAGGATGGAGAAATCGCAAATTAATTGAATTGTATGAGAAATATGCAAAGCTTCTTTTATACAGATATGGAAAACGGGTACGTTATTGGATAACTTTTAATGAAATAAATGTCTTATTATCAGGTTTTGCATCTTATGAGGCGGGGGGATTGATTTTTACAGAGGAGGATAACCGGGAAGAAATCTGTATGCAGGCATTGCACCATCAATTATTAGCAAGTGCAAAAATTTGTAATTATGCATATCGTCATTATCCGGAATTAAAGATGGGATGTATGATTGCATACATTACTAAAATTTTTTCGGTTTCATCAAGTCCCATTAATTCTGCTTCATGAGGAGTTGGATCTTCAATGGCAATTTTTATGGTTTTTGATCCGGGTTTTTGGTTCATGCGTTGGCACATTTGAGAAAAGCTTACAACAGCAGGAGAAAGGGAACGCTGCATTTTCTTTTCTGCGATAAATGTTCCTTTTCCTGATTTTTCTCCAGGTATCCTTGACTGTCCAGTGCGGCAAGGGCTTTTCTTACAGTAACACGGCTGACATGGTATTGTTCGCTTAGTTCATTTTCTGTCGGGAGTTTACTGCCGGGAGTAAGTGTTCCATTGGTGATCTTGTCCAGAATCAGTTTTTCAAGCTGTTTATAAAGTGGTGTGGCTATGGCATTATCAAGTTCCATTTAATGAAAATTCCTTTCCGGTAAATAAAAAAACAGATATTGTAATCTGATTTTATAGTTGAATACTTTTGTGTATATATAATAATACATTTGAGACTATTTGTATATGCAGATTTGTTCTTTTGTAGCAAAAAAAGAAAAAATATTGAAAAATGAAATACAAACTTCTATGCTTTTAGTATAACAATATAATACAAAAATGAGTTGGATGATATTGATAAATGCATCTATGAGCACATTTGCAAGTATCAAAAAGATACATTTTGAAATAGAATATGTATTACAATGTATTTTTACTATGCAGATATAATAAAAAATAATAAGGGAAATTGGTCAATTTAACGAAAAAAATAGATGGTATTGACAAAGAAGTTGTGCAGATATACTATTGTATCAGATACAAAGTAATACATATCAAATGCAAGATATGAAATTACTATTGTACGTACTACCAATAAAGACATGCGCATGATCTTAGAATTATTATGGAGAATACAGGAGGAAGAAATGAAATTTGCACCAATGAATTATCATTATTTGAGATATCCGCTGAAGAAATTCCTGGACAAAGTAGAACAGTCAGTATTTAACAGTATTGATCTGTATTGTAGTGCACCACAGTTTAATATATTTGATTATTCTCTTTTTTCATTACTTGAATTGGAAAAGGAGATTAGGAGAAGAGACCTAAGTGTTATGGCAATGACACCGGAGAATTGTACATACCCGGTTAACTTCTGCACACAGGATAGAGGAACACGTGAGTCCAGTATTCGTTATTATCAGCGAGCTATTGATACGGCGGAATTTCTTGGCTGCCATAAAGTTCAGATCAGTACTGGATTTGGATATTTCGATCAGTCACCGGAAGATGCATGGAAGTATTGCAGGGATTCTCTGCAGCAGTTGGGTGCTTATTGTGAGAAAAAGAATGTGGAGCTGATGCTGGAGGAGTTGAAGGTAACAACAACAAATGTGCTGATAAAAAGTTCAGATCTGAAACGAATGATAGAAGAAACAGGCTCATCTCACATACATGGTATGGTAGATCTGGATCAGATGACCTACGCCGAAGAAAGCATAGATGACTATATGGATAATTTAGGTGCTCAGCTTGTTCATGTGCATTTTAACGATCGGGGACATACAGTTCCCGGAGACGGAGATTTTCCAATGAAAAAGTATTATAAAGATCTGAAGCGCAGAGGATATGAGGGGACAATTTCGTTTGAAATATGTGACCGTCGTTATTACTGTGATCCGGATAAGGTAATTGATGACATTACAGAATGGCTTAGGAATAACACAACAGAATTAAGTTAATAAGGTGGATATCTATCCATTTTATATAGAAAATGAAAAAGAATCTGCCGGTTTATATTTCCATAGATAAAGACATCTTGGATAAACAATATACGGAGACTAACTGGAGTCAGGGGAATATGTCACTTCCGATGCTGGAACGTTTGCTGTCGCATTTTCTGGAAAACGGAAATATACTTGGCATTGATATTTGCGGAGAATGCCAGCAGGGAATTCCACTGCCGGAATATCTGCAGGCTGAAGAACTGAATGAAGAAACGAATCAGAAATTATTTGAGTTCCTGTCCCATTATATTTTATAACATTCTAAAATAGAAAATAGGATAAAACCCCACAAGAGGTGTCGGTTGCGGCACCTCTTTTTTCGTGCTAAACTTTAACTTAAGAGAGAAATTATTTGAATTATATTGAAAGACAAAAAGTTGGGAGAGGATGATGGCTGAATGGAAATAAAAAGTATTTTAATCAAAGATACAACCAGGGAAGAGCGGATTCGTATCGTGCAGGAAGGCCTGAACCAGTGCGGAGGAGCCTGTGATTTTTGCAATGGCTGCGATAATTTAGGTGGCGGTTCCATGGATGCATTTTATGAGCCATATATCAACGGCGTAAAGGAGTTGCGGGAAATCAATGAGGAATACCGGAGCAATTCCGGCACCGTCAGGTAGGTGGCAATATGAGAGCGCCGGAAATAGAGACCTCTACTGAAGCGGAAAGAAGACAGTATATCAAAAATGCTTTTCCATGTATTGCAGACTGCGAGATGTGCGGACTTTGCACGGTATTTCGTGGAAAAGACCCGGAACTTGCCTATGCAGATTATATCAGTGGAAAGCGAAGCTATTTAGAGGTATCCCAGGAATGTCGATAAAAGAAACGTGGAGAAATAAAAGGGTAAAATGACGGGATAAAAGAAAAGGCAAAAAAATAAAGCCAGAATCAGGAGATGAACTTTATATGACACATGAAGAATTTGAACAGGCAGCGCAATACTGGAACCGCAAAGAGCAGACGGCAATGCCAAAGGAGGCTTTGCAGCAGGCAGACGTATTTATTTTAAATTAGCACCGAACAAAATTGTGGCTTGAAAGTCTGCATTTTGCTCAATGAGTAGTTTCAGATATTGGAGATAAATTATGGTTAGGAAAATAGTAAAAGGAACACACATTTTTTCAGAGAAAGCAATACCGGCAACGCCTGCAGATAAGCAGGTAATAACAGACCTTTTGGATACCCTTCGGGCGAACCGGGAAACCTGCGTTGGAATGGCAGCAAATATGATTGGCATAAACAAAGCGATTATTGTAGTGGCAGCAGGCCCATTTCAATTTGCAATGGTGAATCCGGTGATTACGAAGAAGTCAGGCGGCTACAGTACAAAAGAAAGCTGTCTTTCGCTGGATGGAGCCAAAGCCTGCACAAGATACCAGGAGATAGAGGTGGATTATCTGAATGGTGATTTTAAACCACAACATGGAAAGTATTCCGGCTTTACCGCGCAGATTATCCAGCACGAGATCGACCACTGCAATGGAGTGGTAATATAATGAGCAGCGAATGTTAATTATGAGTAAATTTTGCTCATGATATATATTGAAAAAATAAAAGGAACCTGCATAAAAACAGATTCCTTAAACGAGGGGAAATCCCTGTCGAATAATGGAAGTCCAGTTACTTTTCTGATAGAGAAAACGGACGATGATTACAGTCTGTTTTTCTTCATCAATCGTATAAAAGACAAGGTAATTATTAATTTTCACAAAACGAATGCCCCAGCTTGCCAGTATTGGATCGTCTGCCGGATGAAACTTCTGTGGCAGGTCGGCTAATGAGTCTATCCACTCGGTCGTAGCATCTAACAGATTATCTGCAACATCAGGATTTTTGAGGGTAAATTCGATGTAATCCGCAGCACGCATAATATCGTGTTCTGCGGTGGAAGTGATATAAACCTGATAGCTCATCGACTGCGGTGGCTCCTGATATCAGCCATAGCTTCGGAAAATAGTCTGGTATTGCCTGTGGCAACATCGTCCATTCCTTCCTTAATCTGACTGTAAAGTTCAAAGCGGCTGGTCAGTTCTTCGTAGGCTTCAATGCTCATAACAGCAAGATCGCCTTTTCCATTCTTCGTAATGAAAACTGCTTCAGGATAATTATGACAAAATGTAGAAATTTCATTGTAATTATTCCTTAAATCAGCACTTGATTTAATTGTTGGCATAAAAACACCGCCCTGTTTGATAACAAAATTATACAAAAATTTTGCTATATGGTCAAAGGACATCTCCATAATAGTAGCTAAATAAATAGCTAAATAAATATAAAAACTACCGGTAGCAGGTTACAGATGTTTAACATATTCCTTTGGAGTAAGCGCACATAGATGAAGAGAAATATGAAAAGCAGAATCATAAATCAAAAAGGAAAGTATCTTTTCTAAAAACAAGGAATGTTATACAATATATCTGTTAAGATAAAAATATGCGGAGGATGTCCAATGTATACAACATACAAAGAGTACTTAAAACAGGAGACGTCACTGCCCTTTGAAGAAGCCATGCAGATCTGGAACCAGATTGCAGAGCAGGGGGAAGCGGATGCAGCCTGCAGGGAACTCATAGACCGTTTTTTGAAATGTGCAGTAGACTATGTGCGAATCAGAAACGGATGGAACCAGAAATCGCTGGCAGAGAAAGGGCAGGCAGATGCGGAGCGCACCTGCTGTCATAATCTTGTAATCAGTGCGAAAAACAAGCTGTCCGTCTATATGTATGAGCATAAGCTGGGCAATGACTGGGATGATTGGTTAGGGGAAGAGCGAAAACGAATCGGAGACTTCGCATGTTATGTGGTACTGCTTCAGGGACTGGAAGCGAGATAGTATAGAAAACAAAAGAAATCGAGGAACTTATCACATGGCAAAAGTGATTATGATACAGGGAACAATGTCGAATGCCGGAAAAAGCCTGATTACAGCAGGCTTATGCCGCATCTTTCATCAGGACGGATACCGCGTGGCGCCTTTTAAGTCGCAGAATATGGCATTGAATTCCTATATTACAACCGAAGGACTTGAAATGGGACGGGCACAGGTTATGCAGGCAGAGGCAGCAGGAATCGAGCCACAGGTCTGCATGAACCCGATTCTTTTAAAGCCTACCAATGATATTGGCTCCCAGGTGATTGTCAACGGTATGGTCATTGGCAATATGCCGGCGCGGGAATATTTTAACTATAAGAAAAAGCTTGTCCCGGATATATTAAAGGCATTTCACAAACTGGAAAAGCAGGCGGATATTATTGTAATAGAAGGAGCCGGAAGTCCGGCAGAAATTAATCTCAAGGAAAATGACATTGTAAATATGGGCATGGCGGAGATGGTAAATGCACCGGTTCTTCTGGCAGGAGATATTGACCGGGGCGGTGTGTTTGCACAGCTTTTAGGAACACTGCTGCTTTTAGAAGAGCAGGAAAAATCCCGTGTAAAAGGTTTAATCATCAACAAATTCCGCGGAGATGTATCCATATTGGAACCGGGCATTCAGATGTTAGAGGAAAAAGGCGGCATTCCGGTCTGCGGAGTGGTGCCTTATATGAAGGTACAGCTTGAGGATGAAGACAGCCTGACCGGAAAATTCAAGCATCGGAAAGAGGCATTGATAGACCTGGCAGTTATCCGTTATCCAAGAATATCTAATTTTACGGATTTTGATGTTTTCGAGCATATGGAGGGAGTATCGGTGCGCTATGTGACTTCGGTGCAGGAAATCCATCATCCGGATGCCATTATTCTGCCGGGCAGTAAGAATACAATGGGTGACCTGAAATGGATGCGCGAAAATGGCATGGAAGCTATGATAAAGAAACTCTCCGCAGACACTCCGGTCATTGGAATCTGCGGCGGTTACCAGATGTTAGGAGAAAGCCTCGAAGACCCCTATTCGGTAGAGGAAGGCGGTAGCTTACGGGGCATGGAACTATTGCCGCTTAAGACCGCGATGAGCTGGGAAAAGGTACGCCGTCAGGTAACGGGAACCATAGACCCTCTCACTGGTATGTTAGCTTCCCTTTCCGGCAAAGAATACAAGGGCTACGAGATTCATATGGGACATACCTGCGGAACACAGAAGACAGAGCAGATACAGGAACCAAAGCAGACACAGGCTCAAGCCCAAGCTCATGCGCATGCACAGGAGGAATCCTGTATACAGGATGCAGTCGTTGTGCAGAAGGGAAATGTCTACGGAACGTATGTCCATGGTATTTTTGATGAAGGAGATATCGCATCCACTTTTATCCGGGCATTAGCGGAGAAAAAGGGAGTGCATTATGAAGATAATCAGGGCATGAATTATCAGCAGTATAAGGAGAGCCAGTACGATTTGCTGGCGGATACACTGCGGAAATATCTTGATATGGAAGCGGTTTATGGAATGCTGCAGGAGGCAGAATATGACAAAAGCAGAATTAGATAACAGAAAGATTTTGCCTTTAGAGGATAGTTGGTATCGCAGGGTAAAAGAGAAGCTGGATGGAATCGCCAAACCCTTGGATGGACTTGGAAAGTTTGAACATCTGATTGCACAGATTGGAGCCATAGAGAAGACGACCAGAATATCCATTCAGAAAAAAGCAGTTCTTGTTATGTGTGCAGACAATGGCGTGGTGGAAGAGCGGGTCAGCCAGAGTGGAAAAGAAGTAACTCTTGCAGTGGCAAAAGCCATGGGAGTAAATAATTCTTCTGTAGGAAAGATGGCAGCAGTGGCAGGCGTGGATGTAATTCCGGTGGACATTGGAATTGATACAGACGAAGTGATTCCCGGAGTATTGCCACGAAAAGTTGCAAAGGGAACGAAAAACTTCGCAAAGGAACCTGCGATGACAGAAGAAGAGGTCTTAAAGGCAATAGAAACCGGAATACAACTGGTGCAGCAATGCCATAGAGACGGTTATGAGATACTTGCTACAGGAGAGATGGGAATTGGAAATACAACCACCAGTACAGCCGTTGCAGCAGCACTTTTGGATTTAGAGGTAGAGCAGGTGACCGGAAAAGGTGCCGGATTAACCGATGGGGCATTAAAAAGAAAATGCAGGATAATTGAAGAAGCGATAGAAAAATATTCCCTTCGTGATGCGGATGCATTTACCATATTAAAGACGGTAGGTGGACTGGACATAGCCGGATTGACAGGCGTATTTATCGGAGCAGCAATCGAGCAGATACCGGTTGTCATCGATGGCGTCATCAGTGCCGTTGCGGCACTTTTGGCAGAGACACTTTGCAAGGGTGCCGTAAATTATATGATACCATCCCATAAGAGCCGGGAACTGGCAGAGACAGCGATTATGAAAAAGCTGCGTTTAGATCCGGTACTGGATGCGGATATGGCGCTGGGTGAGGGAACTGGTGCAGTGATGATGATGTCCCTGCTGGATGTAGCACTGGGCGTGTATTTGCAGGGAGCATCCTTTGCAAATTTTGAGATAGAACAGTACAAGAGGTATGAAGAATGATTGCATTGGTAATCGGCGGAAGCGGCAGCGGAAAATCCGCATATGCAGAACAAATGGCAGTGAAAGCCGCAGGCAACGGCAGCCTCTTTTATGTAGCCACCATGCAGGTGTATGATGAAGAAGGAAAGAAAAAAGTAGAGCGTCACCAGAAAATGCGGGCAGGAAAAGGCTTTCTTACGATAGAGCAGCCGAGAAGACTTAAAGAGGCAGCAAAGAAAGTGGCAACCGAAAAAGTGTCAGCAGGAAGAGTTGCAGCAGAAAGAGTGCCAGCCGGGAAAATAGTTTTGTTGGAATGTATGTCGAACCTCGTTGCCAACGAAATGTTTTCAGAAGAAAATCTGTCTGTTGTGATGGATGAAGCGAAAATAAAGCAGCTTTCCCATGAAATTATAAGTGGAGTAACAGCATTGCAGGATTCCTGTGATATACTGATTATTGTCACGAATCAGATATTTGAAGACGGAATCCGTTATGACGCATCCACAATGGCTTATATCCGGTTGTTAGGAGATATAAACCGGCAGATTGCAGAGCGGGCAGAGCAGGTCGTTGAAGTAGTAGCAGGGATTCCGATTTTTATAAAAAAGGATGGAATTTAAGAAAGAAGAGGAATACATGAAAATTATAAAAGGATTCGTCATTGCATTTTCCATATATTCAAAAATACCGGTGCCACAGTTTGACTGGAAGGAAGAAGATATGCAGTATCACCTCTGCTTCTTCCCATTAATTGGTCTTATCATTGGTGCATTGGAAGCCGGCTGGTTCTTTCTTGGAAATGCAGTCGGGATAAGCCATCTTTGCAAAACACTGATAGCGGTGGCAATTCCATTGCTTGTTACCGGTGGCTTTCATATGGATGGATTTATGGATACCATGGATGCATTTCATTCCTATCAGGATAAGGAGAAGAAGCTGGCAATTTTAAAGGACCCGCATATTGGAGCATTTTCCGTATTGATGCTGGTTTTATATTATCTTATTTATGGAGCAGCATATGCGGAGCTTACGGAACTGTCTGCAATTCTTGTAGTGGGAATTGGCTTTGCGTTATCACGAAGCTTAAGCGGAATTGGTGTGGTAAGCCTGAAGGCGGCAAAAAAAGACGGTATGCTTGCTTATTTTGCAGACAGCGCCCAGAAAAAAAGAGTGCTGGCAGTCCTCATCATAGAGGCAGTTGTCTACAGTGGATGTATGATTTATGTAAACCTGTGGGCAGGGCTTGCAGCAGTAGTTGTGGCATTGCTCTGTTATGGTTATTATAGCTGGAAAAGCCGGAAGGAATTTGGCGGAATCAATGGTGATACCGCAGGATATTTTGTGTCATTATGCGAAAATGCCATGGCAGTTGCAGTGGTAGTTGTTTTTCACTATACAGGAAATTGCTTTCCTGTATAGTAAAAAACGCTCCGCGAGTATGCGCACTGCGGCGTATAAGGTAGATGCCGCAAGCAACCGCCGCAGGCGCGAGAATGTGCCGTGGCACATTCTTTGTTTTATAGCAGGCTAGAAAGGAAAAAACATGGAATTATTTTTGGGCGGATGTTACCAGGGAAAAAAGGAATATGTGTTAAAGCTTCACCCGGAATGTAAAGGTCAGGTGATAGAGGGCGAAAACCTTCCTGCAGACTGGGATGGAATGATAAAAGAACTGCAGGAATTTGAGAATCCGGTCATCAACCATTTACACCTGTGGATTCGGAAATGTCTTGAGCAGCAGACAGATGTGGAGCTGTTAGCTGATAAACTGCTGGAAACATATCCGGGACTTATTTTCATCTGTGATGAGATTGGAAACGGAATTGTACCGATGGATGCTCTGGAACGGGATTACAGGGAGCGGACCGGAAGACTACAGATACGGATTGCCGAGAAGGCAGAAAGGGTAGAACGCATTGTATGTGGAATCAGCCAGAGATTAAAATAAATTTATTGCTTATCCGTCATGGAAAGACCCCGTCAAATCGGGAACACCGGTATTTGGGTGTAACAGAAGAAGCTTTGTCCGGGGAAGGCAGAAAGCAGTTGGAGATTCTTGCAGAAAAAGACATTTTAAAAAAACCATGGCTGCTTTTCATCAGTCCGATGCTGCGCTGTCAGGAGAGTGCTGGTATACTTTTTCCGGGAAAGAAAGCTTATCCGATAGAAGAATGGCGGGAGATGAATTTTGGTGCATATGAGGGAAAGAATTACGAAGATTTGAAAAATGATTCCTATTATCAGAAATGGATTGACAGCAATGGCACACTGCCTTTTCCGGAAGGCGAGAGCCAGCAGGAATATATAAAACGTTGCCAAAGGGGACTTCATGCCGCAACAAAAATCATAGAGGGAAAAATCACCGGAGAAATCGCAGATGCTGCAATGCCGTTATCAAAGAGTCGAATAACAGAACTCCGGGAGCCTGAAAAACTGATAGCAGAAAGTCAGATGATAGAAAATCAAATAGCAGAAAATCAGATGACAGAAAGTCAGCCCCGGAATATAACAGCGGTTGTACACGGCGGCACAATTATGGCACTGCTTCACATTCTTGCAGGCGGAAATTATTTTGATTATCAGGTGAAAAATGGAGGCGGCTACTGCTGTAAGCTCAGACTTTGCGGGGAAGAATGGAAATTAGATTCCCTTGAGGAGATTACAATATGATTTATCACATGATTGCGTTCGGACTGGGATTTTGCCTGGACCTTCTTTTGGGAGATCCATACTGGCTGCCACATCCCATCCGGGTGATTGGAAATTTTATAGGGATATTGGAAAAAAGAATGAATAAAAAGGAGTGCAGTGAGAAATACCTTGTAAGAGCAGGCATTGGAATGGTTGCGCTTGTTTTGCTGACAGTTCTTATGGTGACCGCACTTCTTCTGATTCTTGCGTACCGGATTCATCCGGTGGCAGGTGTTATCTTGGAAATGATTATGACCTATCAGATTCTTGCTGCAAAATGCCTGAAAGTAGAAAGCATGAAGGTATATAATTGTTTAAAGGAGAATGACCTTATAGCGGCAAGACATGCTGTTTCCATGATTGTAGGCAGAGATACCGGGCGGCTGGATGAAACCGGAGTGGCAAAAGCTGCCATTGAAACGGTGGCGGAAAATACTTCGGATGGAGTCATTGCACCGATGCTATATACCGCACTTGGCGGACCGGTTCTGGGCTTTTTTTATAAGGCAGTCAATACGATGGATTCCATGGTAGGATATAAGAATGAACGTTATCTTCATTTTGGCAGAGCTGCCGCAAAATTTGATGATATCTGCAATTATATCCCATCCCGTATCAGTGCATACCTGATGATTGCAGGGACGTATTTCCTTGGAAAGGAATATGACGGGAAGCATGCATATTACATTTATAAAAGGGACCGGTATCATCATGCCAGCCCGAACTCTGCCCAGACAGAGGCAGTTTGTGCAGGAGCACTGTCCATACAGCTTGCAGGAGATGCCTGGTATTTTGGCAAACTGGTGAAAAAGCCGTTTATCGGAGATGCACTGCGTCCGGTGGAATACGAGGACATCAGAAGAGCAAACCGGCTTTTGTATGCGACTGCATTTTTATGTGAAGGCATTTGCCTTTTGGTGATGGGATTGTTATTCTTTATATGATTGAAAGGATAACAATACAGGAAAGGAACAGGAATATGGTACATGGAGGAGACATCTACCGTAATTGCATATCGTTAGATTATTCTGTAAATATCAATCCTCTGGGCATACCGGCATCTGTAGAGGCAGCCCTTAGGGAAGCGGTGTCTTTATGCAGCCGGTATCCGGATATCAGGCAGGAGAAGCTGAAGGCAGCCATTGCTGAGATGGATAAGGTAGCGGCAGATGAGATATTGTGCGGAAATGGAGCTTCTGAACTTTTTCCTGCAATTCTTCATGCATTAAAACCAAAGAAAATACTGATTCCGGTTCCTTCTTTTTATGGTTACGAGTGGGCTGCCGGAACGGAAGCGTGTGAAGTAAGTTATTTTCCATTGCGGGAGAAGGATAATTTTGTGCTGGGAGAGGACTTTATTGAGGCATTAGATAAAGAAACGGAGCTTATATACCTTGCTAATCCCAATAATCCCACCGGACAGTTAATTCCACCGGAGATTTTAAAAGGGATTTTAAAGCGGTGTCAGGAGCTTGATATAATAGTGGTGGTAGATGAATGCTTTCTGCCGTTTTGTGAAGAAGCAGAGCTTTATGAAGAAATGGAAGCTGGCATGAAATGTAGGAATCTGATTCAGGTGAGAGCATTTACCAAGACCTTTGCCATACCGGGAGTCCGGCTGGGTTATCTTATCTGCCGGAACAGGGAAGTCTGTCAGAAGATTGCAAGGCAGCTTCCGGAATGGAACTTATCGGTATTTGCCCAGATGGCAGGATGCGCTGCAGCAAAAGAAACGGAATTTATCGGGGAAAGCAGGAAACTCATAAAAGAGCAGCGGAGTATTCTGACAAAAGAGCTGATATCCTTAGGCTTCCGGGCGTATCCTTCCCGGGCAGATTATATTTTATTTTACACAGAGCTGCCATTATATGAGTTACTTTTAAAGAAACAGATTTTGATTCGAAATTGTGAAAATTACAGAGGTCTGTCCAAAGGATATTACCGGATTGCAGTAAGAGGGCAGGCAGAGAATGAGCGGCTGATAAGCGCATTAAGAGAGGTGACAGAGAAATGAATCCCATCGAATTTGTATTGCCGGGAGAGATTGAAAAACGCAGCTTTGAGATTATTTCAGAGGAATTAGAAAAGCGTCAGATTGTATTGCCTAAGGAGCAGGAGCCTGTTACCAAGCGTGTGATACATACCAGCGCAGATTTTGATTATGCAGAGACAATGTGTTATTCTGACCATGCAGTAGAAATTGCAAAGGAACTGATTCTTAAGGGCGCCAATATTGTAACGGATACCAATATGGCACTTGCCGGAATCAATAAGAAAATACTGGCATCATTTGGCGGAGAAGCCCATTGCTTTATGGCGGACCCGGATGTGGCACAGCTTGCCAGAGAGCAACAGGTAACAAGAGCAACCATCAGCATGGAGAAAGCCGCAGCCATTGAAAAACCAGTTATTTTTGCGGTGGGAAATGCACCGACGGCGTTAATCGAGCTTCATAAAATGATAACGGAGGGACGCTACCAGCCGGCATTTATTATCGGAGTTCCGGTAGGCTTCGTAAATGTGGTACCGGCAAAAGAATTGATTATGGAAACAGAAGTACCGTATATCATTAACCGGGGCAGAAAGGGCGGGAGCAATGTTGCCGCAGCTATCTGCAATGCAATTTTGTATCAATTAAGACGATAGTAAAATCAGGGGGAAGAAAGATGCAATATGGGTTTACCTCCGGAAGCTGTGCCGCAGCCGCAGCAAAGGCAGCAGTCTATATGCTGCTGAGTGGAAGAAGAAAAACAGAGATTACCATTGAGACACCAAAGGGAATTCCCTACCATGCAACGGTGGAGTATATCGAAATTCAGGAAACAGAAGTTTCCTGCGCGGTACAGAAGGACGGAGGGGATGACCCGGATGTGACAACGGGGGCATGGATTTATGCAACGGTGAGTATTTGTGAAGAAAATAACAATCAGATAGAAATAGATGGCGGCAACGGTGTTGGCAGGGTTACGCGGCCGGGATTAGACCAGCCGGTAGGAAATGCCGCAATTAATACGGTGCCACGGCAGATGATTGCAAAAGAAGTATCAGAGGTCTGCCATCTGTTTGATTTTCAGGGCGGAATCAAAGTCGTAATTTCAGTGCCGGAAGGAGAAAATCTTGCGGCACAGACTTTTAATCCGAGACTTGGAATAAAGGGCGGAATCTCGATACTTGGAACCAGCGGTATTGTTGAGCCTATGAGTGATAAGGCATTGCTAGATACCATAGCAGTGGAATTGAAACAGAAGCGGGCAGAAGGTCATTCTATTGTTGCCATATCGCCGGGTAACTACGGATTGGAATTTATGAAACGGACCTATGGTTATGATTTGGAGCGCAGTGTAAAATGCAGCAACTTTATCGGACAGACCATTGACATGGTAAAAGAACTTGGATTTTCCAAAATGCTCTTAACCGGTCATATCGGAAAGCTGATAAAGGTATCCGGCGGCATTATGAACACCCATTCCAAAGAGGCAGACTGCCGGATGGAACTTCTGGCGGCGGCAGCAATCCGTGCAGGCGCAGAAATAACGCTGCTTCGGGAAATATTAGACTGCATTGGTACAGAGGATGCCGTAGACCGGCTTCGAAAAGCCGGACTTTTAGAACCTGCCATGGAATATGTCATGGAAAAAATTGAAGACCATCTTAAGCATCGTGCCGGGGATGGACTGGAAATAGAATGTATGGTTTATAGTAATGATATCGGACTTTTAGGTGTAACGCCGGGAGCAGAGGCATTATTAAAAGAACTGTTGGAGGAAAAGCAATGATTCATTTTGTTGGAGCAGGGTGCGGAGCACCGGATTTGATTACCGTAAGAGGAATGCATCTTTTGGAAAAAGCGGATGTGATTATCTATGCCGGTTCACTGGTAAATCCTGAGCTTTTAAATTATGCCAAAGCAGACTGTCAGGTATATAACAGTGCAGTGATGACATTGGAAGAAGTCCTTGCAGTTATGGTGGAGGCAGAGCAGGAAGGAAAAGATGTGGTGCGGCTGCATACCGGAGAACCAAGCATATATGGAGCGGTGCAGGAGCAGATGCAGGAACTGGATGCAAGAAAGATAGCCTATGATTCCACACCGGGAGTAAGTGCCTGTTTTGGAGCAGCGGCAGCCATGAATCTGGAGTATACCCTGCCGGATATTTCCCAGTCCCTTATCATTACCAGAATGGAAGGCCGGACTGCAGTTCCGGAGAAAGAAAGCATCGAGGCATTTGCAGCCCATCAGTGTTCCATGGCAATTTATTTAAGTGCCGGAATGTTGGAGAAGTTATCTGAGCGACTGATAAAGGGTGGCTATTCAAAGGATACCACTGCGGCACTGGCTTATAAGGTAAGCTGGCCGGAGGAAGAAATATATATCTGCACGGTAGAAACATTGGCACAGACAGCGGCAGAACATGGAATTACCAAAACGGCACTGGTTCTCGTTGGAGATGTCATTAACAAGAGCGGATACAGCAAATCCAGACTGTATGCAGAAGATTTCTCCACAGAATTCCGGGCAGCAAAAAAATCATAAGAAGGCGGAAAGAAAATGCAGTCATTGAAATGGAGTGTCATCAGCTTTACCGAAAAGGGAGCAGAGCTTGCCGAAAAGATAAAAAGACTTTCCAAAGAGCAGCAGCTTCCCTGTGAAATTCATACTTATCATGGCAGAAAACAGGTGGAAAATCTGAACGCGTGGACAAAGGAGCAGTTTTCCCTAAGAAATGCAATCATTTTTATCGGAGCATGCGGAATTGCAGTGCGGACAATTGCCCCATTTCTTAAGGACAAGCTGACAGACAGTCCGGTGCTGGTACTGGATGAGGCAGGCAATTATGTCATTCCTCTTTTATCCGGGCATGTAGGAGGTGCCAATGAGATAGCACTGCAGCTGGCAGAGTTATTAGGAGCAGTTCCGGTAATTACCACAGCGACCGACATTAATAATGCCTTTGCCATAGATGTATTTGCAAAAAAGCATGACCTATCCATTGATAAAAAAGAAGGCATTAAGAAAGTTTCTGCAAAGGTGCTGGAAAAAAAGAAGCTTTCCATGACAATCGCTCCGGAATATGCCGCCAAAGTGGATGTGGCAATCGGCACACCAGAGGATGGACAGAAGCCGGAGCCATTATTGACCTTAATTCCCAAAGAATATATTCTTGGAATCGGATGCAGAAGGAATAAAGAAGAACAGGAACTTAAGGCATTTGCAGAAAGCTGTTTAAAGGAAGCCGGAGTAGACTGGAAACAGATACGGGCGATTGCTTCGATTGATAAAAAGAAGGGTGAGAAGGCAATTCTAAAACTTGCGGCAGAACATGGCATTCCATTTCTTGTCTTTGACGCAGAGACCTTAAGCCGGGTGCCCGGGACATTTGATGCATCGGTATTTGTGGAAAGTCAGGTGGGCGTAGACAATGTCTGCGAGCGGGCAGCCATGGCAGCCTGCCGGGATAATGGAAGGCTGGTGCTTCAGAAAAGAGCGGAAAACGGAATGACACTTGCAATAGCAAAAGAAGATTGGAGACTGACTTTATATGAAGAATAAAATATGGATTGTTGGAATGGGACCGGGAAATGAAGAGATGATGACAGGCAGAGCCATCGAAGTATTAGAACAGGTGGATGTAATCATCGGATATACCGTATACCTTGATTTGTTAGGAGAACGTTTCCAAAATAAGGAATTTCTTTCCACGCCGATGCGGCAGGAAGAAAAACGCTGCAGAATGTGTTTTGAGGAAGCAGAAAAAGGCAAAAGCGTGGCAATGGTATGCAGCGGCGATGCCGGTGTCTATGGAATGGCATCACTGATGTATGAGATTGGAAAAGAATATCCGGCACTCTCACTGGAAGTGATACCGGGAATTACTGCAGCCAACAGCGGTGCGGCGGTTCTTGGAGCACCATTAAATCATGACTACTGTGTAATCAGTCTCAGTGACCTTATGACACCATGGGAGTTAATTGAAAAGAGGCTGATTATGGCGGCACGGGGAGATTTTGCTATTGCACTTTATAATCCGTCCAGCCGGAAGCGGGCAGACTATTTGGAAAGAGCATGCAAAATTCTGCTTCAGGAGATAGAACCGGAGCGCGCATGCGGTTATGTGGAAAATATCGGAAGAGACGGAGAAAGCACAGTTACCTGTACATTAGAAGAATTACAGAGTAAAACAGTAAATATGTTTACTACCGTTTTTGTTGGAAATTCCAGAACCAGAATTCAGGATGGAAAATTAATCACACCAAGAGGCTATAAGATAGAGCAATGAAAAAAATAATCATTTTTTCAGGAACAACAGAAGGAAGAAAATTATCGGAGCTGATGGCGGCAGCAGGCATAGCCCACACTGTATCGGTGGCAACCGATTATGGAAAGCTGGTCATGAAAGAGCATCCAGAGGTGAAGATTCAGGAAGGACGCCTTTCCAAAGAAGCTATGTCAGAATATCTAAGGAAAGAATCCTTTGACATTGTAATCGATGCCACTCATCCCTATGCGGTGGAAGTGACCAGAACCATAAAAAGCTGCGTTGCCGGAATGAAAGAGGATGGACTTGAGGTCACTTACTTACGGCTGAAACGGAGCATCCATGCGTCAGAAGAAGCAGGACTTCGTTTCTTTGACAGCAATGAGGCCTGTGCAGAAGCATTAAAGGAAATCAAGGGAAACATTCTTCTTACTACAGGAAGCAAGGAACTTTCCGTATATACCGAATCGGAAGAAGTAAAAAAACGTCTTTATGTCCGGGTACTGCCGGGGCTGGAAAGTCTTGAAATCTGCCGGAGAGAAGGAATTCTGCCACAACAGATTCTGGCACTGCAGGGACCTTTTTCTGAAGAATTCAATGATGCACTGATTCATCAGTATGGGATAAAATGTATGGTAACAAAGCAGGGCGGCATTACCGGAGGTTTTTTAGAGAAAAAAGAAGCAGCTTTAAAAAATCGTATCCCGCTTTTGATCATTCGTCGGGAGGCAGCAGAGGAAGACGGACTTTCCTTTGATGCAGTCTGTGAGAAAATCGAAACATTAACAGGAGTAAACCTTTCCTTAAGACCGGCGGAGCTTATGATTACGCTGGCAGGAATCGGACCGGGGGATGCAGATATGATGACCGTCCGGTTAAAGGAAGCATTGGCAGAAGCGGACCTTGTATTAGGTGCGAAACGTCTGATAGAGGCAGTGACACCGAAGCTTGAAAAAGAGGCACTTTATCTGCCGGATAAAATCCTTACATGGCTTAAGGAAAAGAGCAGACAGTATGCGGTGCATGAAAAACTGAAGGTAGTCATCCTTTTTTCCGGGGATATTGGTTTTTACAGTGGCTGGAGTAAGGTAAGAATCTGTCTGCAGGAAGCGCTGCAAACGGGCATACTTCATGGAACCTTGCAAAGCATTCCGGGCATTTCTTCCATTCAGATGATGGCAGCAGCCTGTGGCGTAAGCTGGGAAAATGCCGGAATTTACAGTATACATGGCAAAACAGATACGGATGGCTGGCAGGCAGAAGTGATACGCAGGATGCATGAAAATGGGCGGCTGTTTCTTTTGGTATCCGGAGCAGAAGACATCCGGAAATTAGGAGCACTTTTTTCGGATAAAGAGAATTGCAGAATTACAGTGGGGTACCAGTTATCTTATCCGCAGCAGAAGCTGATGGTGCTTACACCGGAAGCGTGCAGGGAGACAGAACAGGAAGGATTGTATGTTGTCATGATAGAGAAGGAAGAACAGAAAGCGAATGAAGAATGTGCGGAGCAGGGAAAGCGCAGGGAACAGGAAGCGCAGGAAGAGCCGGCAACTTTGTCACCGGGAATCCCGGATGAAGCCTTTATTCGTGGGAAAGTTCCAATGACCAAAGGGGAAGTGCGTCAGGTCAGCCTTTGCAGCCTGCGGCTTCAGAAAGATTCGGTGCTTTATGATATTGGAAGCGGAACGGGTTCGATTGCTGTGGAAGCAGCCCATTTATCCAAAGGAATCAAAGTCTATGCCATTGAAAAGAAAGAAGAGGCGCTAGCACTTCTGGCACAGAATAAAGAGAAGTTTCAGGTAGCAAATATGGAGATTATCCGGGGAACGGCACCGGAGGCATGCAATGGATTAGAGGAGCCAACCCATGTTTTCATCGGGGGAAGCGGTGGACATCTGATGGAAATTTTAGAAGTACTGGCAGCAAAAAAGAGAAGAATAAGAGTTGTAATGAATGCTATAAGTCTTGAGACAGTGGCAGAATTCAAACAGGTAAAAGAACGCTTTTCGGTATGCAATTTTGAAATGATTCAGATGCAGGTCAGCCGTTATCATGAGCTTGGTTCTTATTATATGCCAAAGGCGGAAAATCCGGTTATGATATGTTCCTTTGATTTGCAGGGAGGAGAGGCGGATGCAGAAGCGTAAAGGAGTAGTTCTTGCAGCACCGAAAAGTGGCAGTGGAAAGACACTGATTACCTGTGCATTAATCGAAGCCTTGAAAGAAGCAGGAGTCGATGTCTGTGCATTTAAGTGTGGACCGGATTATATAGACCCGATGTTTCACCGGACGATTTTAGGTGTGCCGGGCGGAAATCTGGATACTTATTTTACCGGCGAAGCAAAGACAAAAGAGATATTTATGGAAGAGACACCGGAAGATGCATTTGCAGTGGTAGAGGGTGTCATGGGACTTTATGACGGACTTGGCGGAATTTTTGAAGAAGGTTCCACCTATCATCTGGCAAAAGCAATTTCTCTGCCGGTGATTCTGGTAATTGATGCACATGGCATGGGAAGAACAATACTTCCGCTGATACAGGGACTTTTATCCTATGACAAAGCCGGAATCATAAAGGGCGTGATACTAAACCGGGTCAGCAAAATGTTCTATGCGTCATTAAAAGAGTTAATCGAAACCGAATTATCCATAGAAGTGCTGGGCTGTTTTACCGAACAGAAGGAGCTTCATCTGGAGAGCCGCCACTTAGGCTTAAAACTTCCGGAAGAAAAGCGTGATTTAAAAGAACAGGTATGCCGCGGGGCAGACAGCTTAAAAGAAACGGTATCGATAGAGCGGATTTTAGCAATTGGGGGAGCCGGAGAAAAGGATGCGGCATCCCCAGAAGTTGATAGTTACGAAAACAAAGTGACATATCAGAGAGCAGATATCAAAGAAAATGACACCCATGAAAGTAAACTCCGCCTTGCCATCGCAAGAGATGAGGCATTTTGTTTTTATTATCAGGAGAACCTGAAACTGCTTTCAAAAAGGGGCTTTGAGCTGGTGCCGTTTTCTCCCCTGCATGATAAGAAATTGCCGGAGCATATCAGCGGATTACTGTTAGGCGGGGGATATCCGGAACTTTTTGCAAAGGAATTATCCGAAAATGACAGCATGAAGACAGCCATCCGGGAAACCATCCGGGGCGGACTTCCGTCATTGGCAGAGTGCGGCGGGTTTCTTTATCTTCATAAATCACTGAAGGATATGGAAGGCAGACAATATTCCATGGCAGGCGTAATTGATGCAGATGCAGATTACCGGGGAAAGCTGGTGCGTTTTGGCTATGTGGAGCTTACCGAGAAAGAAAGCCAGTTCCTGCCGGAAAAAGAAGGAATCCGGGGACACGAATTCCATTATTTTGACAGTACGGAAAGTGGAACGGACTGCGTGGCAAAAAAACCGACCGGAAACAGAAGGTGGGAATGTGTCTGGGAAGGAGAAAACCACTGGTGGGGATTTCCTCATCTTTATTATCCGTCCAACCCTTCTTTTGTGGAGCATTTCTATCAGCAGGCAGGATTGTATCAACAATCGAAATTGAAGCAAAAAGATAAATGGAATTAAATGATAAAATGAAGTAAATGATAAATAGAAGTAAAAGATAATTTAAAATAAGAGGAAGACAGATGCAGAAAGAAAAAGCACAGAGTGGAATTTTATATGGAATCGGAGTAGGACCGGGGGAGCCGGAGCTTTTGACCCATAAAGCGGTTCAGGTGATAGAATGCTGCGATACCATAGTAGTGCCGTCCGAACCGATAGAAGAGTGTAATGCTTTTCAGATTGTAGAAAAACTGGTGCCGGACATACGGAAGCATCAGCTTGTGGCATGGAATTTTCCCATGACCAGAGATGAGAAAAAGTTAGAAGAAGCCCATGATAAGATATGCGAAAATATAGAAGCATATCTTGCAAAGGGAGAAAAGGTTGCCTTTTTAACGCTGGGGGATCCGGCAATTTATTCCACCTATACTTATCTTTCACAGAAAATCGAAGAGCATGGTGGCCATACGGAAATGGTCAGCGGTGTACCGTCTTTTTGTGCAGTGGCAGCAAGACTTGGCATTTCGCTGGGAGAAAAGGAAGAGCAGATTCATATTATTCCCGGTTCCTATGAGATAGAAGAATCGAGACAATTTTCCGGTACCAGAATCTATATGAAGTCCGGAAGGAAGCTGAAGCAGTTAAAAGAAATGCTGCAAAAGGAAAGCACCATCCGTCAGTTAGAAGTGTATAGTGTTTCCGATTGTGGAAAAGAGGAAGAAAAAGTCTTTTCCGGTGTGGATAACATACCGGAAAACAACGGATATTTTACCATCGTGATTGTAAAGACCAAAGATGAGCCGGTGCATAACAGCAGCCGCTTTTTTGAGAATCGTGCATGCGCTTATTATCCCTGCCATAGGGACATTGAGCAGATTAACTGTATGTTCTGCTACTGCCCGATGTATGAAATGGAGCATTGTCCGGGAACACCGGAGTACAAAGAGACAAATGGCAGAAAACTTAAGATTTGTACCAACTGCACATATCCCCATCAGGCAGAACATTATGATGCCATTATGAAGGTACTGACCCATCGGCTGAAAGGCTAGAGAACTTTTTAAGGGTGAAGTTTGTTGAGGCTGGGTGAACTATGGCTTGTGAAAAAATAAAAAGTGTGTTAGTATAGTAGCGATTTCATAGAAAGATAACCGGTGCCTGCAATGAAATTCATTCATATGCAGGGTAAAAGGGAAACAGGTGTAAATCCTGTACGAACTCGTCACTGTAAGAAGGGAGTAACGTAGTCAGGCTTTTAAAAGCGCCACTGATGCACAGACATTGGGAAGGTGATTACGGAGCGTTAATCTTTGAGTCAGGAAACCTGCCGTTTATCTGGTACGGGAAGAGATTCCGGGTCACGAGTAATTGGCTGTACTGTTTGATAACAAGGGAAATCCGTAAAGCGTATTTCCTGTAGTTAGTATGTCATTTACTTCGTTCATAGCAATATGGAACGGAGTTTTTTCATGTGTAAGTGAAACCAGAACATGAGAAAAGGAGAAAAAAATGAAAAAGAAAGCATTGACTGTAGTTCTTACACTTACTATGGCTGCAACCATGTTTGCGGGATGTGGTGATAAGAAAACAACAGGGACAACTGAAACAACAGAAGCTGTTTCGACAGAAGATGAAAAGGATGATCAGGCAAAAGCAGATGAGGTAGCAGCATTGATTGATGCAATTTATGTGCAGGAAAGAACTGATGAGACAGATGCACAGTGTAAGGCAGCAAAAGAAGCATGGGATGCACTGACAGATGCTCAGAAGGAACTGGTATCCGGAGAAAATGCTGACCCGGATTACTTTGGAAGAGATACCGGAGATGCATCAAAGGATGATCCTTTAAATCAGGATGATATTGGAGAGAATGAGCTTTTAGTAGTAAGCTTTGGTACATCCTTTAATGACAGCCGCACAACAGATATCGGCGGCATTGAAAAAGCATTACAGGAAGCAAATCCTGACTGGTCTGTAAGAAGAGCATTTACAGCACAGATTATTATTAACCATGTACAGGCCCGTGATGATGAGAAAATCGATAACATGGATCAGGCATTAGAGCGTGCGGTAGACAATGGCGTTAAGAATCTTGTGGTACAGCCGACCCACTTAATGCATGGTGCAGAATATGATGAACTGGTAGAAGCAATTGAGAAGTATCAGGATAAATTCGAAACAGTCCGTATCGCAGAACCTCTGTTAGGTGAAGTTGGAAGCGACGCAACTGTAATCAACGAAGATAAAGCTGCCGTTGCAGAAGCAATTACATCAGAAGCAGTTAAGGCTGCAGGATATGACAGCATGGATGCAGCAGCAGAAGATGGAACAGCATTTGTATTTATGGGACATGGTACTTCCCATACTGCAAATGTAACATATGACCAGATGCAGACCCAGTTAGAGAAACTGAATTATAAAAATGCATTTGTTGGAACCGTAGAAGGTGAACCGGAAGATACCGCATGTGAAGCAGTTATTGAAAAAGTAAAAGAAGCAGGATACAAAAAAGTAATTCTTCGTCCGTTAATGGTTGTTGCCGGAGACCACGCAAACAACGATATGGCTGGAGATGATGAAAATTCCTGGAAGAGCCAGTTTGAAGCATCCAAAGCATTTGACAGTGTAGATACACAGATTGAAGGTCTTGGAAGAATCAAAGCAGTCCAGGATATTTATGTAGCACATACAAAGGCTGCTTTAGAGGCAGAACCACTTGCAACAGCAGGTGGTTCCAATTCCTCTGCAGCCTTAGAGGATGGAACTTATACCGTAGACTTCAACACAGACAGCACAATGTTTCACGTAAATGAAGCAAAAGAAGGCAAGGCAGAACTTACGGTAAAGGATGGAAAAATGACAGCACATATCACACTTCCATCTAAGAACATTGTAAATTTATTTGCTGGAACAGCAGCAGATGCACAGAAAGATGGTGCGAAGCTTCTTGAGCCTACTACAGATACGGTAGAATACAGTGATGGAACCAGCGAAGAAGTATACGGCTTTGATGTTCCGGTTCCTGCAGTGGATGAAGACTTTGACCTTGCATTAATTGGAACAAAGGGAAAATGGTACGACCACAAAGTATCTGTTTCTAATCCTGAAAAAAAAAATTAGCTGATGGCTCTTATGAGGCAGAAGTAACTTTAGAGGGCGGAACCGGAAGAGCAACGGTGGATTCACCGGCGAAGGTTGTGATAAAAGATGGAAAAATTACTGCAACCGTTGTGTGGAGCAGTCCAAACTATGATTACATGTTAGTAGATGGAACGAAGTATCTTAATGAGAACAAGGGCGGAAATTCCACCTTTACGATTCCGGTATCCGGCTTTGACTGTGACATTGCAGTAGTGGGTGATACTGTTGCAATGAGCACACCTCATGAAATTGAATATACATTGAATTTTAAACTGGTAAAATAAAATGCAGAAAAAACGAATTATGATAGTGAGCGTTATCTGTATACTTCTTCTGACTCTTTGTGCCTGTGGTACAAAGAAGCAGGAGAAAAAAGCAGATACCGTAGATTTTAGTTCTCTCAGCAAGACCGGGAGTATGGAATTAAATTATGCAACACAGTATAGTGTCGATGAATATGGCGGGTATAAAATGATTACGATCGTGGATGACGGTCGTTTTTTGCTTATTCCGGAGGGCATGGTGGTGCCGCAGAATATCCCGGAGGATGTTACGGTTTTACAGCAGCCGCTGGATAAAACATATCTGGTATCCACTTCTGTTATGGATTTGGTAAGACAGATTGATGCCATGTCAGATATCCGGCTTTCCGGAACGAAGGAAGATGGCTGGTATGTAGAAGAAGCCAGGGAAGCCATGGAGGAAGGAGACATTTTATATGCAGGAAAATACAGTGCTCCGGACTATGAACTGATTCTGGATGAAGGCTGTAATCTGGCAATTGAAAATACAATGATTTATCATAACCCGGAAGTAAAAGAAAAGCTGGAAGAACTTGGAATACCTGTACTTGTGGAGCGTTCCAGTTATGAATCACACCCGCTGGGCAGACTGGAATGGATCCGTTTATATGGAGTATTATTTGATAAAGAGGAAGAAGCAGATTCTTTCTATGAAACAGAATTAGAAAAATTAGAGCCGATTATGAAGAAAGAAAGCTGCAATGTAACAGTAGCATTTTTCAGTGTGACAGCAAACGGAACAATCAGTGTGCGGAAATCAAATGATTATGTAGCGCAGATGATTGCTCTTTCCGGTGGAACCTATGTGCCGGAACAACTGGCGGGCGAAG
Source organism: Roseburia sp. OM03-7AC (assembly GCF_003462625.1). Classification (NCBI taxonomy): domain Bacteria; kingdom Bacillati; phylum Bacillota; class Clostridia; order Lachnospirales; family Lachnospiraceae; genus Roseburia; species Roseburia sp. OM03-7AC. The sequence goes on from NZ_QTZJ01000006.1 coordinate 128,924, forward strand.
AAGAAAATGCACTTTCCACAATGAACATACAGATGGAAGATTTCTATGCAGATGCAAAGAATGCCGATATCTTAATATATAACAGTACAATTGAAGGCGAAATCAGTACGCTGGAGGAATTGAAGCAGAAGAATGCACTGTTTGCAGATTTTCAGGCAGTACAGGATGGAAATGTCTATTGTACCACAAATAATTTCTTCCAGAAATCCACGGCAATCGGAGATTTTATGGAAGATCTGAATAAAATAATTCGGAATACAGATACAGAAGAAGCAGGATATTTAAAGAAACTGAGGTAAAAGAAAATGAAGCGGTATGCAGTCTCTTTTATAACAATTATTATATTGCTGGTGGGATTAATTCTTTGGAATATTGGTTCTGGAAGTATTTCGATTTCCTGGGATGAGCTTTGGAATATTTTACTGAAACAGACAGAAGAAGGCACCGCTTATCATATTATCTGGGATATCAGACTGCCACGGATTCTTGCTGCTGTCATGCTGGGGGGAGCATTGTCCATTTCCGGATTTTTACTGCAGACTTTTTTTGGAAATCCAATTGCAGGTCCGTATGTGCTTGGAATTTCTTCCGGTGCCAAACTTATGGTAGCACTGGCAATGATTTATCTTCTGGGAAGGGGCATTGCAATCAGTTCTTTTGGAATGGTAGCAGCAGCCTTTGCCGGCTCACTTCTGGCAATGGGATTTGTACTTTTAATTTCCATGAAGGTACATAGAATGTCTCTTCTGATTGTATGCGGAATTCTAATCGGATATATCTGCTCGGCAATTACAGACATCTGTGTTACTTTTGCAGATGATTCGAATATCGTAAATTTGCACAACTGGTCCCAGGGCAGCTTCTCCGGAATGAACTGGTCGAATATCCTGATGATATTTATCCTGACCTTGCTGTCCTTTCTTGCGGCAATGTTTCTTGCAAAGCCGATTGGTGCCTATCAGATGGGAGAGACTTATGCCAGAAATATGGGTGTTAATATAACGGTACTCCGGGTAAGCCTGATTCTGTTATCCAGCTTATTGTCGGCTTGTGTAACAGCTTTTGCAGGGCCGATTTCCTTTGTAGGAATTGCAGTGCCACATCTGATAAAATCTGCCACAGGAACAGCAAAACCACTGGTGCTGATACCGGGCTGCTTTCTGGGGGGAGCGGTAGTGACACTGTTTTGTGATGGAATCGCAAGAACACTCTTTGCACCGACAGAAGTAAGTATCAGTACCGTTACAGCGGTCTTTTTGGTTCCGGTGGTAATTGTAATGATGCTGCGCAGACAGGAGGAGCGGGGATGACAAAACAGATGGCAGGAAAAGCAGAGTACACAGAGAAAGAACGCATGGCAGGAAAAATGAAATCTTCTGAAAGAAAACAGGGGCTTGTAACAGACAAATTCACAGTTGGATATGGAAAAAAGGTCATTCTTTCGAATGTCAATCTGATGGCAGAGCCGGGAAGGGTATTGACATTGATTGGTCCCAATGGTTCCGGTAAATCTACGATTCTAAAGAGTATTGTAAAGCAGTTGAAATCCCTTGGTGGTGTAGTATACCTGAACGGGAAAGCAACCTCGGAAATGAAAGAGGCAGAAATTGCAAAGAGCCTTTCCATGGTAATGACAGAGCATATTCATCCGGAACTGATGTCCTGCCGGGATGTGGTTGCAACCGGGCGATATCCCTATACCGGAAGACTTGGAATCTTAGATAAGCAGGACTGGAAACTGGTGGATGAGGCAATTACCATGGTTCATGCGGAAGAGGTGGCAGAGCAGTCATTTACAAGAATCAGTGACGGACAGAGACAGCGTGTTATGTTGGCGAGAGCCATCTGCCAGGATACAGCAATCCTGGTATTGGATGAACCTACCTCTTATCTGGATATCCGCTATAAGCTTGATATTTTAAACAGCATCCGGAAACTGGCAAGGGAACGGAATATAGCAGTAATTATGTCGCTGCATGAACTTGACTTGGTACAGAAAGTATCGGATATGGTAGCCTGTGTAGATGGGACCACCGTCAGCCATATTGGACCACCGGAGGAAATCTTTCAGGGTTCGCTGGTACAGAAGCTTTATGGAATTGAGGAAAAGAACTTTGATTCCATGCTTGGAATCATGCAGATGCCGGGAAATAAAGCTGCCCCGAACGTATTCGTAATCGGAGGCGGTGGTGCTGCAATACCAACTTATTACAGACTGCAGAGAGAACATATTCCATTTGCAGCAGGAATCTTATTTGAAAATGACGTAGAATATCCTGTTGCAACGGCACTGGCATCAAAAGTCATTACTGCAAAAGCTTTTTATCCGATGGAAGAAGCACAGCTGGAAGAAGCTAAGAAAATACTTGCAGGCTGTGAAACCTGTATTTGCACCTGCGAGAATTTCGGACCTTATAATATGTTAAATAAAGAACTGCGAAGCCTGGCAGAAGAACAGGGAAAATTGAAATAGAAAAATTGGAATAAAAGAAAAGCCCATGGAATCAAAGTTGTTTTATGATTTCATGGGCTTTGGTATATTTTACTGTTCAGTGTCTTCTGGTAAGATGAATTTTCCAACAAGTTCATCTAAGGAAGTTGCCTGCGCAGATAACTCCTGGCTGGTAGCAGAGGTCTCTTCTGCGGATGCGGAGTTGGACTGAACTACCTCAGAAATCTGGTTTACACCCTGTTCTGCCTGATCCATGGCATTTGCCTGAGTCTTAGCAACATCACTGATGTGCTTGGAAGATTCTGCAATCTGCTGGATACCATTTACAACGTTTCCGATAGATTCAGCAGCATGGTCTGCAGCAGCATTACCTTCAGCAATCTCCTGAAGGGCACCTTCGATTAAGTCTCTGGTATCTACAGCAGATTTGGTTGTCTGCTCTGCAAGCTGACGAATCTGGTCAGCAACAACGGCGAATCCACGTCCTGCTTCGCCGGCTCTTGCAGCCTCGATAGAAGCATTCAGAGAAAGTAAGTTGGTCTGGGAAGCAATATCTTCGATTTCAGAAATAATATTTCCAATCTTCTTAGAAGTTTCATCAATACGTGCCATAGCATCAACCATGGCTTTCATTTCAGCACTGCTGTCTTCTGCTTCAGCAGCATACTGCTTTGCCTGATCATAAGCAATCTGAGCCTGATCAGCGGACTGTTCAATATTACTTGTAATATCAGTGATTGTTGCCTGAAGCTGTTGTACGGCACCGGCCTGCTCAGTAGCACCTTCTGCCATACTCTGGGAAGATTCTGCAAGGTTCATGGAACCGGCAGAAACCTGGGAAGAAGCTTCTCCAATCATCTGGATAGTATGTACCATTGCATCACGCATGCCACGCATTGCGGTCAGTAACTGTTCGAAGTCACCGACATATTTGTCAGAATGCTCGGACTGAATGGTGTAATCACCATTTGCCATGCCCTCCATCAGAACACCTACATCAGTGATGACTGCGTTCAGTGTTTCAGCCATTTCAGTAGAAGTGGCTGCAATACTTGCAACTTCATCGTTGGATTTCACCTCCGGGAAAGGGTCATGTAAATTACCCTGTGCAAAAGTGCTAAGACGATTCTCCAGTGCGACTAAAGGTTTTGAAATTCCCTTTGCAATGGAAGCTCCCATCTTGGAAGAAACAAGGATGGATACAATAATAATTACAGCAATGATAATGATAAAAATAAGGGTAACAACAGAAAGTGTATCTGCTAAATGATCTCCTTCTGTTACTTTGGTATTCATCAAGTCCCTCATTCCGGAATAGATTTCGTCATATAATGGGGCTACTTCATCAATCATTATATTCTGGGCTTTTGCACTCTGACCCGGGTCGGTTGTTTTGCCGGTATCAATTGCTTTCTGCTCAGTAGTCCAGTAATCTTCCAGCTTGGCATCAATGGAATCATAGATTTCCTGCTCTTTGCTGGTGGTAGTAACTTCATCTACAATTTCCCAATACTGTTCAAAAGTGGCCTTTCTTTCGTCATGGGTATCGGACATCTGACTAATCAGACTGTCATCATCATATCCGACAATAGCACGGGTGGCAGATCTGGTATCGGTAAAGGCAACCAATGCTTTGCCGATGTCACCCTGTGAAAAACCATAATTGTTCAGGGCATTCTTATACAGAGTCATGGTTACAATCAGCATAACCACACCAAGGACGGCTGCGATGGAGCAGGTTGTCACGATAATACGGAATGCCTTCCCCAGACGGTTTCTAATTTTAAGATTCTCAAACATAACGTTCCTCCTTCGTTATATACAATGGCACTATGGCACCAATTGCGTTATGCAACAGTAAAAGTAAAAGCGAAAATCTAAATATTTATCATAATTTTACTACTTTATGGGAAATATGTCAAAATTATTCAGATAATAAGTGACTTGGAAACTGATTATTCCTCAAATTTGTTTAAACATATGAAAATTGACATTTTTCCGGTGAACCGCTAAAATGACGAAGAACATAAATAAGGCATTAAGGGAGAAAACAGTATGGGATGCGTATATTTTGTCCGGCACGGACAGACCATATGGAATGTAGAAAATAAGATATGTGGTGCAACAGATATTGCACTGACTGAGCTTGGACATAAGCAGGCAATTGAGACCGGAAAGAAAATATTAGAAGAAGGCATAAAGGCGGATGAAATATTATATTCCCCATTAATCCGGGCAAAAGATACTGCATTGCATATTTCGGAAATTACCGGAATTCCGGCAAGGGAAGAGCTTCGTTTAAAAGAGCAGAACTTTGGCAGATTTGAATCCACACCGCGGGATGGAGAGAAATTTAAGATTGCCAAGGGACAGTTTATCACCCGCTATGACGGCGGAGAATCTATGCTGCATCTGGCACAGAGGATTTACAATCTTCTGGATGAAGTAACAGCTTCCGATAAGACTTATATTCTGGTGGCACACAATGGCATATCAAGAGTTGTGCAGTCCTATTTTTATGAAATGACAAATGAAGAATATGCTGCATTTGGCGTGAAGAACTGTGCCATATTAAAATATGAATTCTAAGAGACGAAGGGCAGGAATGAAAAATGAAACCGAAGTCGGAAAAGAGTATAGAACTTTATCATATCATGACAGAGCGGGGGTATTCGGAAGAATTCTGTGATGTCATTACCCGGAATCTGAATACGGATTTTACGGCACAGAGGATGCTGTGGTATTTATCACACTATGAATATCTGCCGGAGGGTGAAATTGTAGATGAAATGCTTGCCATTTTAAGTGACCGGAATGCGATTATGCAGAAAAAAGAATTAGAAAAAACCAATGCTGCATGGAATGAATTCCTACAGCATGGTTTTGAGGAAGAAGAATAGTTCATCGGATTAATTTCATATCTTCGATAATAAAAGTCTTATCTTCCATATGATATTCGCTGTGACAGAATGGACAATACCGCTGTCGTACTGCATCAAAGCTGGCACCGCAGCTATTACAGATAACGGAACTGATGGAGAATCCAGGTGGTTCCGGAGTGGAAATATTTCGCAAAAGAGTGACATCAATACAGTCACCGGTTTTGGAAATATTTCCATTTTTTTCGCTGTAATTTATCCACCAGGTTCGTAAGGTCATATGCAGCTGATTGTTTTCCACGGACAGATTTTTCAGTGTCATGCCACTGGTATAAGTCATTTCAATCATATCTTTGAAACGCTCGTCTAATGCACCACCACGATAGGAAGAAAGCGTGGATGGGTCATTGGAAAATACCGCCATGCGTACAAGAGAAATCATCTGGCCTTCAAACTTTTCATAAGAGAAATTCGGATCATAACGAAGCATCGTATCCTTTAACTTCCGTTTCGTACGCAGAAAGCTAAAAGCCGAAATATGTTTCATGCCATCCCGATTGAAAAGACCGATAAGAAGCAGCAAATCTCCTAACAGCAAGCCTAAAAATCCACCGCCAACCAGTGCGGCAAGATAAGCAGAGAACAGTGCCAGGGGAAGAATTTCCTGTTTTCCAATGAGAAAGAAGGGAAAGAATCCTGCAAAAAATGCCAGCATGGTAAGTAAAATGGTATTATAAAATACACGCATGTTTTTGTGGGAAGATGAATTTATTACAAAGGATAAATTCATGACACGGGGAAATAAATCCGTCATGCGAAATTTCATATTACAGTAAGGACAGCCTTCCATCAGATTGGAAACCAGATTAACGGCACCACAGCTTGGACAGGTTGCGGTAATAAAGGAAAGCTGCTGTTCGTTGGGGCTGTGCACAATCGTTTCATACATAACCTGTTCGGTATCACGGGAATAGAGTTCGCCAGAAGCATTGGAAAAGGAGAGCTTATGGTGGATGTCTTCATAAGTTATATCTGAGGTATACCAGGCACTTTTGTGACTGAGACAGGCAGTGCCGTAGGTATTGCCTTTTCCCGGAATGACACGGTTTTTCATACGAAGGCCCTTTTCCTTAAGACGCTCCTGCTGCAATTTCAAAAAATATGTAATATCACCATCACAGCTTACCGGAGGAGTTCCATCTTCATTCCACTGGTTATATTCTTTGGCAAACCGGTCATACATGCCTCGGCCTTTGTCCCAGGCGGGTTCGTAGTCCCGGAAAGCTTTGGCGTCTTTATGGAATTTCAATAATCGAAAACAGCCGAAGATACCAGGGATAATACCGGCAGCAAGCAGCAGATAACGAGGCATCAGATTAAGCTCTGTAACGGTAATGCAGGAAATAAGAATGGTTCCTAGGGCAATGAAGAAGATGCCCTGTGCCAGATATTTCCGGTCTGGTTCTGCTGCTTCAAAGGTACGTTTTTTACTGGATAGGTTGGATAAGATACTCATGGAGACTCCTTTCTGAAGGGTTTCTTAAAGTTAAAATAAGCATTTGATAAGTCACTATTAAGTTAGTACTGCTCATTATAGCATATTTCAGAAAGAAGACCAATCATCAGCCGATGTGGATGCCGAGAAGTTCTAAGAGGAAGAAGACTAGCGGAATCGTAAAGACGGAGCAAAGTGTCATGACAAAGCAGGTCTTAGAAGCAAATTCCGCATCGGAATGGTAGTTTTCTGCCATCATCGGAATGGCGGACATGGCTGGCATACATGCCATCAGGGTAAGAATGGTTGTTTCGGTCGGAGTAAGGAAATGTGATACCACGGCTGCAACACCAACCGGAATCAGAATCATTTTGACAATTACCAGAAAGAAATAATCATAAATAAAGTCGAGATTCTTTAAGGAAATATAAGAAAGAGTTGCACCCAGGAAAATCAGCGCAAGACTGAAGCTTACATTTCCAACAGAGGTAATTGTATGTTATTCCGGCAGCTTTTCCAAGGTTGTGGCACTGGGGCTTCGTGTGGGATTTATGATTGCCAACAAGAAGATTATAGAACGTGGAACACTGTTAAAACAGTTTACCGATGTACATACAAATATTCTTGCACAGATGATTGTTTATGAGTATTATAAGAATTATGATATTAAGAAACATATTGCAGAGGTATCCGCTTTCTATGCGAAAAAGAGCGAATATATGTGCAAATTAATCAGGGAAAAGCTTCCAAAGGAGATAAAGTGTATTGAGCCGGATGGCGGAATGTTTGCATGGTGTACCGATACCTCTGGTAAGATTAACATAGCTTGTCACATATTGGCTATGAGAAAAGCTTTGGCTTTCTGAAAAATGAGGTTCTTTCTTGTACTTTTATTCATAATAAGGTATACTTTAGGGAAGTAATTTGTTGAATTAAATATGTTTGTATGGAGGATTAATTATGGACATGAACATTGTATGCCTTGATCTGGAAGGAGTATTGGTGCCGGAGATCTGGATTGCATTTGCAGAAGCAAGCGGAATCCCTGAATTAAAGAGAACTACAAGAGACGAACCGGATTACAATAAATTGATGAAATGGAGACTTGGCATCTTAAAAGAACATGGACTTGGATTAAAAGAAATTCAGGAAACCATCGCAAAAATTGACCCGATGCCGGGAGCAAAAGAGTTCTTAGATGAACTTCGTTCCATGACACAGGTTATCATCATCAGTGATACCTTTACCCAGTTTGCAGGACCTCTGATGAAGAAATTAGGCTGGCCTACCATTTTCTGCAATTCTCTGGAGGTGGCAGAGGACGGTGAGATTACCGGATTTAAGATGAGAATTGAAAATTCCAAGCTGACTACAGTAAAAGCATTACAGTCCATTGGTTATGAGACGATTGCCAGCGGAGACAGCCACAATGACCTAGGCATGATTGAGGCGAGTAAAGCAGGATTCTTATTCCGCAGCACCGAGCAGATTAAGAAAGATCATCCGGAACTGCCTGCATTTGAGACTTATGATGAATTAATGGAAGCAATCAAGAAGGCTCTTTAATTATGGCAGAGGAAAACCAGACAACCCACAAACGCCGGGTGCGTTACAGTGGAAAATATCCGAAGAAATTTGAAGAAAAATATAAAGAACTTCAGCCGGAAAAATATAAAGATACGATTGAGCATGTAATAAAAAAAGGAAACACACCTGCCGGAATGCATATTTCCATAATGGTAAATGAAATTCTGGATTTCTTAAAAATCCAGCCGGGAGAAACAGGCTTTGATGCGACCTTGGGATATGGCGGTCATACGAAAGCCATGCTGCAGTGCTTAAAAGGGCAGGGACACATCTATGCAACGGATGTAGACCCGGAGGAATCAGCCAGGACAAGAAAGCGGTTAGAAGAGGCCGGTTTTGGAGAAGATATTCTGACAATACGATTACAGAATTTCTGTACGATAGATGAAATTGCAAAAGAAGCCGGCGGATTTGATTTTATTCTTGCGGACCTGGGTGTATCTTCCATGCAGATTGATAATCCGAAGCGTGGATTTTCTTTTAAAGTGGATGGCCCACTGGATTTACGGCTGAACCAGGAAGCCGGAATCAGTGCAGCAGAACGCCTGGCTGCCATTACAAAGGATGAACTGGCGGGAATGCTTTATGAAAATTCGGATGAGCCATACTGTGAAGAACTGGCAAAAGCGATTACCGATGAGATTCGAAAAGGCAACCGGATTGATACCACCACAAAGTTAAGGAATATCATTGAAAAGACGCTTGATTTTCTACCGGAAAAAGAGAAGAAGGATACGATAAAAAAGACCTGCCAGCGAACCTTCCAGGCACTTCGTATTGATGTGAACCGTGAATTTGAAGTACTGTATGAATTCATGGAGAAACTGCCGGATGCATTGAAACCGGGCGGAAGAGCTGCAATTTTAACTTTCCATTCCGGCGAAGACAAGTTAGTAAAGAAAGCATTAAAAGAAGGCTATCGGGCAGGCATTTATGCCGATTATGCCAAAGATGTAATCCGCCCATCTGCACAGGAGTGTGCGCAGAACGGACGGGCACGTTCTACTAAGATGCGCTGGGCAATTAAGGCAGAGTAGGTTATTTTGAAAATACAATGAGATGGAGACGAAAACAGTGAAAATGAAAAGAAAACAGATTGGTATGCTGGTATTTATTGCGATTATCGTGATACTTATGGTCGTAACAAGCCAGACACCTGGAACAATTGCTGATGCTGACAGCTATCAGTGTAAAGCTTATGCGACAATTTTATCATTGCTTCCGCCGGTTATTGCAATCGGACTGGCACTGATTACCAAGGAAGTATATACCTCACTTCTGGCAGGAATTATTGCAGGAGGTTTGCTGTATTCCAACTTCAACCTTGAGTTGATGATAAATACCATTTTCTTCCAAGAAGAGGGCGGTATGGTATACAAGCTTGCGAATGCATGGAATGTGGGAATTTTAGTATTCCTTGTCATGCTTGGCATTTTGGTATCCCTTCTTAACCGTGCAGGTGGTTCTGCCGCATTTGGAAAGTGGGCATCCCGGCATATTAAAACCAGAATCGGAGCGCAGATTTCCGTTATGATTCTTGGTGTATTGATTTTCGTGGATGATTATTTTAACTGTCTGACCGTAGGAAGTGTAATGCGTCCGGTTACAGACCGGCACAAGGTATCCCGTGCAAAATTATCTTATATTATTGATGCAACGGCAGCACCGGTATGTATCATCGCACCAATCAGCTCCTGGGCAGCAGCAGTTACTTCTTCTGTTCCGGCAGATTCCGGAATCAATGGATTTGCGGTATTTATCCAGACAATTCCATATAACTTATATGCATTGCTGACATTGGTAATGTTAATTGGAATTACTCTTTTGCGCGTGGATTTCGGACCGATGAAAACCCATGAAATGAATGCAATCAAAGGTGATTTGTTTACCACACCGGGAAGACCGTATGAAGATAATGAAGAGGAAGTTGTAAAAGAAAACTCTCACGTACTGGATTTGATTCTTCCGGTAGCTGTGTTGATTGTAAGCTGTATCGTAGCCATGATTTATACCGGTGGCTTCTTCAGCGGAACTTCCTTTGTAGAGGCATTCTCCGGCTGTGATGCTTCCGTCGGACTGGTTCTTGGCGGCGCAGTAACACTGGTATTTACTTTTATCTATTACATGTTGCGTGATGTTTTATCCTTTAAGGAATTTACCGAATGTATTCCGGAAGGATTTAAGGCGATGATTGCTCCGATTCTGATTCTGACTATGGCATGGACCTTATCCGGAATGACCAATCTCTTAGGAGCAAAAGTATTCGTGGCTGATCTGGTAGCAAATTCAGCAAATGCAATGCAGGGCTTCCTGCCAATGATTATTTTCCTGGTAGCAGCGTTCTTAGCATTTGCAACCGGAACCTCCTGGGGAACCTTCAGTATTCTGATTCCGATTGTCCTTGGTGTATTCCCAAGCGGACAGATGATGGTAATCTCCATTGCGTCCTGTCTGGCAGGAGCAGTTTGTGGAGACCATTGCTCACCGATTTCAGATACCACAATTATGGCATCTGCCGGTGGTCACTGTGAGCATGTTAACCATGTAGCAACCCAGCTTCCGTATGCATTGACTGTTGCGGTTGTCTGCTTATTAGGCTATTTCCTGATTGGTATCCTGCAGGCAGTCGGACTGGCAGGAATTTCATGGCTGGCACTTCCGGTTTGTATCGTGGTATTAATTGGCGTATTATTCGTAATTCGTTCCAGAACAGGACGGGAAGAAATTTAAAAGATAAAAAAGATAATGCGGGATACGGAATTGGTGTCCCGCATTTTTGTACAATAGAATCTATAATAAAAATAATTTGAAAATTTGAAACAAAAGAAACATAAAATAACAGAAAAGAGGAAAGAAAATGTTTTGTACAAAATGTGGAAATGCATTACCGGTAAATGCAAAATTCTGTACCAAATGCGGAACGAAAGTAGAAGCTTTTCAGCCGGGAGCAATCCAGCCAAATCCGACACCGCAGAAAGCACCGGTAAATCAACCGACTCCGGTACCGCAGAGAAACTCAGTACCGCAACAGGCACCGACACAGCAGCAGACCCCGGTAAGACAGGCAAGCCCGGCACCACATCCACAACAAAAAAAGAATGAGAATGAGAAAGTAACAAAAACAAAGAACAGTGAAAAAATATCAAATAAAAATAAGAATGAAACTGAGAAGAAATCCGGCTCCGGTGCCATGGTATATTTATTAATCGGTGCAGCAGTTCTTATTATTATTCTGATTGCAATTATAGTATTGTTATTTATCAAGGGCAATCAGCCGGCAAAGCAGGATGATATTACCGATAAGCCGGTGGTTACAACGGAGCAGACCACAGAGACGGAAATGTCTACAGAGCAGACAGATAGGAAAGGTGTAAGCGGACAGCAGGAAGCATCTGAGAAAACTTCCGAAGTAATAAATAAAGAAGATACAACCGGAAATGAGGACATGGGAACAGACGGAGCAGTTGGAGAAGAGGAAGCAGAATATATTCTTCCGGAGAGTGCCAGCCGATTATTAACGGAAGCTGATTTGGAGAATCTGACCCAGGAGGACCTTCGGATTGCCAGAAATGAAATCTATGCAAGACATGGAAGAAAATTCTTAGATGAAGGACTGCAGGAATATTTCGATGGAAAATCCTGGTACAACGGAACCATTGAACCGGACGATTTCAAAGAAGATATGTTATCGGAAATAGAGAGAACCAATGAGGATACCATCGTGAACTATGAGACGAAGATGGGCTATCGTTAGAAATAACATTCGATGAAACAGGAAAAGGGGTAGAACAGATATGCCATGTACAACTATTTTAGTAGGGAAAAAAGCTTCTTATAATGGAGCAACTATAATTGCACGAAATGATGATTCCGGTGCCGGACATTTTACACCTAAGAAATATGTGGTAATTCATCCGGAAGAACAGCCGACAATCTATCAGTCGGTATTATCTCATGTGAAAATAGAATTGCCGGAGCATCCGATGCGTTACACGGCAATGCCGAATGCGGTAGACGGGGAAGGTGTCTGGGCTGCCTGCGGTGTCAATGAGGCGAAGATTGCCATGACTGCAACAGAGACCATAACTTCCAATCCCCGCGTCTTAGGAGCAGATCCTCTGGTGACCTACCATCCGGCAGAAAATGGCAGGGAAGAGATTATCGGCGGCATTGGAGAAGAGGATATTGTATACATTGTGCTTCCGTACATTCACAGTGCAAGAGAGGGTGTCATTCGCCTGGGCAGTTTGTTGGAGCAGTATGGAACCTATGAGATGAATGGAATTGCATTTCAGGATAAGGATGAAATCTGGTGGCTTGAGACCATTGGCGGACATCACTGGATGGCAGGAAGAGTGCCGGATGATGTCTATGTGGTAATGCCAAACCAGCTGGGACTTGACAGCTTTGATTTAGAGGATGCCCTTACTACACAGAAGGACTATATGTGCTCAAAGGATCTGCGGGAATTTATTGAAAAGAATCATCTTGACCTTTCTTTGGATGGAAAGTTAAATCCAAGAGATGCATTTGGTTCCCATGATGATTCCGACCATGTATACAATACACCGAGAGCCTGGTTTATGGAGCGTTATCTGAATCCACATACTTATAAATGGGATGGCGAGCAGGCAGATTATACGCCGGCATCCGACGATATTCCATGGTGCTTAAAACCGGAGAAAAAGGTAACAATCGAAGATGTAAAATATGTCTTGTCCGCACATTTTCAGGGAACACCTTATGACCCATACGGTTCTTATGGAGAGAAATCCATGAAGGGCGCATTCCGTTCTATTGGAGTTAACCGGAATGATTTCCTTTCTGTGATTGAAATGCGGCCGGAGCAGGCAGACATTACCGAAAATACAGGAAGCATTATACAGTGGGTGGCATTTGCATCCAATGCATTTAATGTGCTGGTTCCATTTTATGGTGAAGTGGAGACAACGCCGGAATATGTATCCAATACCACAGGAGAAGTTTCCACAGACAATTTCTACTGGGCAAGCCGCATGATTGCTGCAATGGCAGATGCTTCTTACCGCAGCTCCCTGTTTCACATTGAACGCTATCAGATGCATGTTATGGCAAAAGGACGGGAACTATTACATCAATATGATGCGCTTTTAGCGGCAGAAAAAGAGACTGCCAAAAGACAGCAGCTGATGCAGCAGGCAAATGATGCAATTGCAGAAATGCTTAAGAAAGAGACACAGGATACTTTGGATAAAGTGCTGTTTGAATTAAGCAGCCAGATGAAAAATGCATATTCACGCTCAGATGCATAACGAAGAAAGATACGATAGAGAAAAGGAGCATAAGTGCAATGCAGACAGATTTTCATTTATTATATCCACCGGATTATGACCGGAGCAAAGCAGTTCCCATGAAGGATTATAAGTTTATCCAGGCATTAAAAATTGATGCCATGGTGATACTGATTAAAGAAAGCTACCGGGGAGTGGCAGATCTTTCACTGGAAAATTTCTTCTCTACAGATGAGCGGGTATTAGAGTATCGTCTGGGTGTAGTAGAAGATCTGGTGGAGAATCCGTCGCTTTATGAGGCATTTTGCAAGGCGGTATCCATTATCTATAATATCAATGACATGCGAAGGGTATTGAACAGCGATTTTACGACAGATTCAGCCCTGCGTTCGGTGCGATATCTTGAAATGTATCAGGAAATTGTAAATTTATTTGCGGATGCATTGGAAAAAGCAGAGATTCATTCGGAAGGTATGCAGAATTTCAAAAAAGAAATTCACTCAATCGTAGCAGGCAGCGAGTACCAGAGCCTGAATGAGGAACTTCCGAAAATGGAAATGAACTTCGGGCATATCAAAAGCGTAACCGTAGGCATTAATCTTGATGGCAATTTAAGACCGAAAGAAGCCGGGCTGATTTCTGTCAATGAGGAACAATTCCATCCGGGAACCATCATGGACCGGCTTTTGAAAAAAGGGAAAAATGATAAATGGCATCTGATGTCGGCACTCTATCCTCTGAGCCGGGTGCTGCACAATGATGAACAGGATGCTATAGACTATTCCATGAATGCGGCTTTGCAGACTATTTTTGCAAAGTCGCTGAGGGAGTTTGAACCGCTGGTACAGAATTATTATCACATTAATACAAATATGTTTATTGCTTTATTGGATGATATCCGTTTTCTGACTGCCGGAGTAAAATTTATCCGTTCCATGAAAGAAAAGGGATTTGCCATGTGCAGACCGAAGATTGCATCCATGCAGGAGAAACGCTGTGAGTTAAAGCATGTATACAATCCCATGCTGGCAGTGAATTCCGTAGAGGAAACAATTGTGTCTAATTCCTTTGAGCTGGATGAAAAAGGAAGATTCTATCTGATAACCGGCCCAAATCACGGAGGAAAATCTATTTTTGCCTATTCCATCGGAATGGCGCAGGCGTTATTCCAACTGGGGCTGTTTGTTCCGGCAGAAGAGGCGGTAATGAGTCCGGTGTCTGGAATATTTACACATTTTCCATCCTCTGATGAGAATAATTATGGAATGGGCAGACTGGAAAGTGAGTGTGTAAGACTGAGTGAAATCATGAAACAACTGTCAGATACGGATATGCTGTTGATGGATGAATCTTTTTCCAGTACCAGTGGACTTGAGGCAGGCTACATAGCATCAGAGGTGCTGACCGGAATCGGAATTATCGGCTGCTGTGGCCTTTATGTGACCCATATTCATGATTTGACACAACAGCTGGATACCTATAATGAGCATCCGGAGAATAAAGGCAAAATCGATAATCTGGTGGCAATGATGGAAAGTAAAGAAGAGGGTACCCGGAGTTACCGGGTCATCCGGACGACACCGGATGGCTTAAGTTATGCAAGAGATATTGCCAAACGTTATGGTCTGGATTTGGAAGATATTTTAAAAAGATAAAAGAGAAAATCCGTATCTTACTCCTGTTATATACGTATACTATTTGTTGGAAGATTGCAACTAAGATAGCAATTGACTAACAGGGCAGGTGAAAACTACAATAGGAGAAAAGGAGGAATTTCTATGCAGGCATTGTCAAAAGCAACACCAGGTGAAACCTATACCATTCAGTGGATGTTTGGTCAGCCGGAAGTGCTTGATTTCTTGCATAGCCACTCTGTAGATGAGGGGGAACGCATACAGCTCATCCAGAAAATGCGTGACTGTGTAATTATTGGGGCAAAAGACAGCAGATTTGCAATGGGAAATGAAATTGCAGACCGAATACAGGTGTAGGAAAATCGTATAAACGCGGGTGACGGCTTCCTTTTTTCTATCAAAGGTCCATAAGAATCTATTATGCTTCTTTCCAGTAATCCGGAGTTACATCCCTGCCTAAATCTTCTAACAATTTCCGGTCACTTCTTATGGTAGCGCAGGCAACAGTAGTCAGCATATTTCCGGTAATGGTTGCAGATGCACCAGCCTGAAAAGCAGTTTCGCCATCGTTGGTAAGCAGTGCACGGCCGGCAGCCAGACGGATATTTGCATCCGGATTGATATAACGGAAGAATGCAATGGTACGCAGAATATCATCTTCACTTAACTGCGGCAGATTTTCTAATGGAGTTCCCGGAATTGGCATTAAAGCATTGATTGGAATAGAATCAATTCCCAGTTCAGCTAAACTTACTGCCATATCCAGACGGTCTTCCCAGTTTTCGCCCATTCCGATAATACCACCGGAGCAGGCGCACATGCCTTCCGCTTTTACTTTCTTTAAAGTTTCAATTTTCATATCGTAGGTATGGGTGGTGCAGATATTTGGAAAATTCCGGCGTGATGTTTCTATATTATGATGATAGCTGGTAACGCCTGCCTCATGAAGGCGGTGCAGTTGTTCCTCATCTAAAAATCCCATGGAAGCACATAAATCGATTTTGCATTCCCGATGCATGGATTCAAAGGCGTGAATGGCTTTTTCAAACTCCGGACCGGTTAGTGCTTTTCCCGCAGTTACGATAGAAAATCGGTCAACGCCTTCGCTTTCGTTCATTTTGCAGGCTTTGATAATATCTTCTTCCGGCAGGAAGTCATATACTTCACAGTTGGTATGGTTATGTGCGGACTGGGCACAATATTTACAGTCTTCCGGACAGCGTCCGCTTCGTCCGTTTATGATAGAACATAAATCTACTTTATCTCCGATTCTTGCAGCACGTATTTTGTCGGCTCCTTCGCATAATTCCTTTAAATCGCAGGTAAGAAAAAAGGATAAATCATCCTCTCTCGTAATGCGTCGTCCGTCAATAATTTCCTGTGCCAGTGTCAGTGCATCCATGGTTTGTCTCCTTTGTATCTGTATGAATTTTACAGTTCTTTATGATAAACAAAAATCAATAGAATGTCAACCTGCAATAATACATAAGTTGACAATACAAAAACAGGAAAAACTGGTATAATGAAAGATAATGAGATGAAAAAGTAAAGAGAAAGGAATGGCAGATGAAAACATATAGAATCACAGATATTATTGAGGATGAATTCGGCTGTGAAGGACGGCCGGAAGGGGAAGAACCGATGGTTACGATTCTTCTGGTGGATGATACCGGAAAACAGCGCAGCATCCGTATGGCGGATAAGCTGGCTTATGAAAAGAAACTGGATATCGGAGCGGAAATGGAGCTGCCGGAAGAAGAGATAATGACATTAAACGGAAAAGAATATAAAGTGAAAAAACTGCTTGGAAAGGGGAAAGGCGGCTATTCCTATCTTGTGACAGATGGGGAGAAGGAATATGTCCTGAAACAGATTCACCATGAACCATGCAGTTATTATCAGTTTGGTAATAAGTTAGAGGCTGAAAAAAGGGATTATAAACGGCTTATGGAAATTGGAATTACCATGCCAAAGCTGCTTGATATCGATGAAACACAGGAACGCATTTTAAAGGAATACATTCCGGGAGACACTGTCTATCAGCAGGTGGAAAAGGACGCACTGCCGGAAATCTGCCTGCAACAGGTAAAAGAAATGTGCACAAAGTTATATGCTGCACATACAAATATTGATTATTTCCCTACAAATTTTATCCTGTGGCAAAATGTCCTCTATTATGTGGATTATGAGTGTAATGCCTATATGGAAGAATGGAATTTTGAAAACTGGGGAATCAAGTACTGGTCTAAGACAAAAGAATTCTTAGAATATGAACAGACTCATTAATAAAACTTAAGAGATTCTTAGAAATCTAAAATATTCATAAAAGGATTGCCGGGGACAAAATCTTTGTGATACAATAATCCAAAGCATAAAATACAATCCAGATAGCATTTTCTTTTATTCCATTCTGGCAGTCTTAAGCGTTATGACATTTCTGTATCTATCTATGCTTTTTATACCATCTATTAAATAAAAAGCAGGAGAAGTTACAGGAAAAGGAGTATGTAGCAGCTTCCTGCAAATCAAAGGAGGAACTACATATGACAAAGAAAGTACCAGCAGCAAACCGCAATTATAAGGATACGATTTTTCGTATGCTTTTTTCAGACAGGGAGTCACTTCTGTCACTCTATAATGCGGTAAACAAACGGAATTATACCAATCCCGATGACTTGGAAATTGTAACATTGGAAAATGCTATTTATATGGGAATGAAAAATGATCTGGCATTTATTTTAGACATGAATCTCTATCTTTATGAACATCAGTCCACAGTAAATCCCAATATTCCTCTTCGGGACTTGTTTTATATTGCAGCGGAATACCAGAAACTCATCGACCGGAAATCGTTATATTCATCTGCAATTCAAAAGATTCCGACTCCCGGCTTTTTTGTTTTTTATAATGGAATAGAGCCGTTAGAGGACTGTTGCATCAGCCGGCTGTCAGATGCTTTTTTACATACCGGAGCAGAACCGGCATTGGAACTGATTGTGACAACATTAAATATCAATGAAGGACATAATTGCGAATTAATGCAGCATTGCCGAAAATTAAAGGAGTATGCGCAGTATGTAGCAAAAGTCAGAAAGTATGCAGAGCAGCTTCCGTTGGAGGATGCTGTGGAACGAGCGGTTACAGAATGCATCCGGGAGAATATACTTGCTGATTTCCTAAAAAAGAATCGTGCGGAGGTAGTTGCGATGAGTATTTTCGAATATGATAAAGTGGAAGAAGAAAAGAAACTTCGCAAAGCGGAGTTTGAGGCAGGGGTGGAACAAGGTGAAAAGCAGGCATCTGTTAAAGCAGCAACCCGGATGCTCCAGATGGGCAGCTTTTCTTTGGAGCAGATAGCAGAAATTTCAGGATTATCTGTGGATGAAATCAAAGGATTAACAGAATAAATTTATTTAAAAATTAATGATAATATTTTTCAACAGGATAACCGGAACTTGGTTATCCTTATTTTTGTGCTATAATCCCGATTAGACACGACTAACTTGCGTGAAAGAAGGAGAACATGGAAATATGAAAAAGGAAACAAAGAAAACAATTGTTGAGTTTAAGGACGTAGTCCGTACTTATGGGGAAGGAGAAGCACTGCAATATGCAGTCAATCATGTGAACTTTACAATTAACGAGGGAGAATTTGTGGTGATTTTAGGACAGTCAGGAGCAGGAAAATCGACGGTACTAAATATGTTAGGGGGAATGGACCAGCCAACAGAGGGACAGGTTATCATTGATGGAGAAACTGTCTCAGAGATGAATGATAAACAGTTATCGGATTTCCGGGCAGATAAAATAGGATTTATTTTTCAGTTTTACAATCTGCTGCCAAGTCTTACAGCATATGAAAATGTAGCATTGACCAGAAGTATAGTAAAAGATGCAGAAGATCCGGGAAAAATGTTAGAGGCAGTTGGCCTTGCTGATCATAAGAATAAATTTCCAGCGCAGCTATCCGGTGGAGAGCAGCAGCGTGTCTCCATTGCAAGGGCATTATCCAAAAAACCACGGATTATTCTTGGAGATGAACCTACCGGAGCACTGGATTCAGAAACGGGAGTGATCGTATTGCAGCTGTTGCAGAAATGCAGCAGGGAAAATCAGGATACAGTCATTCTGGTAACTCATAACGCGGATATTGCAAAATGTGCAGATAAAGTCATTCGTATGAAAAACGGAAAAATACGTGAAATTGTGGAAAATGAACACCCACTGGATGTAGAGGAGGTGGAGTGGTAATGCTATTTCGCAAAATGCTGCGTGACTACAAGGCCAATTTTGGAGCCTTCTTTTCGGTTTTTCTGCTTGCAGCACTGGCAATGGCACTGTTCTGTACATTTGAAGGCCATGTTTTGTCACAGAAAGTTGCAAGAGAGAATTATCACAAAGAATGTAATCTTTCCGATATCTGGATGTATGGGGAGGGATTTTCCGGGGATGAACTGGATACGGTAAAAGCACTGGATTTTGTAGAAGATGCTCAGCTTCGTATGTCCGTGACCGGAAGTGCACCGGATTGTGATGGCGCGCAGGTGGATATTTATTTAGAACGTGAAAACCTTGTAGATACACCATATTATATTTCAGGAGAACCTTTTGATCCGACAGATACAGATGGTGTCTGGCTTGCCAATGCATTCGCAAAACTCCGGAACATTAAAGTCGGAGATGATTTTACCATTGAATACAACGGGATTACATTTACCAGAAAGGTAAAGGGCCTGATAGAGAGCGCAGAGTATGAATTCCGTGAGGCAGATGGCGATGCGGATATGTATCTTGAAAATATTGCCATTGCATATATGTCCTATGATGCATTTCCAATCCGCGATTATATAAATCACATGATTGATACAGGGAAAATCACCTGGAAGGATGTTAAGAAAAATACCATTGCTTTAGATGAAAAAGTAGAGCAGTTAAAAGAGGCAGGACTTACAGAAGATGACATTACCCAGGAAATGTTAGGTCAGATGATAGATAAAGTCAGCGACGAAAAGCTTGCCAAAATGATGCCGTATACCCAGATGATTATTGTAACCACCGATGGCGGCGGGCTTGCTCATGAAGAGGTTTTGGCAGAAAGCATCGACCGTGATTATTCAGCCATTGTAGACAGAAAATCCATTCCGGGACTGGTAAGATTAGACAGTGAATTAGAACAACATCAGTCATTTTCCTATTTATTTGTCATTATATTTGTGGGAATCGCAATTTTAGTAATTGCAACATCCATGGGAAGAATGGTAGAACAGCAGCGTACCCAGATAGGAACCATGAATGCCCTTGGTTTGAAACGGCATAAAATCATGCTGCATTATATCAGTTTCAGTCTTGTTGTTTCGGTAGTTGGAGTCGTTCTTGGACTGTTGGCAGGAACTTTGTGGGGAAGCCCGGCAGTCATTGGTATGTTTGCAAACTGGTATATCGTGCCGGGTCTGCATTCGGTATTCCATCCGATGTATTTTATCATTGCAGCAGGCATCGTGGCAGTATGTGTGCTTGCATCCTATATGAGCTGCCGGAAACTGCTTCGTATTAAACCGGCAGAAGCATTACGGCCGGCAGCACCGAAGAAAGGAAAGAACTGTATTTTTGAAAAATTGCCATTCTGGGAAAAACTTTCTTTTACCAGCCAGTATAATCTCAGGGATATTTCCAGGGCAAAACTGCGCAGCTTTATGTGTGTGATCGGAACAGCAGTAGGCATGCTGCTTATGGTATATGCGGTTGGCTGTAATGAGCTGCTGGGAAGCATGGTGGAAATCAATTTTAACCGTGTGAGTGCAGGCGAATATCAGATTAAATTCTCTGAGGATGCTAAGACGGAAGATGCAGATGCCATGGCGGAGGAACTGTATGGTGAAGTAGTGATGGTAAACCAGATAGAGGTGGCAAAGAAGAAAAATGCTCCATCAGAAGAAAAGAAGAAAGAGACCATCACAGTATTAGAAGGAAAGAATCTCTATAATATACTGGATTTAAATAATCAGGTGGAAAATCTGACGCCGGGAACCGTTGGAATCAGCCGTAAGCTGGCAGCCGACCTTGATGTAAAGGTAGGAGATACCGTATACTGGCATCTTTATACGAAAAATACCTGGTATGAAGCAAAGGTTGGAAACATTTACCGGAGCCTTGAGTCCCAGGGAATTGCATATTTTAGAGAAGATTATGAGAAAACAGGTGCGGAATATATACCAAGCTTTCTGATGACGGATGATAAAGCAGCAAAAGACAAGACCGACCTTGATTATGTAACCGGAGTAAACAGTAAGAGCGAAATGCAGGCAGCCTATGAAAGCAGTATGGAAATCATGAATATGATGGTAGGTATGATGGCAGTGTTTTCCATACTTATGATAGTTGTCGTATTATATAATTCCGGCGTACTTTCCTTTCGTGAAAGAGTAAAAGAATTTGCAACCTTAAAGGTATTGGGACTGCGTTCCTCTAAGATAAGAAGAATTTTAAGCATGCAGAATCTGTGGCTTAGTATCATTGGAATTATCATCGGAGCACCTCTTGGAAATGTTTCACTGAATGCCATGATTAATACCAATGGAGAGAACTTTGATTACAACCTGATGCTGGCACCGGTGGATTATGTGATAGCAGAAATTTTTGTTATGATTATTTCCATGCTGGTAAGCTTCATGTTCTCGAAACGAATCCGCAAGCTTGATATGGTTGAAATCTTAAAAGGCGTAGAATAACAGCAGATAATAAAACAAAACAGCAAGACCTTTTCTTTTCAGAACCCTTGTGGTATTCTGAGAGAAAAGGTCTTTTTATCAGTTTAAGAGGACAAATGAAAAATACAGGAGAGAGAAAAATGCCAGTTTTTGACTTTAGTAATGCACCGGGCGGGAAAAAGACAGAGTCCATATGCACTTATACAACGTTTCAGTCCAACGAGAAGGAGAAGACAGCAGAGGAGCCGATTCTTATACTGGACAATAAGAGCCGTCATTGGAAACATCATTCCGGTGGTGTGTTTGCAAACCAGAGCCAGCAGACTGCTTTTGAATTTAAAGAGGAAAGCGAGACTTACAGCGCAGATATTTTAAAAGTAGATGCACGTTTTGTCAGCCTGATTAAATGGCTGGGAGAAAATCATATCAGTGTGCGCCTTTCCGGAGAAAACCGGGAAGACGGGTATGCTGTATACAAGATTCGGGAGACAACCTTTGGTGCAGGAACCAAATTGTCGGCAGAGGATGGATTTTTACAGTTTATGATAGAGAGACTTCTTGCCAGCAGTGCACCGACAGAGGAAATGGACGAGGAAGAAGAGGATGAAAATGGAGATGATATGAAGCTGACCAGCTTACAGAGCATTTCCGATTTTATGACTTGCGCCGGCAGAACCATGCCGGATAATATCCGCCTCTGGGCGAGAAGAAACCTTGCAGTAGCACGCTCCCATGAGGTATCACCGGAGGAACGCCGTCATGCCCAGAGAGCATTGTCTATTATGATGAATATCCAGTGGAAGAGCAATTATTTTGAGGCAATTGATCCGGTAGAAGCAAGAAAGATTCTCGATGAAGAGTTATATGGCATGGAGAAAGTAAAACAGCGTATCATGGAAACCATCATTCAGATTAACAGAACCCATACCCTGCCGGCATATGGACTGCTTCTGGTGGGACCGGCAGGAACCGGAAAATCCCAGATAGCCTATGCGGTAGCAAGAATCTTAAAGCTGCCTTGGACAACACTGGATATGAGTTCCATCAATGACCCGGAGCAGTTGACCGGAAGCTCCCGTATCTATGCCAATGCAAAGCCTGGAATTATCATGGAAGCATTTTCCATGGCAGGAGAATCCAATCTGGTATTTATTATCAATGAGTTAGATAAAGCAGCATCTGGCAAAGGAAACGGAAACCCGGCAGATGTGTTGTTAACCTTGTTAGATAACCTTGGATTTACCGACAACTATATGGAATGTATGGTTCCGACCGTGGGAGTTTATCCGATTGCTACTGCTAACAATAAAGCCGATATCAGTGCACCGATTTTATCCCGTTTTGCAGTAATTGATATCCCGGATTATACATCAGAAGAAAAGAAGATTATCTTCTCCCGGTTTGCACTGCCGAAGGTATTAAAACGAATCGGCCTGCATCAGGGTGAATGTGTTGTAACAGAGGATGGACTGGATGCAATTGTAGAGCAGTTTAAGCATACTTCCGGTATCCGTGATTTAGAACAGGCAGCGGAACATTTAGCAGCCAATGCCCTTTATCAGATTGAAGTAGACCATGTGCCATCCGTAACCTTTGATGCTGAAAATGTGAAGAAGCTGTTTGTGTAAAAGTGATTGGTAAGGAGAATAAGGATGAGCGGATATTTAATCAAAGATACAACAAAAGAAGAACGTGAGGCAATTGTTGCAGAATCCTTGGGAAATATTTCTGCAACCTGCGATGGATGCAGTGCCGGAATCGTGGAAATGTATCAGGCATACATTGATGGAGAGAAGGAACTCCGGGAGATTAATATGGAATTCAATGCCCGGTATGTAAGCGGCATGGAAGGACCGGAACGCCGGGGATGCCCGATGGAATAAAGGCGGTTTACATAATATAAAGGAGAAGGAAAAATGAGCAAAGAAAAAACAGAATACAGATTTAGCGTGCATGCGGCACCGGCAGTGATTAACCAGGTGATTCAGAATTATCTGGCAGCCAACCAGTATGTACAGATGCCAAAGCCAAATGCCAATTATTATTTCTTTAATGACCCGTGGATGAAGGGAAAACGTTCTATAGAATATTACATTCATGGAACAGAAGTGATTGTGCTGGCATATATGGGAACTTTTGAGAAACCAAGAGGGCTGGAAGGCTTTGTAGGTGCCATTCCAAAGAAATCTTTCCGGGATGATTTAGAACCGCTGTTTGTAGAACTGCATCGCATTGATATGATGGGTATGGCACCACAGCAGGGAATGCCAATGCAGCAGGGAATGCCAATGCAGCAGGGAGCACCGATGCAGCAGGGCATGCCACCACAGCAGGGGTATATCCCGCCACAGAACAGTGCCAATCAGTTTGTGGAGAAATCCAGAAAGACAAGGGAGAACTGGACGATTGCAGGTTTTGTAATCAGCTTGGTGGGACTGCTGTTATCCTTCTTTGGTATTACATACGGAGCAATTATAATTGTGCTGGAATTCTGGTGTGGATTCCAGGGCTTACAGACGAAGAAAAAAGGACTTGCAATTGCAACCATTGTGCTGGCGGGAATCAGTGTACTGCTTTTAATTCTGTCAATCGTGTATACTGCAAGCCATCCGGTGAGAAGTTACAGATACTATTAAAAGGAAACGTAAAATAAAAGAAGAGAGGTGACGGAGATGAAAATAGCTGTATTACACGGAGCAATTATTAATGCCGGCGATTTTTTGATAAAGAACCGGGCAATTTCATTACTGAAATATTTTTATCCAGACAGTGAAATCGTGGAATATTATCGAAATCAGAGTCTGGAAGAAAAACTTCCAGAAATAAATGCCTGCGATATTTTAGTGTTTGCCGGTGGACCTGGATATTGTAATGGATTTTATCCAAGGATGGCACCAGTTACAGATGATTTAAATAAAATTAAAATCCCAGTTATGCTCCTTGGCATGGGATGGTGGGAACACAATTCAGATGTGGTCAGCCAGTATAGTTATCAATTTGAAGAACCTATGAGGGCACTGTTTCAGAAAGCAATGGAAAAAGGCCTGAAGATGGGATGCAGGGATATTGCAACCGTGAATGTATTGCGCAACAATGGTTACGATAATATAGCGATGACAGGTTGTCCGGCATGGTATGATTTGGAACATATTGGAATTACAAGATATACCGGAAAAGGGCTGACATCCAGTAGAAAAATCTGTATTTCGGATTGCGGAAACATGGCGAATTGGGGTCTGGCAGTAGAATTGACCCAGTTTGTAAGAAGATTCTTTGGAAACTGTGAAATATATTTTGTCTGCCATAGAGGCTTCCCGGATGCAAGGCTTGGAATAGAACCAATTATGAAGGAACTGAATGTGCATTTTATGGATATATCAGGCAGTGATGAAGGATTTAAAGTATATGATGACTGCGATTTGCATATCGGATTTCGTGTACATGCTCATATCTATAACCTTTCCAGAAGAAACCTCTCCATATTACTGGAAGAAGATGCAAGAGGAAGCAGCCTCAATGAAACATTGGGACTGCCTGAGATTAAGACAAAGTATCTTCAGGTAGAAAAAGGAGCATTACAGTACCATATCAATGATAAGATGATTTACCAGGTGGAGGATGCACTTCTTAATCTTGCAGAGAATCATTATTGCAGCATGGAAAATGCATATCGCATGATGAATCAGTATTTTGAAAATATGAAACGTCACATTTTATCCATTAAGGATATTATATAAGAATGAAAATAAAAGAGATAACCCCGGTGTCAGTGATATGTACCCTCTTTACTGGACAACCAGTAAGGAGGGTGTTTTTATGCGTTATAGTT
>NZ_QTZJ01000007.1:0-81031 GCF_003462625.1 Roseburia sp. OM03-7AC
TGCTGACCTGCAACTTTTACAGAATATCATGTCTGTCAGCTTTTGTCAACAACTTTTTTCATTTTTTTAATTCTTATCTCCCGCCGCAGCAGGTGTTTTCTGCGCGGTGGAGTTTTATAATAGCACGTCATTTTCGGGATGTCAACACCCTTTTTTCGGTTTTTTTACACACTTTTTTCAGGCGGTTTGTGGTTTCTAACAAAAAGCAATAGATATTGTGGATTCTGTTTTTTCATCCTACAATATCTATTTGCTGATATTTTTATGTCATTTTAAATTTTTTATACATTTTAGAAAATTCCGGTAAATATCTGTACCAGAAGATTATGCTGATAGAGAAATGCGAGGAACTCATTTTCTCCGATATATGTCACCAGCCGCGTGCCCCATTCTGTGGCTGCCATAATATGTATCAGATAAAATGCCACCCAGACTATAAGAAATCCTTTCACACCGCCTGCCAACATTCCCATGAACCTGTTGATTCCTTTCAGAACCGGAAGCTTCACCACCAGATCCAGCACATTCAAAATAATATGAAGAACCAGATATACCACCACATATGTCACTATGCAGGCAATCAGACTGATGATAAAATGCGTGATTTTTTGTGCCATTGCCTGATAAACTCCGCTATCTGCCAATGCCTGATGGACCGCATCACTTCCCGCTTCTGCCGCTTTGTCCATAAGGGCATCCAGTTCTCCGCCACTGATACCATTTTCTTCTAACTGCTGTCTGGTCTCTTCGGACTTCTCCTGTGCTTCCAGGTCCAGCCGGTCCTGCGCATTTTTTTCCACATGCTCTAAGCATTTCTCCGTGATTCTCTCATCCAGCTCTGTGTTTTCTTCTATATAGGTTGTAATCCTTGGAGCTGCAACCGACACCACTGCAAGGGTGATAATCATTGCAAGCAGGGAGAATACTATTTTTATAAATCCACGGAAGTATCCCTCCAGGGCACATACTACCAGGATTCCAATCACACATATCAATAACCAATTCACTTCAGTCTTACCTTCTCTGTTGTTCCTTCCATTATAAATATATAACCATTCTGGCTGCCGTCTGAAATTACATCATACAGCGGTGTATCAAATGTATAGGAAAATTTCTTTACACCATATGTATTGTAAATCTGACACTCTGTGGCGTTCCGGATACAGATTTCTCCATTTCCAAGGAAGTCCACATTTTCATAATCCATGGTAAAATCCTTGCTTAATACATGTTTGCCACCGGTATTATAAATTTCCATATGGCGGCTTTCTTCTGTGCTTTCGGTATTGGATTCTGCCTGCACATCATTATTGTAAATGATGCCAATATAATTTTCACTGGTAAATACACTCTTTATTTCCTGGTTCAGCGCAATTTCATCATCCGGCTCCGGTTTCTGGGTACCTCTGAACAAAATAATTTTGGAATCGCCAAATGCCACCAGACGGTTGTTATCGGTAAATTCTATCTGAGGTATTATCACATCCGGATAGTCGAAGCTTCCTACCATATAATCAATCTCATTTTGTCCTACTGAGCCAAAATTGTAGAATTTGATTGTGCTGCATACTTCTCCATTATTGACCGTGAGCATGGACACTGCTAATTTCTTTCCATCATTGCAAAGGGAAATATCCAGCGGATAACCGCTTTTTTCTGTATAGAATGCGCCGGACACCAGATTTTTGCCATTTTGGTCATACATACGGATGTAATTCTCTCCGTCACTCTCCATCCATACTGCCACAACGCCCTGGTTGGCTACGCTTATTCTGGAGATGTTCATCGGTGTCTCAATTTTTCCCTGCATTCCCGCCTGATTCATGATATAGATTTCAGTTCCGCCCCTATCTGCCAATGCCACATAATCCTCACAGACATCTGCCATTGGTTCTTTCATCTCATAGGTCTGGTTCCAGTACACTTCATCATTGGCGTCGGTATAAATTGCCCCATCGTTACTATATTTGATAAAACCATTTCCATATGCAAGAAACTGGCTTCCAGCAGTGTCCTGACGTTCCACGCTTTTTTCTACCGTGTAACTATTATATTTCCGCAATTTCTGAAAAAAGAAAATCCCCAATGCTGCAACAGCTGCCAGTGCCAGCAACAACAATATGATTTTTATTATTTTCAAACGATGTTTCCGTATTTTGGTACTCAGTTCTTCTTCGTCTGTTTCGATGGTACGAAACTGTGTTTTATCTGCCATTTCTGTTTCTTAACTCCTGCTGTTCTCTTCACTCTTCTATTGATTATAGCCTATATTCCATGTTTCGGCATTATTTTTTTCTTATGGAAGTATTAATTTTTCGCCAACCTTTATATTATCGACATTTTCAATCCCATTTGCCGCACACAAATCTGCCACATGGGAAGCATCCTGATATATCTTTTTACTGATGGAAATCATGCTGTCTCCCGGCTGCACAATATAATAGCCCTGCTGCAATATAATTTCCGCCTCGGACTGGGGCTGTGTACTTGCTGATGCTGCCTGGTCAGATGTATTATCCGGTGCTGCCGTGCTATCCTGTGCTGCCGTGCTGTCCGGTGCTGCCATGTTATCCGGTGCTGCCGTGTTGTCCGCAACCTGTAAGTTTTCTGCATTCTCTTTTTCCGTTGGTTCTACCTGTCCCGCAAGGTCCTCGATGACCAGCTTTGTCTGGGTTTCCGTATCCGGTGCAGGGTCTGTTCCTGATGAATCATTTTTCTGTTCCATGACACTGACCGCAGTTTCTAGTTTCTTCATTTTCTCATAATTATTGAACATGCTGATGCCTACAACTATGATTGCAATGACCACAAGAAGACCACTTCCATAAACCAGTGAATGAAATGCCGGCAGTTGAAAATTCTTTTTTGGTCTGTTTAAGACCAGCTCCCGGTAGTTTTTTAATGCCTCATCCCGGACTTCCTCCGGTTTCACTTCCTGCGGTGTGTCTTTCCGCGATACTATCATATACTCCTGCATCGCCTGGTTGCGTTCATAATAGATATAATAGCCTTCTTTTTTATGAACGGCTCCATCTTCATATATGTATAACGTTTCTTCTTTTTCCAGGGAATCCGACAGCAGCAGAAGTCTATTGTTTCCACCAAAGAAATTTTTCAGTATCCGTTCCAGTTCCGGTGTCAGGCAGGGTGCTGTCCCCTTCTCATCATAAAACCAGCCCAGCAGGGTGCTTCCATCAAAATAGCGTTTAATTAAGGTGCATATTTCTGTCCGGATTTTCTCCTGAAAAACCGGAGCTGTCCCACAATATGCAATTTCCAGCAATTCAAATGCTCCATTTACATAGATATTCGTGTTTTTGCCATGGGTTTCGGTTCTGCCCACCAGAATGCATACCCGCCGTTCATTCATTCCGAGAAATGCCGGATGCAGATAGGTGTATACATAATCTTCTATGAAAATGTGTTTTTCACCCTCTGGCGTCCCAATCTGGCGGAAATTTCGTGGAAACGTTGCCGTATCCTCCACCTTCTCGTTCGTTCTTCTATTTTCTGTCACTATATTTCCTGTTGCGGTATTTCCTGCCGGTGCATTTCCTGTTGCTGAATTTTCTATTTCCTTCCGTTGTATAATCTCTATCACTTCTGCCGCCCCTTTCCTCTTGTCCTGGGACAACCATAACACAGAGGCGGCGGATTTTTTGCCATATCATGGATGGCGAAAAATGAAGTTTCTGACAGGTTTTTACGAAAAAAGCTGCCACTTTTTCAGTGACAGCTTTCCTTTTTGTCTTTTTTAGTTTTCTTTTACAAAGGCTTTTACCTTTTTGTAGATACTTTCTGCATCCAGTCCGTATTTTGCAATCAGTTCCGGTGCCGGGCCTGACTCGCCAAAGGTATCATTTACGCCAATGCGGAGCACTTTGGCCGGTGCTTTCTCGCAAAGGACTTCACATACAGCACTTCCAAGTCCACCGATGATGGAATGCTCTTCTACGGTTACGACTTTGCCTGTCTTTGTGGCTGATGCAGCAACTAATTCTGCATCGATTGGCTTAATGGTATGGATGTTGATAATCTCTGCATCAATGCCATCTGCTGCCAACATTTTCTCTGCTGCTAATGTCTCGCTTACTTCCAGTCCGGTTGCAAAAATGGTAACATCTTTTCCTTCTTTTAAGACGATTCCTTTTCCGATTTCGAATTTGTAATCTTCGTTATCGTTAAATACAGGAATTGCAAGTCTGCCAAATCGGAGGTAAACCGGTCCTACATGTTCATATGCCGCTTTTACTGCAGCTTTTGCTTCAATATCATCACTCGGATTGATCACTACCATTCCAGGAATTTCACGCATCAGTGCAAGGTCTTCTAAGCACTGGTGGGTTGCACCGTCTTCTCCTACAGAGATTCCTGCATGGGTTGCACCGATTTTTACATTCAGGTGTGGATATCCGATTGCGTTACGCACCTGCTCATAAGCACGTCCTGCTGCAAACATTGCAAAGGAGCTCATGAATGGAACTTTACCGCAGGTAGAAAGTCCTGCTGCGATTCCAGCCATATTTGCTTCTGCAATTCCACAGTCCAAGAAACGTTCCGGAAATGCTTTCTTGAAGATTTCCGTCTTGGTTGCACCTGCCAAATCGGCATCTAATACTACAAGGTCTGTGTGTTCCCTGCCCAGTTCTACTAAAGCATTACCGTAGCTTTCTCTTGTTGCAATCTTCTTTACTTCTGACATAATGCTTCACCTGCTTTCTTCAATTCTTCCATTGCCTGTTCGTACTGCTCGTCATTTGGAGCTTTTCCATGCCAGCCCACCTGATTTTCCATAAAGGAAACTCCTTTTCCTTTGGTGGTCTTTGCAATGATTGCAACCGGCATGCCTTTTACTTTCTTTGCTTCTGCAAAGGCATTACGGATTTCTTCCATATCATTTCCATTGATATTGATTACATGGAAATTGAATGCTTCAAATTTCTTATCAATCGGGTATGGAGAACATACTTCTTCTACCGTTCCATCTATCTGAAGGTTATTGTTATCTACGATTACAGTCAGGTTGTCTAAGTGATGTGCGCCTGCCCACATGGCAGCTTCCCAGATTTGTCCTTCCTGAATCTCACCATCACCACACATTGCATACACCCGGTAATCCTTATCATCCATCTTACCAGCCTGTGCCATTCCTACTGCGCAGGACAGTCCCTGTCCTAAGGAACCTGCAGACATATCAACACCCGGAATATGTTTCATATCCGGATGTCCCTGTAAATAAGAACCTGTATGACGCAGTGTCACAAGATCTTCTACCGGAAAATATCCTTTGTGTGCCAGTACAGAATATAATGCCGGAGCTACATGTCCTTTCGACAGCACAAATCTGTCGCGGTCTGCCATCTTCGGATTCTTCGGATCCACATTCATCTCTTCAAAATACAGATATGTCATAATATCTGCTGCGGAAAGTGATCCGCCTGGATGTCCGGATTTTGCACTGTGCAATGCCGTAACAATACTTTGTCTTACTTCATTTGCCTTTTTTTCCAACTCTGCATTCGTCATTTTACTTAACCTTTCTCATGAATAAGCTTGTTTGTATCCATTACAACTCCACACGTCCCTCTAACGCGCGAAGTAATGTTACCTCGTCAATGTATTCCAAATCCCCTCCCACAGGGACGCCGCTGGCAATTCTTGAGACCTTGATTCCGGTCGGTTTCACCAGCTTGCTGATATACATTGCTGTTGTCTCTCCCTCTAAACTTGAATTGGTGGCAATAATGACTTCTCTTACATCACCCTCCAGCCGATGTATCAGCTCCTTGAGCTTAATGTCATTCGGTCCGATTCCAAGCATCGGAGATATTGCCCCATGAAGTACATGATATACTCCTTCATATTTTCCAGTTTTCTCATAAGCTGCCAGATCCCTGGTGTCCTCTACTACCATGATTACGCTGTGATCCCGCTGGGGATTTTTGCATATCGGGCAGAGTTCATCATCGGTCAGGGTCAGGCACTCTTTGCAGTAGTGTATATTCTGTCTTGCATCTAATATGGAACGACTTAATTTTTCCACATTTTCTTCCGGCATATTCAAAATATGAAATGCCAGTCTCTGCGCCGACTTTGGTCCAATTCCCGGCAAGCCGGAAAGTTGTTCTATCAGACGGCTTATCTGACTGCTGTAATAGTCCATTCTGCTTCCTCTTCTCCTTCAGCTGATTAGAATGGGAATCCGCCGCCAAGTCCACCCATGCCACCGGTAATCTTGGACATGGACTGCTGGGAATATTCTTCAATCTGGCGCAGTGCCTCATTGGTTGCTGCCATAATCATGTCTTCTAACATTTCTACATCATCCGGGTCAACTGCTTCCGGATCAATCTTTACTTTGGTTACTTCTTTCTTACCGGAGACTGTAACCTCAACTGCACCGCCACCTGCTGCGGCTGTTACTTCTTTCTCCTCTAACTCCTTGGATGCCTCTTCCATCTGGCGCTGCATCTTCTGTGCCTGTTTCATAAGGTTTCCCATATTTCCCGGCATTCCGCCCGGAAATCCTCCGCCTCTTTTTGCCATGTTTCCATTTCCTCCTGTATTTTATTCATCTTCAATGGTTATATCCATATTGATTATCTGTGACAAATCCACATAGGATTCTTCAAACGGACGATTCGACTGATTCTGCTGAATCTGAATCTCCACTTCTTTTTCTATATAATCAGAAATCACCTGTCGGATTTCATTTCTGTGGTCTTCCTCTTCCACGTAGCCTGCTGCAACCGGGTCATCCAATACAATCATCAGACGGTCATCT
This sequence comes from Roseburia sp. OM03-7AC, assembly GCF_003462625.1. NCBI lineage: Bacteria > Bacillati > Bacillota > Clostridia > Lachnospirales > Lachnospiraceae > Roseburia > Roseburia sp. OM03-7AC. The sequence continues at coordinate 6,785 of NZ_QTZJ01000007.1, forward strand.
CCGCCAAGACTTAAATGTGCCGACTTAAGATAGGTGCGCACCACGCCGCTCATCTTCGGTAGAATGGAATTCCAGTTCTTTACAATCTGTTCCACATCTTCCGGGATTGCTTTTGGCATTGGCGGACGGCTGACCGGTGCTGCTGCCTCGGCCGGCTGTGTCGCGGTATTCACCGGTGCTGCCATGGGAATTCCCTGCTCCATCTTCTTTTCTAACTTTGCTAACCGGTCTGTAATGGAATCCATGTTGGTCTCCATTGCAGGTTTACATAATTTAATTATTGCGATTTCAATTAAGATTCGTTTCTGGGAAGAATATTTTACCTGATTGGACAGCTCGGAGAAAATCCGGATATACCGCATCAGTACATCTGCTTCTACCAACCGGGCTTCTTCTTTTAAAAGTGCCATGTTCTCAGAAGACATATCTAAGACTTCTTCCATATCGTCTGAGCCTTTTAACAAAAGCAGGTTTCTTAAATACCAGGTAAAGTCATTGACAAACTGTCCTAAATCTCTTCCCTCGATGACCAGCTCTTCTAACTGCGAAATGGCTCCTGCCACATCTTCTGCCAGCACTTTCCGCAGTAATTTAGAAAAGACTTCCGTATCTACTGCACCCAGCACCTCTAACACATGGTCATAGGTCAGCTTCTGTCCCAGATAAAAGGCGATGCACTGGTCTAAAAGGCTTAAGGCATCCCGCATGGATCCGTCTGCCGCTTTGGCAATATAGCGGATTGCCCGTTCTTCCACTTCCACATTTTCCTTTTCCATCAGTTCCATCAGGCGGTCTGATATGGTCTCAATGGAAATCCTCCGGAAATCATACCGCTGACATCTCGAAAGAATCGTAATCGGTATCTTATGGGCTTCCGTAGTTGCCAGTATAAAAATGACATAGGAAGGCGGCTCTTCCAGGGTCTTCAACAAAGCGTTAAAGGCTCCGATGGAGAGCATGTGCACCTCGTCTATGATATAAACTTTGTATTTTCCTTCTGTCGGGCGGTATGCTACCTCTTCCCGGATTTCACGGATATTATCTACACCGTTATTGGATGCCGCATCAATTTCGATAACATTCATGGAACTTCCTGCCGCAATTGCTTTACAGCTTGCACATTCTCCACAAGGGCTTCCATCTACGGGATGTTCGCAGTTGACTGCCTTGGCAAATATTTTTGCGATGGTTGTCTTACCGGTTCCTCTCGTTCCACAGAACAGATATGCATGGCCGATACGGTCTGCCTTTATCTGGTTCTTTAAGGTTGTTACTATATGCTCCTGTCCTTTGACATCCGCGAATTCCTGTGGGCGGAACTTACGGTAAAGTGCCATGTATGACATCTATTCCATCCTCGCTTCTCTTAATCTCCAAAGCTGATTCCAATGGTCTTTGCCTCTTTAATCATCTGGCAGCCCGGGTCAACCGTCTTTAACTTGCCAGCCACATCCTTCAGTGGAACACGCTTTGTCTTATCATTAATCATCGCAATCATGTATCCGTAATCTTCATCAATGATTGCCTGGGCTGCTGCTGCACCAAGTCGTGTACAGAGTGCACGGTCATATGGGCATGGACTGCCACCGCGCTGGGTATGGCCCGGTACGGTTACACGTACTTCGGTGCCACTGCGTTTCTCAATCTGGTCTGCAATCTCATAGGATACAGACGGATATTTATAATTCTTTAACTTCTCTTTGTATTCTTTCTTAGAAAGTGCTGCATCTTCCTTGGAAATAGCACCCTCTGCTACCGCAAGAATGGTAAAGCCTTTTCCATCCCTGGTTCTCTTATCTATTGCTTCGATGACTTTATCAATATCATATGGGATTTCCGGCAGTAATATGATATCTGCTCCACTGGCAACACCTGCGTACAGGGTCAGCCAGCCCACTTTATGTCCCATGACTTCTACGATAAAGACACGATTATGGGATGCTGCTGTTGTGTGTATACAATCAATAGCTGCACATGCTACATTGATTGCACTATAGAAACCAAAGGTAATGTCTGTTCCATAGATATCATTGTCGATGGTCTTCGGCAGATGGATGACATTTAATCCCTCTTCCCGAAGGAGATTGGCAGTCTTCTGTGTTCCGTTTCCGCCAAGGATTACCAGACAATCCAGTTTCAGTTTATGATAGGTCTGCTTCATTGCTTCCACCTTATCCAGCCCGTTCTCATCCGGCACACGCATCAGTTTAAATGGCTGTCTGGAAGAACCTAAGATAGTTCCGCCCTTGGTAAGGATTCCTGAAAAATCCTTTGATGTAAGCAGACGGTAATCGCCATAAATCAATCCCTTGTAACCATTATAAAAACCGTAGATTTCCAACTCATCCACATTATGACTTAATCCTTTTACCACGCTGCGCATTGCTGCATTTAATGCCTGACAGTCTCCGCCGCTGGTCAACATACCTATTCTTTTCATTTGCTGCATCCCTTTCTTTGCTTATTGTTGTGCATACGCCCACACATCCAAAATATATTATAATATATTTTTTTTTAGGGTACAAGCTATAATGCCCGCTTAAGCAATTTATTTACAGGCAATTACTTTTAAGATATAATCCCATACTCTCTTTGTGGAAGAAATGCTTAATTTCTCCTCTGTGGTATGAATGGCAATCATATCCGGTCCGATGGAGACAGCATCCAGTCCGTCAATCTTACCTGCTAAAATGCCACACTCAAGTCCGGCATGAATTGCTTCTACGGTCGGCTCTTTTCCATACATTTCCTTGAAAATGCGGACCATATCATCCCGGAGTACAGAATCCCTGCGGTATTCCCACGCAGGATAATTACCGGTATTGGTGACTCTTCCGCCAAACTCTTCTACCAGCGCAGCAATACGTTTCAAAAGATATTCTTTTGCGGTTCCCACTGCACTTCTTACGGCATACTGCAGAGTCAGCTTGTCTTTTTCCAGAGTCAGGACACCAAGGTTTAAAGAAGTTTCTACCAGTCCCTTGATGTCATCACTCATACGAAGAATTCCATTTGGAAGCAGGTTGATTAAAAGCACTGCTTTTCTTGCCGCAGCTTCTGTTAATACTTCCTTCTCACAGTTTTCTTCTACTGCTACGGATATCTGGATATCCGGGTCACTGGTGGAAAATTCATGGGTGATTTTCTCTGCAATTTCTTCTATTTTATGGACAAGCTGTGTGGCATCTTCCTGTACCATAAGCTCTGCTGCACTTTCTCTTGGAATGGCATTCTGCTTATTTCCGCCGGATAATGCTGCTATCTGATAATGATATTCATCTTTTAATTCCAAAAGAATTCTTCCCAGTAAAATGTTGGAGTTGGCTCTTCCTTTGTCAATTTCCACGCCGGAATGTCCGCCCTTTAAGCCTGCCACATGAATAGAAACAAGATTTCCTGCGCTCTTTTCCCATTCCGCCGGAAGCTCACATACGGTGCTGCATCCACCGGCACAGCTTACCAGCATGATTCCTTCATTTTCAGAATCCAGGTTCAGAAGCTTCTTGGCTTTCAAGTGGGAAACATCCAGCGCTACGGCACCTTCCATGCCAACCTCTTCAGATACGGTACAGATAAATTCGATACGTGGATGCGCAATACTGTCTGAATCTAAGATTGCCAATGCGTATGCAACTGCAATTCCATCGTCGCCACCAAGGGTTGTTCCCTTTGCACTGATATAATCTCCATTTACTTCCAGTGTCAGTCCGTCATTTTCAAAATCGATGGTGCTGCCCGGTTCTTTCTCGCACACCATATCCATATGTCCCTGAATCATCAGCGGTGCAACATCTTCATAGCCCGGTGCTGCCTCTTTGATGATAATGACATTTTTTACTTCATCCTGATAATATTCTAAGTTCCGTTCCTTTGCGAAGTTTACCAGATAATTGCTGATTTTCTCCTCTTTATAGGATGGGCGGGGAATATTGCTGATTTCTTCAAAATAATGAAATACCTCTTTTGGTTCTAAGCCTGCTAATGCGCTCATTATGATTCCTTCTTTCTTAATTTATTCTCATATACGATAAAATGGTTGTTATGCAGAATCTTGATATACTGGGAGAGTCTCTCATAAAGAGGTTCTGCCTTGTCACCGAATCTTTCTTTTACCAGTGCACCAATCTCATAGATGGTTTTCTTTCCATCCATCTGCTCCCACACGAAGCTGCCGAATTCATCCAGCTCGATATAGCTGTATTTCGGTTTCTTAAATAACACCTGTGCGATTTTGTTAAACACACCTTTGTTATGCATTTTTATTTCTATTTTGCCATCTTTGTTCTTATTACATTCAAATAATGTATTCGGACGTGGGATATAATCTAAATAATTGTCTTTTTTCTTTGCCATATTGCCTCCTGTTATCTTCGCTAGCAGTATAAAACATCTGCCGCCTTTTCGCAAGACGGCAGATGTAAGAACTACTTTATTCTGTTTTTAATTTTCTTTTTTCTTCTTTCCACGGATGAAAAGGATTAAAGTTACGGCAAGTAATGCAAAGAATACCAGTCCGCCAATGTTTCCTAAGCTGAAACCGAATATTGCAGATAAGTTAAATGCATCTGCAAAGGTCTCTCCCTTGAATGGAATGACTGCACAGACTGCAAGGAGAATTCCTACCAGTCCCTCTCCGGCAATCAGACCGGATGAGTAAAGCACTCCATTTTCCACTTTGCGTTTCTTCTCTTCTTCGGATTCACCCTTCTTCTTATCGAAGTATAAGCGGATTAATCCACCAACGATCATTGGTGTGCTTAAGTAAATCGGAAGGTAAAGACCTACTGCAAATGGCAATACCGGAATTCCAAGGATTTCTACTACTACTGCAATACCAACGCCTGCAAATACCAGTACCCAAGGAAGGTTTCCGCCCATAACTCCTTCTACTACCATCTTCATCAAGGTTGCCTGCGGTGCAGGGATTGCTGAGGAACCATAGCTCCATGCTGCATTTAACAGATATAATACTCCACCGATTGCAATAGCAGATGCTGCTACACCGATGATTTCACCAACCTGCTGTTTCCAAGGTGTTGCTCCTACCAGATAACCGGTCTTTAAATCCTGTGATGTATCTCCGGCGATTGCTGCGATGATACAGATGACAGAACCGATTGCAATAGAAGCTACCATTCCAGTCATTCCGATGGTTCCGGTTGCTTTTAAAATCATCGTTGTGATAAGCAGTGTTGCAATTGCCATTCCGGATACCGGGTTATTGGAACTTCCTACAATACCAACCATTCTGGATGATACGGTTGCAAAGAAGAATCCGAAGATTATGATAATAATTGCTCCAAGAAGGCTTACCGGAACTGCCGGAACCAGCCACATAATAATAGCCATGATTCCAATCGTAAGAATTACGATATTCATTGGAATATCTTTATTGAGGCGGCTGTTGTCACCATTTCCTTTGCTTCCGTAGCTCTTTAATGCCTGACGGAAGGTCTTTGCGATAAGTGGCAGATTCTTTACCAGGCTGATGATTCCGCCTGCTGCAACTGCTCCTGCTCCAATGTAACGGATATAGTTTGACCAGATTCCTGATGCGCCAAGTTCAGATACCGGAACGCTTGCCGGGAAAATGGTAAGGTCTGCACCAAAGAGTGCGATTAACGGCATCAGTACGAACCAGCCGATTACTCCACCCGCAAAAATGTAGGAAGATACTCTGGCTCCACAGATATAACCAACTCCAAGAAGTGCCGGAAGTACATCCATTCCGACTCCAGAACCCTTGTAAGATTTGATTTCATAAGTCACTTCACTCGGGAATACTTTCAAACCATCTGTGATGAATTTGTATGCTGCTGCAATTCCCAGACCGGCAAATACGGTACTTGCTTTTGCTCCGCCTTCTTCTCCGGCTACCAGTACTTCTGCACAGGCTTTTCCTTCCGGATAAGGAAGCTTTCCATGCTCCTGTACGATTAATGCACTACGAAGCGGAATCATGAACATAACTCCGATGACACCACCGATTAATGCAATCAATGCGATTTCCACTAAAGATGGCATGCTTGTACCACCTTCCTCTGCCCACATGAACAGAGCCGGGAGTGTAAAGATTGCTCCTGCTGCAAGAGACTCTCCGGCAGAACCGATGGTCTGTACCATGTTATTCTCCAGAATGGAGTCCCTTCTTAAAATTACGCGGATAATTCCCATGGAAATTACCGCTGCCGGTATGGATGCCGACACTGTCATTCCTACTCTAAGTCCTAAGTATGCATTTGCTCCACCGAAAACTACGGCCAGCAGGATACCCAGAATAATAGAGACTGGCGTAAGTTCCGGCAAAACTTTGTCTGCCGGAATATACGGCTTGAACTCTTTTTCATTATTCATTTGTCTAATCCTCCTACTTATGGTCACTATAACCAATATAAATAATATTATACGGGCATTTGCCTGGTCTGTCAATGAAATCTGCTTGCATCCGGCAGGAAAATATTGTATGATATATATGTTATTGTGCAAAACACTTTACCACACGAATCCAACAAAGTGTATGCACTCTTTTTTATCTGGAGATGTATCGAAGTGGTCATAACGGGGCGCACTCGAAATGCGTTAGCCCTCCGGGGCACGCGGGTTCGAATCCCGCCATCTCCGTTTCATAAAAAGTGCCGGTGGAATATTCCATCGGCACTTTTTTATACACTCCGGCACCTGTGTCCGGTATTATTTTTATTCCGGCAAATCCGGTATCAGTTCTACATAAATCTGGTCAAAGTTTTTCTTTAATTCTTCCCGGATTCCATTTCTGATTCTGGTGAGGGACTGCATTGTAATAATATCGTTGGGGCTGTCTATGTATATTTCCACCCAGGTTTTTCGTCCGGTCTGGATGACATCCAAAAATTCTATCGTATAGGAACAGGTCTGCATATATTGTTCTGCAATGGAACGTATCTGGTCCATCACTTCCTGCTCCGGTGCAAAGAGCACCAGCTCCCTGAGTCCATGCAATATCATTTTCACCGGTTCTACAATTAAGATTAATGCCATCACAATTGCTACTACCGGGTCTATGTACGGTGCCAGCCATTCGTACGGTGTCTTCTGCAGCAGGAACTGTCCGAAGAATGCGGCGGATACGCCAAAACTGCTGACTACATCCAGTTTCCAGTTATACATTTCCGCTTTTACCACTACGGATGCATACCGTTTACTGAAATAATGAAGCAGGAAATAAATGACAAGGCAGCCGGCAAATACACCAAACTCAAAGCCTGCAAGCTGGCTGGCATTTACCATATGTCCACCATGCAGAATGCTTTGCACACTGTCAATTAAAAGCTGGATGGTAACTACTAAAAGCACACTGTACTTGATTACCAGAAATAACGATTCTACCTGGGAAAATCCATATGGTCTGCGTTCCGTTACCGGCCGGTACAACAGTGGCACCAGCACCAGAAACGGTCCTATCATTATTAAATCTGTCACATCAAATACGCAGTCCATCAGTATTGCATGGGAATGACTGATATATGCCATAACTCCTTCTGCTACTACAAAGAGTACGCTTCCAATAAAGGACAGGTTTATCATTCTTTTTTCCAGTTTCATTTTACTGGCTGCATTCATTTCCTTAATTACCGGTAAATCTTCATTGGCTGTACGGACTATTTTTCGTTCCAGCATTTTCTTTCCTCCCATTCCTGGCTGTTCAAAAGCACATCAGATATATATTCTCTTTAAAAAATCACATCAAAAATCGTCCCGCCAGACGGACTGGCCTTAACTGTTATACTGCCATCATGCACTCTCACAATTTCATGAACCAAAGCAAGTCCCAGACCTACGCCCCCCAGTTCCCTGCTTCTGGATTTATCCACACGGAAGAATGGTTCAAACACGCGCTCCCGTAGTTCCTCCGGGATTCCGCTTCCTGTATCCTCTACTGACAGATAAACATGCTTTTCCTTCTGATATGCAGTAACTGTAACCTGTCCACCTGAATGATTATATTTTATTGCATTTTCAACAAGATTATATACCAGCCTGTAAATAAGAATATCACTTCCGACCATTGTTGTATTCTTGCATTTTCCAGCAAGCTTTATATTTTTTTCCTGTGCAAGAGGTTCCAAATCTGCCAACACTTCATCAATGAGAGCGTCAACTGCAATTTTCTCATCTCTCCCCACCGTCTGAAGTTCGCTCATGTCAAGAAGTGTCTTTACCATCCTGCTGAGCCTGTCATTCTGTTCCGTAACCATCTTTATCGTCTGTAAAGTATCTGTATCATTGCCCGGATGTCTGGCGGAATTATATAAATCAAGCTGTACCTGCATTAAAGACAGCGGGGTTCGAAGCTCATGTGCTGCATTTGCGGTAAATTGTCTTTGTATCTCAAAGGCATCCGAAAGGCGTTCCAGCATTTTGTTATATGAAGCACTAAGCTGGTTCAGTTCTTTCACCTGATTCTCTTCTATCCGTGAATCTGCCAGATTCTGTGCCTGTACTTCTTCGATTTTATCCGAAAACTCTCTAATCGGTCTGAGGGCACGCCCACTTATAAAATATGTAGCCACTCCACCAAGAAGTGCCAATAAAGCTGAAATTATCAGGCTGCTTTTTTTGTAATCCGTCTTATTGTTGTATACCTGGACCGAAAAATCATTTGCAAATTCGTCCCACTTGTCTTCCGGAATACTGATATATATTTCGTCTGATTCATTTCCATTCCCATCTCCCTGTGCATCAACAGTCTCCTGCAGAGAATCCATATAATACACACCGTTTTTATAGACCAGCATAGTCAGGCATCCACATATAACCGCAATATATAATGTAATGATACAGGTAAGCCTCCACTGCAGCGACATTCTTCTCATTTATCGGACTCCTCTCGTATTTTATACCCCTCTCCCACCTTGTTCAAAACCGGATCATATCCAAGCACGGACTTTAGTTTTCTTCTGAGTGACGACATATGCACTCTGATGGAGCCGCTAAAGCTATCCACGGATGCATCCCAGACATGCTCTATCAGTTCCTCCTGGCTGACCGGTCTGCCAAGATTAAGAAGAAGGTATTCCAGAATACCATTTTCTTTTCTTGTCAGGGGAACCATTTTCCCTTTTGCATATGCCTCGCGTCTTATCGTATTGAACTTAATTTCACCACTTTCCAGGCATATATCCTTCTGCACAAATTTTCTTCTTGTCAGGCTTCTGATACGTGCCTCAAGTTCCTGCAAATGAAACGGTTTTTCCATATAATCGTTTGCACCTGCATCCAGTCCCTCAACCTTATCGGCAATCTGTCCTCTTGCAGATAATATCAGGACCTTCGTCTCCTCATTTTTCTGTCTAAGTTCCCTTAAAATGTCCATTCCATCCATACCCGGCAGATTCAGATCCAGAACAATCAAATCATAATCCTCCGCCAGAATGCATTCCAGTGCCTCTTCCCCGTCATAGCAGGTATCCACCTCGTAACCGGCATCATACAGACTTTTTGCAATTGTGTCGCATATTTGTTTCTCATCTTCAACTATTAATAATCTCAAAAGCTTTCACCTGTTTCTTAACAAAAATTTTACAACTGCTATTGTATAATACCCAGGTCAGCAGGTCAATAAATTCAACAAATGAAAGGAGCAACAATATCTTGAAGTACCAAAAAATATCTCAAATTGCCTTGCTTATCACCGGTATCACTATGGTCAGCTATGGTGCAATCAGAGGTGAAGCGGCTGCCGTACTTGGCAAAGCAATAAAATTATGTCTGGAGTGTGTCGGAATTGGATAAGAATAAAAAAATAATATCAAAAAGAGCTGCCGAAATACGTGGATGGATACAGGCAGCTGCCACGCTGCTTACTAATATTCATATTCCCAATTTATTCAAGGGTAAAATATATCAGGGCAGTGCTAAAACGGTATGTGTACCCGGATTAAACTGTTATTCCTGTCCCGCTGCATCCGGAGCCTGTCCTATCGGAGCTTTTCAGGCAGTTGTCGGTTCATCGCGATTTAAATTTTCATACTACATAACAGGATTTTTTATTTTACTCGGTGTGACACTTGGGCGATTTATATGTGGTTTTTTGTGCCCATTTGGATGGTTTCAGGATTTAATCCATAAAATTCCCGGGAAAAAATTTTCTACAGCCCGGCTGAAACCACTAAGATACCTGAAATATCTTATCCTTATTGTTTTCGTTATACTTCTGCCAATGTTTGTAACGAACTCCATTGGGATGGGGGATCCGTTCTTCTGCAAATACATTTGTCCTCAAGGCGTTCTGGAAGGGGCTATACCTCTTTCACTGGGAAATGTTGCCATACGATCTGCACTGGGAAAGCTATTTTCTTTTAAATGCCTTATTTTAATTACAGTTGTTGTGTTAAGTATTTTGTTTTACAGACCCTTCTGCAAATGGATTTGTCCTCTCGGGGCAATCTACTCACTGTTTAACAAGGTCAGCTTTCTTAAAATTAAGGTTGAAAACAGTAAATGTGTCGGATGCGGTCAATGTTCCAATGCCTGTAAAATGGATGTTGATGTGCTTAAGACCCCGGATCATCCGGAATGCATACGATGCGGAGCATGTATAAAAGCCTGCCCTAAAGATGCCATCCACTATCAGTTTATGGGCATGCCATGCGAAAAAAGAGCATCCGTAGACAACAATATTCAAAAAAGTAACCATTAATTTTATTATCAATTATTCAAAGGAGAAATTATTCATGAAAACAAAAAGAACCGTTATTTCTATTTTTACCCTCTGTACAGCATTATTGTTTACAGCTTGTAGCGGAAAAGGAACTTCAAACACAGAAGCTTCCCGCGATACCCAGACCGAAGCCGGCACTGAAGTTTCCGGCAGTTCCAACACTACGCTGGATGATTTATATCAGCAGGAGAATCAGCTCTTTGCTGATCATGAAGATGCATGGAACAAAGTATTTGGCATGATGAATAAAAGTACTGCTGATCCAAGCGGAAATTACGCCGACTATCTGGCTGCCACCGTCGAATCAAATAAAGACTCATTTACAGAAGATGAATTAAAAACTCTTACAGATGATATTGAAACGATTCGAAAAATCGAGGAACAGATAGCAGCAATCGAAAAGGACAATACAGCATCTGACAATGCCTCCCAGAAGGATAATTCTGACGATACCTCTCCTTTCAGGAATTTCTCCGGTCAGGATTATGATGGTAATTCTGTTGACGAAAGCCTGTTTTCCGGAAATGCAGTAACTGTCGTTAATTTTTGGTTTACCGGCTGTAAGCCTTGTGTTGCCGAGCTGTCAAAACTTAATGAATTAAATGATACCATCAAATCCATGGGAGGAGAGGTAATTGGAATCAATACAGAAACCTTTGATGGAAACGAGGATGCCATCAAAGAAGCTGCAGCTGTTCTGGAAAGCCAGGGGGCAGCATACCGCAATCTTTCCATTGACTCTGCTTCAGATGCAGGTAAATATGCTTCTGATATTATGGCATTCCCTACCACAATTTTAGTCGATAGAAATGGTAATATTGTGGGCGATCCGATGCTCGGTGGAATTGATAATCAGGACAACTACGATACCCTGATGAAACAGATTCAATCTGTAATTGATGCTGACGGTGCCAATAAATAAAACGCCCCTGTGGCTGCAGTTCCATTGCAGTCATTCTGGTTATATGATATCCGCCGCCCATCGTTCTTTTTCGAACGATGAGGCGGCGGTTTTTTGCCAATTACATCTATCTGACTTTTACTCCGGTTCAACATAAGTTGTAAAATATTTACTTTTTTAAATATTTTTCTTTAATGTTCCGAGATATTCTCCATTACAATAAACAAAGGGACCTGCTTCACCCTCTTCTCCAAAATATTCTGGTCTTAGTGACATAATATCGAGCAATTCATCCATATTATGCACCTTTGTTGCCTGATACGGCTGTTCAAAAGCGATCTTTTCTATAAACAAATAATAGTCACTGTACTTTATCAGAACACCGGTATGCCCCACAAAAACAACATCCGAGTATGGGTCATATATTACTATGCTAAGAAGAGAGAGCCTGTCACTATCCACTTGAAATCCATAATGTTTCCAGCTATCGGAAAATGTATTTTCCGGACGGCTGCCATCTGTTACATTTTTTTCTCCATAGAGTGTGGTGAACATATTTTTATTCTCTTTTATGCTTTCATACCTGTCCACATTATCTATTGCTTCTGTATCAAACATTAAGTAGGTACCCTCATAGCTGCTTTCTGTCGATTCTGCGCGGAGCACACCATCCAGCAGAAGAAACGCTGTCATTCTGCAATCAGCATCCGAATAATCATGGTTCTGTTCCCAGCCATCCATACATTTTCCAATATCTGCTTTCATTTTTCCAGGATCTGACCAGCCATCCTCCAGTCCGGCATTTTTTCCGGCAGTATCCGCGAAATCAGTCGTCCATTCCCGAAATGTATCTACATGGGAAGCTCCTGCTGATTCCAGTTCTTCACAAATCCCGGCAATGGAGTCTTTTCCTCCCATATATGTTGCAGCCGGCAGCTCCTGATTCTGTGATGCTTCTGTACAGGCACACAGCAACATGGACAGGAATACCATTGCTGCTGACAATCTCATTGTTATTTTGATTTTATTTTGCCTTTTCAACAGATAATACCTCTCCCTCAAACGGATCTACCTCAGAAATTGTTCCTGTATATTTTACCGTTACAGTATCTCCATTGCTGACATTTTCCAATCCCTCCGGTTTTTCTTCAAAAGTAAAACTATATGGCGTATCATTCTCATCTGTCACAACAAACATAAAATCCTTTATCTCATCAATGGTTCCTGTTAATTCTTTTTCTTCTGCTGTTCCTTCTTCTTTTCCCTCTTCGCTGCTATTTGTGATTGCATTATCCTGCTTCACCTCTGTTTGGCCACATCCTCCAAATAATCCAGCCCAAAATACCATTCCCATTACAATTGCGATTAATTTTTTCTTCATCATCCTATACCTCTTTCTTTTTTATCATGTTTTACAGTCTCTAAAATGCATCTCTGTAATGCCGCTTTGTAGAATTCCAGTCCACCATCAGTACATAGAACACTCTGCCGTATCGTCCATTTTCCACAATTCTGCCATGGTCAAGCACCCTCAGTGAGGTTCCATCTGCTTTCCGCAGATGGAAGTGTACATAATCATTGGAATGTCCTTCTCCTATCTGCTGCCAGATACTTTCTTCAACCTGCTCCCTTTCTTCTTCTTCAATCAGGTTACGGAAGCTTCCTTTTGTATACTCCTGCAGTTCTGCCATGTTCCTGCATCCGGTGAGACGGATCATCTCATGGTTCGCAAAAAGAATTTCATCATTTTCTTTATCTGCTTTATAAATAATAAATGCTCCCGGAAGATTTTCCGAAACATCCTTCAATGCAAATCCAAGCTGCTTTCTGATTTCAAGTCCAATTCCTTCCCGGTACTGAATACAGCCATTTTTCCCGTCAAGCTTTACTTCATAAAGTGCTGCATCTGCACAGCGCATCAACCGTGAATAGTTTTTTCCCTGTAACGGATACTCTGCATATCCCAGGGAAATAGTATATGTCACTTTTTCACCTTCATACCAGAAAGAACGCTTCTTTTTTGTAAACTGTTCCAGTTTCTCCCTTACTTCTTCACCGGTGCAATTATCTAAGAAAATGCAGAATTCATCCCCTCCTTTCCGTCCAAGCACTGCATGTTCCGGGAACGATTTCCGCATGCTTTCTGCTAATATCTGTAATGCCTTGTCTCCGGATTCATGTCCATATATGTCATTAATAAATTTGAAATCATCAATGTCAAACTGCGCTGCCACGCAAGAAGCTTCCGGATACTTTTTCAAATACTGTCTTACCTGCTCCTCAAATCCATGCCTGTTATTGATTCTGGTCAATACATCGGTTACAGCCAGCTTTTTAAATCTATTTTTATGCTCATCCAAAGCCAGAATCATAGAGACAAGTCCCGTCAGCAGCAGAACAATCAACAGTCCGCCAGCCAGCATTCCATAAAAGTGCTCATAATGCGACCAGCCTGCCTTTGGCATGATTTCCAGTTTCCACTGACTTCCAACTGCTTCAAATTCATAAGTAACCGGATCCGTCAGAATTGCTCCTGAGCTACATACTTCTTCATATGTTGTATCCCATGGGGAAACGGTCTTTGATAACGTATAATCATAGTCAAAATCCGAAAGTGCTTTTAATGAATCAAAAAAAACAGCCGGTACACGGATAATTACAATGGTAAATCCCCAGAATTCTTCTTCTCCGTTTTCATTTTTCAGGTATATCGGATTTCGTACTGCCATTCCGTATCCACCCTGCTCTAACTGAAACGGTCCCTGCATAATTTCAATATGGTTATCTCTGGCATAACGGGAAATTTTTCCCCTGTCTGCATCATTGAGCAAGTCGATTTTTCCGGCTTCATTGCCCTCTTCCGGATATACCTCTGTTACTACACCATCCGGTGCAAGCTGGATACTCTGGATGGAATCCGTCATCATATCCTCTGCCACCTCTGAAAATTTATTAATCCTGCCATTTTCACTGACCAGAAGCTGCTTTAAAGCATTTGTAACTCCAACTTCCTGCATAATATCAGACTTTATCCGCTCAGAATATACCATTGCATTCAGATTCGCCATTTTCCTGCTATTGTTTTGCTGTATATTTCCTACTCCATATAATACAGCTCCCAAAGCAGTCATCCCAAGCAGTAATACCATGACTGGCAATATTATTTTTCTCTTTTGTATCCGCATTTTCTGTCCTCACAACTACCCGAAAATCTTATTTCTCTTTTCATTCTGCTTCCTGTTATCAGGTATGCACTGAGTATAAACCCCAAACTCGGAACGCACAATATCAAAACAGCCGGAAGTGTTGCATCTTCGCTATGCCAGAAAGCTTCCACGAACCAATAAAAACACCTGGTCAGCGGATATGCCAGCAGAAGGTCGATACTTCCTAACACCAAAAGACATTTTCCATATAGTTTCTGTGCCCTGTACCAGTGCTCCTCTGATTGCTCTGCTTTCTTTCCCCGGTAGGTAGGATATCTTTCTCTCTGCCGTTCCTCCCACCTCAAGGGCATATAAAATGCAATACTTCCAGCTACTAGTATTATGCTGCTTAATATAATTGGTAAGATTAATATTGCATATTTTTCCACCGGACTTCTCCTTGTATCTGCGTCTTACTGAAATGCCACCACTTCGTAGCCTGCTGCCTGCGCTGCATCAATAAATCTTCCAAGTATGGCTGTATTGGTGGCAGACTCCGCATGTAAAAGATAAATTGCTCCCGGATGCATCCGGTCTTTTAATTTCTGTAACGCTTCTGACTCGCCTGGCTGGTTATTGACATCATAGTCCTTGTATGCAAAGCTCCAGAACACACTCTTGTAGTTGCAGTTATTGACCACTGCCAAGGACTGATCACTGAATTTACCTGCCGGGAACCGGAACAGGTGCATATCATAGCCAAAATTATCCTTAATATACTGATGGTTCTCCATGACTTCATTTTTCTGCTGCTCCAAGCTCTGGGATGGAAGGCCCTCGGACGGATGGGTCACGCTGTGATTACCAATCTCATGTCCCTCGTCAATCATCCTCTGTACCAGCTCCGGCTGTGCCTTGGCATATGGCTCTGTCACAAAAAAGGTTGCCTTTACGCCCTTTTCCTTTAAAGTATCTAAGATTTGCGGCGTACAGCCATATTCGTAGCCTTCGTCAAAGGTCAGATAAATCTTCTTTTCATCTGCTCCGATAAAATTCGTCTGATAGTCTCCGTATTTTTCCTGATAAGAAACAGCTCCAATCGGCCGGTTCTCTTCATCAAAATTCACGCCCTGCCCCCAGTTCTGACAGGTTCCATCCAAAGCTTCCACATTGGCAATCTGCTGGTTGGTAATAACTTCTCCAACGTTTTTCGTATCTTCTGTGGCGGTACTGTCTTCTGTGCTGCCGGAGGTTCCATCTGTATCTGTATCACCCGTTGTAGTATCTCCGATGGATGTATCTGCTTCTGTATTTCCACCTGTTCCGTCACCATGGTAAGTCTTATAAGTAGCAATAATGGCATCTCCAATAGCCGCCGCATATGCTTCCTTATTATCATCAAAAAGCTGATTGTCTTTGGCATTATTCATAAATCCCATTTCAACGATACAGGACGGCATATGGGAATGGCTGTTTACATAATAATCCTTTGAACTGCTCTTCTGGGTTCCCTTTTTCACATCACGGTCGCGCTGTACACCGACTCCGGCTAACCCCTGCTGGATATTTCCGGCAAGTCCCATGGTCTCTTCATTGGCTCCACTGTATACCCATGTCTCTACTCCATATCCTTCTCCGGTATTCCGGTGCAGGGATACATAATAATCTGCTTCCGCTTCATTTGCTATATCACATCTCTCTGACAGTTTTAAGAAGGTATCATCACTTCGTGTCATGATGACATTCACATCTTTTTCCTGCAAATAACTCTGTACGGCAAGTGCCAGGGCAAGAGTATCATCTTTCTCATAGCGGTTCTTATAGTCAGAACCATTATCCTTTCCGCCGTGTCCCGCATCAATGCACACCGTCAGTCCCTTCTTATCCGGTTCCTTCTCCTCTTTATCTCCGGACAGCTTTTCCAGTATACTGATGGTATAGTCTCCATTCCCATCTATAATAGGAAGATGTTTTTCCAAAACACCGGTCAGAAGGTTTACGATTCCCAGCACTAACAGCAATACCAGTACACAAAAAGCTGCTGAAATTGCATTTCTTATTCTCCTTAATTTCTTTCTTCGTTCTCTTTCTCTTCTTGTAGACAATGTTTTTCTCCGTTGTTTCTTATGTTTTCCGTAATTGCTTACAATCTATTTTCATTGTAAAGCAGCCCCTGCGGTGGGTCAATTTAAGATTTCTTAAATTTTTTCATAAACTGGTTTAATCCTGTTTTAATCTGTGTTAAATTATGATTTAATCATATTTGATATGGTAATGTGTTAGCTTGTTATGATTTCTATTTAAGATATATTTGCCACTGTACATTTCTATTGAGCGGCTATTTTGTCTATTTTATAGCATTTTCATTTTCCGATTATATAATCAGACTAAACAATATAGAAATTGCCTTTTAAGGAGGGGTACTATGCGTATTTATAAAGCAAAGGATTATATATCGATGATGCTACACATACAATCGTAGACAAAGCAGTTTCCGAAAACGAGGAAATTCTGGATGCAAAAGGCAATTATGTGATTCCGGGACTGGTTGATGTGCATATCCATGGTGCAAAGGGTCATGATTTCTGTGACGCAAATACAGACGGACTTTCCGATATTGCAGCTTACCTGCATTCCTGCGGCGTTACATCCTTCTGTGCAACATCCATGACTTTACCTGAAAACCAGCTTATGGAAATCTTCGAAACTGTTTCCGGTGTACCGGATGACGGAAAGCATGCCTATGTAGCCGGTATTCATATGGAAGGTCCTTTCCTTTCCCCGGCAAAGAAAGGTGCCCAGAAAGAAAGTTACCTCTGCAACCCTAGTATAGACGTATTTTGCCGCTTATTAGAATCTTGCAGTGGCAAAATAAAGTTAATTACCATCGCTCCGGAACTTCCGGGAGCAGACAAATTTATCGAAAAATTCCATGATGAAGTTACTATTTCTCTTGGACACTCTACTGCTTCTTATGAAATTGCCTCAAAGGCCTTCGCAGCAGGTGCCAGCCATGCAACTCATCTGTTCAACGCCATGCCGGCATTCCACCACCGTGACCCGGGTATTGTGGGTGCCGCTGCTGATGCCCCACATGCAATGGTGGAAATTATCTGTGATGGCATCCACATCCATCCAGCCGTTATCCGCAGCGTTTTCCGCATGTTTGGAGATGACCGCGTCATCTTAATCAGCGATGCCATGCGTGCAACCCTGCTAAGAGCATTGGAATGGAGAAAACCATCGGCAGCCTGACCCCGGGTGCAATGGCTGATGTACTTCTGTTGAATAAGAAATACGAATTAGAACGCGCATTATGATTATTTAATCATCTTTTAATTATTTAGTCTCCCTTTCTTTTTACTGGACTTTATGTCTTTTTTAAGATTCCAGAGAGCCCTTTGGTCCTCGCAATAAATCAAGAAAAGCCTCCGTCCCAGGACGGAGGCTTTTCACTTACTTACGAAAGAATCTTGCAAAGCATGTTTCTCGATTCATCTGATTCTTAGTCTAATATCATCTGCACGCAGCCGTACATTCCGGCATCATTTCCAAGGGATGCCAATGCAAACTTGGTGTCCTTGCAGGATGCAAATGCATGCTCTTTGAAATGTTTTGCTACGGTATCAATTAAAATATCTCCTGCCCTGGATACGCCGCCACCGATTACGAATACCTGTGGATTAACGACACAGGCAATATTAGATAACGCCATACCAAGTGTCTCGCCTAAGATTTCTACCGCCTCTAATGCCAGAGCATCTCCTTTTTTTGCCTCATCAAAGATATCCTTTGCTGTCAGCGGTTCAAATCCGCGTAAGGAAGACTCATCATCTTTCTCAGCCAGAAGTTTCTTCGCCATGCGGACGATTCCGGTAGCTGATGCGTACTGCTCTAAGCAGCCATGTCTGCCACATCCGCAGGTATCTTTTTCCTCTGTATTAACGGTAATATGTCCAATTTCGCCGCCTGCTCCGTTTGCGCCCGGAATAATTTTACCATTGTGAATAATTCCGCCGCCAACACCGGTTCCAAGCGTAACCATAACGACTCCGGTGTAGCCTTTTCCACCGCCCTGCCACATCTCGCCAAGGGCTGCTACATTCGCATCATTTCCTACTTTAACCGGAAGACCTGTCTTACTGCTTAATTCATCGGCAACCTGAACCTGTCCCCATCCGAGGTTTACACATACGGAAACAGAGCCATCTTCTAATACAGGACCAGGAACACCTACGCCGATTCCTTCCACATCTTCCTTTGCAATGGATGCTGATTTCATTTTCTCGTCAATGGATGCTGCCACATCATCTAAAATATGTCCGCCATTATCTGCCTTGTTGGTTGGGATTTCCCACTTATCCAGCATTTTCCCGCTGGTCTCAAATAATCCGATCTTACAGGTGGTTCCACCAATATCTACGCCAAAACCGTACTTCTTCATCTTTATCTCCTTTATTATATTAAATTTTCTTCTCTCCAGCTTTCTTATGAAGAACCCTTATCTTTATTATATTATAATTTCTAATTTTTTGCATTAAAAACCGAGCATCCTGTTTTGAATTCTCGTTGCAAACGTTACCTGAACAGCCAACTCAGTCCAGGCGACCTTACGGCACACAGGAGCTTCCGCTTAGGGCTGCTTCATTCCTGACCTGACCCGGTTCACAGATTCCTGTTGCGTAAGACCCAGACATCAACGCCACTTATTCAGGGCTGCTTTACAATTTCAAACCCGAGACAGGATATCACCCCAGCTATAGCGGATTGCTGGTACAGGGCACCGCTGCCACCCCGGCTGCTCGGAATCTAAATTATAGCCTATTTTATGCCGGATTGTCAAGGTTTTGCCTTCATTTTCTGCTGTTTCTTCTTCTCACGCAACCGTCTGAAAAATTCCGACAGCATGTCTGAACATTCTTCCTCCAATACGCCCCGCTCTATCTCTACCTGATGATTAAATGCTGCCACCTGCAAAAGATTCATCACTGAACCGGCGCATCCAGCCTTGGGATTCATAGTTCCGATTACCACCTTTTTCATACGGGACTGCACAATGGCTCCCGCACACATCTGGCATGGTTCTAAGGTCACATACATCACGCAGTCCTCAAGCCTCCAGTCCCCGGTCTTCTTTGATGCCTTTTTAATGGCAGTCAGTTCCGCATGGGAAAGTGTATTTTTATCGGTATTGCGCCGGTTATAGCCCCGGGCAATGATTTTATCATTCTGCACAATGACGCAGCCAATTGGAACTTCCTCTAATTTTTCTGCTTTCCTTGCCTCCCGCAGGGCGGCTTTCATATATTTTATCTCCGGTTCCATGTTTACTCCTGACTTTTACTCTTTTCTCTGTTATAATAATAGCATATTTTGAGCGTAACAAAAAGGTATTCTTATACCAGCTGCAGGAGTTAATAACATGAAATTTATCTATGAAACAGACCGCTTAATCCTGAAATTGTTAGGGGAAGATGATGCCCCTGCAGTTCTTCAGTTTTATAAGCAGAACCGGAATGTCTTTGAGCCATATGAAACCATACACCCGGAGCAGTTCTATACGGTGGCCTACCAGCAGACCCTGATGAACTGTGAGCTGAGTCTCACCTTAAAGCACAGCCTCATCCGCTTCTATATATTCCGCAGGGAAAATCCCGACGAAATCATAGGCACCATCTGCTTCCGCAATATCAACCGTTCTACTTACTATTCCTGTGAGACCGGCTATCGCTTTTCCCCTGCATACTGGCACAGAGGATACGCCCGCGAAGCCCTTGCTTTTGGTATTCAGCTTATGTTTGAAGAATTTCATCTGCACCGGATAGAAGCTGCCGTCATGCCGGAAAATACCGCTTCCATCCGTCTGCTAGAATCCCTTGATTTCCAACAGGAGGGTGTCGCCAGGGAATATGCCCTGATACAGGGAAAATGGGAAGACCATATCCGGTTCGCCCTTATTCGTCCATCCGGCGATACCAGTAGCCAAAAGTCCCCTCTAACTTCCGACACGGCTTTTCCGTCCGGAACTGTGGAAAACCAAAAATAGCCGCCATTACTTTTTCCGGCTTCTGATAAACCCCCGGCACCGCCAAGAACAGCTCTCGTCCTTCCGGCGTCACCTGTTCTCCGAAGAAAAGATACCGGTAATTAAAAAAACCATGCAGCAGAAAGCTGTTATTCCCAAGACACCAGTATTTCTGTGGCAGCTCCCGTAAATCCTGCAGTTCCATATGAACGCAGGTTATATTCTCTCCTTCAAAAGGATGCAGGATCGTCATTTTCTGCTTCAGATTCTCCCAGTGCTCCCAGATGGAGGCCTCTTTTTCCCCAGTGTCTTTTTCCTGCGTGCTTCTTTCCTGGATTTCCTTTTCCATGCTCATCTGTTCTGGGAAAATATGGTGCATCGGCACTTCCTCAGTCTGAAGAGACGGCTCTTCCGCAGCTTGCATTTCTATTTCTTCCTTATGTATCTCCCCATTGTCCCACTGGCTGCCATAAAAATTACCATCTGCCGGCTGAATCAGTATTCCACATACATCCTGTATATGACAGGTTTCATCGCCCAGCTCACCATCAGAAATCCTTCCACTATAATCTGAGCTTTGGGACATCAGCCGCATATTGCCCACCGGAAAAGCCAGAATTTTTCCTTCCCTACGGATAAAAAGGCTTACCTTTCCTTCCTGCCCCGCATATTCTGTTCCTTTTAAATGTATCTCTAATCTGCAGATGTCTCCGCGCATTTCTACCCTGGCAAATCCGGCAAGATATTCCTTTGTATCATTTTCATAATAATAAAGATATGCAACGAACCGTTTAAACTGCGGCATAACCTTTCCTTCCTATATCTTTTTGTTCCTTATATCATATTCCGTCTTCTAAGATTCCATGCAGATTTTTAGCCTATACTTATCATACATGCAGATTTTTACTCTACACTTCTCCTTGACAAAGTTTCTTTTAGGAATTATATTAAAATCAATAACGATTATTATTATTTATTAAGGAGAATATATGATTAAATTTAGCCGACAACGGGAAAGTATTAAGAATAACCTGATGGGACGTACCGACCATCCGACTGCCGAAACAGTTTATTCCGATATCCGGCAGGAATATCCCAACATCAGTCTGGGAACGGTATACCGCAATCTCTCTCTCCTGGCTGATTTAGGCGAGATTCAAAAGATTTCAACGGAAAATGGGCCGGACCGCTTTGATGGTAATCCGAAACCTCATTACCACTTCTTCTGTACAAACTGTAATTCCGTCCTCGATTTAAAAATGAAAAACATTGATCTGATTAATGTTATTGCTGCAGAAGAATTTTCCGGTTTAATTGAGGGACATATTACCAGATTCTACGGACTTTGTCCGGAATGCAAAAAGTTATTGGATAAATCCGGTTCTCTGCCGGATAAATCAACCAATTTTGCAGAAAATAAAAAAGAAAAACAAAATCAGAAAATCCTAAAAAAGTAGTTGACATTTAAAAATAATTATGCTATTTTAACATCAGTAACAATTACTATTATTGATATATAAATACAATTATAAAAAAAAGGAGATTTTAAAATGAAAAAATTTGTTTGTACAGTATGTGGTTATGTTTATGAAGGTGAAAGTGCTCCGGAATTCTGCCCGGTATGTAAGGCTCCGGCTGAGAAATTCAAAGAACAGACAGGTGATAAGACATGGGCTGCTGAGCATGTAGTTGGTGTAGCACAGGGTGCTCCAGAAGATATTATTGCTGATTTAAGAGCAAACTTCGAAGGAGAATGCTCTGAAGTCGGAATGTACCTTGCAATGGCAAGAGTTGCACATAGAGAAGGATATCCGGAAATCGGACTTTACTGGGAGAAAGCAGCTTTTGAAGAGGCTGAACATGCAGCTAAATTTGCAGAACTGCTTGGTGAAGTTGTAACCGACAGTACAAAGAAAAACCTTGAAATGCGTGTAGATGCAGAAAACGGTGCTACTGCTGGTAAATTTGACCTTGCAAAACGTGCTAAAGCTGCTAACCTTGATGCAATCCATGATACCGTTCATGAGATGGCTAGAGATGAGGCTAGACACGGAAAGGCATTCGAAGGTCTGTTAAAGAGATACTTTGGTTAATCTTAAAACCGCATAGAATAAGCATTCTAAGGATAGATGGTTCATGAACTGTCTATCCTTTTTGCATTCCATAACACGTGAATAAAAATACTTGGCTTGCTTCTCTCCGTTCCTCTATTATTATCTAAAAACTCTCTATTTCTCCGGATATTTTTTTCTACATCGACACACAATGGACTTCATTTCCATGTGCCCGGATGATACGGAGTAAATCCTCTGTCTTCATCCATATAGTAGCAGTATTCTCGTTGGGATGTACTCCAATCAATGCATCATTTTCCAGAAAATAAGCATCCACAAATACCTTCACGCTGCATGTTTCATCGTTGAGTACTCCAAGCGGCGTTACCGAACCCGCCTGCAGTCCCATTTTCTCAATTAAATCTTCTTCCGAGGCAAAACTTAACGGACGCGTTCCATTTGCCTTTCGAAATGCCTTTAAATCTACCCTCTGGTTCCCTCGCACTGTAATCAGATAATAATTCTGCTTCTTATTATCACGTACAAAAAGATTCTTGGCATCTGCCTGTGGATAAGGAATTTCCACATCTGATAAATCTTCCATATTGTAAACAGCTTTATGCTCTGTCACTTCGTACCAGATATGCTGTTGACTCAGGTATTCATAAATTTCCTGCTTATTCATTGTATTTCCTCGCATTCTTCCCGCTTGCGTTCATTATATCATGTGCAAAACCAGCCCATGATCAATATTCGCCGTTCGCCAAAAGTGAACAG
This sequence comes from Roseburia sp. OM03-7AC, assembly GCF_003462625.1. NCBI lineage: Bacteria > Bacillati > Bacillota > Clostridia > Lachnospirales > Lachnospiraceae > Roseburia > Roseburia sp. OM03-7AC. The sequence goes on from NZ_QTZJ01000007.1 coordinate 30,387, forward strand.
GCTCCCTATGGCTCGCTTGCGCTCACTATATCATAAACTTTTTATAAAATTTTTTCCAGTTCACTTTACATTTTTTCCTTCCGGTGCTAGTATACCATCAAAATAAATATTTCATTTTTGAACTATTTCATTTTGAAGTATTTTCATCAGGAGGACTCTTACATGAATACAGGTATTGCATTTGCAAGAAAAATGTCTGCTGCCTACACTGCCGTATGTAAGCCTTTGTGCCAGTCACTGCATCTGCCGCAGACTGCTTTTGATATTTTGATGTTTTTAGGAAATAATCCGGAATATTCAACTGCCAGAGATATTGTTGAAGTGCGCCAGATTAAGGCAAATCTGGTCTCCGTCAATGTAGACCGGCTGGTGAAAGACGGTTATCTCAGCCGCAAAGAGGTTGCCGGCGACCGCCGGAAGACACAGCTTCTATGTACGAAAAAAGCTGCCCCTGTTATAAAAAAGGGACAGGCTCTGCAGCAGGATTTTGCCGACCGGCTGATTGCCGATCTGGATGATGCCACGAAAAATGCCTTTTTTAAAGGAATGGCACAGATGGAGACAACGCTGGATATGATTTTAAAGGAGGTATCCTAAAATGGATTTATTAACTACGATTTTTGTTACATTTTTTGCGGGCATGGGTGCCGGACTTGGAACCGGTTTTGCCGGCATGAGTGCCGCTGCTGTCATCAGTCCGCTGCTTATTCATTTTCTAGGCATTGACCCATATATGGCAGTCGGCATTGCGCTTTCTTCCGATGTTTTGGCAAGTGCCATTTCTGCCTATACATATGGAAAGCATAAGAACCTCGATATTAAAAACGGTCTGATTATGATGGTCAGCGTATTGCTTTTCACCGTAGTAGGAAGCTATGTTTCAAGCCTTGTTCCTTCTGCCACAATGGGTAACTTTTCCGTTTTCATGACCTTTCTGTTAGGAATCAAATTTATCGTAAAACCGGTTATGACCACGAAAGAATCCATGTCTGCCGTTTCTACAAAGAAACGTGCCATCCAGTCCATAATCTGTGGTGTGCTGATTGGCTTTATCTGCGGCTTTGTTGGTGCCGGAGGCGGCATGATGATGCTTTTAATCCTGACCTCTGTACTTGGATATGAACTGAAAACTGCTGTTGGCACCAGTGTATTTATTATGACCTTTACCGCACTTACCGGTGCCCTTTCCCATTTTGCCATCGGCGGACTGCCGAACGTCACCGTCTGGGTTCTGTGCATTGTATTTACCTTAATCTGGGCAAGAATTGCTGCTGTCTTTGCCAATAAAGCCACCCCAAAGACACTGAACCGGGTTACCGGTGTCATCCTGGTAATTCTTGGAATTGTGGTAATGATTTTTTAAGCTTCCCAGAGACAAATTGTCAAGGACTTTTTAATCAAATTCACAATCACCGGCTTAGCCGGTGGTTTGTTCTGCCCCTAGAAGGGGCTGTTACCGGCACTGGGGTCTAAAGACCCATCGAAAAGATCCGCCAGCCGCAACATCATTTACTTGCTTAGCCCTAAAGGGCTCCTTTTATTTGCTTGTTTTTACCGGCTCACCCGTAAACGGGTCTATATACTCTTTCAGTGTCATTTGATCATATTCTAAATCATCTTTTAATTGATTTTGAATATACTCTTGTATCTTCTTTGCATTTTTTCCTACTGTGTCCACATAATATCCTCTACACCAGAAATGTCGATTTCCATATTTATATTTCAAATTTGCATGCCTTTCAAATATCATTAATGTGCTTTTTCCTTTTAAATATCCCATAAAGCTCGATACACTTATATTCGGCGGCAATTCAACCAACATATGCACATGGTCTGGGCATATTTCAGCCTCAACAATTTTTACATTCTTTCTTTTACACAGCATACTTAATATATTTGCTATATCTTGTTTCAACTTTCCATATGCAATCTTTCTTCTGTATTTTGGTGCAAATACAATATGATACTTACAATTCCACTTTGTATGTGCTAAACTATTAACATCCATTTAGGATACCTCCTTTGTCTTAAGTACGGTTGGCGAACCTGTACTTAGTATAACATTGGGGGTTTTTTACTGTAAGCTAAAGCATCTGTGGACACACCTGCATAGCAGGTGGTTTATTTGTATAAGATACAAAGAAACGGCGGCTCTGAAAATCAAAGCCGCCGCTTCATGGGCGCGTGAAAATGTGTCTGCTGTACGACGGCTTTTTTTCTTTTGCCGTCGTGCGGCAGCGTCTAAATCAACTTTTGTACGCTGTTAATCGGCAGTAGTGCTAACCCAATTAGGACTGAAAGTTGTCATGCACTCAGTATCTCCATCCACGGATTTAGATACGAGAAGTCCGTTTTTGATGTCATTTAAGGTTTGCTCATATTCAGCAATACACTGATCTGTCATTTCCTGTGTCCACTCGAAACGACCTTCGCTGGTTTCAACCATTGTGTGCTCATCCGCCATTTCTTGAAGATTTTTCTTTTCCAGTTCCAGCCATTCTTTGTACTCATCATAGGTCCACCAGTCGTAGTTAATTGTGGGATGGCTGCTTTCATAATCTTCTTCAGACACCCAGGTTGCGCCGTTGTCCTCACTGACAAAGTTTTTGCCACTCGCTTTATCCTTATAACTCATAACGCCATCCGAATTATCCGTCATGGATGCAACCGTTTCTTGCGGTGTAGATTTGGTCGCTGGTGCATTTAGTGCACGAGCTTCTGCAAACGCATTCACGGGACCTATTGCGCCCAATCCCATCAGTGCTGTTAGGGCCAATGCCCCCATCATCTTTACTCTTACCATTTTGTTTTACCTCACTTTCAAAAATTATAGCTGCCCTTTTAAGGACAGCTATAATATAACAAAATGATTTGGATATAGTTTGCAAGGAATGTGGAGTTTAGATGGAGCTGATAACATTTGTTTTTTGCGGAATTTCAAACCAAAACTTCACGCCGCTACTTGAATTTTTGATACCATATTTTGCATGGTGCAATTCCATGATTTTGCGAACGATATAAAGACCTAATCCAGTTTCTCCTGTATTACGATTGCGAGAGGTATCTGCCCTATAAAACGCTTCGAACAAGTGAGAAACCATATCCTCTGGAATATGAACACCTGTATTTTCAATTTCACAGTAAACGGTATTTTTCTCGTTTGACAAGGATATACAAATCGTTTCACCATTTGGCGAATAGCGAATTGCATTTACTAAAACATTTTGAATGGCTCGTTCCATCTGTGCTGGATCTACTTCACACAAAAGTTTGTCAGGAATATCCACATCAAGAGATATTCCTTTTTCAGATAGTAAATCTGATACATCGGCTATTTGTATCCGAAGAAGTTCTGCAAAGTCAATCGTCCTATATTCAGATTTTTGCTTTCCGCCTGTTTTAGATACATATAGCAATTCTTTTACTAATGTTTCCATCTTCTCAACAACAGCCAGAGACCGCTCCATATACAACTCATGGTTTTCATATCCCTTAACCTTGTTGAGCATACCCAGCAAATGACCTTTCAATATTGTCAAAGGAGTTTTTAGTTCATGTGACGCCGCCGAGAAGAATTCCTGCTGCTTTTGTTCAAGTTCTCGCTCTTTCAATATTTCCACTTCCAACTCTGAGTTGCTTTTTTTTAGTTCTGTCAATGTAAGTTGCAAGTTATCCGACAGAACATTCAAGCTGTCTGATAGTATTCCTATCTCATCCAAACGATTAGAATTTCCGTGCGGTTCAAAATCAAGGCGAGCCAATTTTTTAGATGTACTGCTTAATTCGATAATTGGTTTGGTTATGTAGCGTGAATAAATTACAGAAAACAATATAGACATCAAAAAAATTCCCAATATCACAAGTGGGATGGTTTGCCAAATTGCTTCCGTTGCTTGATTGATGGACACCAAATCACTCTGGACATAAAGGGTATATTCACTACCTAATAAGGTAAACACATAGCCTGCTTCTGATAGTAAATTGTCATCTGTAACTATTCCACTATCAGAGTGTTCTTGAATTGTAGCAACCGAATCCTGGTCTGTTGTTATTGTCAGTTCATCACTTGAATATAAAATATTTCCATTCTCATCTTCAATGTAAGCAGTTGCATTGGTCTGTATTACAAATTGTCTAACAAGCGAGTAGCATTCATCTAAGGAATTCGCATTTTCCAATGCTGGCACTAAATCATTTGCTTGCTTTTGCAAATCTGCACTAAGACGATTGCTATAAGTTTGAGGAATATATCTCGCCATGCTAAAAACAGAGATCAAGCACACTGCAATCAAAAGAATAGTTGTAGATAAAAAGAGCTTAGCAGTTAGGCTCGTTCTAATTTTCCTTATCAATTCTATATCCCACCCCTCTGATAGTTTCTATATAATCGGCATCCAACTTTTTTCGTATATTTTTTATGTGGCTATCTACAATACGATCTTCCACAAACGCGTCATCGTCCCAAAGCCGGTCAAGCAACATTTGTCTGGTAAAAACTTTCCCTTGATTTTCCAACATAAGTCTGAGCAGTGCAAACTCTTTGCTGGTTAAAATGACTTCACTGCCGCTGTGATATAAATGGAATCCTTCAATATCCATACTCAGCTCTTTATAGGTAAGCAGGGATTGCTTTTTGTTTTCAGCGGTTCCACGACGAAGAATCGCTGCAATCTTGCACAGCAGAATTTTGGGAGAAAAAGGTTTGGGAATGTAATCATCAATCTGCTGTTTGAACCCCTTTAGTTGGTTTTCTTCGTCCGAGAGCGCAGTAAGCATAATAATCGGAACTTGCGACTTTTGGCGAATGACCTCACATACACCATAGCCATCAATCTTGGGTAGCATGATGTCCAGCAGGACAAGACTAATGGTATCATCAAACTTTGCAATTCCGTCTACACCATCGTCAGCAATCACAACCTCATATCCTGCATCGGTCAAATGGTTTTTTAATATATCTTGAATGTCAATATCATCTTCAACAACTAAAATTTTCTGCATAAGTCTACCTCCTAACATTCAATTATAGCAAAGAAATATGTATCTATTATGGAGAACTCAAGATTTAGAAAGATTATTGTAATTATAAGTTACCTCTGTGTTGCAAAGCAAGCGCGAATATGAATTATAAACTTCAACTAACCTGCATATAGCAACATTTCACGGGCGAAGTATGAATTATACAATGTAACCGGGTGATGTTATATGGCGAAAGTTGAAGATTGTCCCGGTTTTGAAACCTTCGGCGCAGATGTCAAAGCCGCACGAGAGGCAAAGCATCTGGCACGAAAAACATTGGCAGAAATGGTTGGGATTGAATGGCGGTATCTTGCCAACATTGAGAATCAAGGTGCGATTCCGAGCCTGCCTGTGATGATCCAGTTGATTAAGGTCTGCGGACTTCCCGTGGAACGGTATTTTAATCCGGAGATCATGCGAGAAGAAAGCGAACAGCGGCAACGGGTCAGCCACAAGCTGAAGCTTTGCCCTGAAGAATACCTGCCGATTATCGAAGGTGCCATAGACGGGGCGCTCAAAATGGAACAGACTGCGAAGCAGAAGGAGGACGCATAATCGCGGCCTCCTTCTGGCGTTTCTATATCAAGTTTCCCGGCACTTTTCCCAAAGTTCCCGGCACCTCTGCTGGATTTCTGCGGTTTCTGTCGCAGTCAGGTCACGGTCATTTCCGGTAATCTTATCTTCCAGAAAGTTAGCGTATGTACCCAACAAAGCGTTCCGTAAATCCTCCGGGGTTTTCTGTATTTCAGCGCTGTACCAGTCATTCCGGTGGGGTTCCCATGCCATCAATGTATAACCGTGGCTGGTCTGAACCACCTCATACAGTGGATCATCATCCAGATATGCCTGAAACACTTTCAAAATCTTTTCAAAGGTCAGCATTTCCCGCACCTCCCATTCATCTGCAAATCAGTTCCCTGATTAAAATTTCCTCAATCTGTGCCGTTAATGTGTTCATCAGCCCCACCCAGCGCATAGGGTCACAGGCTTTCAGTTCCTCCGTGACACCCGCAACTTCCATCATGTGAGGCAACATGGTGTCCACGCGCTCCTGCGCTGTCCGGTCAATCTCTAACAGGTGTGGATACAGCTTCTCGCTCATCAGCAGTTGGTTGTAGAGAATGGGGCGATGTTTCTTTAGGTAGGATTTTCTCATCCTGCCGTACTTGCCGATAGAAGTTTCCGGCTGTTCAGAAAGTTTTAGGTTGGGTATATCATAATCTCCACAACGAATGTAAGTCAACTTACTCATTTTCATTCTCCTTTGCTTCGTGATGATTAGACTGCTGCGCTGGCTGCTATGCTGCCTTTGCGCGGTTCTTCTTTCGGCAGCTAACCGATAGTAGAAAAAACACCTTTTTTCATATCCTCAGCCCGGATCAGGGCTTTCTTAGCGTCCATTTCCGCTTTTTTCTGCGCCTTGATTTTGTCCTCATACCGTTTCTGTGCGCCGCTGGCTTTTCGTTTCAAATAGTTCTGATGGAGCCTGTCCTTGCGTTCTTCTTTTTTTCGCAATTCTTCCTGTTCCTCCGGGGTTAAAGGAACCGGCTGTAAGGATGGTGGGATATAGCGTCCTAAAAAATTGAAGTAGATTTCAATTTCCTGCGTGGTGTCCTGACTGCCTTTTCGTGCGCGTTCGTGGACAAGGATTTTCTCTACAAACTCGTTGAGCATGGTGTTTGTCAGCGTGTCAAAATTCTCGTATTTATCAATCAGGGCTATAAATTTCTCCGCTGATTTCTGGCTTTGCTCGTAGCCGGTAACAGCCTTTTCCAGCTCTGCAATTTCAATCTCAAGTGCATCCTGCTCTTTGGCATACTGTGTATCAAGCGCCTTATATCGTGCATCCGGCAGCTTGCCGAGGGCGTTGTCCTCATAGATTTTGCAAATCAGTTTTTCCAGTTCTCCGGCTCTCTTTTGAGCAGCAGCCAGACGCCTGCGCTTTTTCGATATATCGGCACTCTGTTGAGCAACCTGCATTTCCTGAACGGTGTGGATAAATTCCGTCCGGTCATTTCTGGAATATTCAGCGATAGCCCGGAGCGTGTCAGAAACCAATGTCAGGACAGCACTCTCATTGATACGGTGTTGTGTAGGGCATAGTGTCCCACACGGAACTTTGGTATAATTGGAACAGGTATATTGAGAAATCCGCCTGCCATTGTTGGTGCGGTGGACATACATCTTGCCGCCGCAATCGGCACAATAGAGCAAACCTGTGAGGGGAGCCGCTTCGCCCCAGCCGTTTGGATAACGCCGTACATTGCTGCGGATTTTTTGCACCAGATCAAAGGTCTGCTGGTCGATAATGGCTTCATGGGTATTCTCAAAGATCGTCCATTCGTCCTCAGAAACATAGTGGCTTTTCTTGTCCTTAAAGTGCTTGCGGGTCTTGAAATTGATGGTATGCCCCAAATACTCTCGTTTTTTCAAAATGTTCACGATGGTAGATGATCCCCATCCATAGGGGTCTTTGACCGGCTTTGAACGGTTCACACCCTCGTTGAAGCGGGCAAGCTGTACGACAGGAATTTCAATCCGGTCTGTGGATAATTTGCAGGCGATCTGGTAAGGCCCATATCCCTCCAGCGTGAGGGAGAATATACGGCGTACCACTTCGGCAGCTTCCTCATCTACCAGCCAATGCTCCCGTTTTTCGTCCCATAAGTAGCCGTAAATCACAGTGCCGGTCAGGTGCTTGCCACTCATGCCTTTTGACTTAAACATAGAGCGGATTTTCCGGCTGGTATCACGGGCGTAAAATTCATTCATAATGTTGCGGAACGGGGTAAAATCGTCATCGCCTTTCAGACTGTCCACACCGTCATTGATCGCAATCAGCCGAACTCCGCGCTGCCGCAAAACCTCCATGACCTGACCGACCTTTAGATAGTCGCGCCCCAACCGGCTCATGTCCTTGATGACGATTGCCTCTACACGCCCTGCCTCCACTTCCTCCATCATCGCCAAAAATCCGGGGCGGTCAAAACGGGTGCCTGAGATACCATCATCGGTAAAGTGCGTAGGGTTGGGCAGCCCGTTCCGGCGGGCAAAATCCTCTAACATCTGCTTTTGGTTGGATATGGAATTGCTCTCGCCCTGTAACTCATCGTCGCGGCTCAAACGCTCGTACAGTGGGGTGATTTTTTCGTTTCTCATGGCTGTACCTCCTGAAATGAAAATGCTCTAAGTGACTGCTTCACTAACCATGACAAAATCATGATTAAGAAGTCACTTAGAGCATATATCACCAGACCTCTTCTGCGATTTCCTTAACAAGCTTCAGTTTCGCCCACTGTTCTTCCTCCGTAAGCTTGTTACCGATTTCGCAGGAGGCAAATCCACACTGTGGACTTAAATAGAGATTTTCCAACGGAACATATTTGGACGCTTCTTTTATTCTTACAATGACTGACTGCTTGTCTTCAAGCTTCGGTGTCTTGGTGGTAACAAGTCCTAATACCACCTTCTTATTGCCGGTTATTTTTGCCAGCGGTGCGAAACCACCGGAACGCTCATCATCATATTCCAGATAATAAGCATTGACATTCTCCTCTCTGAATAACAAATCTGCTACTCCGTCATATGCGCCGGAGCTGAAGAAAGTAGAATGATAATTTCCACGGCATACATGGGTGTTGATGGTCAGGTCAGCCGGTGCCTCTTCTACTACCTTATTATTTAATGCAAGGATAACCTTCTTATATTCTTCCAATGCTTCGCCTCTTCTTCCGGTCAGTGCAACGGCAAGCTTCGGATTTACCAGTCCACCCCATACACAGTCATCGAACTGAAGATTTCTGCAGCCTGCTGCATAGATTTCCTCGATAAATTCTCCATATGCCCTGATGACATCCTCTGCAAAAGCTTCTTCTGTTCCATAAATTTCAAGGGTTGTATCTAAAAGCTCTGCGCCGGTGAAATAGGCATAGAACTGGGCTGGAGATGGAACGGTCTGCTTTGCTATGGTATTCTCATCTTCCAGTGCCTTTACAAATTTGAAATGATCAACGAATGGATGATTCTTTACGGAAATCTTTCCCACCATGAAAGTGTCATCTATCATAGCTGCTTCGCCGTCAAAGGTTGTATTTCCATCTACGGTCTTCTTATGCTCGATTCCATCGAATCCCCACATAAAGTCCAGATGCCAGGTAGCTCTGCGGAACTCTCCATCGGTAATCACATGATATCCAAGCTCCTTTATCTTTGCGACCAGTTCTAAAATACAGGCATCCTCTACCTCTTTTAACTGCTCTCTGGTAATTTTCCCTGCTTCAAAGTCCGCACGGGCTTTCTTTAATTTTTCCGGACGTAAAAAACTTCCTACATAATCGTATCGGAACGGTGTTGTTAAATTCTTCATTCTGATTTTCTCCATTTCCTGTGAATTGATTTCCCTCATTATAATTGGAGTTCCTCATTCTGAAAAATATATAAAAATAAATGTTGTCCATAGTTTCAAACTATGGTAAGCCCTTATTTTTGATTGGAAAATTACTTTCTTTGGCTCATATTCTTTGTTCTCCTGTAATATATTTCTTTAATGCCTCAAGGTATGTTTCCCCCAGCCGGCTTATCATTCCCTTCCGGTGGGTCACATATCCGATTCTCATATCACCTTCATCTGCCAGCGGCACTGCGATAATATCTTCGCCATTTAATTTCTGGTCAATGATTCCGCTGCACACCGTATAACCATTTAAACCAATCAGAAGATTAAATAAGGTTGCCCGGTCACTGACGCGGATATTTTTCTTCCGCTCAAAAGAGGAGAAAATTTCTTCCGAGAAATAAAAGGAATTGTGTTCCCCCTGCTCATAGGAAAGATACGGATACTCTGCCAGTTCTTCATTGGTTATGATTTTCTTCTTTGCCAGCGGATGATGCCTGCTGATGAAAACATGGGGTTCTGCCACAAATAACAGATGAAATTCCAAATCGGAGGATTTCAATATTTTCATAATCACTTTTTCATTGAAATCATTTAAGAAAAGGATTCCGATTTCACTTCTCATTTGCGCTACATCTTCGATTAACTTATAGGTCTGGGTCTCCCGCAGGCTGAAATCATATTCCTCCTGCCCGTATTTTTTTACCAGCTCCACAAAGGCATTTACCGCAAAAGAGTAATGCTGGGTTGATACGCAAAACTGCTTTTTTCCGCCACCGTTTTTCTTATATTTATCCTCTAAGATGGTGGTCTGCTCCAATACCTGCCTTGCATATCCTAAGAATTCTTCCCCTTCCCTGGAAATAAAGATTCCCTTATTCGTCCGATTAAAAATGGTAATGCCCATCTCCTTTTCCAGCTCATGGATGGCGTTGGTAAGGCTGGGCTGGGAAATGTATAATTTCTTCGCCGCCTCCGTGATGGTTCCGGTATCTGCCACGGTTGTAATATAGCGTAACTGCTGAAGTGTCATATGCTCACCTGCTTTCTAAAATGACTTTTCTTAACTGACGCGCCGCCTCATTTAAAGGATGCTGACTGTCGTATACCATACAGATATTTCTTTTTGGAATCGTCTCCGAAAGAGAAATCTGTACGATTTCATGTTTTTCAATGGCCTCTCTTGCCATCGGTTCCGGGATGAAAGCCAGACCAAGCTCACTCTTTACCAGTGGCAGTATCTGATCTGTGGTTGCTGTCTCTGTATCAGGCTCCAGTGCCAGCCCATAAGACAAAAACAGCTTATTATAAAACTGAAATGTCATGGTTTCTTTTCCCAGACAGATTAACGGATAATCCTTTAAATCCTTTAGGGAAAGCTCCTGACTGCCCAGTGCGGTAAATGTTGTTCCACCCACCAGTACCTCCCGGAATGTCCGCAGATTAACTTTTTTTAGTGGCTGCTCTACTTCTGCCGGTGCAGACACTACTGCAAAATCTATCTGTCCGCTCTTTACTGCCTCAATTGCCTGAGGTGTTGAATGATTATAAATTTTCAACCGGATTCCCGGATATTTCATATGGAAATCTTTCAGCTTATCCAAAAGAAATATGTTAATGGCAGTCTCGCTGGCTCCAATAGAAATGCTTCCATGGGCAAGTCCACTGCTGTCTGCCAGTTCCTCTTCTGCCGCCCAAAGATGCGACATGGCTGCCGACACATGGGTATACAGCTTCTCCCCTTCCGGTGTCAGCTGTACCCCACGGTTCGTCCTGACAAAAAGCGTACAGTGAAGCTGCTGCTCCAGTCCGTTCATTGCCCTTGTGATATTAGGCTGACTGTTGCCAAGGGCATTGGCAGCCCTGGTAAAATTACTGTATTTTGCCACATAATAAAAAATCTTATAATATTCAAAATTTATATCCATACATTTTCACCATATCAATTTATTATTTCTGCTATATCAATTATAGCTTTTACTTATTCCCAATGCAATAGTATAATCAAGCCGAAATTAAGGGAAACAACCCCTTTACATTTCTCCACCCAAACCCTACAAGGAGCTGCCACCGGCAGCTCTTTACGAATGCTATAAAGCAGAAAGGAAGCGCATATTTTCTATGAAAAATTCAACATTTTTCCCTCGTGAAGAAAGAGCAGACGTTTTATTTGAAAAGATTTTGCATGACCCATGGGCCTGCGAAAAGCTTCAGGAAACTTTTTGCAATTATTTATTCTGTAATGATGAATTTGATTCTTCTCTTTCTTCACAGGATTTTTCAGAAGCTCTTTTTGATGCTTATCAAAATAAAGATTTATCGGCATTTCTTATGGCTATCTGCCAGAATACCCTATTCGATTTACTGAGGAATTCCTATCTGATTCCCTACCGTTTCAACGCAGATGGAAAAGAAAATCCGATAATTATGACCGATGATACCGGCAGACTTCTGCCAAAGTATTGTGGCGATATTCACAATAAGGATTATCAGCATTTTCTTGAGAGCTACCGCGATTTAGGGGAACCAAAGAATATGTATTTTTCCCAGGCATACCGGTACAGCCACGCTTATACCGGTGAAGATACCATTGGACAGCTTGTCTTAGAACGCAGCCATGGGGTGCTTCTCATCCGGGAGCTTCCGGATACCATAAAGCAGAAGGAGACTGAAGCGGAAGCCTACTCTGCAATCTTCGACCTTGTACTGAAATTAGAGAAAGAGCTTCCAATGGCATTTGTCTTCTACGGACAGGATTCTCTTATGGAACATGATGAAAAATATGATGAAATCGGCATTTTCCTTCCAAATTCCATTTTTTTAAAGAATCTGGAACGGCATATTGCCAAAGCTGAGGCGATTATTTATGAATAAGAGTGCATCTTCCACTACTTCATATATTGATATTATGGAAAAAAATCATATGGAAATACCCTGGCATGATTATGCCAGTGATGACAGCAACGTACTGATTGCCCAGGCGGGACTGATTGAAAAAGCCTCGGTCATCGGACGTGTGGGATTAATCATGTTATCCTGTGGAACCGGAGCCTGGCGTGTCCGTACTTCCATGAATAAGCTGTCAAAGGAACTGGGAGTTACCTGTACAGTAGATGTAGGTCTTATGTCCATCGAATTTAACTGCTTTGATGGAAAGGACTGTGTCTCCCAGTCCTTAAGCATCGCCAATACCGGCGTCAACACCTCCAAACTTTACCGCATGGAAAAATTCGTAGAAAGCTTTCCAAAGGAAGAAGCCCATTTAACCGGCGAGGAAATCCATAAGCGGCTGGATGAAATCGAAAAAATCCACGCCCTTTATTCTCCCACCAAACTGGGACTTGCGGCAGCCTTAGCCTGCTGCGCATTTACTTTTCTTCTGGGTGGAGGCCCTGTGGAAATGATTCTGGCATTTATTGCAGCCGGTATCGGAAATGTCATCCGAACCAAATTAATCAAACATCATTTTACGCTGTTTTTAAATATTGCGGTCTCTATTTCCGCCGCCTGCCTTATGTATGCCATCTGCTTAAAGGCTGCCGAAATTTTTTTCCATGTTCCGGCAGTCCATGAAGCCGGATACATCTGCTCCATGTTGTTTATTATCCCAGGCTTTCCATTTATCACAAGCGGCATTGACCTTGCGAAACTGGATCTTCGTTCCGGACTGGAGCGGCTGACCTATTCCATCATCATTGTTCTTGTGGCTACCATGTTTGCCTGGATTATGGCAATGCTGCTTAGACTTCAGCCTCAGGACTTTACCTCTGTAAATCTCAGTGATGTTTCACGGCTGGTTCTGCGGTTAATTGCAAGCTTCTGCGGCGTATTTGGATTCTCTATTATGTTTAACAGTTCCATTCCCATGGCAGCTACTGCTGCACTGATTGGCTCCGTTGCCAATACCTTACGTCTGGAACTGGTTGACTTTACCGGAATTCCAGCCGTTGCTGCTGCCTTTATCGGTTCACTGACCGCCGGTCTGCTGGCATCCTTTATTAAGAAAAACAATGGATATCCGCGAATCTCTTTAACCGTACCTTCCATTGTAATTATGGTTCCGGGACTATATCTTTACCGCTCCTTCTATAACTTTGGCATTATGTCCTTAACGGAAGCGGTTTCCTGGTTCTCCATTGCCATAATGATTATTATCGCCCTGCCGCTGGGACTTATTTTTGCAAGAATACTTACCGACCGGACTTTCCGGTACTGCACCTGATAAATTTTATACGCTTAAAATTATTTATTTTATACATGATTACAGAAAGGAAGAATCGATATGCTTACAGCCGTAACAGGAATTAACTGGGGAGACGAAGGAAAAGGACGTGTCATTGATCTGCTTGCAGAACATGCAGATGTCGTTGTCCGTTATCAGGGTGGCAACAATGCCGGTCATACCGTTGTAACCAAACAGGAAAAATTTGTCTTAAATCTTCTGCCGTCCGGCATTCTGCATCCCAATGTGGTATGCGTACTAGGGGATGGAATGGTCATTGATTTAGAGCACCTCACCCATGAAATTGAAGATATCGAAAGCCGCGGTATTTCTATTACCCCAGAACATTTAAAACTTTCCAAACGTGCCACCATCTCCATGCCATGGCACAGGATTCAGGATGAACTGGAAGAAACACGTCTTGAGAAATCCGGTGCTGCCTTCGGCTCCACCCGCCGCGGCATTGCTTACGCATACAGCGATAAATACCGGAAGAAAACACTGCGTCTTGGTGATTTGCTTCATTTAAAAGAAGAAAATGTCCAGGTTCGGATAAAAACCATGTTGGAATCCAAAAATCTGGAACTGGCAGGCAGTTATCATCAGGAGCCGATGTCTTATCCGGCATTGCTGTCCTGGTGTGAAAAACAGGCTTCCCTTTTTGCACCTTATATCTGCGATACCGGAAGCTTCTTGGAAAATGCTCTTGCCAGCCATAAAAAGGTGGTTTTGGAAGCCCAGCTTGGAGCCATGCGTGATATCGATTATGGTATTTTCCCTTACACTTCAAGTTCCTCCACCATTTCCGCCTATGGTCCGATTGGAGCCGGTATCCCGGGTGAATCCCTAGACCATGTTGTGGGTGTCCTAAAAGCATATTCCACCTGTGTGGGAGCCGGACCTTTCGTAGCAGAAAGAGCCATGTCCGAAAACTGGTGCAACATCCTTCGTAAATTTGGAAATGAATACGGTGCTGCCACCGGCCGTCCACGTAGAGTCGGACCTTTTGATGCCGTTGCCAGCCGCTATGGATTGAAATGCCAGCATGCAGATAAAATTGCCTTAACGAAGCTTGATGTTTTAAGCTCTCTGACAGAAATCCCTGTCATTACTGCTTATGAAAGAAATCATAAGACCACAACCGTCTTCGACCCTACCGAAAATATCGATAGCTTCTCTCCGGTTGTAACAATGCTTCCGGGCTGGAAACAGGATATTTCTGCCTGCCGCAAATATGAAGATTTACCGGAAAATGCCAGATTATACATTGAAACATTAGAACGCCTTTTAGACTGCGATATCCAGTTTATTTCCACTGGTGCAGAACGAAATGAATACATGATAAAGGGGGAATGGCTTTGAGACACCTAATCAGTCCACTGGACCTTACGGAAGAAGAAACAACCCGTATTCTGGATCTTGCAGACCGGATTGGTACCCACAAAGAGGCTTATGCCCACCTTGCAGAAGGGAAACAGCTTGCTACACTCTTTTATGAGCCAAGCACCAGAACCCGACTGTCCTTTGAATCCGCCATGCTAAGTCTTGGTGGTCAGACACTGGGATTTGCCGGTGCGGAACAGTCCAGTGCTACCAAAGGAGAAACCGTTGCCGATACCGTCCGGGTAGTAAGCTGCTACGCAGATATTATTGCCATGCGTCATCCAAAAGAAGGAGCACCGCTCTGCGCCTCTATGTATGCAACCATTCCGGTCATTAATGCCGGTGACGGCGGACACTATCACCCAACCCAGACCCTGATTGACTTATTAACCATACGCCAGCGCAAGGGACGGCTTGACCACCTGACGGTAGGCTTCTGTGGTGATTTAAAATTCGGAAGAACCGTTCATTCCCTGGTAAACAGTCTGGTACGCTATCCGGGTAACGAATTCTATTTCATTTCTCCGGAAGAACTCCGCATTCCGGACTATATGATTGAAAGAACCTTAAAGCCTTCCCACAGCACCTATCGGGAAGTCTCTGACTTAGAGGAAACACTTCCAAAGCTGGATATTCTCTATATGACCCGTGTCCAAAAAGAGCGTTTCTTCAACGAGGAAGACTATATCCGGTTAAAAGATACCTACATTTTAAATAAAGAAAAATTAGAACTGGCTCCTTCTGATATGCCGGTTTTACATCCGCTTCCACGAGTCGATGAAATCTCTGTTGATGTGGATTCCGACCCGCGCGCCGCTTATTTCCAACAGGTACAGAACGGAAAATATGTCCGTATGGCACTGATTTTAGCCCTGTTAGAAATCACGGACCCGCTAACCGGAGAAAAAGTTCTCTAATGTTCCAGTAATTTAATCCGTTTTCTCTATTTTCATTCCGAAACGTTTTAAATCTACTTTTCCGTCCACTACTTCTATACCGTCTGCCATCAGGCGGCGTGCCTGTTCATTCTCGCCGCCAAAGGCAAAGGCTCCGGAAAGCCCGCCTTTTGCATTTACCACCCGGTAACATGGTATGTTTTCCGGGTCTTTATTCTTATGCAGTGCATTTCCTACAGCTCTTGACATCCGCTTGTTTCCGGCAAGCTCCGCTACCTGCCCATAGGTTGCCACCTGCCCTTTTGGAATTTTCTTTACTGCTTCATAAATCCGCCTGGTCGGGCTGTCCGTTACCAGTTCATAACTTTCTGCTATCATGCGGCAGATATCTTTATCCGGGATTGTGCCATCCACGATTATGGTATTCCAGTGCTCCTTATTCTGATGATACCCCGGAATGACTGTAGGATAGGCACTCCGCCAGAAGTCTCTCCACTGTGGGTCTGCTTTTACATTCAGATTGAGGAATCCATCCCGCATATAAGTCCAGAGAAATGCCTTTTTGCTTTCCCTTACGCGCACCAGCTGCCAGTTCTGGTCATGGAACGGTGCCTCCTGATAAGTGTCCGGGAAAGACAGTCCGTATGCTAATATTTCTTCTCTTGTTTTCATGCTCCACTCTATGCTTTTGTCCATATGCAATCCCTTGTAATCTCTGCCAGGCTGTGTACGCCACACATTTTCATGGTATCTTCTAATTCGGTTCCTATCCTGGCAACATAAGACGCTACGCCTTCCCTGCCGCCACCGTAAACCGCTGTCACAAACGGTCTTGCGATAATTACCGCATCTGCACCTAAGGCAATTGCCTTAAATACATCCGTTCCACAGCGGATTCCGCCGTCTACGAGAATTTTCATGGAGCCTTTCACTGCATCCGCAATCCCGCCTAAGACTTCTGCTGTTGCCGGGCACTGGTCTAATACCCTGCCACCGTGGTTCGATACCACAATTCCGGCAGCCCCGGCTTCTTTTGCTTTTAAAGCTCCTTTTACCGTCATAATTCCTTTTACAATAAACGGAACTCCAGCAAGCTCTGCCACTTCCCGCAGTTCTTCCACGGTCTTACTGCCTGCCGGCGGCTCTAAATTCTTAAGAAACGGCAAGCCTGCTGCATCTACATCCATGGCTACTGCAAAGGCTTTCGCTTCGTGCACCAGTGCCATTTTTTCTTTGATGATTTCAAGGTTCCACGGCTTTACCGTTGGGATTCCAAGTCCCTGTTCTTTGGCAATTGCCTTTGTAGCTGCCACCATGACATTACTGTCTGTACCATCCCCGGTAAAGGCTGCAATGCCGCATTCCACACAGGACGATACCAGAATATCATTATAGGAAATGTCATTGAGACAGTCTCCGTAATGCAGATTCACCGCTCCTACCGGGCCTGCAAAGAACGGATATTTAAACTCTTTTCCAAATAATTTCAGCGAAGTATCCACTGGAGCATTTTCCACAATGGTATCCATCTGCACACGAATCTCTTTCCATTTATCATAATTACGCATGGCAGTATCGCCAATTCCCTTTGCACCGGGTCCCGGCATCTGATTCCGGCAGGCGCGTCCGTTGCATTCTACACATGCCTTACAATAATTTCCAATCCTCCCTCTTGCCTGTTCGATACATTCTGCATAATTCATTTTTCTTTCCTTCTTTCCACTCTTTTTCTTCTCTGACGTTTCCTTATCCACATATCTATCTGCTGCCAAGCACAATCTGTATCAGATTCTTATCCAGCATTATGGTACGGTTCCACGGATTTAAAATGACCCCTTCGATTCCCTCTGCCTGCAATGTTCCTTGAAAAAGCTTTTCTATATCCGCTAAAAATGTGGATTTCACACTTCCGCCGCCTTTTAATTCTTCTTCAAAGCTGCTGAAGGCTGCCCACCAGGTCTTACCATCTGTCTCAATCGCCTGTAGCAGCATCTGGCTTCCACCCTTCGGTGGTTCCACTGCCACAATCACCTGACCGCCTTCCTGCATTCGCCGGCGGATTACCGTCAGTGTATGGGCTAACTGCTCCGGTGTTGCCTCCTGCTGCAAGCCGGCAATCGCCTGTTCGATTTTTTCATTTCCTATCAGTCCCTCATCTATCTTTTCCTTTGCCATATGTGTATTCCTTTCTGCCGGGGCTATTTTTTACTGCTTAGCACATTTCCAGCAGTGCCCTCTCGAAAATCAAAGATTTTCCCTGACTGGCACTGCTCATTATAACACACTTTTGCTGGAAATAGTGGCATCTTAAAGCTATCTGTATTATAATGGCATGGTATTTCATTTTAGGATTAGGAGATTAGACAACATGACACCAGCTAAAACCAGAAGTTCCAACATTGAATTATTGCGTATTCTGGCTATGTTTATGATTATTATTTTTCATATTTCTGACCACTGCGTGAAGGTACAGTTAACAGACACTGCTTCCATGCTGCGTATGAATAACGGACTGTTCTGTGAACCTGTTTTTTATAAGAAGCTCCTGCTTCTTTCCACCTTTGCTCCAATGGGAAAAATCGGAAATGTTATTTTCATTACGATTTCCGGATACTTTATGGTTTCAAAGGGAAATGGAATTAATCTTGCCAAAATTTCCAAGAAATTGCTGTTACAGCTTGGTTTTGCCGCAGTTTCCCTGACACTGGTATCTTCCTTCTGGTACCGTATGACTGACGGTGTCTTTTTAAAACTGGTCAACATCAATAAATTTAACAGTATGTCCTGGTTTGTGGGCTACTATTTCTTCATTATGGTAATCGCTTACCTCTTTTTAAACAAGTTTCTGGCAAAACTGGACAAGCAGAAATATTTTACCTTTCTGATTGTCTTATTTGCATTTATCCAGTTCCGCTGGACCGGAAGTATGGCAAATTCCCTGGCTAACGGACTCCGGACACTGCTGACCGGTATTTTCTTATATGCCTTGGGCGGTTTTATCCACCTTTACAATCCATTTGGAAAAATCAGAACTTATTGCCTCTATCTGATTATTGCAGTTTCCTTCCTGTTTATTTACATTTCTGCTTATAATGTAACACAGACCAATATTCAGACTTACTTTTTAAATGAAAGCAAAGACATTTTTATCCAGAAGATTCCTTCCTTTTCAGACTATAGCATTATTCCGATTCTTGTGGGACTTTCTCTGTTTGAAATCTTCCGGCGCATCCATATTCCATGCAGCCGCATGATTAATTTTGTGGGAGCTTCCACTTTTATGGTTTATCTTTTACATGATAATGCTTTTGCTTACAGTCTCTGGAATACACAGGACTGGATTACCCTGCTCTATGAGCATCCATATATTTACCTGTTTAAGCATCTGCGCTGGGCAGCTGCCACTTTCCTCATCGGCATCCTTTTCTATATTATTTACCTGTGTCTCGGAAAAGCCCTCAGTAAATGCAGATGGTTAGTGATGAAAGAATAATCTTCCTTATATCTGTTGCACAATTCTTCCTCTTATGTCATGATAGAATTGGTTTAAAAAAATACACGGGAGAAAAAAGAAAATGGAAGAATTTAAAAAGGATTTATTGAAAGTCTGTGGGAAAAACATCGCTGCACTGATTATTTTCTTTGTATTAGGTGGCGTTTTCCTTGCCTTCGGTCTTCTGATGTGGATTACTGCTTATGATCCGTTTGACGCACAGACCGATGGTTACGCAACAATGGAAGTTACTTATGTAATGGGGCCATTTGCGGAGCTTACTTCTGATGGAAAAGATCACACAGAATTCTATATTGCAGAGGATTCTGAAGGTTACTGGAGTATCATTGCTACCAAGGGAGAAACTTCCCTTCCGGTCTATGGTGTAGACGTAGATGACACTGTTCTCGACAGCTTACCTGCTCACACGATCCGGGGAAAAAGCACCAGCATGCCTCCTCAGGCAGCTCATTATCTGGTGGATTATCTTTCTGATACCGGACTGGACATTACTACTTACAACTATGACGAGTACTTTGGTGACCATTATCTGGATACCACACACACAGCCGTTGAAAACAGCATTGTACTCTATGTGATTGCTGCCGTATTTACAGTTCTTGGTATTATTATTTTTTCAGCAGGCGGCAACAAGAAAAAGGCCGTTAAGAAAAAGATTGCTCTCTTGGAACAGAATGGCGGTCTGCAGCGGATTTACTCTGATTTTGCCAACAGCCCACGCATTTTTTCACCAAAGCTTGGCGTTGCTGTTTCCAATCATTTCATATTGGATTACAACAATACAAAGGAAGGCTTCTATGTCACTCCTTTAGACGATATTACGAACGTTTTCAAATGTAACATGTTAAATGGTGACCCGACAACAACCAGCTATATTGCACTGGAAACTGCAGATGGTAAACGTACTCTGGTTGCCGCTCACAGTGGAAAAAGCAAAGATTTTGATCAGGTTCTTAATCAGTTAAAAGCAAATATTCATCAGGGAGGTGTTATGACATGGTAATTATCTACGGTACAAGAACAGTTTTTAAACGGGAAGGCCCGGTTGGCACTTCTGTCTGCCCAAACTGCCGGCATAATGTCATGCATACCCTTTGCAGACAGTTAAATCAGGCAACCCTTTTCTATATTCCGATTTTCAGCCACCAGAAACAGCGTGGCATTATGTGCGAAAGCTGCGGTATGATTACACCGGTCAGTGCACAGGAATACCGGGAACGGAAACAGGCTGCAAAGATGTATTATTAAACAATGTCTTATCGATATAACGTCAGCTCTTGCGGATATCTGGCAACACAAAACCGCCACATACACAGGCAATACGCACATCTGATGATGGCTTTGTCTTATGTATGTGGCGGTATTTTAATACTTAGTTCTTCTTAGAATACTACGACTAAAAGCATTTTAAACTGCTCTTTTCCATATACGGCATGTGGATGTCCTGCCGGCATTACGATGGACTGTCCTTCCGTCAGTTGGAATTTCTCACCATCAATGGTTACTTCTCCAACTCCATCCAGACAGGTTACAAAGGCATCTCCGCCGGAAGCGTGTGTGCTGATTTCCTCGCCCTTTGCAAAGGAAAATAAGGTTATGCTTACTGCATCATTCTGTGCCAGTGTCTTACTTACAATCTGTCCATCCTGATATGCTACTTCTTCTTTTAAATTTAAAACTTCTTTCTTGGAAATATTTTTTAATAAATCTGCCATTTTGTGCTCCTTATCTTTTCTTTATCTGATTTGTATAAACCTTTTCGGTGGGTTTATCCATATTGTAGCAGATAACGGAGTGACTGACTGTTGGATTTCCAACATTTATGCAAAGAATTTATTTCAATAGGAAATCTCTTATTTTTTATAGTACATTCTTGCTTCATACGGACGAAGCACGGAAGAATCCTCTGTCTCTTTATAGTTGGAAATAAGAAGCTCCATATCCTCTGTCTCTTCCGTCAAAGGCATTTTAACGGTATTGCCGTAGAAATTGCAGACAACAAGCAGTGTCTCATCCGCATTTTTACGCTCATATGCAAAGATATTTTCATCCTCGGCTAACAGTAATTTGAAGCTGCCGTCCACCAAAACAGGATACTCTTTTCTAAAGCTTACCAGCTTCCGGTAGCAGTTGAAAATGGAATCCGGGTCATCTATCTGGCTCTTGGCATTGATGGTTTTATAGTTATCATTTACTTTTATCCAAGGTGTGCCTGTTGTAAATCCGGCATTTTCCGTATCATCCCACTGCATTGGCGTTCTGGCATTATCGCGTCCCTTGGCATAAATGGAATTCATAACATCTTCCTTATCATAGCCTGCTGCGATACGCTCCTTGTATACATTCTGGATTTCAACATCCCGGTAATCCTCGATATTGTAGCGGACATTTGTCATACCCAGCTCTTCGCCCTCGAAAATGTATGGAGTTCCCTGCATTCCATGTAATAAAATTGCAAGCATTTTTGCAGATTCTACCCGGTACTCCTTATCATTCCCCCAGCGGGAAACGATACGCGGCAAATCGTGATTATCCCAGAAAAGGCTGTTCCAGCCGCAGTTATAAAGCTCTGTCTGCCAGCGGTTCATAATCTGTTTCAACTTTAAGAATGGCAGCGGTGCCAAATCCCATTTATCCTTGCCTTCCTGCTGATCCAGTCCGATGTGCTCAAACTGGAATACCATGGAAAATTCACTTCCATCCGGATTGCTGTAAAGCTTTGCCCGCTCCGGGTCTGCACCCCAGGCTTCTCCTACGGTAATTAAATCTCCCTTCTGGAAAGTTTCTTTGCTCATTTCACGGAAATACTCATGAAGTCTCGGGCCGTTTATGGTAATTTTCTTATCCGGCTCTTTTGCAATCTGGTCGATTACATCCAGACGGAAGCCGCCAACACCTTTTTCCATCCACCATAAAATCATGTCATATATTTCTTTTCGCACCTGCGGATTTTCCCAGTTCAAATCCGGCTGTTCCGGCAAAAACTGATGGAAATAATACTGCTTTATTTCCGGTACCCATTCCCATGCACTTCCACCGAAAACGGCTTTCATATCGTTTGGCTCTACGCCTTCTTCCCCATCTCTCCACACATAGTAATCATGATATGGGTTGTCCTTACTCTTCTTTGCTTCCTCAAACCATCTGTGTTTATTGGAGGTATGATTTAAAACCAGATCCATAATGATGCGGATGTTGTATTTCTTTGCTTCTTTAATTAAAGCTTCCATATCTTCCACACTGCCGAACATCGGGTCAATATCCTGATAATCAGAAATGTCATAGCCATTGTCCGCCTGCGGGGATTTGCAGACCGGTGATAACCAGATTGCATCAATACCAAGCTTTCCAAGGTACTCCAGCCGCTCCATAATTCCTCTTAAATCACCGACTCCATCTCCATTACTGTCCTGAAAACTTTTTGGGTAAATCTGATATACTACTGCACTTTGCCACCATTTCTTTTCTGTTACGTTATTACTCATTTTGTCCTCCTAAACTTTCTTTACTTATTTTATCTGCTTGCTGCTTCCCTAATGCGGGCAACTAAAAACACCAAGGAGAAAACAACCCTGTGCGATTGCATTTCAGCCATTGTTTATGCATTATAAATACTCTTCTAAAATTTCCGTATTCATTACTTCAAATTTATTTTCTTTCCATTGCATTTTTATCTTAACTGCTGCAGTCTGTCTGTCTAAAAACGCTTCATATAAAAATATATCATCTCCATCCACTGCTATTTTCCATGCTTTTGAAGAACTCAATATCCTTTCTCCAACTTTTAAGTCTTTATAACAACTATCAAATTCTTCTCTTTGATTTTCAGGCAGAACATATTCCTCTTCCAAGCCCAATTCAGGACAGGTAACTAAAATTATATCTTCCTGTTCTGTCTTTTCAATATAAATATCATATCCTGCAGAATATTGTATTCCGGTTTGTTTTCCCGGCAGATTCATTCTTGTGTACTCACTGCCATCTTTTCTCCAGATTGCAATTTCACTTCCACTCTGTATCCATGTATTTCCTGTATGCTCTCCACAAAAGACGATCTCATTTTTCCCGTCTCCGGTAATATCCGCTCCCCATACTTCAAGACCGAGAAATGTATCATCAAATACTCCCAATTCAAGGTGGTCACCATTTCCAAAGCAAATCGTATATACTTTCTTATTATCATTTCTGAAATACTGGAAAATACGATCTGTTTTTCCATCTCCATCGTAATCCTGATTTTTATAGCCTTCCTCAAATAATTTTACATTATCAAGATACCCTTCATACTCAGAAAGTGCTTCATCATAGCCGATATTTATTTTTTCATCTTTTGTATTGGCAATTTTTCTGTCAATTAACGAGTCATACTCTGTACTTATTTCATTCTTTTCCGAATCATCCAGTTCATCATCATAAGGAAACTTATCATTTTTACATGCAGTCAACATGATACACATCACTAAAAATATACCAATATTTTTCTTCATAGCAGCCCCAATTTTTCAAATGCATCATACAATCCATTCTGATCCACATCCCCGGTGACATAATCTGCCATAGCCTTTATCTCGTCTCCACCGCTTCCCATGGCAACACCATAGCCACAGTATTCTAACATAGGAATATCCACTTTGGCATCCCCAAAAGCTATGGTATCTGCCACATCTGCATGAAGATATTCTAACAGATGCGCAATGGCATTGCCCTTGGTGATATTTTTTACACCCAAATCTCCAAATAATGCAATTTCGCCGGCTCCGCCCCAGGTTCCAGCCTGCAAATCCGAAAATTCGGTCACGGCATCTTTATAATCCTGATACTGATTTAAGATAAAGCTTACTTTATTTACATCATCCCGGTACAGCTCTCCATCAAAAATCATTTCCGGAAATGCATCCCGTACCTTTATTTTATCTGCGCCCTCTTTGCCTTTCCGCCTGGAATATTCCTGAATCACAGGTTCTACAGCCTCTTCAAATCCGGCACTTGCAAACAGTCCTGCATTACTTTCCAGATAAAATTCCAGTCCGCGCTCCTTTAACCAGTCCACAATATGGCGGCACTGCTCCGGCGTAATCATCTGGTGCATAACCACATGTCCATGATCTTCCACATAACTTCCGTTTCCGCCTATCATTCCATCCAGTCCGATTTTCCAGATATTCTCATAGACTTCTGCTTTACTTCTTCCTGTGCAGATATACACTCTGTGTCCGTTTTCTCTTGCCTTCCGCACCGCAAGAACTGCTGATTCCGGCAAATGATTTTCATAATCCACCAAGGTTCCGTCAACATCCAGAAAAATGATTTTTCCCATACTGCCCGTCCTCCTACTCCTTTTCTTCTATCCTACCTGTATTTTTTGAAGAAATCAACATTTTCTTCTAATGTATTTAAATCAATTGGTCGATAAAGTTATTACATGGATGGCATTTTATTTCAAGGGATTGATTGAGATAAAGTGTCTTTATTTTTTTCTGATGATTGCAAAAATGTATGGATTGTAAATTTATCAGGATTTCGAAGTGCATATTACTTTATCTGATGTAAAATGCCAGCAGTTCTTAGATGCATGTTTTTCTTGCTGTCAGACTGTCTTTCCGTTGCTTTGACACAATCGCAGGACTGTTCGTCGGGTACGGATGCGGATAAAGCCTGCAAGGGGCACTAAGAATTTCGGCAGGATAATCTTTCATCTGGCAACCGGCGCAAATTCACATCCGTGTTCATATGCGCCTCGCCGGCACGTCCCTGTGCCGGCGTTGCCTGTTGTCAGACGAAATTCCAAGTGCCCCTAACAGTCCTTAAGATGCATCCGCACTTCGACGAACAGTCCTGTGATTTGTCAAACATTGGAAAGACCGGCTTAATAAACAAAAGAAAAACATGCATCTTAGAACTACGGTATTTTATAGCGAAAGCAATATGCACTTCGAATATCCTGATTATTTTTACAAATATGCTTTTGCAATCACCAGACAACAACTTCTGAAAGGAGCTCTTATGGCAATTAACTCAATATGGAACAACAACTCCCCAATGGACTACCTCGGTTTTCTGTCCACTGACCCGGATAACAATACTGAGGATAACGAATGGCTGACTCATTTTCAACAGCTTGTGCAGGAAAAGCTTTCTGAAATGAATGAAGATGAGGATTCTGCAGCTACGGTAAATCCGGCTGAAGAAATTGCAAAATGGAAAGAAAATATTTATAACAAAATGAAAAATGGTGAAACCGAAGAGAGCTTTCAAATCGGTGGTCAGTCTTTCAGCATGAAGGAATGGGACAAGCTGTTAGACTCCTTTGATAAAGCGGAAGAAGCTTTACAGGAAGCTATTGAAGAGGAAGAAGAAGTTAAGGATAAGGAAATGGCAGAGACAGCAAAGAAAAGCATTGTAAATGATACACCAGCCCAGCCTCTTATCGATATGCTTTTATCCGATACCCTTAAGGTTACGTTTCCGACAGATGCCACAAATGAATCTGATGAAGATGCGGAAGATGTATTTTATATGGTTGCCATGGATGAAAAAGGTATCCGCTGCATCAAAAATGGGTCTGATACTTACGAATGGAAAATTGAATTTGAAGACGATTCCCAGTATGAGGCTGCCTGTGATTTCTTAGGCTGGGCTTCTCCACGAATGGACAAGCTTTTATTTGCAGCCCATGACAATTTCTGGATGGATTATCTGAACGGTGACCTTGATGTAGATACTTTTAAAGACTTCTTAGAGGGCACTAATAACGGCATTCCAAACTATGGCATTGGTGATGAGGAAAATATGTACATTGACGAGACGAAACTTCAGTGGACAAAATATATGAACCCTCTGGGTGCCCACTTTGGTACCCCGGAAGAATTATTTCCGATTCCGGAATTATAGATTAAATACAATAAAACAGGCACTTTTTTCTGTCAAAACGGGCATGTCCAAAGAAAAATGAAATTGGTAAAATAAAATCATAAACCTTGATTTTGTCGGTTTGAATCTTACTAAAAATCATTAAAAGGAAAGGACGAATTATGGGAAAAAGAAAAAAGTTACTAGGTTTGGTTTTGGTAGTCTGTATGTTGTTTACACTGACACCGATAACTTCCCGGGCAGATGTTCCAACAGAGAAATGGACAGATTTTACAGCAACTGACTTTGCTGGCGGCAGCGGTACAAAGGATGATCCATATCAGATTGCTACGGCAGGACAGCTTGCAAAGCTGGCATCAGAAGTAAATTCTGGAGTACCTGAGCAAACACATTTGGGGGAATATTTCAAGTTGACCGCTCCAATTGATTTGAGCGGAAAGAGATGGATTCCTATCGGTTATGGAAATGCAAGTTCCAAAGCTTTTTCAGGATATTTCGATGGAAATAATCAGGTCATTACAGGCTTATATGTGGATGAACGGGGAAATAACGTCTGTGCCGGCTTGTTTGGTGTCGTAGTAGCTGTATCTGATGAAACAGTACTGAAAAATTTCTGTATTAAAAATGCTACCATCTATGCCGGAAATTCCACGGATGCAAGTGCCAGTCCGGATATTTACGGTGCCGGAGTGCTGGTAGGTTCGCTTACAACGATGGGTGGTTCCAGAGCTACCTTTGTTGGAGTAGAAAACTGTCAGGGAACCGGACAGGTAGACTCCAAGATGTATGCCGGAGGGCTGATTGGTGATGCAAGCCGTGCCCATGTTTCGGATTGTTCCGCGGATGTTACTGTGACAGGAAGGTGTATCAGTGGTGGATTCATCGGAAATGTTTTCCAGGGCTCCTACAAAAACTGTACCGCCAAAGGCAGCGTATCCGGAGGATGGTCAACCGGCGGGTTTGCCGGATGTGTATTTGAGTCCGACGCCAGTGTGGAAATAGAGCATTGTGCATCTTATGGCAATGTTGAGGCAAATAACTGGAATACCGGTGGTTTTGTCGGATATCTGGAAAAAGGAAAGATTCGTAACAGTGTTTCCTATGGTAATGTAAAGAGTACGGTGGCAGGCTGGGAGCCGAAAACCGGTGGCTTTTCCGGTACAAATACCAAAGGAAATATTCAGAACTGTAATGCTGCAGGTACTGTAACAGGTTCTCATCCAACAATTGCACCGGGTGGATTCATTGGATATGATAATAATGGCACCACTGCTGGCTGCGCTTTTGATAAAAAGAAGAACCCTTCACTCAATGCTGTAGGTGCGGATAGTGGAACACCTGGTTCCAACCAGATTAAGGCAGCAGACACAACCTCCCTGCTCTCAAATATCTGCGGCAGTTATCTTGGCGGACATACACTGTCTAAGGTTGACAGAAAAGAAGCAACTCATCTGACAGAGGGAAATATACAATATTGGGTCTGTGCAAATTGCGGTGGTTATTTCAGTGATGCAAGTGGAGCAAATATGATTACTTCTTTGGATGTTGTAATCGCAAAAACAGCAGAGCATACAGCAGACCGTACCGGATGGCATTCCGATGCGGATAATCATTGGAATACCTGTGAATGTGGTGAAAAAATAAATCAATCCGGACATAGCTTTACCTGGGTAATCGACAAGGAAGCTACGTCTACGGAAAAAGGTTCTAAGCATGAGCAGTGTACAGTTTGTAATTATGCTAAAACTGCAGTCGAAATCCCGCCGGTAAAAACCGGAACTGAAGAAACCAAAACTTCTTATAAAATTATAGAAGGATCTGAAAGCAGCTATGTCCTGCAGAGTGGCAACAGCCTTACCATCCGGGTGGATGCAGAGTTCTCTAAATTTGCCGGAATCAAAGTAGATGGTGTTCAGATTGGAAAAGATAATTATGATGTGAAGTCCGGTTCAACCATTGTTACTTTGAAATCCTCTTACCTGAATACACTGACTGCCGGAACACATAACCTGGAAATGTTGTGGACAGATGGTTCTGCAAGTACTACGTTTACCATCCAGGCAAGTGTAAACCAGAATCCAGACAATAAAAATCAGGAAACGGCTACAGCCTCAAATACCCAGCCTGCAACTCAAACTAATACAAAGCAGACTACGGATAAGTCTCCGAAAACAGGGGATTATAATAATCCTTTGGTATGGGCGGCATGGCTGATTGTTTCAGAAATTATTATTGCTGGTACCGTTTATTATCGTAAAAAGAAACATTTGTAAATAAATATTACCCCATAAAAATGCTCTCTATGTAACAAACTGTATCATTTTACAGGAAACGTTATATAGAGAGCATCTTTCATTCCGTCAAAAATGCTCCAATATGGAACCATTGTATTACCAGAAAATGATGGTCATGTTATCAAAAAAGGAGTACCGGGATTGTAGTGTTCATGATTGTGGTGTCAGGAAGAAAAGATGTGCTATATGCCCCACTTGTGATATACTTAAATATATCCGGAATCATTAAAGCAATCAAAAATTGGGATAGGAAAATTTTTCATTGAAAGGAACGGGGATACGATGATATTATCGGACAGAGCCGTACTTCCTTTAACCGGAAGCACATTTGAGCCAGGAAACGCTGAAAAAGTAATTAAAGAAATGGAAGATAAAGAATCAGCACAGATTGCATTAGCAGAATATTATTACTTTTCTGCTAATGCAGAACTGTGTGCAGAGACTGTGAAACCATATTTGTCACAAGAAGATATCATGCTTCGTTTATCTGCAGATATGCTCTATACCTTTGCCAATCTGACAATTGGAGATTCCAAAGCGGCACAACAGGCCAGAGATTGTTTGCAATCAGCCTTCTGGCACATGAAACTTATTTAAGGCAGGAATATGCCCGGGCAAAGGGCCTTGTCCAGGGAGCTTTTTTGATGGCAGATACGACATATCCCATACCCATAATATATCTGAACTGTGTGCAGGCAATGTGTCAGATTAATCTGAAAGAACAAAAAGAAGCCATACACTCAGTAAATTCTGCATGGGAAATGGCCAGACCGGATAGATTTTGGGAGCCATTTATTGAGTATCATGGGCTGTTACAGGGATTATTGGAGGTCTGTGTCCGAAAAAAAGAACCAGAGATTTATAAGCAGTTGGCAGGCGGGATAATCTCATTTCGTCGTGGCTGGATGAAAATCCACAATCCTAAGATGCAAAAAACAGTGACGGATCTCCTGTCTCCATTGGAGTTTTCCATTGCAATGCTGGCATGCCGGAACTGGACCAATCAGGAAATTGCAGAATATTTAGGATTTTCAGTGAACACAGTTAAGCATTATATATCAGGAATTCTGGAAAAGTTAGGTATCGATAAACGGGATAAAATAAAAAATTTTGTAAATCAATAATATACGAAGGAGAAGGTTTATGATTGTAAAAAGATATGTGAAAAAAAGTACCATCTACATTATTGCTGCCGTTATGGCGGTCTTAACTGCAGGGGCCTTGTATCTTGGAGTGGTTCATCGTTTTACTTATGGGGCAAAGTATAAGAACTACACCACCTGGTCTGCACAGGTTCTCTCTCTGAAGGAATACAAACATGAGGACAGCAATGATAATGTTTATTACCACTACTCGGCTTTTTTAACCTATAACGTGAACGGAACGGTTTATACTCCGGTTACCGATGAGGTCTTTACGGAAGAGGATGTTCCGATGGAAGGCGAAAAGATTCCGATTTTCTACAATAACAGTGACCCCGCTGATTATGAGCTTGTCAAATACGACTGGTTGACGAAGTCCTATATTCCTCTCAGTGACAAAGGCGATATCTGGCTTTTTACAGCATTTCTACTACTGGGATTTGTTCTGCTTCTGATTCCGATGAATCTGGAAAATGACCAGGTGCAGGGCGTCATGATTGGAAGCGGACTTCTGCTATTTGGTCTTGATGGTATCGTAATGGGTACTATTATGCATAAATTTCAAATGTTCTTCCTGGCTATCTTTGGTATCTTCGGCGGCATTATCCTGTTCCGCTACCTCTTTATTCCAAAGGAGAAACGCCAGAAAGCCGATGCGGTATCTGCATCCCTGCGGCTGTTCAAGGTTGTTGATATTTATGTAAATCCACAGACCGGTGTGAAAACTGTGGTATTTTCCATGCCGGAAAATAACGGTGCGACCTATGAACTGTTTTCCCTTGACGATATTTATAATCAGTATAACTACGGGGATATGTACCAGATTGACAAGACGGTTCTCTTAGGATTTGGTCTGGGACGACAGATTAACGGCTCTTATACCATTGATATTAATGGTCTGAACCCTTCCCATATACAGCCTTTGAACCCTATTCTTAAGAAAATGTTTTCACGGGTATAAAAACTGCGAGGGACACGTAAATCGTGTCCCTCATTTTTTGCTTATTTCTGGTTTGCCGGTTCCATATTAACGGCTTTTCCTTTTATCTTCGCATGCTTCATGGCATTTAAGACTTCTTTTCCATATTCTCTTGGCACTTCCACAAAGGTATATTTATCAAACATATCAATGGCTCCCACCAGTCTGCCCGGCATACCGGACTCTCCGGCGATGGCGCCAAGAATATCTCCCGGCTTAATCTTGTCTTTCTTTCCAATGTTGATAAACAGTCTTACCATTCCCTCTTCTGCACCGGTATTGGCAAAGTCGTATTCTTCTTTTTCAGAAGAACTCTCCCCTGCACCCATTGCCTGATAGAGGAAAGCTGCTGCAATATCCATGGCAGTATAATCAGCTTCATTTACCTGCTTCTCAATCAGCTCTATCATATCAGAAAGATTCTCTTCCTCAGTGATAGTTCCAATCTGTTCCATGATATTTTCAGCTTTTATCTGTGCCACATCATCAGTGGATGGAATCGGCTGTGCTAAAATCTTTGTCTTGCAGTAACGCTGGATATCTTTTAATTTATAGACTTCCTTGCCTTTTACAAAAGAAAACGCCTTACCACAACGGCCTGCACGTCCGGTTCTTCCGATTCGATGTACATAATATTCATCATCCTGCGGCAGGTCATAATTAAATACCGCCTCTACATCATCTACGTCAATTCCTCTTGCTGCCACATCCGTTGCAATAAGAATATCCGTCTTTCCTTTCCTGAAATTATTCATGACCCGGTCTCTCTGGGACTGCTTCATATCTCCATGAAGTCCCTCTGCACTATAGCCTCTGCCGGATAATTCCGTTGCCAGCTCATCGACCATTTTCTTGGTATTACAGAATACCAATGAAAGCTTCGGATTATAATAATCCAAAAGTCTCGTAAGGACATCTACTTTATCCTTGCGCTTTACATCATAGTAATACTGGTCAATATTGGCTACGGTGAGTTCCTTTTTTACAACCTTGATATTGACTGCATCATGCTGGTATTTTCTTGTAATGTCAAGAATCGGCTTTGGCATGGTTGCAGAAAACAGTACGGTCTGATGCTCTCCCGGAATATATTCTAATACAGTTTCTATGTCCTCACGGAATCCCATATTTAACATTTCATCCGCTTCATCCAAGACGATGGTATGGACAAAATCCGGACGGATGGTTTTTCTGCGAAGATGGTCCATCAAGCGTCCCGGTGTTCCGATAATAATCTGTACGCCACCCTTTAGGGCTTTAATCTGGCGGGAAATGTCCTGTCCACCATACACTGGCAGCACTTTTACACCGTGCATATATTTTGCCAGCTTACGGATTTCGTCTGCCACCTGAATGGCGAGCTCTCTGGTGGGAGATAAAATCAAAACCTGCGTTTTCCGTAAAGACGGGTCTACTTTCTGTAAAATCGGAATTCCAAAAGCTGCTGTCTTGCCGGTTCCGGTCTGAGCCTGTCCGATAACGTCCACACCTGATAAAACCACCGGGATTGCCTGACTCTGAATCGGTGTTGCCTCTTCAAATCCCATATCCGCAATTCCTCTTAAAATCTGCGGATTTAAATCTAATTCATCAAATCTGATTGTATTCATTCTTTTCCTTCCTGTTGCGGGAACTTTTTCCCATCTGTCAGTAACCTGTTCTCCAGTAACTTTATAAAAAGCCACCGCGGCTAATCATAACAGACTGTTTTTTGCTTGTCAATTTACTGCAACAGATTTTTCTTCGACAAAATCAGCGCATCCTTCTGCTTTCTGGTCAGCTTTTTATAGGCTGCTTCCTTCTGCATGGCCTCCTCCTTCGTCCCGGATTCCTCTAAATACCGCAGTTCCACCGGTCCCCGGTTTCTGGTATACTTTGCTCCTTTTCCACTGTTATGTGCTTCAATCCGCTTGTCGATATCAGTCGTCCAGCCGGTATAGAGGCTCCCATCCCGGCAGCGCACCATATAAGTGTAATTATGTTTCTCTTTCATGTAATCCTTCCTATGTAGACCGGGCTCCGCCCAGTCTTATCTCTATATAAAGCAATCGACCAAAAAAGTATCTTACTCATATTCCATAAACTGGTAAAAAAGTATCGATTGCGGATTTTTGGCCGTTACATTTTATCTTATGCAGTTTTCTTATGTATGTTCCACTTACCGGCAGCTTCCAATACAGATTCCTCCCCGGTTTTCTTCTTTTACCTGATAGAGTAAATCATCGGCTTTCTGTAAAAAGTTCTTCATCGTTCTGTCCTCATCCGGTATATCATAACAGATTCCCTGGGAAATGGATACATAGTGCTGTGCCGCTGAAAAAGCATGCTCCATATCTAGGTCACGGATGCTGCGCTTTAATTTTTCTGTAAGAATGACTACAGCTTCCCTTGGATATCTCTCATAAATTAAAATGAATTCATCCCCGCCATACCGTGCACAGAAAATATCATCCTTTTCCGCTAACTTCTGAATTTCCTTTGCTACACGGCAGATACATAAATCACCCTTCTGATGTCCATAGTTATCATTATATTGTTTAAAATAATCGATATCCAGTATTTCCACTGCCACTGGAATTTTCTCTGCTATGGCATGTTCGAATACCTTCTGCGCATGCTGTTCTAACCGATAGCGGTTCGGGATTCCGGTCAGTGCATCGGTCTGGGACTGCTCTAAGAGAATCCTGTTTTCTTTTTCCATCTTCTTTCTGCTGTGGTTCGTCTCTTCCAATGTATAACGCATATCTAAGATGCAGGTCATGATATATTTATTTTCTTTTTCCAGTATCTCGGACAATTCAAAAAACAAACCGCATGCCTGCAGATATTCACGATTCTTTTCCTGCCGCTTATAATAACGGATTTTTAAAGTCAGAATCCGCTTCTGCATATAAATAATCTTAGCTTCCCTTGCCATCTTCTCTAAAAGTTCTACTAATTTCCAGAATTCCTCTTCCTTTCTGGTATCTAACAGCATCTCACTATAAGCATAAAGATCATCAAAAATATCTAGAATCGGCACTCTGGTATCTGATACCTTCTGCACAATTGCTATATTCTGGTCACATTCTTCTTTCTTTCCCATGGCATTACAGAGTCTTGCTTCAAAGCAGGCAAAGGCAATCTGCTCTAACTCTTCCAGATGTCCACTGCACACCTCTTTTGCCCGCAGTGCATATTCCTGTGCCTGCATATACTCTTCCTGATAAAAGCAGCTGTTTCCCAGTCCTATATAGATATTCAGAAGATAACTGTAATATTCCGGTATTTCCTTATTCTTCTGTAATAAATCATATGCCTGCCCTAAATATTTTTCTGCCTGCCGGTATTCCCCAAAATTATTATAAAGCATACCGATATTAATATTGATAATAATACCAATATCATATAATTTATATTTTTCACAATACATTCTGGCATTCAGATAATAATCCATGGCAAAAGGAGCATTTCCACGATTCATGGACGTAATGGCAAGAATATTATAGGCTCTTGCCAATAAACCATGCTGTCTGGAATGCTCCAGGTATGGCAGGGAACAGGAAAGATTGCGAAACAGTTTATCCACATCATTCAGAAGATAATATGTCTCGCCACTGTAATAATAGGCATAGCCTAACAGTTTCTCATCATCCTGCTCTCTGGCATAATCTCTTATATTTTTACATAGCATCAATGTTTTTTCGGCATCTGTTCCCCGATTCTTCCGGACACCCTCTAACCATTCCAATACTTCGCTGCTGTAAGCATTAAAATCCATCTTTTTGCGCACCCTTTTTCGTATTTTTTAATGTCTTTTATTATATAGGTATGCGGCTCTTTTTTCAAGTATGGCTCTTTTACTCAAAGAAGCTTACCGGGTCTACCGGTTCGCCATCTTTCTGCAAGGCAAAATAAAGATTACTTCCTTCCACGGAATAATATTTCGTCGGTTCTGCAATATAACCTACCAGTTTTCCTTTGCCGACAATGTCGCCCACTTCATACGGCACTTCCTTAAGCTGCCCGTAAATAGCACTATAACCATCTCCTAAATCCATAGTCACGGTACATCCTGTGACCGCACTGTTGGAAATATCAGTTATCTTTCCTTCTGCGGCTGCGGATACCCTGTCATTTACTTCTCCGGCAATAATCACTGCCGGATTATATTTATACTGATCCAGCGTTGCAAAATACACGGTCTGATCCATGCTGTAATTTAAGACTACATTACCCTGTAATGGCCAGTTTAATCCATCTTCTTCCGCAAAATGCAGTGTTTTTGTGGTGGCTGCTGCCGCCTTTGTCTCTGGCTCATTTTCTGCCTCAGCCGCTGCATTTGTTGCATTTTCTTTTTCCGTCTGCCCGCTGTCGGACTGTGCCTGTCCATCCGAATCCTTTGAAGCAACTGCGTTATCAGAAGGTTTTATGATACTGTCTGCTTCTGCCAGTTTCTCCGATGCTTCTTCCTCTGTCTTTGGAAGCGTTGCCACAAAATCATCCGAAGTTCCATCTTCTTTCTTATTGCCTTTGTCTTTTCCTGCATTCTTATCTGCAACATTTTCCTGCTGCTTTTTTTCTTCCTTCTGGGAATAATTATATACTGCTGTCATTGCTCCTGCTGCCAGTACCATGACAGCCAGGGCAATCATCCATGATCTTCTTCCTTTCATTTTCTCACCATCCATATCTTATTTTTTATAAGTATGGACAGTTTTTTCGTATTTTATTCTTCTTTATATTTTATTCTTCTTTATATTTTATTCTTCTTTATATTTCATTCTTTTTTTGTAATTTCAATTTCGGAATAATAATAGCTTAAAATCTCCTGATAAGTTTTTCCCTCTTTTGCCATCTCATTTGCTCCATATATGCTAAGTCCATAACCGTGTCCTAACCCTTTGGTCACAATACGTACCCTGCCATCGATTTTCCTGATATAAAAACAGCCGGAATTCAGGGAAAATGCCTTGCGGAATTCCTCCCCGCTGACACTACTGTTCCCAACCTGTATGGTTTTTACATATCCGCTTTCTTCCCGTTCTGTCACCACCAGCGTATTCACCCAGTCCTCCGCTGTAAGTCCTGCTTCCGGAAATTCCTGATTGCAGGTATCCACCAATTCTCCTGCATCATAGAATTCCACCCTAAGGAAATCCTCTGATGTAATGTCCCATATGGATTCCACGCTTTTGAGATAAGGAAGCTCTGTCCCTCTCGTTTTCTCTGCACTAACAGCAAAATAGGGAGCTTCGACTTCCTGCCCCTGATATGTTAAGACTTCCCCCTCGGTATCTATCAGGCAATTTTCTAATTTCTGATAATATCGATTATAATTTTCATTTCCAAATAGTTTTGTCTGCTCTGCAATACTCAGTCCCGTCTCCGGTGCTTTTCCCTGCGACATGGCATATTCATAATTGGTCCGCACAATAACTGCCTGCGCACGAATTGCCTCTTCCTCATAGGTAACCGGGATATCCCGTGCCAGAATAGACACAAGAGCAGCCATCTTCTCTTCTTCACCGGGATGACTGCTCTTATGTTGTATTTCATTGCTGTCTGTATCCAATAATATCTCATCCCCCTGGAACACCAGGGTCATAAGTATCGGTAATCCTGCAATAATCAGACACAGACACAGTATCATTTTTATTTTTTCTTTCATATCCTGTCCACTCCTGTTCTACATATATATGTAACAGAAATGGATGTATACCAGTAAAATATTACTGTTTCATACGCTGTCCTATCTCATTGGAAAGTTCCGCAAACTGCTCTAAGGACAGTGCCTCTCCGCGAATGTTCTCCGGAACTCCAAGGCTTACAATGCTCTCCTGTATTACTTCCTTTGGTAAATGAATCTCCGGGGAATTGTTCAGACCGTTTGCCAGTGTCTTTCTGCGCTGGTTAAAGGATGCCCGGATAATGCGGAACATCAGCTTCTCATCTTCCACTTCTACCGGCGGCTTCTCATGACGGGTCAACCGGATAACCGCACTGCCCACATTCGGTCTTGGCATAAAACAATTTGGTGGTACGTTTGCCACGATTTCCGGTCTGGCATAATACTGTACTGCAAGGGAAAGTGCTCCATATTCCTTGCTTCCCGGTCCCTCCTGCATACGTTCTGCCACTTCCTTCTGCACCATAATCGTAATGCTGTCGATTGGCACATGGCTCTCAAACAGTCCCATAATAATCGGTGTGGTAATATAATAAGGCAGATTCGCCACTACCTTGATTGGCTTTCCCTGGTTCTTCTCTTCTGCCAGCTTACAGATATCAAGCTTTAAAATATCTTCATTGATTACTGTTACATTGGAATAATTCTTCAGTGTGTCCGACAAAATCGGAATCAGATTCTTATCTATCTCCACCGCAACCACTTCTCTTGCCCGCTCGCAAAGATACTGTGTCATAGTTCCGATTCCCGGACCAATCTCCAATACAAAATCATCCTCCGTCACTCCGGATGCATCGATAATCTTATCCAGCACATGAGTATCTATCAAAAAATTCTGTCCGAATTTCTTCTGAAAATTAAACCGGTACTTCTGCAGTACCTCTATTGTATTCTGTGGATTTCCTAATTCCGCCATGCCTGCTCCTTTATTTAACCGCTCTTTCTATCTTTTTCGAATAAATGTTCGTTTTTTTCTTGCCAGCTGCATTTTTCTGTGTTACAATCATTTTAGAACAAATGTTCTGATTTGTCCAGTCCTTTTTATGATAACAGAGGAAAATAGTTCTACGCAACTATTATTGGGGATTTTCATAAAACTTACAATGGAAGATGGATGGCTGGAAGCCTGTCTTGTCTTTTTCTTATGGAAAAGCGGCACTGTTCATCGAAGGACAGATGCCTGATAAGGGCTGCTAGGGGCACTTGGAATTTCATCTGAAAGCAGGCAACGCTGGTACAAGGATGTACCAGCGAGGCACATATGAACAGGGATGTGAATTTGTGCCGGTTGCCGGATAAAACTACATACTACAAAGAAATTCCTAGTGCCCTTTGCAGGCATTATGCGGCATCTGACGTTTGATGAACAAGGCTGCTCTTATCTGATAAATCATTAAAACAGGACAGGCTTCCACCACTACTTCCTTTGCAAGTGCTTCTATATATTTGATAGAAAAAGAAAAGGTGATTGCTTTGAACATAACAGAAAACATGTCTTTAATGGAAAAACTGACCATCCTTTCGGATGCCGCCAAATATGATGTTGCCTGTACCTCCAGCGGTGTTGACCGCAAGGGAAACGGCCGTGGCATGGGTAATTCCGTTGCTCCGGGAATCTGCCATACCTTCTCTGCCGATGGCCGCTGTATTTCCCTGCTTAAGATTCTTTTTACCAATGAATGCATTTTCCGCTGTGCCTACTGCCAGAATAACTGCAACAATGATGTGCCAAGGGCTTCCTTTACACCGGACGAAGTCTGCACCCTTACCATGGAATTTTACCGCAGAAATTATATCGAAGGTCTTTTCTTAAGCTCCGGTATTCTCATCAGCCCGGATTATACCATGGAACTGATTTATCAGACCCTTTATCAGCTTCGTGTCCGCCATCATTTCAACGGATATATTCATGTAAAAGCCATTCCCGGTGCCGACCCGGTTCTTATTGAAAAAGCAGGCTTTCTTGCCGACCGCATGAGCGTTAATCTGGAGCTTCCGACCGCAGACGGACTGAAGGCTCTTGCACCAAATAAGTCCCGCAAAACCATCTTAAAGCCCATGCGTCTGATTCAGAATGGCATTACGGAAAATCAGAATGAGCTGATGGTTTACCGTAAGACCCCGAAATTTGTACCGGCAGGCCAGAGCACCCAGATGATTATCGGTGCCACCCCGGAAAACGATTATCAGATTATGAAGGTAACAGAAGGCTTGTACCAGAATTTCCAGTTGAAACGAGTCTTCTACTCTGCCTTTGTCAATGTAAATCACAATTCCAATCTGCCAAGCCTTCCCGGTGGTCCGCCCCTTCTGCGGGAACACCGCCTGTATCAGGCAGACTGGCTGCTTCGCTTCTATGGTTTTTCTGCCGGAGAACTATTAAGCGAAGAGCGTCCGGATTTTAATATCTTCTTAGACCCGAAATGCGACTGGGCACTCCGCCACTTAGAAGCCTTTCCGGTAGAGATTAACCGGGCAGATTACAACACCTTACTACGTGTTCCGGGCATTGGTGTGAAATCCGCCAACCGCATTGTAAAAGCCCGCCGGCACAGTCGCATTGACTTTTCCGATTTAAAGAAAATCGGAGTTGTCTTAAAACGGGCTGCCTACTTTATTACCTGCTCCGGTCGTATGATGTATTCCATTCCACAAAATGAAGATTATATCTGCAGCTGTCTGATGCAGGATAAAACTCAGATTCCGAAGGAAATACGGGATTCCAGTTATAAGCAGATTTCCTTCTTCGATGAAGATGCCTTAAGTGATTTTAAACTGACCACCAACGATTTATGCGTCGGATAAACTGCTATAACCATGATTTTTCAGTAAACAGGAAAGGACTTTTTCTTATGCATATATTTCTCTGTGAAGATTCCATCGATGGCATCTTTACCGGCATCTATGATGCCTGGGCCAGCAGATATGGGCACAAAAATATAAAGCTTTGTATCAATGATACGATAACTTACGAACTCTTTTCTGAATATATTACTGTCACACCGGATTCCGAAAAGAGCAAAAAGGTTGGACGCACCATTATTGCCCGTCTTGGCATGGAGGTCTATCAGGATATTCTTCAGGCGGTTCTTGCCCATGATGATAAGAAAAAGAATGAGCATCCGGACAAAGCCGACTGCATTTACCGTACACTCTTATATGGATTTTCTTTAGCGGATGGTCATCGGATTTTACAGGCTCTTGGCAATCCTTATATTGCAAGAGTCTTTGAACTGAGCCGTTCCACCGGAAATGAAGCCCACCATCTGCTTGGTTTTTTACGTTTTCAGGAACTGGAAAACGGAGTCCTGTTTTCTGCCATCCACCCTAAGAATCAGGTGATTTCCGTTCTGGCAGAACACTTTGCTGACCGCCTTCCGCAGGAACATTTTATGATTTATGACGCAACACACCAGATTGCCGCCATTCACAAAGCCGGCAGTGGATACTTCCTTACGGATGCATCCAATTTAAATCCGGACGTTATCACACGGCTTTCCCCTGCCGAGAAGGAATACCAGAAGCTCTGGTGCGGTTTCTTTGACAGCATTGCCATTGAAGCAAGAAAGAATCCGAAGCTGCAAAGTCAGAATATTCCAAAACGATTCTGGAAAGACACGGTGGAACTGGCATCCGATAAATAAATGTTTCTATTGTTTTCTGGCAGACTTTACCTGGCAGTCTCTACCCGGCAGACATTACCCGGCAGCAGAGTACATGCAGATGAAACCATAAACTGGATAATGTCTACTTTGCGCCATATCCTGGAAAAGATTTGTGTCCTGCCGGTATGACAGAAGAAGAACGTACCGATTATGCACTGTTTGAGCTGAATAAATTATTGAAATATATTGTCTATCCGGAAGATGTTGCCTGC
Source organism: Roseburia sp. OM03-7AC (assembly GCF_003462625.1). NCBI lineage: Bacteria > Bacillati > Bacillota > Clostridia > Lachnospirales > Lachnospiraceae > Roseburia > Roseburia sp. OM03-7AC. Next base: position 70,644 of record NZ_QTZJ01000007.1, read on the forward strand.
ATTTATATGAGCCGGTTATGGGCGAAGGCGGCTATGTCGTTCCTTCCAGGAAATTCGTACAGAGTGTCCGTGAAATTTGTGATAAACATGGTATTCTCCTGATTTTCGACGAAATCCAGTGTGGCTACAGACGTACCGGAAAAATGTGGGCAAGCCAGAACTTCGACGTTGTGCCTGATATTATGACAGTTGGTAAAGCCATTGCCGGCGGTCTTCCAATGAGTGCCGTGATTTCCACCCCGGAAATTATGGATAAATGGCCGGTTGGTACCCATGGAACCACTTTTGGTGGAAATCCTTGCGCTGCCGCTGCAGGATGCGCTGTCTTAAAGGAATTTGAAGATGGCACCTTAATTGAAAATGTCAATAAAATGGGAGCTTATTTAAAAGAGAAATTATTTGCTTTAAAAGAAAAATATCCTTGCATCTCCGATGTCCGTGGTATCGGTCTTATGGTTGCCATTGAATTTTCCCATGAGGATGGCTCCCCGGCACCAGACATCTGGGCAAAAGTAAAGAAGGGCTGCTTAGAACGCCATATGCTTACCTTAAACTGTGGCGTAAATGGAAATGGTATGCGGTTTGCCACTCCATTAAATGTCAAAAAAGAAGAAATCGATGAGGGACTTTCCATTTTAGAGGCTTCCATTCAGGCATTATAATTACGGGAAACACGCCTGGCGAGCTACTCACATAAATAAAAGCCTTGCATTTTATTTTGACAACGTTTAGGATGAGAATATCAGTAAATTGACAGAACAGAGGAAATGCTATGGGAACATTATTATACCAGTCCATTGCGGACGATATCGAACAATTAATTTTACATAAAGAATATAAGGATGGTGACTGTCTGCCTTCCGAGCGTGCTCTTGCAACACAATATGGAGTCAGCCGTAATGTCATCCGGGAAGCCATCAAGATTCTTACCGAGAAAAAACTGGTTACGAATGTAATCGGAAAAGGCAATTATGTTACGCTTCCAAATGAAACGGATCTTGTAGATATGGTTGAATCTGCCCTGAACACTTCCGCTTCGTGTCTTCTATATGACACTGAATAACCTGATCAGTAAATCCATTTATTATGGTGAAGGAAATACCTCTTATGGAAGAATTACTGCACAGCAGGAGCATGAACAAATTTTTTTATCCCTTAAGAACCGGGATATGGATGCTTATAAAAAGGCTATCCACCTACACTTAGAATTAATCAGGCAGCTACTCCAGTAGGAGTGCTGCCCCTTTTTATTTACTTATTGCTGATATTTTTCCAGTATAAGTTTCGCCTGCTCTTCATCTATCTGCAGTTCTTCCTGCAATAATGACAGAATTTCCGTATCTTCTTTTCCAAGTTTACGGCTGAGTTTTATAATGCCTTCTTCCAGACCTTCTCGTTTTCCCTCCTGCAAGCCTTCTTTCTTACCTTCTTCCAGTCCGGCTTTTCTTCCTTCTTCTTCGCCCTGTCTTCGAATCCTCTCTTCTCTCTCAAAACTCTTCATATATGCAAGACCTACCTCTCCATCCCGCTTGACTGCTGTTACCATCCGGTGTAACTTTTTCAGATTCTCGGTGGAAGCATTCTCTATGGATGAATGCTCCATGTAATGCAGTAACTGTTTTAATTCCTCTGGTGGGTTTCCTTCCCTTCCTCTTGTATACAAAAATATTGTCTGCGCACCATCCTCATACTCTAATTCCGGCACTTCGATACAACAATTCTTGATAGTATACACCATACGATTCAGTCCAAAGGGGTCATAGGTTGTAATAAAAATTACGATGACATTCCGAAGACTCCCATAGGTATCACCTGCAGTCAGATTGCCTGCATCAATCTTCGCATGGTAAAACCGGACTCTTCGTGGCAATGATACAATTTCTTCTTTCCCATCATTCTGGTCCGGTTCTATATCAAAGATTTCTCCGTTCTCTTCATCCAGATATACATCCAGCCGAATGCCGTGGGTTTCTATATTTTCTCCGCAGAAGAAACGCTGTGGCACTACCGTAAGCTTTCCTATCTGCCGGTGCAGAATACACTCCAAAATATACCTCGCCGACTGTTCCCCATAAATTTTGTGGCTGGTCAGGCTGTTTACCAGAAAGTCATCCACCAGATTCAGTTCTTCTAAAGTTTTCATGTTTCCTCCTTTTCCCATAATGCAAGGAAAAGCAGGATTACATATCCTGTTCCGATTCTGAAATTCCGCTTATTCAATGCACTATGCGTTCGTAAATTGTAATAAGAATTTAAAAGCATAGAATTCATTGAATTGATACCAGAAATTTAGATTGGCTTTTGCCACTCGAAAATCAGAATATATGCTTTGTGTTGATTGTAACAAATGCATATTTATAATACAAGTAAAATATTTATAAAATCTGATTCCCTTCTGACAGGAAGGCTACTTCACTTTTCCAAATAATCTTTTTGCATTTTCCCAGGTAACTGCTTCCACTTCTCCCGGTGTTGTTCCGGTCAGTTCGGCGATGGTTTTTACTACATAAATAAGATTCCTTGAATCGTTCCGGGTGCCACGATGCGGTTCCGGTGCCATATAGGGACAGTCAGTTTCCAATACAATGTGAGGCAGTCCGATTTCTGCTACAGTCTCCTTTAACTTCTTTGCATTTTTAAAGGTAACTACACCGCCGACACCAATATAATATCCCATTTTCACATATTCTTTCGCCATTTCCTTGGAATAAGAATAACAATGAATGACACCCGGAATGTCATCCTTATGGGCCTGCTGCATAATTTTCATGGTATCCTCTGCGGCATCTCTGGAATGAATGATAACCGGAAGACTCATCTCTTTTGCCAGCGCAAGCTGACGGCAGAACATTTCCCGCTGTGCCTGCTGCACTGTTGGCTCCTTATCCCAATAATAATCAAGTCCGATTTCTCCGATGGCAACGGTTTTCTCCCAGGAAGCCTTTCCCTTTATCCATGCTAAATTTTCTTCCGTTGCATCTTCGATATTGCTTGGATGAATTCCGATTGCTGCATAAATATAATCGTATTTCTCTGCCAGTGCTATGCTATCCACGCAGCCGGCAAAGTCTGCACCTACGTTAATTACCCGCTTTATGTTCTGCTCCGGAAGAGAAGAAACAAGCTGTTCTCTGTCCTCGTTGAATTTCTCATCATCATAATGTGCATGTGTCTCAAAAATCATAAAAATCCTCTTTCTATTTTATAAATGCTGGTAATAAAATACCGCCAGCTGCGTCCGGTCTCTTAGGGACAGCTTTTCTAATATGCTGCTGATATAGTTGCGGACGGTTCCCTCACTTAAAAATAATGCTTCTGCAATTTCTTTATTGCAGCGTCCCAATGCCACCTGGTGAATGATTTCCTGCTCTTTTTCACTGATATCATAGCTGGCATAGTCAAAGCTTTCCTTATTCTGCATCAGAACCGGAAGCTTATTCACAATTTCCCCACCAAAAACGCTCTGTCCGCTCATGACTGCATTTAACGATGGAACAATTGCTGCAAAATCCTGCTTCAGGCAATAGCCTTTTGCACCGATTCGTAACGCCTCCACAATATATTCATCATCGGAAAATGTGGTCAGAAACAGCACCCTTGCCGTCTTGTCTTCTGCAAGAATCTGCTCTGCCGCATCCAGCCCATTCATTGGCTTCATCTGGATATCCATTAATAAAATGTCCGGCTGAAGCTCTTCATATAATTTTACGGCTTCGCTTCCATCGGTGCCTGTTCCAACTACCTCCACTCCCTTGGCGCAGAGAATGGTCTGCAGGGAAAATACCACATCTTCGTCATCATCTATTATCAGGACTCTCATACTGCCTCCTCTTTCTTTCGAATTGATATAAATATTTTAAAACCTTTTTCGCAGTTTACATGAATGCTTCCGCCCAACGACTCCACACGTTCCCGCATATTCGAAAGTCCCATGCCTCCGGCTGCACTCTTAAGGTCATCCTTTTCTTCCCGCATCTGCTCCGTTGCTTTTTTCTGCTTTTCCTCATCCGTACCATTGTCCTCGATGGTCATCTGATACAGTGCCGGATGTTCCCTGAGAACAATCTCAATCCGGTCACCATTGCTGTATTTGACAATATTTGACATTGCTTCTTTTACGGCTGCGATAAAACAATATTTGACTTTTCGTGGAACATTCTGTGACATATCATATTCCAGATCCAGATGATAATGCTGCTTCATTTCACGGGTTGCCTCTAATAATGCCTGCTTTAAATCCACGGAATCATCATGCAGATCATGCACACTTTCCCGGATATTATTCATGGCAAGATTTAAGGTATCATTTACCTTTAAAAGCTGACCATGCAGCGGCTCTTCCTCATATACGGTGCTCAGTGCTCCCATCTGAAGGATTGCCCGGGAGAGCATATGCCCCACATTATCATGGATTTCCCTTGCAATCCGGTTCCGCTCCTTTAGCGTTGCCATATAGATTTCCGTATCCTGTTCCTCTAAAAGCTTGCGGTTCTTCTCCCGCATCACAAGGCTTAACTCTGTGCTGGTATCCCGGAGTCGTATCAGATTCCGCTTCAACTCCGTTGCCTGCCTGGTGCAATGAGCCAACAGCACCGCCACTAATGATAAGAACAGCCAGATGGCTGTCATCCACGGCTGGTACACCGGCAGTGCATAAAAGAATAAAACTGCAAATCCCATGCCCCACCACAGACTGAACCAGAAGCTGTCAAAAAATACCAGCGGCAGCAAAAAAGTAAAGCCCGGCTCGATTAGACACAGTACTGCCATTGCTATCAGCAATGCACCAATGACTTTCCGGTTTTCAATATAAAGAGTCAACGCTGCCACAATCAGACCAATGATGAAGATTACAACTCTGCGGTAGTCTCCCTCTAAATGGAAAATAAAGCAGCTGCACATGGCAAAAAGAAGTAACTTATCCAGTATTCTTAACATTCTTCTTCCCCTTCCTTAGGGTTCTACTGCATTTACTGTATCATTTTTCCTAAGATATGACAAATGTCATTTTATTTCCTGACAGAATGCACTTACCAGTCCTCCGCTCACTCTACTATACTACATTTATAAAACCGCTATTATTTATCTCTATCTACAGGAGGCATAACATGGATGCAATACAGATTTCACACTTGAAAAAATATTATTCCGATATAAAAGCAGTAGATGATATTTCTTTTTCTGTTAAAAAGGGGGATTTTTTTGGTCTGCTTGGTGTAAATGGTGCCGGAAAATCCACTACGATTCATATTCTTTGCACGTTACTTAAAGCAACTGCAGGAACTGTCAAAATATGTGATTACTATGCTTTTAAAGAAGCCGATGCCATCCGCAATAAAATTGGAGTTGTTTTTCAAAATAATACTTTAGATGATTACCTGACCGTAAAAGAAAATCTTTTGATGAGAGGTTTTCTATATGAAAAAGATTTAAAAACGGTTCATAAAAATCTCTATGAGATTGCCGAAATTCTTAATATTCAAAATTTGTTATCACGACCTTTTCGTAAATTATCCGGTGGTCAGAAACGACGCTGTGAAATTGCCCGGGCACTGATGAATACTCCTGAACTATTATTTTTAGACGAGCCTTCTACCGGGCTTGACCCACAGACCAGAAGACTTATGTGGGATTGTCTGGAAAGTCTCCGGTTAAAACGACATATGACCATTTTTCTCACCACACACTATATGGAGGAAGCCTCCATGGCACAACAACTTTGCATTATGGATGCCGGCAAAATCATTGCTTCCGGCTCTCCATCCCAGTTAAAAAATAAATATGCTTCCGATACTTTAAAAATCTATACTGACAAAATTACACCATTGAGCCGGGAATTGGCTGCTCTTTCACTGGCTTCTTATCGTCTCCCTAACGGAATTGCAATTCCCCTATCTACTACCAAAGATGCTTTGCATATCATGCCCCGGATAACCACTCCCTATGATGGCATTGAAATTATTCAAGGCAGTATGGATGATGCTTTTATTCAAATAACAGGAAAAAAACTGGAGGATTAACCTATGATACTAATTTCATTTATAAAACGTAATATCTTACTTTATTTCCGAGACCGAATCAGTGTATTCTTTTCTCTTCTTTCTACTCTTATTGTGTTAACCCTTATGATTGCATTTCTCGGACAGGGAAATATTGATTCCACAATTCAGGTTCTTGGAACCGGTCTGAAATACGAAGCTGTTCATGCATCTTCGCTCATCATTATCTGGACCATTGCCGGTATCCTGGTTGTCAATGCCGTAAGCATTTCCATGACTCTGGTGGGAACCATGGTAAGAGATGAGGAATCCGGTAAGATATCTGCATTTTTTGTTGCACCCGTAAAACGCGGATACTATGTTGCAGGTTATGTCATTGCTGCAATTATTGTCTCCTTTATCATGTGCCTGCTCACATTGATAATCGGAGTCATCTATCTTGGTATTGCTAATGGCTCCTTTATAACTGCCCATGATACTTTAGAAATTCTCTTTGCACTTCTTGCAATTATTTTTTCCTCTGCTTCCTTTGTCTTTTTATGCGCTTCTTTTATTCATACCAATAGTGCATTCAATGGTCTGACCACGCTTTTGGGTACTCTGATTGGATTTTTTGCTGCAATTTATGTTCCATACGGCAATATGCCCCAGACTCTTAAATATATCATCCGCTTTCTTCCAGCCTTTCAGGGGGCTTCCGCCATTCGTGAAATCTGGATGAATCAGGAATTGCAATGGTTTCATTGCCCCTCCGAAATAAAGACCGGATATGCGGATTATATGGGACTTACCATTTCTTTTGGAAATGCCACTCTTTCCCCTCATATGAAAATACTATATATGTTTATCTCAGGTCTTATCTTCCTTGGTCTTGCAACGGCTATTCTTTCAAGGAAAAGACAACAGGAACGTTAAGATATGACAAATGTCATTTTATTTCCTGACAGAATGCACTTACCTTCTGTACCTCTTTTCCCTATACTTAGGTTATAAGCAATTACCCTAAAAAAGGAGGAAACCTATGAGTACCCCAGTTGTAAAAATAGAAAACCTGGTGAAACGCTACAAAGAGCTTGTAGCATTAGACCACTTTAACTTAGAGATTGAAGAAGGTGAGATTTTCGGTCTGCTCGGTCCAAACGGTTCCGGCAAGACTACGACCATCAACTGCCTTCTTTCCCTGCTTTCCTATGACAAAGGAAACATTGAAGTATTTGGGAAAAAGATGAACCCGGATAGTTATGACCTGAAGCGGCAAATCGGCGTTGTTATGCAGAACGTTGCCGTAGTAGATGAACTGACGGTATATGAAAACATTGATTATTTCTGTGGGCTTTATGTAAAAGATAAAGCACTCCGGAAACAGTATGTAGAGGAAGCCATTGCTTTTGTAGGCTTAGATGATTTCCGTAAATTCTTTCCGAAGAAATTATCCGGCGGACTTTTAAGGCGGTTAAATATTGCCTGCGGCATTGCCCATAAACCAAAGCTGATTATCATGGATGAGCCGACCGTTGCCGTTGACCCGCAGAGCCGGAATAAGATTCTTGAGGGAATCGTGGAGCTGAACCGGAACGGTGCCACCATCATTTACACTTCCCATTACATGGAAGAGGTGGAGCAGATTTGTTCCCGGATTGCCATTATGGACAAAGGAAAAAATCTTGCCATCGGCACGAAGGATGAATTAAAGCAGATGATTAAGAAGAGCGAAAGCATTTCCATTGATATCTTAGACCTGCCGGATGCAGCAATCGATGAAATCCGTGCTTTAAAACATGTTTATGAAGTGACTTACGAAAATCACATGCTGACTGTTTTATGCAGCGGTGGAAGCCACAATCTCATTCATGTGCTGGATTATCTGCAGCAGCATGAGATTACCTTCGGAAAAGTGTATTCCGAGCTTCCGACCTTAAATGACGTATTCTTAGAGATTACCGGCAAAGAATTAAGAGACTAGGAGGAGAAAGATATGCTTCAAATCATGAAATATCATTTCCGGATTCTCCTTAGAAATAGGGAGCAGATGTTCTGGATACTGCTTTTTCCGATTCTGCTTGGCATTATGTTCAAGGTAGCATTTTCCAATATCAGCAGTTCCGAAATACAAAAGCCGGTTTCCATTGCTGTTGTAGAAGAAAATAATTCGGATGCATTAAAAAATATCAAGACCTTTTTAGAAAAAACGGAATTAAAAGATGGCGTTGCCCTCTTTGTTCCAACCTACTGCACAGAAGAAAAAGCCGTTTCCCTGTTAAAGGACCAGACGGTGGATGGCATTTTGTATACAGACAATTCTGCATCGGATACAGTCACACTTTCCCTTACGGTTTCTTCTTCTAGCTCTGATACCGTCCGCATGAATCAGAGTATTTTGCAGGCATTTGTAAAGCAGTACAATTCCTCGGTTTCTGCCATTGCGGATACTGCAAAAAATCACCCGGAGAACTTAGAAGCACTGCTTCAAAGTCTCTCTGAGCAGGTTACTTATACCAAAGAAGTTTCTTTAAACAAACATAATACCGATACTTATACACAGTACTTTTACAATCTGATAGCTATGGCATGCCTCTTTACCAGCCTTTCCGGACTGTATGTTTCCCTCAATAACCAGGGAAATCTCTCCGCCATTGGTGCAAGACGCAATGTCTCTCCGGTTCATAAAATGAAGGTCATTATAGCAGAGCTTTTTTCCAATGTGATATTCCAGTTTATCTGTAATCTGGTTTCCTTTGCATTTATTGTACTGGTGCTTAAGATTGATTTAACCTACCATCTCCCACTGGCAATCCTGACGGTATTTGTCGGCTGTCTGACCGGAACTACCATGGGCTTTTTCGTAGGTTCCATCGGAGCCTTTTCCGAGGGAACAAAACAGGGAATTCTTGTCTCCGGCAGTCTGCTGCTTTGCTTCTTAAGCGGGCTTATGGTTGGAAATATGTGGATCATTGTCGAGAATACCTGCCCGGTTATCAACCGGATTTCACCGGCTGCCCTGATTTCCCGTGCCTTCTATACACTGGGCATTCAGGATAACCTAAACCAGTATTACCAATGTATTCTGACACTGGTTGGCATTTCCGCTCTCTTCTGTTTGGGTGGATTCTTACTGACAAGGAGGAAAAGATATGCAAGTATTTAAAACTTTTCTGAAAATTGCAAAGAAGAAATTTCCTTCGGTGCTTTTATACTATATTATTTTTACCGTTGTTGTAATTGCCATGAGTAAAATCGGAGCATCCGACCATGAAACTTCTTTTACTGCCACAAAGGCAGACATTTATATTATTGACGAGGATGACAGCACTGCAAGCCACGCTTTAAGTGATTATCTTTCCTCCATGCACAATCCGGTCACTTTAAAGGATACGGATACTATGACTTTACAGGATGCCCTTTATTATCAAAAGGTTGACTATATTTTAACCATCCCGGAAGGCTTTGAAGAACAGCTTACTGATTCTGATGCCAGAGATTTCCTTCCGGTTTCCATGCGAAAGGACAACTCCAATGGCTATTTTGTAGACCAGCAGGTAACTGAGTATCTTTCCAGTGTCCGCTTATTTATGGCTGGTGGCTTCTCTCTTTCCGAAGCAGTAACAAAATCCAGTGAATCACTTTCCAAAGGAAACGATACTACGGTTCTTAAGCTTGAAGAAAAGGAAACGGATGGTGCACAGATTGGACTTACCTATTTCTTCCAGTATCTTCCTTATGTACTCATTAATATGCTGTTACTTGGTATGACTCCGATTCTGATGACCTTTAACCAGAAAGATTTAGGTGCAAGGATTTCCTGCTCCTCTCTTTCCTTAAAGTCCAGAAATGCGCAGATTACTTTAGGATGTATCGTATTCAGTCTCTTTGTATGGCTGCTCTTTATCCTGACTGCACTTTTTATCTACGGACCAGACACTCTGTTCTCGATAAACGGACTCCACTCTCTTTTAAACAGTGCCATGGTTCTGCTGTTTTCCATAGCACTTACGCTCCTTGTAAGTATTTTTGCACTCAAACAGCAGTCCCTCAGTATGATTGCAAATGTTGCCTCCCTGGGATTGAGTTTCCTCTCCGGAATCTTCGTTCCGCAATACCTTTTGGGAAAAGGTGTTCTTGCTGTGGCGCATTTTCTTCCAACCTACTGGTACATCCGCCTCAATTCCATGCTGGGCGGTATATCGGATGAAATACTTACCACTGCAAAATACTGGCGCTTTATCGGTATCCAGTTTGGCTTCTTCGTCGCAATATTCTGTATTTATCTGGTTTCCAGCAAATACCAGAAACGTAGCCGCAACGCATAATAGAACCCCCGGAAAAACCAATTTGATATGTACCCAGAATCCTGGACACATATTTATGAACTAGGCTGAACACATGGATGCT
>NZ_QTZJ01000008.1:0-65919 GCF_003462625.1 Roseburia sp. OM03-7AC
ACTATAACGCATAAAAACACCCTCCTTACTGGTTGTCCAGTAAAGAGGGTACATATCAAAACAGAAATATTCTCCATGGGATTTTTGCTATTGCCGGACATCTGCAGGAATTTGCCGGTGGCAGGTTCTACAGGTTATGAAATAGCGGTATGAAACGGCAAAAGGCAGGTCTTGGGATTAGAAGCTGTGACCGCCGCCACCGCCGCCACCGCCACTGCTGCTGCCACCGCCGCCACCGCTGCTGCCACCGCTACTGCCACCGCTGCCGCTGCTGGAAGGCGGACTGTAGACACGGGATTGCCGGATAAAACGGACATTTGGATTGACAATATTGCACTGTGTAAATACCTTTCCTAAAAGATCTGTTTTCGATGGTCTCTTCGCACGGGAGAAGGAACGTACCAGAAAATAATTTAACAACAAAGCAATGATAACTGCTAAAAAGGCATTACTGATATATTTCATCGGCTGCGCAATTTTTCGCCCTTCGAGCAATGTATTAATCTGACCAAAAGCGGTAAATGCACAGGTGTAATAATCACCATCAGAGGCATATTTGTATACATTATCGGTGATAGTGTTGGCATAACTTTTCGTAATGGTTTCATAAATGGTTCCGTTGCTGTGAATCCAGATGTTCCGATTGTCCATATCAATGAGAAATACGGTTGCACTGGTGGAACCGAAGGTGTCGCGGTAATAGCTTCGGATATAATCCTCAGTAGAATAGTAAGGATTGTAATCGATGGATTTAAAAGCAACACTTCCGTAAGTGGTAATCGGAGCCATCTCTTTTCCAAGGGTGGTTTCTTCCTCGTCTGTTAAAAGGTTGGCATCGTCCTCAACGATAACCTGATAACCGGTGCTTTTATTGGTATAGGTCTTGGTTTCGGCTTTGCAGGTAATACTTCCGTTAAGTAAGAGGAAGAAACATGCAAGCAGGCAGCCAAGAATTATTTTTGCAGAAAAAGAGCTGTATTTCTTCTTATATGTATCAGGCACGGTCATCACCTCCCTGTCGGTTAAACTGCGGCAGTTTCCGCATGGTAAGCATATTGTATTCCTTTAAAATGCTAAGAAGCGTAAAAATAATACCGGCAAAAGATACAATTGCACCACCATAGTAATAAAGGTCGGAAACCGGATGCAGGAAAGTAATCATTCCAGCAGCAGCAATGGAAATTAAAGCTCCTAGGAATCCCGGAATTTTTCCACGGGTGGTTGTTTCGCTGAACTGGGAAAATCCAAACAGCGAAGTCAGAACCCCACCGCCGATAACAATAAGCATGACAATTTTAGAAAATGAAAAACCGCCGGAACTAAAGATTCCCATTAGAACCTGAATTGCAAATACACCTAAAAACAGATAAGGAATTATTTTTTCGAATTTAGATTTCATGCTTTTATGGGGCTTTAAGTTTACTTTTACTTTGGCTTCTTTCTTGACATTTCCCTGTTTGGACTGATATCCCCTGTCATTCTCATAGGTTTCCTGACTATGGATTTCGCTCAGCTCCACAAAATAAATAATGGAGGCAAAAAGTGCCAGTGCCGCAGAAAGTATCAGGGTTGAAGCAGGCCGTATGGTAAAGAAAAGATTTAAAAGCAGAAAAACCGGGATAGCCAGTAGAAAGGAACCGAGTAAAAATTTACGTCTATCTACCGGGATATCAGCAGCAACCTTTCCGGTCTGTCCATTGACCGTAGCGTAGGCAACGCGGTCTTTGTTACGGTAGGATAAGAACCATACCGGAAGCATGGCGCTGGCAGCTTCCTTGCATTCCGTATTTAATGCATAACTCATATAATGGTTTGTTTCCGGATAAATAAAATTAAATTCCTGGAAGGCAGGTATTTTTTTGACTTTGGAATAAGTCTGTTCATTGGCAATGGCTTTTGCGTCCTCCAGATAAATATCGCTGTCCACATCGGCAGTATCAGCATAGAAACCACACAGAATGGACGGAGTAAAACTTTTCATGCCGCGCACATCAAAGGGAGCAATATTCTCGCTGATAACATCCGAAAAAGAAGAAGACGCATCATAAGAGAGACCTTTATAATAGGCATCCGTCTGGCAGAGCAGATTATAGTGGTCGGTTACAATATAGTTACCTTCCCGGTGGCTTTTTTCAGCCGGCAGCTGTACTGTACCTTCGTGGGTAATGTTATATACCCAGTAAGGCATATAAATCCCACGGAAATTGTCTACATTGCGAGGGTCTTTCAGTTCCTTAGGGGCAAAAATGGCATGGCGCATCATTTTGCCATAAGCTTTCTTGCAGTCCTCCTTGGTAATCTGGAAAGGAACAATGTAGTCAGGACGTTTTTCCCTGGCAATCCGGCTGTCAAGAATCGTAGAAGCACCACAGAAACTGCAGAATCCGGTTGCAGCATTCTCGGTACTTAAGATTTCACCGCCGCATTGCGGACAGGTGAAAATGTTGACATCATAAGTAGATGTCTCCACAGCATCGTGATCCTTCTGATAGCTGTAAGGATTCAGCTGTGTGTGACAGTAGTCACAGAAAAGTGATTGTGTTGGAATATCAAACCTCAGATTTCCGCCACAATTGGGACATTCATACATAACATTCTCCTCTTTTGATTTAATATACTCAGGTATTGACCGCACAAGGATACGTTGTCCCCGGAAAACTTCTGGTATCGAAAACCTTTGTTTTAGATATAAAAATACCGAATTTCTAATGTGTGTGTTTCACTTTTGGTTATAAAAACTATCTTTCCAATGTTTGACAAAATCACTGTACGGTTCGTCGAAATGCAGATGCCTTATAACGACTGCTAGGGGCACTTGGAATTTCGCCTGAAAACCGGCAACACTGGCACAGGGATGTGCCAGAGAGGTGCATATGAGCATGGATGTGAATTTGCACCGGTTGCCGGATAAAGTGATATATTGTCCGAAATTTCCGGTGCCCCTTGCAGCCGTTAGGTGGCATCTACAATCGACGGACAGTGCAGCGATTTCGTCAAAGCAACGGAAAGACAGTTTACCATCAAGCGAAACACACACATAAGAAATGCAGGTATTTCATATTATAAAAACAAAAGGTTCTTCGATACCAAAGTTTTCCGGTATCAACTTATCTCGTTGACAATGACCTAATGTAATATACTAATATGGTAATAGAAATATAACAGAAAGTAAATACATTTTACTTTATATTTTCAGAAAATTGAGTTATAATATATATATCTAGAAGTAATACGAGAGAGTTGTCATACGACCGTAGAGGAGGGGTGCTTATGAGACAGGAATTTACTTATAACCAGATTGCACACCTGAATGCAGCGTTACATGAACAACGCCTGCCATACCGTATTAGCTTTCATGATGCGGAGACAGCCGTTGTAGAACCGTTAGGATTTTGTGCATGTGATGGTAAAGAGGGTATGCTCAAAGCGGCAATTGAAGCATTTTTTGAAAAAGAGGGAATGACCGTAACATTCTCTGACCATTGCGAAATTATTTCACCGGGATGCCGGACCGTTTCTGTGGCAGCCTGCCAGTAGAAACAGGTGAGACCGGAAAGATGGGCAGATTAGAAGGAAGAAGCCGGAATTCAAAAATCTTTGAGATGGGAACAGATTTTTGAAAATACTTTCTCTTTTAAGTCCTCATCAGAACAGAACATCTGAATCGCTATATCCACTGCTTTCGGAGAGAGAGCAGTGGATTTTTTGAGCCATGAAATATCAGCGGCAGACTCTGTTCCTGTAAGAAAATGATTTACAATTTCATTTAACCGGTGACAAAATTCCATCAGGGAATGATAATCATGAATCATATCTAAAAGGTTATGCCCGTAAAGTTCCTGTTCGAAGGAACAGGTAGAAATCACCTGCATGCAAAGGTGCAGTTCGCCGGTAATATCAGAAGCTTCCATCAGAATATCCGGACGTTTCACATAGTTTTCCATGAAAATGGACTGGGCTTTCTGGTAGTCGCTATCCGCAAAACATTTTGCCAGAGATTCCCGGAGCATTCTTGTTTCATGCTTTTCACCGGACATCCCCACCATACATTCATAGGTGGAGAGATTCTGCTTCGCAATGTAAACTGTTAACAGAAATTCCGACAGGAATCCAAACAACCGCTTGCAGTAATTATCATAGCTGCTGATATCGACCCGGCACTCCACTTCAAAGAGAATGTCAAACAGCCATTCACAGTAGGCATCAAATCGTTCCTTTGAAGTAATGAAAATATTCCCAAAATAAGTATGTACATCATGAACCATATGGTGAAAAACAGGCACATAGTCCGGGTATTTTTCAGAAATGACCTGCTCAGTAATCAGCAGATCCTTCTGGTGATGGTTCTGGCTGAAACCATTAAAATACGAAGTATTTAAAGTCAGAAGCTTTGGTGTGATCATGTCATGATTCTGAATCAGCCGCATCAGCTCTTTTTCCGTGAAAATAAGTCCCTGTCTATTTATGAGATAGCGGCGGTAATGACAGATGCCGATATAATCGCAGGCATGGTAATTTTTCCAGAGCCAGTAAATGCCGGTCAGCTCGCAGAAACTTTTGTTTTTCCGGGAAATATTATCTCCGGTATCATCTGCAAGATAGCCCAATTCCGGAGAAATTGCATGTCCGACCTGCAGGGGAACATACATGGAATCGGTGGGAGCTTTAAATTGTTTGTGGGTCATAACGAATATTTTAATGGACATAATACACCTCGCAAAAACATGCTTTTCCTTTACTGTATACGCAATCGCATTCCCTGGCAAGAGCAAATCGGGGAACCAATCAACATTTTTGACATAAACTAATACGAAAGTAAGAAAGAATGGAAAGAGGTCAGCGTGAACTGCAGCAATTCAATCGAACATACCGTGGAAGCCGGGGATACATTATACAAACTTTCCCGGCAGTATAAGACAACGGTATCCTCTATTATTTTAAGCAATCCAAGGATAAATCCTTACAATTTACAGATTGGAATGAAGATAGAAATATGTCCGGGCAGAGAATACACAAGACCGGAAATGCTGGGAAATACAGGAAATTCCGGGATTTCCAATAACAACGGAAAAGGAAATTTAAAAGAACTGATGCGGATGGCATGGCTGAATCATACTTACCTGCTCCGGATGCTTTTGGTCAGCATGGCGGCGGATTTGCCGGATCAGCAGGAGCTGGTTACTGCATTAATTGATAATGCAGAGGAAATAGCAGACCTTTTCGGCAGATATTATCCGGAAAATACGGTGCACAGCCTCAGAGATTTACTGGTGCGCCATGTAGAACTTACCGGTGGACTGATTACCCAGAAAAAAGAAGGGAGAACGAAGGATACGGTGGAGCAGGTACGCCGGTTAAACGAAAATGCAGACCGCATCGCAGAACTTTTAGCATCTGCAACACCGGAATATGAAGAAAGTGCATTAAAAGAAATGTTCCGTATGCATGTAGAACTGATTGGACAGGAAATCAGTGAGCGGCTTGCCGGTAATTATGAAAAAGATTTACAGACATTCTGGAATATCCAGCGGCAGATTATTGCCATGGCAGATTATCTTGCCAGCGGACTGGAAACAGAGGCAAAGGAATCCGGGCTTCGTTAAAGAAAAGGCATTAAAAAGTATTATTTCTTATGGTTTCACAGCAGAAGCGGCTGTGTTATAATAGAAAAACAGGACAAAAATAACCGGGGCTGTCCGAATGCAACTGCGGACAGCCACAACATAAAAGTACAGAACAAAAACAATAGTAAATAGAAGGAGACAGCAAAAATGACACCAGAATTTTTAAACAGCACATTAGAGCATTTATATGAGAGAACCAAAGAAGGAAAGCAGCACTGGAATGTTGAGATGAAGACCAGCGAATATAAAGAGGAATCCGAAAAGCCGGTTGTAGAAGCCGACGGAAAGCAGTGGGTAGTAGATGAGTGTTATACAGCCTATTCCTGCGAAGAGCATGGAAATGAATTTGCAATGATTACTTATGAAAATATTGAGACTTGTGGAGAAGAAGTGCGGAGCACCAACATGGTATTCCTGCCGGATCCGAATGTCCGCTATTTTGATTTGGACCGGCTGGCCCAGTATGCAATTCTTCCAAGCCAGAAATTGATGGAGACCATTCATCAGTTATTTACTCTTCTGCTTTCTCTTCAGAAGGAAGAAAGTGCCCAGGTAGAGTGGAAAGTCAGCGAATAGGAAATGGCATCGCAGACAGATTACAGTTACATATGTTTCCTGTAGTTGTTTTAACAATTTAAATAAAACTGAAAATTCAGATAATTTACACAATATATGCAATATAATAAAGTAAATACGAAAAATAATTAAGAAAATTCTAAAAATAGTGTTGACAAATGAACTATAGTTAGATATAATCAAATCATCAAAAGAAACAAATGAACGGAAACAAAGTAAGGAGGAGATTCCACCAGAAAGAGAAGGAACAAACTCATAATAATGTAAGAGGAGGTCGATACCACCAGGATATTAAATCAGAATCGGACAAGCGTTTAGACGAAGAGAAACGCAATAGTAAGAAAGGAAGGTACGGTCCAATGCAGAGCTGATAGATATTATGAAACCTGACATAATAAATAATAAAATCAGATTCAGTTCATGGATTCAGAATCGGAAGGAAAACCTGAGGTAAATACAAAAGAAAAGTGGATGGAGAATCAGAACGGCAACGTAAAGATATGGTTCCAGTCCAACAGGACTCAGAAGCGAACGGATTCAGGAGGAAGGGTTCAGGGATTGAAGACGAAATATACGAAATGAGGTAAAAGTCCAATGGACGAAATAGTATGAAAGGGCATCATCTTAAGAGAATTTAGATGATGCCCTTTTTCACTTTACAGGGAATTGCTTTCCTGTAAAGTAAAAAACGCTCCGCGAGGATGCGCACTGCAGCGTATAAGGTAGATGTCGCAAGCGACCGCCGCAGGCGCGGGAATGTGCCAAGGCACATTCTTTGTTCTGTTATGCTTCTTTTTTCTGCGCTTCAAGGGCTGCTAAGCATGCCTGGGCAAGCTGGTCGCCACAGGAAGTGGATTTGAATCCACAGGTGATGCCCTTTAATTTTTCTTCTACTTCTTCTACCGTTAATCCTTCTACCAAAGAAGAGATAGCCTTTAAGTTGCCGTTACATCCGTTGGTAAAGGTAACATGTTTTAAAACATTTCCCTCTAAATCCAAATCAATCTGGGTGGAACAGGTTCCTTTGGTTTTGTATGTGTAATGCATAAGAAACTCCTTTCTATACCTGGACTTGTTGCCAGGCGATTGCAAAATGAAAAATAGTGTATGACATATTTTTTATGAGGTGAAAGGCTCCACCTCCTTTTCCGATATAAAATATTGTAACTCTAAGCACTTTATTTTTCTTTTTGTTATATCAACTGTCTTTCCAATGTTTGACAAGAAATTCCGGAACTGTCCGCCGGAGTGCGGATACCTTGGCAAAGCTGCTAGGGGCACTTGGAATTTCACTGGCAACCGGCAACACTGGCACAGGGATGTGCCAGTGAGGTGTATCTGAACATGGATGTGAATATACACCGGTTGCCGGACATAATCATGATTTCATCGAAATTCCTAGTGCCCCTTGCGGGTTTGGCGTTGTATCCGCAACCGGCGGACAGTTCTGGAATCCTATGTCAAAGCAACCGGAAAGACAGTCTTCAATCAAGAAAAATAAAGTGCTAAGAGTTACGAGATATTTCATATCCATTAAAAAGAAGTGAAGTCTTTCACCTATAAAAATATCTTATTCTGTTTTTCCATTTTGCAATCGCCTGTTCAATCTTTGCCTATTATAGCATCTGTTTGTAAAAAGTCCACTGATTTAACAAAAAGTTTATAAAACGTTCATGGGATTAGATATTGTGAAGAAAGGCAGATAGTGGTACAATATTTCATAGTTGCGTAAGCAAAATTATGGATAGGAGCATTATATGAAAGCAATAGAAAAAATCTTTGGAACACATAGCGAAAGAGAATTAAAAAGAATTTATCCGCTTATAGATAAGATAGAGTCTTATCGGCCTGCCATGCAGGAACTGACTGATGAGCAGTTAAAGGATAAGACAAAAGAGTTCAAAAAGAGACTTGCCAATGGTGAGACACTGGACGATCTGCTTCCGGAAGCATATGCAACCGTTCGTGAGGCAGCAAAGAGAGTGCTTGGAATGGAACATTACCGTGTTCAGCTGATTGGTGGTATTATCCTGCATCAGGGACGTATCGCTGAGATGAAGACCGGTGAAGGAAAAACATTGGTATCTACCCTGCCGGCATACTTAAATGCATTGGAAGGAAAGGGCGTACATGTTGTAACTGTCAACGAATATCTGGCAAAACGTGATGCTGAGTGGATGGGACAGGTTCATGAATTCTTAGGACTGACTGTTGGCGTTGTGTTTAACGGCATGGACACTAAGGAACGTCAGGATGCATATAACTGTGATATTACTTATATTACCAATAATGAATTGGGATTCGATTACCTGCGCGATAACATGGTGATTTACAAGGAACAGTTAGTACAGCGTGGGCTTCATTTTGCAATTATCGATGAGGTCGATTCTGTGTTGATTGACGAGGCAAGAACACCACTTATCATTTCAGGACAGAGTGGCAAATCCACCAGCATTTATGAGGCATGCGATATTCTGGCAAGACAGATGAAACGTGGTGAAGATCAGAAGGAATACACCAAGATGGATGCTATCATGGGAGTGGAAATCGAAGAAGATGGAGACTTCGTGGTAAATGAGAAGGATAAAGTAGTCAATCTGACATTAGAAGGTGTAAAGAAGGTAGAACAGTTTTTCCACATTGATAACCTTGCAGATCCGGATAATCTTGAGATTCAGCATAATATCATTTTAGCACTGCGTGCACACAATCTGATGTTCCGTGATCAGGATTATGTGGTAAAAGATGATCAGGTATTAATCGTAGATGAATTTACCGGACGTATTATGCCGGGCCGGCGTTATTCTGATGGATTACATCAGGCAATTGAAGCAAAAGAGCATGTAAAAGTAAAACGTGAGAGCAAGACCCTTGCCAATATTACGTTCCAGAACTTCTTCAATAAGTATGATAAGAAAGCAGGTATGACCGGTACCGCTTTGACAGAGGAAAAAGAGTTCCGTGACATCTATGGAATGGACGTTATCGAGATTCCTACCAACAGACCGGTTATCCGTGTGGATAAAGAGGATGCTGTTTATAAGACCAAGAAAGAAAAATTCCATGCTGTTGTGGATGAAGTAGAAGAAGCATACAAGAAGGGGCAGCCAGTTCTGGTTGGTACCATCAATATCGATACTTCTGAGCTGGTAAGCTCCATGTTGAATAAGCGTGGTATACCACACAAAGTTTTGAATGCAAAATTCCATGAGTTAGAGGCTGAAATTGTAGCACAGGCCGGTGTACATGGTGCGGTTACCATCGCAACCAACATGGCTGGTCGTGGTACTGATATTAAGCTGGATGATGAAGCAAAGGAAGCCGGCGGTCTGAAAATCATCGGTACTGAGCGTCATGAATCCAGACGTATTGATAACCAGCTGCGAGGACGTTCCGGTCGTCAGGGAGACCCGGGAGAATCCCAGTTCTTCATTTCACTGGAAGATGATTTGATGCGTCTGTTTGGTTCTGAGAAACTGCTTAGCATGTTTAATACTTTGGGTGTGCCGGAAGGCGAGCAGATTCAGCATAAGATGCTGACCAGTGCAATTGAAAAGGCACAGAAGAAGATTGAGGGAAATAACTTTGGAATCCGTAAGAATCTGTTGGAATATGATCAGGTTATGAATGACCAGAGAGAGATTATTTATGCAGAACGTCTCCGCGTATTGAATGGCGAGAGCATGCGTGATGTTATCTATAAGATGATTACCGACAGAGTGGAAAATACAGTAGATACCTGTATTTCGCCGGATTTACCACCGGAAGAATGGGACATTAATGAACTGAACCAGTTATTGATTCCAATTATTCCACTTCGGCAGGTGACACCGGAGCAGGCAAAAGAATACAAGGATCAGAAGAAGTTAAAACATGCTTTAAAAGAACAGGCTGTAAAACTCTACGAGGAGAAGGAAGCAGAGTTCCCGGAGCCGGAAGCTGTCCGTGAATTAGAGCGCGTTATTTTACTGAAAGTTATTGACCGTAAGTGGATGGATCATATTGATGATATGGATCAGCTGCGTCAGGGAATCGGTTTACAGGCTTATGGGCAGAGAGACCCGCTGGTAGAGTATAAGATGAGCGGTTATGATATGTTCGAAGAGATGATTAACAGTATTCAGGAAGATACAGTCCGTCTGTTATTCCATGTCAGAGTAGAGCAGAAGGTAGAAAGAGAGCAGGTTGCAAAAGTAACCGGAACCAATAAGGATGAGACTGCACAGGGCGTACCGAAGAAACGTGCGGCAGCAAAGGTTTATCCGAATGATCCGTGCCCATGCGGAAGTGGCAAGAAATACAAACAGTGCTGCGGAAGAAAAGCTTAAGAATAAAAATCAAAAATTAAATCGACTTATAATAATTAAATTACATTATAACAGTAAATATGACAAAAGGAGGAAAATAGATGCATTGCACAAGAAAAGTAACAGAAGATATAATCTGGATTGGTGGAAGTGACAGGAGACTTGCTTTATTTGAAAACGTATTCCCGATTCCAAGAGGCGTATCCTATAATTCCTATCTTTTAAAAGATGAAAAAACAGTATTATTAGATACCGTAGACCGTTCCATTGCAGGACAGTTTTTAGAAAATCTGGCATTTGCACTGGATGGAAGAAATCTGGATTACATGATTGTAAACCATATGGAACCGGATCACTGTGCATTAATTGAAGAAATCGTAAGAAGATATCCGGAAGTAAAGGTTGTGGGAAATGCTAAGACCTTTGGCATGATACAACAGTTTTATACCTTTGATATTGCAGAACGTTCCGTTACTGTGAAAGAAGGCGAGATATTAAATACCGGAAAACATACCCTTCACTTTGTGATGGCACCGATGGTACACTGGCCGGAAGTAATGGTAACATATGATGAAACGGACAAAGTATTATTTTCAGCAGATGCATTCGGAACCTTCGGTGCATTGAACGGAAATATTTTTAATGATGAAATTGATTTCGATCGCGACTGGCTGGATGACGCAAGACGTTATTATACCAATATTGTTGGAAAATACGGTGGACCGGTTCAGACAACCTTGAAGAAGGCGGCAGGACTGGATATTTCTATTATCTGTCCGCTGCATGGACCAATCTGGCGTTCCAATCTTGGTTACATTCTGGATAAATACAATACCTGGAGCAGCTATGAGCCGGAAGAGAAAGCAGTTATGATTGCTTATGCGTCCATGTATGGAAATACAGAAAATCTTGCAAATGTACTCGCAGCAAAGCTGGCAGAAGCAGATATCCATAATATTGTAGTATATGATGTATCCAATACACATGTTTCCACTTTGATTTCAGAAGCATTCCGTTGCAGTCATATTGTACTGGCAGCGCCAACCTATAATGGAAATGTATATCCGGTTATGGAGAATTTCTTAAATGACATGAAAGCACTTGCAGTTCAGAAGCGTACCGTTGCGATTCTGGATAATGGTACCTGGGCAGCAACAGCTGGAAAACAGATGGCAGATAAGATTACAGAAATGAAAGATATGAAGATTATTGAACCAAAGGTAAGTATTAAATCTTCATTAAAGAACGAACAGCTGGAACAGCTGGATGAGCTGGTGGCAGAGATTAAGAAAGATTTCTAAAGCACTGGCAGTTATCAGAAGATAAAATGAAATAAAATAAAAACGAACAGAGTAAAAATGAGTACAGAACAAACATTCGATTTTGTTCTGTACTTTTTTACTATGGGGTGCTATAATGAGCGGAGAAACGTGGTAATACTAAAGGAAGAGTAAATGAACAGAGGAGAAATTGAGTGGATCATTTTAAATTAGTTTCCAAATATCAACCCACCGGAGACCAGCCGCAGGCAATTGAGAAGCTGGTGAAGGGATTTAAAGAGGGCAATCAGTTTGAAACACTACTGGGTGTAACTGGTTCCGGTAAGACATTTACCATGGCAAATGTCATTGCCCAGATGAATAAACCGACATTGATTATTTCGCATAATAAGACGCTGGCGGCGCAGCTCTATGGAGAATTCAAGGAATTTTTTCCCGAAAATGCAGTAGAGTACTTTGTCTCCTATTACGATTACTACCAGCCGGAGGCATATGTGCCATCCACGGATACTTATATCGCAAAGGATTCTTCTGTGAATGATGAGATTGATAAACTGCGTCTGTCTGCTACAGCAGCATTGACGGAACGGCGGGATGTTATTGTCGTTTCCAGTGTATCCTGTATCTATGGACTAGGTGAACCGGAGAACTTCCAGAAGATGATGGTATCTCTGCGGCCGGGCATGGAACGGGATCGTGATGATGTTATCCGGCAGTTGATTGATATACAATATACAAGAAATGATATGGATTTCCAGCGAGGCACCTTCCGGGTACGGGGAGACGTTTTGGAAATCTTTCCGGCAGACCGTGGAGAGACTGCTATCCGGGTAGAATTCTTTGGCGATGAAATAGACCGGATTACAGAAATCGATGTATTGACCGGCGAGATTAAGAATAGTCTGAATCATATCAGTATTTTTCCGGCATCCCATTATGTAGTGCCAAGAGAGAAAATCCTGCGTGCATGCGATACCATTGAAGCAGAGCTGGAAGAGCGTGTGAAATACTTTAAGGGGGAAGATAAGCTCTTAGAGGCACAGCGGATTGCCGAGCGGACGAATTTTGATATTGAAATGTTAAAAGAGACAGGCTTCTGTAGTGGAATTGAAAACTATTCCAGGCACTTATCCGGACAGCCGGCAGGTTCGAGACCGTTAACACTGATTGATTATTTTCCAGATGACTTCCTGATTATGGTAGACGAGTCCCATATTACGATTCCGCAGATTCGTGGAATGTATGCGGGAGACCAGTCCAGAAAGACAACGCTTGTGGATTATGGTTTCCGTCTGCCTTCGGCAAAAGACAACCGGCCAATGAACTTCGAAGAGTTTGAAAGCCAGATAGACCAGATGCTGTTTGTATCTGCAACGCCAAATGATTATGAAGAAGAACATGAACTTTTGCGGGTAGAGCAGATCATCAGACCGACAGGACTTTTAGACCCTGACGTGGAAGTGCGTCCGGTAGAAGGCCAGATTGACGATTTGATTGGAGAGGTCAATAAAGAGACTGCGGCAGGACATAAGGTGCTGGTAACGACACTGACCAAGAAAATGGCAGAGGATTTGACAGAATATATGCGTGAAGTGGGTATTCGTGTGAAATACCTGCATTCGGATATTGATACTTTGGAAAGGGCAGAGATTATCCGGGATTTACGGCTGGATGTATTTGATGTGCTGGTGGGAATTAACCTTTTGCGGGAAGGACTTGATATACCGGAAATTACATTAGTGGCAATTATTGATGCGGACAAGGAAGGTTTCTTGCGTTCCGAGACTTCACTGATTCAGACTATCGGACGAGCGGCAAGAAACAGTGAAGGTCATGTTATCATGTATGCAGATAAGATTACAGACTCCATGCGGGTTGCGATTGATGAGACAAAGCGCCGCCGTGAGATTCAGCAGAAATATAATGAAGAGCATGGCATTACGCCGACTACCATTCAGAAATCTGTCCGTGAGTTAATCAGTATTTCCAAGAAGGTAGCCAAGAATGAAATGGAATTCAAGAAAGATCCGGAATCCATGGATAAGAAGGAATTGGAGAAGCTGATTGCAGATATTCAGAAGAAGATGAACCATGCTGCTGCAGAGTTGAACTTTGAGGCTGCGGCAGAATATCGTGATAAGTTAATTGAGTTAAAGAAGATGCTTCGCGATTTGTAAGGTAGAGAAAGAGGAAGAAAAAGTGGCAAAGAAAGAGAGAAAATATATCAGGATTCGTGGCGCAAGCGAACATAATTTGAAGCATATTGATGTGGATATACCAAGAGATGAATTTGTGGTACTGACGGGACTCAGCGGCTCCGGTAAATCCTCACTGGCATTTGATACGATTTATGCAGAGGGACAGCGGCGTTATATGGAGAGCCTGTCATCTTATGCAAGGCAGTTCTTGGGACAGATGGAGAAACCGAATGTAGAGAAAATAGAAGGTTTGTCTCCGGCAATTTCCATTGACCAGAAATCCACAAACCGTAACCCGAGATCTACTGTAGGAACGGTAACGGAGATTTATGATTATTTCCGTCTGCTCTATGCGCGGATTGGAATTCCGCACTGTCCGAACTGCGGCAAGGAGATTAAGAAACAGACCGTAGACCAGATGGTAGACCAGATTATGAAGCTGCCGGAGCGTACCAGGATACAGCTTTTAGCACCGGTAGTCCGTGGAAGAAAGGGTGAACACCAGAAGCTCTTTGAACAGGCAAAGCGAAGCGGCTATGTGAGAGTACAGGTGGACGGAAATACCTATGAACTGACGGAAGAGATAAAGCTGGATAAGAACAAGAAACATAATATCGAAATCGTAGTGGATCGTCTGGTGGTAAAGGAAGGTATTGAAAAGCGTCTGACGGATTCTATTGAAAATGTGTTAGAACTTTCAAACGGACTTCTGATGGTGGATATCATTGATGGAGAGACCATGCAGTTTTCCCAGAGCTTTTCCTGCCCGGATTGTGGAATCAGTATTGATGAAATCGAACCGAGAAGCTTTTCCTTTAACAATCCATTCGGAGCCTGCCCGGAATGCTTTGGCCTGGGCTATAAGATGGAATTTGATGAAGAACTGATGATACCGGATAAAAGACTGAGTCTTGCAGAGGGCGCAATTCAGGTAATGGGCTGGCAATCCTCTACTGATAAGAAGAGCTTTACTTATGCAATCCTTAAGGCACTTTCTGAGGAATATGGCTTCAGTCTTGATACACCATATAAGGAATTGCCGGCAGAAGTCCGGAATATGCTGATTCATGGAACCAATGGAAGGTCTGTAAAGGTATATTATAAAGGTCAGCGTGGAGAAGGCGTATACGACATTGCCTTTGAAGGACTGATTAAGAATGTGGAACGCCGCTATCGTGAGACCGGCTCTGATACCATGAAGCAGCAGTATGAGGAGTTTATGCGGATTACACCGTGTAAAAGCTGTGGCGGGCAGAGGTTGAAGAAAGAGTCGCTGGCAGTAACGGTTTCCGGTAAAAATATATATGAAATAACAGCGATGTCCATCCGTAATCTGGATGCCTATTTAAAAGAAATGGAACTGACGGAACAGCAGCATCTGATTGGTGATCAGGTTTTAAAAGAAATCCGGGCGCGGGTAGGCTTTCTGATGGATGTGGGACTGGATTATCTGTCCCTTTCCCGCGCAACCGGAAGCTTATCGGGTGGTGAAGCACAGCGAATCAGACTGGCAACCCAGATTGGCTCCGGACTTGTAGGTGTGGCTTATATTTTGGACGAGCCGAGTATTGGTCTGCACCAGAGGGATAATGATAAACTTTTGAATTCCTTAAAGGGATTAAAAGACCTTGGAAATACACTGATTGTGGTAGAACATGATGAAGATACTATGCGTGCAGCAGATTATATTGTGGATATCGGACCGGGAGCCGGTGAACATGGCGGAGAAGTCATTGCTACCGGAACAGCAGAAGAGATTATGAAAAATAAGAACTCTATTACCGGTGCTTATTTAAGCGGAAGAATCAAGATTCCGGTACCGAAAGAAAGACGGAAACCAACCGGA
Source organism: Roseburia sp. OM03-7AC (assembly GCF_003462625.1). Classification (NCBI taxonomy): domain Bacteria; kingdom Bacillati; phylum Bacillota; class Clostridia; order Lachnospirales; family Lachnospiraceae; genus Roseburia; species Roseburia sp. OM03-7AC. The sequence continues at coordinate 15,832 of NZ_QTZJ01000008.1, forward strand.
TTCATTACTGTAAAAGGTGCAAGAGAGAATAACCTGAAGAATATTGATGTGAAGATTCCACTGGGTATTATGACCTGCATTACCGGAGTGTCCGGCTCCGGAAAGAGTTCACTGACCAATGAAATCCTCTATAAACGTCTGGCAAGGGATTTGAACCGGGCAAGGTGTATTCCGGGTGCCCATGATGATATTGAAGGTCTGGAACAGTTAGATAAGGTAATTGATATTGATCAGTCTCCAATCGGAAGAACACCCCGTTCCAATCCGGCTACTTATACCGGTGTGTTTGATATGATAAGAGATTTGTTTGCATCCACTCCGGATGCCAAGGCAAGAGGATACCAGAAGGGAAGATTCAGCTTTAATGTGAAGGGTGGCCGGTGTGAAGCCTGCTCCGGTGATGGTATTCTTAAGATAGAAATGCATTTCCTGCCGGATGTATATGTTCCGTGTGAAGTGTGTCAGGGCAAACGATATAACCGTGAAACACTGGAAGTAAAATATAAGGGCAAGAGTATCTATGATGTGCTGAATATGACAGTGGAAGAGGCACTGGAATTCTTTCAGAATGTGCCTTCTATTGCAAGAAAGATACAGACCCTTTATGATGTGGGCTTATCCTATATCCGTCTGGGCCAGCCATCTACTGAACTGTCTGGTGGAGAAGCACAGAGAATTAAGCTTGCAACAGAATTAAGCAAACGCAGTACAGGAAAGACTATTTATATTCTGGATGAGCCGACAACAGGACTTCATTTTGCAGATGTCCACAAATTAATTGAAATTCTGAGGAGATTGTCTGATGGTGGCAATACAGTAGTTGTAATTGAACATAATCTGGATGTAATCAAGACGGCAGATTATATTATTGATATGGGGCCGGAAGGCGGAGACGGTGGCGGAACTGTGGTTGCCCAGGGAACGCCGGAAGAGATTGCCAAAGTACCGGAATCCTATACCGGACAATATGTAAAGAAATATCTGGAATAGTAATACCGGATAAGCATAAGACAATGAAAAATGGCATCTGCTAGAAACTGCCAGTGGCGGGTTCGGCAGGTGCTATTTTCTATAGGCACATTCTTTGTTACTGTTATGTGCACAAAAAAACTGCTGAAACATTCAGCAGTTACTATCTTGGGGAGTACCCTCCGGACATCCCGAGGGACATCCGAAGGGCTGAGTTATGAAAAATTATATTAGCTTAATAGCTAGTACATATATGATAATATAGAAGACTTGTGACTATTATGTGAACAAAAAGTTAAGACAATTAAAAAGCAAAAGAAAGTTAAGAAGATGTTGCGATTTCATTAAAAATAAGTAAAAACAGAAAAAAACCTTTGAAAAATGCCATTTATTGTATATAATGTGATTATATATGTAAGAATATGATTGAATGCGTAGTCTGCCTTTTTTGGGGTAGATTACTCCACATATAATGAAACAGATGAAAGGGGAAACATTGACATGGTTTCAACAGATATTGGAATTGATTTAGGAACAGCCAGCATATTGGTTTATATTAAAGGAAAAGGCGTAGTTTTAAAAGAGCCGTCCGTAGTAGCGTTTGACAGAGATACAAACAAGATTAAGGCGATTGGTGAAGAAGCAAGACTGATGCTTGGTAGAACACCGGGCAACATTGTAGCAGTAAGACCACTCCGTCAGGGCGTTATTTCTGATTATACTGTAACAGAGAAGATGATTAAGTACTTTATTCAGAAGGCACTGGGAAAGAAAACATTCCGTAAGCCAAGAATCAGTGTCTGTGTACCAAGTGGTGTAACAGAGGTTGAGAAGAAGGCGGTAGAGGATGCAACTTATCAGGCAGGAGCAAGAGAAGTTGCAATTATTGAAGAACCAATTGCAGCAGCAATTGGAGCAGGTATCGATATTGCAAGACCTTGTGGAAATATGATTGTAGATATCGGAGGAGGAACCGCAGATATTGCAGTAATTTCACTGGGCGGTTCGGTAGTAAGTACATCAATTAAAATTGCCGGAGATGATTTTGATGAGGCAATTGTCCGTTATATGAGAAAGAAACATAATCTTCTGATCGGAGAAAGAACTGCAGAAGATATTAAGATTAAGATTGGAACCTGTTTCCCACTGGCACAGCCGGAAACTATGGATGTCCGTGGACGTAATCTGGTAACAGGACTTCCTAAGACAGTAACTGTTTCTTCTGAAGAGACTGAGGAAGCATTAAGAGAACCGACTTTACAGATTGTAGAAGCGGTACACAGTGTTCTGGAAAAAACACCACCAGAGCTGGCAGCGGATGTCGCAGACAGAGGAATTGTGCTGACAGGTGGCGGTTCATTACTTAGAGGACTGGAAGAGCTGATTGAAGATAAGACAGGAATTAATACAATGACAGCAGAAGAACCAATGACCTGTGTAGCAATTGGTACAGGTAAATTCGTAGAATTCTTAGCTGGTAAGAGAGACGACGATTAAGATTTCGGGAGGACTGTAGATGGTAAAAGGATTATATACCGCATGGACCGGAATGTTAGACGAACAGAACCGTCTGGATATTCTGACAAATAATCTGGCAAATGCCGACACAACCGGATATAAGAAGGAAGGTACCACAAATCATACATTTGCTGATACACTGGCAATTAAGATTAAGGATACTTCTGATTATGGGCAGCCGCGGGTACTGGGAAATATCAGCATGGGTGTGCATATTGGCGAAGTATATACCGATTTCAGCCAGGGCAGCTTTAAAGTGACAGACAGAAGTACCGATATGGCATTGGATGGAAATGGTTTTTTTACGGTATCATTTACCAATAAGAATGGTGAAACATCTATGAAGCTTACCCGGGATGGAGCATTTACACTGACCAGAGAAGGCTATCTGGTGACCAAAGACGGTGATTATGTGCTGAACCAGAATGGAGCTTCCACTGGCAATCCTGGTGCAGAGAATTATATCCGGATTAATCCGAATCTGGATTTTGAAGTGCTTTCCGATGGAAGCATTATGCAGAATAATCAGGTGGTTGCAAGACTTGGTGTGGTAGATGTAGATAATTATGACTATATCAGCAAATATGGTGAGAATCTCTATGATGTAGTAAATGGCGGACAGCTTGTGGCATCGAATGCGAGAGTAGAGCAGGGTGCATTGGAAGCTTCCAACATTAATGTAGTATCCGAAATGGTAGATATGATTACAATCACCAGAGCTTACGAGGCTGGACAGAAGATTATCCAGACGATGGATTCAACACTGGACAAAGCCGTAAATAATGTAGGTAAAGTATAAAAAGAACTAAAGAAAAGAGCAAAAGAAGCCGATATAAATAAGTAGGAAACAGGTACGTTTCATAAAAGGCTGGCCACGGATGGCGCAAGAGAGATAAGGAGCGCAGGGCTTATGATGAGAGCATTGTGGACTGCTGCATCAGGAATGATTGCACAGCAGACAAATATTGATTCGATTTCTAATAACTTATCGAATGTAAATACAACAGGTTACAAATCCGAACAGGCAGAGTTTAAATCACTGCTGTATCAGACACTGCAGTCTAAAACAACTTCTGCAAATGGTGATGAAAAACCGGTTCCGGTTCAGGTGGGACTGGGAACCAGAGTAGCCTCTATTACATCTGATTTTACCAATGGAGCATTAATTGCCAATTCCAGCAATACAGCATTTGCGTTGGAAGGAAAAGGATTTTTCTCGGTACGTGGAGAAGATGGACAGACATACTATACCAGAAATGGTAAATTTGGCTGGGCAATCGGAACTAATGGAACGACACTTTGCAATGAAGCCGGCCTTCCGGTATTAGATAGTAATGGAAATGAAATTGTTCTGCCGGATGGTGTGACGGCATCATCTATCGAAGTATCAAATGATGGAAAGTTCTATTATAAAGATGCGGCAGGCAATACCATAGATATGAACAGACAGATTGGCGTATATCAGTTTACCAATCCGGCTGGACTGGAAAAGGATTCCGGAAGCCTTTTGGTTGCAACAGCAGCATCCGGTAATCCGATGAATGAGCTGACTACTCCGGGACTGACCAGAAGCAAGGTATGCCAGAATTATCTGGAAGCATCCAATGTCCAGGTGGCAGACGAGATGGTTAATATGATTATTGCACAGCGTGCATATGAATTAAACTCTAAGGCGATTCAGGCAGCAGATGAGATGCTTGGACAGGCAAATTCATTAAGAAGATAGTTCTAAAGGCAGGGTAAAGTATGAGTATATCGATGGATAATATTTCGACATTGCTGAATACAACTTCATCACAGGCAAGTAACAGTTCCAATGGACTGGAGAAGACATTGAATTCAGATTTATCAGGTGCAACGGATGACGAACTGATGGATGTCTGCAAGGAATTTGAGGCATATTTCTTAGAACAGGTTTATAAGGAAATGAAGAAAACCATTCCGGAGAACGAAGACCAGGATGCCAGTATGAGTCAGATGACGGATTATTTTGAAGACGAGATGATACAGAAGCTGGCAAGCCAGTCGGTAGAACAGAGTGGCGGAAGTAACAGTCTGGCACAGCAGCTGTATGAGCAGATGAAGCGTAATTATAATATGGAATAGAATTTAGAAAAGACGATAAAAGGGGCTGTCATCATATGACAGCCTTCTCTTACTTTACAGGAAATTGCTTTCCTGTAAAGTAAAAAACGCTCCGTGAGGATGCGCACTGCGGCGTATAAGGCAGATGTCGCAAGCGACCACCACAGGCACATTCTTTGTTCTATTGGAAAGGAAAGACGATGGAGACGATAACCGGTTATGTAGATCATATCATATATCGAAATGCTGACAATGGCTATACGGTACTGGTGCTGGTTTGCGAAGAAGAAGAGATTACCTGCGTGGGAATCTTTTCGGGAATCAGTGAGGGAGAGAATATCGAAGTGACCGGTGAATATACGGCACATCCGACCTATGGAAAGCAGTTTAAAGCTGAAAGTTATGTGGAGAAAGAACCAACCGATGAACTGTCCATTGAGCGTTATCTTGGCTCCGGAGCAATTAAAGGGATTGGTGCGGCACTTGCAGCAAGAATTGTAAGAAGATTTAAAGGCGATACCTTCCGGATTATCGAAGAAGAACCGGAGCGGTTAGCAGAAGTGAAAGGAATCAGTGAACGGAAAGCAATGGAAATATCAGACCAGGTCTCTGAAAAACGAGATCTGCGTCAGGCAATGATATTTTTGCAGCAGTATGGCATTACACTGAATCTTGCGGTGAAAATCTATAAAGAATACGGACAGGAAGTATACGGCATCATTCAGGAGAATCCATATCGTCTGGCGGATGATATCAGTGGTGTGGGATTCCGGATTGCAGATGAAATTGCTAAGAAAGTCGGTATTCATACAGATTCTGATTTTCGAATCCGAAGCGGTATATTGTATACACTTTTACAGGCATCCGGGGAGGGTCATACCTTTCTGCCGGAGGAAGAACTGACAAAGCGGGCAGGAGAACTTCTGGGTGTAACAGAAGAAGCAATCGAAAAGCAGTATATGGATTTGTCGATAGAGCGGAAAATCATTATGAAACAGGAGGGCGAACAGGTTCAGATTTATGGTGCACCACTCTATTATACGGAAGTAAATACAGCCATGATGCTTAAGAATCTGGATATTGCCTATGATGTGTCAGATGCAGAGATTACCCAGCGAATCCATAAGATTGAGAAGCAGACCGGCATGGAACTGGATGAACACCAGAAAGAGGCTGTTTCGGAGGCAGTAAGAAACGGACTTTTGGTAATCACCGGTGGACCCGGAACTGGTAAGACGACGACAATTAACAGTATTATCAAATATTTTGAACTGGAAGGTCTGGACATTTTCCTGGCAGCACCTACCGGAAGAGCTGCAAAGCGAATGAGCGAAATGACCGGATATGAAGCTAAAACCATACACCGGATGCTGGAATTAAACGGTGGAATGGAAGGAGCGGTAGGATTCGAACGAAATGAAAGTAATCCACTGGAAACGGATGTTGTAATTATCGATGAGATGTCCATGGTGGATATCAGTCTGATGCAGTCCCTTCTGAAGGCAATGGTAGCCGGAACAAGACTGATTCTTGTAGGAGACGTAAACCAGCTTCCGAGCGTAGGACCGGGAAGCGTATTAAAGGATATTATCGACAGCGGACAGTTCCATGTGGTACAGCTTACCAAGATTTTCCGACAGGCATCCCAGAGTGATATCATTGTCAATGCCCATAAAATCAACCGGGGAGAAGAAGTAGTGTTAGATAACAAGAGTATGGATTTCTTTTTTTTGAAACGATATGATGCAGATGTGATTATCAATGTGGTACTGCAGCTGATTATGCAGAAACTGCCTAAATTTGTAAATGCACAGCCTTATGATATACAGGTGCTGACTCCGATGAAAAAAGGAAATCTGGGCGTAGAACGACTGAACAGTATCTTGCAGCAATATTTAAATCCTCCTGTTCCGGATAAGAAAGAAAAAGAGTATGGCGATAAAGTGTTCCGCGAAGGGGACAAGGTCATGCAGATAAAAAATAATTATCAGCTGGAGTGGGAGGTCTTGAGTAAATATGGATTTGCTATTGACCGTGGAACCGGTGTGTTTAATGGGGATACGGGAATTATCCGTGAAATCAATGATTATAAAGAGACAATGACCGTGGTCTATGATGAAGACAAGGTGGTAGAGTACTCCTTTAAAATGTTAGAGGAACTGGAACTGGCATATGCCATTACAATACATAAATCCCAGGGTAGTGAATATCCGGCAGTTGTAATTCCACTTCTTGGGGGACCGAGAATGCTGATGAACAGGAACCTTTTGTATACAGCGGTAACCCGGGCAAGAAAGTGTGTAACACTTGTGGGAAATGAAATGTGCTTCTATGAGATGGAACAGAATATTACAGAACAGACCAGATACAGCGGTCTGCGGGCAAGACTGGAAGAAAATGTGTAGAAGTGGTTGACTGTACAGACATGCAGAACCTTCCACCGACCGCTTCTTACGGGTGCCTGAAAAGAAAGAAAAACCAGCCGAAATGCTGTATTTTGCAGAATTCCGGCTGGTTTTTGCGTGTTTGACAACTTGCAAAGCAAGTCATTTGTCAATTTTTGTTTAAAAACCGGCAGATACCAATTACTTGGATAATAAAGCTTTGTCATTGGCAAATTCTTCGCCGCTGATTTCTTCAAATTTCTCTAATAAATCTTCTACGGTAAGATTCTTTTTCTCTTCTCCGGAAATATCTAAGATAACCTGACCTTCATTCATCATAATTAGACGGTTGCCATGAACAATTGCATCACGCATGTTGTGTGTTACCATCAGAGTGGTAAGGTTCTGCTCTGCAACTATTTTATCCGAAAGAGTAAGAACCTTTGCAGCAGTCTTTGGATCCAGAGCAGCGGTGTGCTCATCTAAGAGAAGCAGCTTTGGACGGTTTAAAGTAGCCATAAGAAGAGTCAGTGCCTGACGCTGACCACCGGAAAGCAGTCCGACTTTAGAGGTAAGACGGTTCTCCAGACCTAAATCCAGCTCTTTTAACAACTCTTTGTAGTGTGCTCTTTCTGCCTTGGTAATACCGCTTCCAAGACCTCTGCTTTTGCCACGACGGGCAGCGAGGGCAAGATTCTCATCGATTCCCATGGTAGCAGCGGTTCCCATCATAGGATCCTGGAATACGCGACCTAAGAAACTGGCACGTCTGTGCTCAGACATTCTTGTAACATCTACGTCATCAATAGAAATGGAACCTTCATCCACAAGGAATACTCCTGCAATAGCATTTAATAAAGTGGATTTTCCGGCACCATTTCCACCGATGACAGTAACGAAATCCCCTTCGTTTAAAGTAAGGGTGGTGCCGTTAAGAGCGGTTTTCTCGTTAATGGTTCCCGGATTAAATGTTTTGTAAATATGATCAACTTTAAGCATTGGTTTTGGCTCCTTTCTTTACTGGTTTTGTAAAATATTTCTTCTTCCAGTAAGGAACTGCAAGGAAGAAAGCAACCACAAGCGCAGATAACAGCTTTAAGTAGTTGGTATCAAGACCAAGCCAGATAACAATCTGAAGTACAGCGTAGTAAATAACAGCACCGATAGCGACAGATAAAAGCTTCAACGCAAAGTTGTGGAAAATCTTTTCGAACAATACAGTACCGATAATAACGGCAGCAAGACCGATTACGATAGCACCACGCCCTGCATTGACATCAGCAAATCCCTGATACTGTGAGTAAAGAGCGCTGGCAAGACCAACAAGACCGTTGGAAATCATTAAACCGATTACGGTATTGAAATTTGTGTTGATACCCTGGGCACGGCTCATATTCGGGTTGCATCCGGTAGCACGGATAGAACAGCCTCTTGCAGTTCCGAAGAACCAGTACAGGATAGCTATAATGGCGATGACAAAGATAGCAACGATAAATATGGTGTTTTTATAAAAAGCCACATTTTTTACATATCGTAAAGATACAATTAAATCGTATTTGTCAGCGCTGATTGCCTGGTTGGATTTGCCGCCAAGAATCTTTAAGTTAATGGAGTATAATCCAAGCTGGGTTAAAATACCTGCAAGGATTACCGGGATTCCCATTTTTGTATGGAAGATTCCGGTAATTAATCCTGCCAGCATACCGGATATGGTAGCGGCAAGGATTGCTACCCAGATATTCTGCCCAGAAGCAATCAGAGTAACACAGACAGCACCGCCAAGACTCATGGTTCCATCCACGGTTAAGTCTGCCACATCCTGTATTTTAAAAGTGATGTATACACCGATTGCCATAATACCCCAGATTAATCCCTGGGCTACAGCACCGGGCATAGCGTTTAATAAATCAGCAATTTGCAATTCCACAATAAGTTCCTCCGGTTTCTAAATAAATAATTCAAAAGTAAAAATTACTCAGACATGTCTAAAGCTTCGTAATCGTCTGGAACAGTGATGCCAAGCTTCTCGCAGATGTCAGGGTTGTACTGTTTGGTAACTGCTGGAGCAAATTCAACTTCCATAGTGGATGGGTCTGCACCATTTACTAAGATTTCGTATGCCATTTTACCTGTCTGATATCCAAGGTCATAGTAGCTGATGGATAAGGTAGCAACACCACATCCTTTACAGATACCGGCTTCACCTGCAATAATTGGAACACCGGCTTCACCCGCAATGTTATTGATAACTTCTGTATTGGAAGCTGCAGTGTTGTCGGTAGGAACGTAAAGAACATCGTTATCATTTACAGCACTCTGGACAACACTTGCAATATCGTTGGAATCAACGAAAGAATATGCAGTACAGGTGTAATTTAATTTTTCTAATTCTTCTTTGATAACATCAATCTGATACTGTGAGTTTGCTTCTGCGGAGCAGTAAAGCAGTCCGACATTTTTAGCATCCGGGAATAATTCGTTTAACATAGCTGCCTGCTCGGACAGAGGAGCTAAGTCAGAAGTTCCAGAAATGTTACGTCCTGTTGTGCCTGACCAGCCAGAAATGTCAAGAGCAGTTGCGTAATCTGTTACGGAAGTTCCAAGAATAGGAATATCTGTAGTTGCAGCAGCTGCAGACTGAAGAGGAGCAGTTGCATTTGCAAGAATCAGGTCTTCGTTTTTGGAAACGAAGGAGTTGACGATAGTTGCACATGTGGCAGAATCACCCTGGGCGTTCTGCTCGTCAAAAACAACGTCATCACCTAATTTCTCGGTAAGATAGTCTTTGAATCCTTTTGTTGCAGCATCTAATGCCTCATGCTGTACGAGCTGACAGATACCAACGGTGTACTTTGCGTTGGATGAACTTTTCTCTGTAGCGTCAGCGTTTTGGGTATCTCCTGCTTTGGAGCCACAGGCGGTCATGCTGAGTGCAAGAACTGCTGCAACTGAAAGAGAGAGAAATTTCTTCATTTTTTCATAATAATTTCCTCCTGAAATATGTAATATTTTTTTGATTTAACGCGTTCATGCGTCTGTGCGTTTATGCATTAAAGCGTTAATTCGAATAGACTAATTATAATAAGTAGAGAAAAATAAGTCAATAAATTAAATCCTATTTTTATCAGGAAAAATTAAGAGAATGTTAATGTTTTTGCAAAAGGGACTGTGCTAATATGTGCAAAGAGAGTTTTGGAAAGGAAATAATGAATATACTGGATATTATATTCCCAAGAAGATGCCCGCTGTGTGATGAGGTAATACCGCCGGATGGGGAAATCTGCCCGGAGTGCATCGGAAAGGCAGAACTGGTGCAGGAACCGGTCTGTAAACGGTGCGGAAAACCCATTGGGAATGCCAGGAAGGAATATTGTGGTGACTGTGACCGGAAAAAACATTTTTTTGATTCGGGAAAGGCAGTATTTGTTTATCAGGGGGCAGTGCAACACTCGCTGTATCGTTTTAAATATGCCAATCGGCGTGAATATGCAGCTTTTTATGGAAAAATGGCATGTATACAGTATGCCCGGTGGATTTCAAGACTGGGGATAGATGCAATCATACCGGTTCCGCTGCATCGGAAACGCAGGAGGGAGAGAGGGTATAATCAGGCAGAACTCTTTGCAAAGGAAATAGGAAAACGTACCGGAATTCCGGTAGAAACGAAATTGCTATATCGGTGTATAAATACCAGACCCCAGAAGGAACTTAATGACCAGGAACGCAAGAAAAATCTGAAAAAGGCTTTTACAATCGCACAAAATATAGTACAATTAAGAAAAGTTCTGCTTGTAGATGACATTTACACAACTGGAAGTACCGTGGATGCAGTAGCAGAATGTTTGAAGGTATCAGGAATACAAGAGGTTTATGTGCTTTGCATTAGCATTGGCAGGGGACATTAGGAGGAGAAAGAATGGACGTAAGAAACTGCAAAGGATGCGGAAGATTATTTAATTATTATGGGGGCGTACCGTTATGTAAAGCCTGCAAAGATAAGCTGGAAGAGAAGTTCCAGGAGGTAAAAGAATATTTGCGGCAGAACCCGAATACTCCGATACAGGTTGTATCGGAAGATAATGATGTTTCTGTAAAACAGATTAAACAGTGGGTGCGTGAAGAAAGACTTGTCTTTTCAGAAGATTCACCACTTGGTCTGGAATGTGAAGGCTGTGGAACAATTATCAAAACAGGACGTTTCTGTGAAAAATGCAAACGTAAAATGGAAACGGACTTCCAGAGTGTAATAAAGAAAAAACCGGTGGAGCCTCAGTTGGATAAGAGACCGAAGGAAAGAGATAAGATGAGATATCTGTAACTGTAGATAAGAACTGCCGCAGTGACTGGTGGCAGTTTTTTCTTTTCAGAAGATAATATCTATGTTATACTAAAGAGAGTTTGTTTAGGAGCAGAGTATGATTAGTAAAGAACGCGTCAGACATATGACAAAGCTGTCAGAATTCGAAAATGAAGAAAGTAAAGCCTGCCAGAAAGCAACACAGTATTTCAGAAGAGATTATGTTGCCATGGAGTTGATAAAAAGCTTTTTTGCCGGAACCATTGCGTTCGGACTTCTTTTTGTGCTGTGGCTTTTTTACGACATGGAGAATCTGGTAAAGAAAATTAATGATATGGATATGATTGGATTTGGCATCCGGATTGTAATGGTGTATCTGGTATTTCTGGCTGCTTATCTGCTTATTACTTATATTATCTATAATCGCAGATATACAAAGGGGAGAAGACAGGTAAAGGAGTATTATAACAGACTGAAGAGGGTGAGCAGTCTGTATCGTGAGGAAGAAAATATATCTAATACGGATGACTGGGAGGTTTAGAATGACGGGTTTACTCGAACTGAAGGAGCGGTTAATCCGCTTTTTTGGAAAAAATGAAATATATGTTGTGCCGGTACTTAAGTTTATTCTGGCAACAGTGGTATTTCTGCTGATCAATCAAAATATTGGCTATATGACCAGACTGGCCGGACTTCCGGTAACACTGGTACTGGCACTGTTATGTGCGGTGCTTCCGGTCAATGCTATCCTGTTGTTTGCGTTCATTCTGATTGCTGCACATTTATTTGCACTGTCTATGGATGTATGCGTGGTAGGACTGATTCTTATGCTGGTTATCGCACTGCTGTATTTACGGTTTTCACCAAAAGATGGTTATTATGCAGTGCTGACACCGATAACATTTACATTACATATCCCGTATATCATGCCGATTTCAGCAGGACTGTTACGGACACCGGCATCTGCTGCATCTATTGTGAGCGGAACTGTGATGTTTTATTTCCTGAAGGGAATAAAGGAAAATGAGGCAGTATTAAGTGCGGTGGAAGAGGACAGCAATGCGGCTTCAAAAATGGTGGTAGCAATCAACCAGCTGCTGGGTAATAAGGAAATGTATCTGGTACTGGCAACTTTTATTGTGATTTTACTGGTGGTTTATGTAGTGCGCCGCCTGTCCATAGATCATGCATGGACAGTAGCATCACTGGCTGGTATTCTGATTGGACTTACTGTGCTGATCAGCGGTTTTGTAATGCTGGGCATCAAGGGACGAATCGTCTGGATTATTGTAGGAAGCGTAATTTCTACGGTGATTGCATTGATACAGCAGTTCCTGTTCTTTAACCTGGATTATAGCAGGACAGAACGGGTGCAGTTTGAAGATGATGAATATTACTATTATGTAAAAGCGGTACCGAAGATTTATGTTACAACCAAGGAGAAAAAGGTAAAACGTATCGCAGCCAAGGATGAGGAAAAAGAACGTATTTCCCGCAAAGCATTGGCAGAGGAAATGGATATAGACGAAGATTTGCTGAAATAAGACAGAGAGGAAGTGGAACAGGTGCAGTCATTTTTGACAGTGTTGGAAAATTTTAAAGAAAATTATCTGGCGTGGGTAAGCGTTTTGAACATTACGGTATCAAAGACTGATATTGTAGAAATGCTTATTATTGCGTTCCTGTTTTATCACGTCCTGAAATGGATTAAGGATACACGGGCATGGATGCTGTTAAAAGGAATTCTTGTGATTTTAGCGTTTGTACTTGTGGCAGCAATCTTCCAGATGAATACAATTCTCTGGATAGCAGAGAAGACGATTAATGTAGCGATTATTGCAATCGTTGTTATCTTCCAGCCGGAGCTCCGGAAAGCACTGGAAGAATTGGGACGAAAGAAATTTATTTCATCCCTCTTTTCTTTTGATTTTGGGAAAGACGGAGTGGAACGTTTCAATGACCATACGATTGGAGAACTGGTAAAGGCAAGCTATGAGATGGGTAAGGTGAAGACCGGAGCCCTGATTGTAGTGGAAAATGAAATTATGCTGACAGAATACGAAAGAACCGGTATTGCACTGGATTCCCTGGTATCAAGCCAGCTTCTGATTAATATATTTGAAAAGAACACTCCGTTACATGACGGAGCTATTATTGTACGTGGGGACAGAGTTGTCTCTGCTACTTGTTATCTGCCACTGTCTGACAGCCTGGAACTGAGCAAGGATCTGGGAACCAGACATCGTGCAGCAGTTGGAATTAGTGAAGTGAGTGATTCTCTTACAATTGTGGTATCAGAGGAAACCGGAAAGGTTTCTATTGCGATGGGTGGACAGCTGTACCGTAATGTGGATGCGGAGTTTCTGCGCAGCAAACTGAAATTTCTCCAGAGCAGCAATATCGAACCAAAGCGCTTCCAATTACTGAAGAGGAGGTTACGCAATGTTAAAAAAGCTGACAAAACTGGTGACGAATAATTTTGGACTGAAGGTTGCAGCATTATTCTTCTCTGTTGTGCTGTGGCTCGTTGTTGTCAACATTGATGATCCGACACAGGCGAAGAACTTTACCACGTCTATTACGATAACCAATTCGGATTATATGACACAGCAGGGCAAATACTTTGAAGCAAAGGACAGTAATCTGCAGGTAACCTTTAAGGTTTCTACTGTGCGTTCTGTTATGAAGAACTTGAGTAATACTGACTTCCGGGCAGTAGCAGATATGGAGAATGTTGAGCAGGTAGACGGTGTATACCGGGTACCGATTGAGATAACTGCAACACGATATGCGTCTGCGGTGAACTTCCAGGGCAAAACACAGTATATGGAAGTAAATGTAGAAGATCTGATGCTGTCACAGTTTTCTATTAAGGCAAAAACGGTAGGAGATGCAGCTGAGAATTATGCGGTGGGAGATGTGCGGGTATCTCCGAACATCTTAAAAGTAACCGGACCGGAATCGGTGGTGAATCAGATTGATCATGTAGAAGCAACCATTGATGTAACAGGTGCATCCGCAGACTTGACGGATAGTGTAGTCCCGGTTGTATATAATGCAAACGGTGAGGCAGTAGATACCTCAAAGCTGAATTTTAATATTGATAAAGTGACAATTTCGGCTACGATACTTAATATCCGTAACCTTTCAGTAGAAATTGAACCGAGTGGAACGGTTGCAGATGGATTTGTATGCACCGGAGTGACGATTAATCCGAATAAGATAGCGATAAAGGGAACACCGGAAGCACTGAACGCAGCCGGAAGTATTGTGATTCCGTCAGACCAGCTGGATATCAGCGATGCAACTGGCAATGTAGTGAAGACAATTAACATTTCTTCTTATCTGCCGGATGATGTAGAGGTGGTCGATGCTGACAATCTGAATGTTGAAGTAACCGCAGTGGTGGAGCAGATTGTGTCAGAATCTTATAGCGTACCGGTTGAAAACATTGCAATTCAGAATCTGAAAGAGGGTTATGAAGCAGCCTTTGCAGAGCGTACAGTTACAATAACCTTAAAGGGACTGCGGAATGATCTGGATAAACTTATGGCAGACAGCATTAAGGGAAATGTAAATGCAGCAGGGCTGGCAGAAGGTAATCATACCGTAACAGTTACCCTGGAGCTGGATGACAGCTTATATTCCGTAAATGGAACACAGTCTGCAGTGATAACCATAACAAAGAAATCAGAAGACACATCAGATACTACAAATACTGGAAATGACAATGGAACCCATACGGGTTCGAATGGTGGTACAGAAACGGGAACGGGCAGTACCAATGGAAATAATACGAATAATGGAAATTCGGAGGAAGATTAGAAAATGAGCAGAATGTTTGGAACAGATGGTGTAAGAGGTGTTGCAGGAGCGGAGCTGACTATTGAACTGGCAACAAAGCTTGGGCAGGCAGGTGCCTATGTGCTGACGAAAGAGCAGGAACATCAGCCGACATTAATTGTAGGATGTGATACAAGAATTTCAGGTGGAATGCTTGCCAATGCACTGATGGCAGGAATCTGTTCTGTAGGAGCCAATGCAATCTATGCAGGGGTAATGCCGACACCGGCGATTGCCTATCTGACCAGAAAACATAAAGTAGATGCAGGCGTTGTGATTTCCGCATCCCATAACCCAATGGAATTTAATGGAATCAAATTCTTTAACGGAGAAGGCTATAAACTTTCTGATGCATTAGAAGATGAAATAGAAGAACTGATCCACAACAATATGAAAGATGTTGTGCTGCCGATTGGTTCGGGCGTAGGAAGAATCGATTACCGGTTTGACCTGAGGGATGAATATGTTTCATTTATGAAGAAATGTGTACCGGTTGATTTGAGCGGAATGAAAATAGTGATAGACTGCGCGGAAGGAGCATCCCACTATACTTCTGTAAAAACATTAAAAGATCTGGGCGCTGATTTGGTAGCAATCCATACGAAACCGGATGGAACCAATATCAATGCCAACTGTGGTTCTACCCATATGGAGGAACTTCAGGCAAGGGTTGTTTATGAAAAAGCAGACGTTGGCCTTGCGTTTGATGGCGATGCTGACCGCATGCTTGCAGTAGATGAAAAAGGTAATCTGGTGGATGGCGACCAGCTTATGGCAATCTGTGGATGCCATATGAAGAAGAAAGGAACTTTGAAGAAAAATACCATTGTAGTAACCGTTATGACCAATCTTGGCTTCAGTCTGATGGGAGAGCGGGAAGGCATCCATGTAGAGAAAACCAAGGTCGGAGACAGATATGTCCTTGAAAATATGCTGGAGAATGGCTATAATATCGGGGGTGAGCAGTCCGGACATATTATATTTTTAGATGATAATACAACCGGTGACGGACTTCTTTCCGGACTTCATTTATTACAGGTAATGAAGGAAACCGGCAGGAAATTATCTGAGCTGGCAGAGGTGATGGAAGTATTGCCGCAGGCACTTGTGAATGCCAAAGTGCCGAATCACAAGAAAGAAAAATTCATGGAATATACTGAGATTGCAGAGGCAATCAAGGCATTGGAAGAGAAATTCAATGGGGAAGGAAGAGTGCTGATTCGTCCATCCGGAACCGAGCCGCTGGTAAGAGTTATGATTGAGGGAAAGAACCAGAGCGAGATTGAAGAAGAAGCACAGAAGCTGGCTGAATTAATTACCAACACAATGCTGTAATCAGGAGGGGAATAGAAATGGTAAGTCAGAAAGTTAAAATAAAGAATCCAACAGGATTACATTTGCGTCCGGCAGGAATACTCTGCAAGGAAGCAATGCAGTATAAATCGTTAGTAACATTTCATTATCGCGGAAATACCGCTAATGCCAAAAGTGTTTTAAGCGTACTGGGTGCGTGCATCAAATTTGGAGATGAAATTGAATTCGTCTGCGAAGGTGATGATGAGGACGAAGCATTAAAGGCAATGGTAGAAGCCGTAGAAAGTGGATTAGGAGAATAAAAGATGAAAAAAATACTGGTAACTGGATGTAATGGACAGTTAGGAAGAGCAATTCGCAAGGAATATGCAGCAAGTGATGTGGAATTTATCAATACAGATGTAGTAGAGGGAGAAGGTGTTGTATCTCTTGATATTACTGATGTAGATGCAGTACTGAAGCTGGTACGTGCAGAGAAACCGGATGTTATCATCAACTGCGCCGCACATACCAATGTAGACAAGTGTGAGGAACAGTGGGATCTTGCATATAAGATTAATGCAATCGGACCAAGAAACTTAAGTATTGCAGCAACCGAAGCAGATGCAAAAATGATTCATGTATCTACGGATTATGTTTTTGAAGGAAATGGGACAAGACCATACACAGAGTTTGATGCACCAAATCCGGTAAGTGCTTATGGAAAGACCAAGTTAGAGGGTGAAAACTTTGTAAAGGAATTTGCAAAGAAACATTTTATCTTAAGAACAGCATGGCTTTATGGGGATGGAAAGAACTTTGTCAAGACAATGCTGGCATTGGCAGAGAACCATGATGAATTAAATGTAGTCTGTGACCAGGTGGGAACACCTACCAGCGCAGTGGAATTAGCAAAAATGATTCATTATCTGGAAAGCACAGAGAATTATGGAACCTTCCATGCAACCTGTGAAGGAGATACCAACTGGGCGGATTTCGCAGAAGCAATCTTCAAAAGAGCAGGAAAGAATGTAAAAGTAAATCATGTAACCAGTAAGCAGTACAAAGAGATGAATCCGGCATCCGCTAACAGACCGGCATACTCTATCTTGGAGGATTATATGATTAAGCTTACCAGTGACTTTGTAATGGCAGACTGGCAGGATGCACTGGATGTCTATATGAAAGAACTGTTGGGATAATAGGTGAAAAAATGGAACCATTAGTAAGCGTATGTATTCCGGCATATAATAATGCGGAATACATTAAAGATACGATTGATTCAATTTTAAATCAGACATATCAGAATATAGAGCTTGTAATTGTGGATGATAATTCAAAAGATAATACTTATGAACTGATTCAGGAAATCGGGGATGAGAGGATTAAGCTTTATCATAATGATAAGAATCTTGGAATGTCAGGAAACTGGAACCGCTGCCTTTCCTTATGCACCGGTAAATATGCAAAGCTTGTCTGTGCAGATGATATTTTATCGCCGGATGCATTGAAGCGGGAAGTAGATGCTTTAGAGGCAAATCCTACAGCAGTGATTGCGGAAAGTGATACCAAGCTGATTGATTTAAATGGAAAAGGAAAAGGCTTTTATAAACGCTATAAGAAGAGCGGACTGGTAGATGGAAAAGAAATCTGCCGGAAGGGCTTCTTTTCACAGGATTATTTCGGAGCACCACAGGCAAATACTTTCCGGAGAGATGTGGCAGAGAAAATCGGAGGATTTGATACAGATTATACCTATATCTTAGACTATGATTTCTTTGTTTCCCTGGCATGTGAAGGCGATGTTTATATCATACACGAACCACTGAATTTCTTCCGTGTGCGGAAAGGTTCAAATACCGGAGAAGTTATGGGGGGCAACAAGGAAAAAACAAAAGTATATGTAGAGGAACATCTGCATTTACTGGAGAAAAACAAAGAACGCTTGAAACTGACACCGAAAGATATCAGACGCAGTGTTATGATTCGCAAGTTCCGCTGTTTTGCGGCATCTGTATATCTGAAACTGTTTGTGCATAAATAAGCGAAAGGGGACTAAAATGGATAAAATTGCAGTATTGATTCCCTGCTATAACGAGAGTAAAACAATCGTAAAGGTAGTAGAGGATTTTAAACGGGTAATTCCGGAAGCTGTTATTTATGTATATGATAATAATTCCAATGATGGAACGGACGAGCTCGCAAGAAGTGCCGGTGCGGTCGTACGTTATGAATATCAGCAGGGAAAAGGAAATGTTATTCGAAGAATGTTCCGTGAAATTGATGCGGAATGTTATATCATGACAGATGGAGATGATACCTATCCGGCAGAATCAGCACCGGAGATGATTAAACAGGTGCTAGAGCATGGAGCAGACATGGTAGTAGGAGACAGACTTTCTTCTACTTATTTCCAGGAAAATACCAGACCATTCCATAACTTTGGTAATTCACTGGTCAGGAAATCCATTAATCTGTTCTTCCGGACGGACATTAAAGATATTATGACAGGTTATCGTGCTTTCAGTTATCAGTTTGTAAAATCATTCCCGGTATTATCCAAGGGATTTGAAATTGAAACAGAAATGAGCATTCATGCAGCAGATAAGAATATGCAGGTAGACAATGTGATTATTGAGTACCGTGACAGACCGGAGGGAAGTGTATCCAAGCTGAATACCTATTCGGATGGATTTAAGGTACTGCGTACCATTGCAAGACTGTACCGGACTTATAAGCCAATGTCATTCTTTGGCATTATTGCATTTATACTGGCTGCTCTTGGAGTTGGTTTCCTGATACCGGTATTGGTAGTATATGCAAAGACCGGAATGGTGCCGAACTTCCCGACTTTATTTGCTTGCTGTTTTACGATATTGGCAGCAACCCAGGCATTCTTCTCGGGACTTATCCTGCAGACCATTGGACAGAAGAACCGGCAGGATTTTGAAATGGAACTGCAGGCAATCGAAGAGAGAAAGAAAAAACTGGATAAAGAATAGAACTGTTAAATTATGTACAAAAATGTGCACAAACTTCTAAAAAGTTGACAAACAAATGAAGACTGTGCCATAATAAAACGATTTTTAAATCAGGAGGAGAATAAGATGAGAACTTATTTAGTAACTGGAGGAGCCGGATTTATTGGCTCAAACTACATTCACTACATGTTTCGTAAATACGACAATGAGATTCGTATTATCAATGTAGACGCATTAACTTATGCAGGAAACCTGGAAAATTTAAAAGACATCGAGAACAGAGACAACTATACATTTGTAAAAGCAGATATTACAGACAAAGAAGCAATCCGCAAAGTGTTTGCAGAAAATGACATTGACCGCGTGGTACACTTTGCTGCGGAAAGTCATGTTGACCGTAGTATCAAAAACCCTGAAGTATTCGTTCATACCAATGTAATGGGCACTGCAGTTATGTTAAACTGCGCAAAAGAAGCATGGGAACTTCCGGATGGAAGCTTCAAGGAAGGTAAGAAATTCCTTCACGTATCCACGGACGAAGTATATGGTTCCCTTCCGGATGATGGAAAGAGCTTCTTCTATGAGACAACACCATATCAGCCACACAGCCCATACTCTGCAAGTAAGGCATCTTCTGATATGTTGGTAAAATCTTATATTGATACTTATCATTTCCCGGCAAATATTACCAATACATCCAATAACTACGGACCTTACCAGTTCCCGGAGAAACTGATTCCGTTAATCATCAACAATGCTTTACACGGAAAGAAACTCCCGGTATATGGTGATGGAATGAACATCCGTGACTGGTTATATGTAGATGACCATGCAAAGGGAATCGATATGGTTCAGGAGCAGGGACGTCTTGGACAGACCTATAACATCGGTGGACATAATGAGAAGCGTAATATCGAAATCATCAACATCATTATTGAAACTTTGCAGGAGATTCTTCCGGATGATGATCCAAGAAAAGCAAATGTAAGCAAAGATTTAATCACTTATGTGGAAGACCGTAAAGGACATGACAGACGTTATGCAATCGCTCCGGACAAAATCAAAGCTGAGATTGGCTGGGAGCCGGAGACCATGTTTAAAGATGGTATCAAGAAGACAATTGCATGGTATCTTGAGCATGAAGACTGGATGAACAATGTAACCAGTGGTGACTACCAGAAATATTATGCAGATATGTATAAAGACAAATAGGCTGTAATAAATAAGTTAATAATTGAAATAATAAAAGGCAGAAAGATTTATCCTATGAGAAAAGTCTTTCTGCTTTTTACTATCATATTATTCGAAGAGACAGTTGATGGTAGACTCTGCAGGTTAGTAACAAGATATGGTAGAAAATGGACCTGAGAAGATATATCTTGTGATTGCAAATATTACTTATAAGTAATATAATGAATAAAAAGGAAAAGGATGATGGCGTGAACAGAGAAACAGTAATGAAGGAGTTGGCCTTGTTACTGGATGATGTACTGATTCATCCTGCAGTTGCAGGGGAGATAAAGCAGTTGATTCTGGGGACGGGCAATGAGAAAAAATTTATAAAACAATTGACAAAACAAGTGGGATTGTTAAAAGAATATGGAATTAATGTAATTCAGCTTCCGCAGTTTGAAAAATTAAAAAACTATAGAGGTTTATATTCTATGCATTTGGAGAGTAATGTATATAATATTAGAATGTTATATACATATGGAAAAGATGGCGAAATTATACTGCATTGCTTTTATGAAAAAGAGGGCAAGGAAGTTACTGGCTATGAGAAACATGCACCAATTGCAATGGAAAGAAAACGGGAAATGGAGGTTTGATTATGAGTGTGAAACCAATGAAATTAAGTGAAGCTTTGGCTGACCTGACACAGGATTTCTCTTTAGCGGATGTTATAGCTACAAAATTACAGGCTAAGATAGCCATAGCAATTACAAAAAAGAGACTTGAATATGGAATGACACAGAAAGAGTTTGCAAAGAAATTAAATGTATCACAAGGCATGGTGTCTAAATGGGAAAGTGAAGATTATAATTTTACAATCGAATCACTGGCACAGATAGCAGAAAAATTAGAATTGAATCTGGAAATTTCGTTGACTCCGGAAAGTGACCAATACAGAAAAATTCAAAGAAGAGAATCAAAATGTGAATGGAATGGAAACATCTGGAAAAATAAGTACAAAGGAAATATTGTTGAGTTGAATAGGGCGGTGTAAAAATGAAAATAGAAAAGGCACTTGCAAATATACAGTTGCTTGGAACTCAGGTAAAGAAAATTGAATTTGAAAATGATTTTATTGTATTCTATGAACAGGATGATACAAAGAAATACCTAGATGTCAGCTACAACATTAAAGAATGCTCGTATGATGAAAAAGCGAAAGAGTATATTGGAATATTGGCATTATATATTGAAATGCAGGTTGAAAATGAAGAAAAGAAGATGAAGCTTGGAATGGAACTTCATGGTTGTTTTCAATCAAATGAAGTAGCGGAAACATGGGAAAAGGAATTTAGAGAATTATTACAGATAAATGGTACAGCGGCACTGTATTCTGTAGCAAGAGGATTAGTTATGAGTATTACGGGACAGTCGTATACAGGAGAGAATATTGTTCTTCCGATGGTTAATGTATTTCGACTTCATGGAGAAAATGAAAAGTAGATAGAAAGATAAGCGGATAGGAAAATACAAGACCTGTCCGCTTTTTTTGTGCGTTTTCGCCAGTATTTCCACGGGTACTACAGAAATTATTAAGGAAAATATAGATGAAAAATACGATGTAATATGTTATAATTAAATGATTTATTAGGTGAAAGAATGCGTTGGAGAACGTAAACAATATGATTAAGGAGGATTTTTCCATGAAAGGTATTATTTTAGCCGGAGGTTCCGGAACAAGACTTTATCCATTAACCAAGGCAGTATCCAAACAGATTATGCCGGTATATGACAAACCAATGATTTATTATCCATTATCTACACTGATGCTGGCAGGAATCCGTGAGGTACTGGTTATCTCTACACCAAGAGACCTTCCGGTATTTGAGGAGTTATTAGGAGATGGAAGCCAGCTGGGAATGTCTTTCTCTTATGCAGTGCAGGAACAGCCAAGAGGACTTGCAGATGCATTTATCATCGGTGAGAAATTCATTGGCAATGATGCAGTGGCATTGGTATTAGGCGATAATATTTTCTATGGACAGAGTTTCTCTAAAGTGCTTCGCAGTGCAGCAGAGCGTACAGAGAGCCAGCCGGGAGCAACCATTTTCGGATATTATGTAAAAGATCCAAGAGAATACGGTGTAGTAGAATTTGATGAGAATGGTAAAGCATTGTCAATCGAAGAAAAACCGGCTCAGCCAAAATCCAATTATGCAGTTCCGGGACTTTACTTCTATGACAATGATGTAGTAGAGATTGCCAAGAATGTAAAACCATCTGCAAGAGGTGAAATTGAAATTACAAGTGTTAATAATGAATATCTGAACCGCGGAACCCTTCAGGTTGAGACCTTAGGAAGAGGATTTGCATGGTTAGATACCGGAAACCATGACATGCTTCTTGATGCAGCAGACTTCGTAGCAGCATTCCAGAAACGTCAGGGATTATATATTTCCTGTATCGAAGAGATTGCATACAAGAGAGGATTCATCGATAAAGAACAGTTAGAGAAGCTGGCACAGCCATTACTTAAGACCGCATATGGTCAGTATCTGATGGACGTTGCTAACGGATTATAAAATAGAGTTGGGTATTATTGTAGAAAAGCGAGGAAGAGAAAAATGGGAAAAATCAAAGTAACAAACGACTGTAATGGAATCAAAGGATTAAAAGTAATTGAACCTGCAGTATTCGGAGATGCAAGAGGATACTTCATGGAGACCTATAACTATAATGATTTCAAGGAAGCAGGAATTGACTGTGAATTCGTACAGGATAACCAGTCTGCATCCAAGAAAGGTGTACTTCGTGGACTTCATTTCCAGTTAAACTATCCACAGGACAAGCTTGTGCGTGTAGTAAACGGTGAAGTATTTGACGTCGCAGTTGACTTAAGAGAAGGTTCTGAAACCTTTGGAAAATGGTTTGGAGTTACTTTGTCTGCTGAGAACAAGAAACAGTTCTTCATTCCAAAGGATTTTGCACACGGATTTATCGTATTAAGTGATTATGCAGAATTCTGCTATAAAGTGACTGATTTCTATCATCCAAACGATGAGGGCGGACTTCTGTGGAATGACCCTGACATCGGAGTAGAATGGCCGATGCCGGAAGGAATGACAGAGGCAGATTTGATTTTATCCGACAAAGATAAAGTATGGCATGGCATCAAGGCATATGCAGAGAATAAGAATAACTGCAAGAAAGACTGATAGACAGTTGAAGTAACATAAGGAGTAAATGATATGTCTAAGAAGAGACTCGCAGCCAGCCTGCTGGTGGTACTGTTTGGTATATTGGCGAACATCCTGGTTTTCAGATATGAACCGGCTTTAAGTGAGAAGAAGGTTACGGTAAAGGTAACACTTACATCCGATGAAGAAAATTATATGGAGATGTTCTATCTGACAGACGGACAGAAAATGCCGGATGATTTCAAGGCAGAACAAAGCAGCGGAGTGAATTATAAAAAAGCTGGAACAGAGAAAACGTTAGAATATGCCGTACCGGCAGATATTTCATATCTTCGCTTTGATTTGGGAAGCGGAGCATCCGAGACAACTATTTCCGGCATAACCATTGAAAGTAATGGACAAACTGCGGTAATAGATCAGAATGTTTTTTCAGAAACAGTGCGTCTGCAGGAAGTAAAACAGAATAATGTTTCAGACGGTATTAACCTGACAGCAGAAAAAGAGGATCCTTACCTGGTATGGAATACAGAGAACTGGGGAATTGCGAAGCTGGTAAAGGACAGCCTCTGGCTCCGGTATCTTCTGGTTAAAATCCTTGCGTGTGTTGTATTGGATATCATTCTTATTGTTGCATTAAAAGCAGGTAAAAAGCTGATTGTTCTTCCGAAAGAGGTGTATCAGAACAGAAAGCTGCTCTGGAATTTGTCAAAGAATGATTTTAAAACTAAATTTGCAGGTTCCTATCTTGGTATTATCTGGGCATTTATACAGCCAATTGTAACGGTAGTGGTATACTGGTTCGTATTTGAAAAAGGATTAAAGGCTGGCGGAATCAACACCAGAGCAGGAATTGATGTTCCGTTTGTACTCTGGCTGGTTGCAGGTCTGGTGCCTTGGTTCTTCTTCCAGGATGCATTAAATGGTGGAACCAACGCACTGATTGAATACAGCTATCTGGTTAAGAAGGTTGTATTTAAGATAAGTATTCTTCCAATTGTGAAAGTAGTATCTGCTCTGTTTGTACATGTATTCTTCGTAGTATTTACGCTGGTGCTGTATAGTGCATATCACTATTATCCGGATTTATATACATTGCAGATTGTGTACTATACCTTTGCCATGTTTATTATGGTATTGGGAATCGTGTATGCAACCTGTGCGATTGTAATCTTTTTTCGTGATTTAACACAGGTGATTAACATTGTTCTGCAGGTTGGGATGTGGATGACACCGATTATGTGGAACATTGATACCATGGAATTATCTCCAGTGCTGATTACCATATTCAAACTGAATCCGATGTACTATATTGTGGCAGGATACCGGGATGCGTTGATTAATAAGGCGTGGTTCTGGGAAAATGCACCACTGACTTTATACTTCTGGCTTCTGACAGCAGTATTATTCGGTATCGGAACCATGATATTTAAGCGGTTGAAGATTCATTTTGCAGATGTATTATAGGAAGGCATAGGATATGAGCGAAGTAGCAATTAGAGTAGATGATGTAAGTAAATTATATAAGCTTTACGATAAACCTTCAGACAGACTGAAGGAATCGTTAGGCCTGACACGAAAGAAATTATATAAGGAACATTATGCACTGCATAATGTTTCTTTTGATGTAAAAAGAGGAGAAACCGTTGGCATAATCGGAACCAACGGTTCCGGAAAATCTACGATTCTTAAGATTATTACTGGAGTCTTGAATCCATCCGGTGGTCATGTAGAGATTGATGGAAGAATTTCTGCACTGTTGGAGCTGGGTGCAGGCTTCAATATGGAATATACCGGAATTGAGAATATCTACCTTAATGGAACCATGATTGGTTTTTCCAGGGAAGAGATTGATGCAAAGATGCAGGATATTCTTGATTTTGCAGATATCGGTGACTTTGTGCATCAGCCGGTCAAGACATATTCTAGTGGTATGTTTGTGCGGCTGGCATTTGCGGTAGCGATTAATATTGACCCGGAAATCCTGATTGTCGATGAGGCGTTGTCGGTAGGAGACGTATTCTTTCAGGCAAAATGCTACAAGAAATTTGAAGATTTTAAGAAAATGGGAAAAACCATCCTTTTTGTCAGCCATGATCTGGGCAGCATCAGCAAATACTGTGACCGTGTTGTACTTTTAAACAGAGGAAAGAAGCTGGCAGAGGGTACACCAAAAGAAATGGTAAGCATGTATAAGCGAATCATGGTCAATCAGGATAAGGCGGAGGAAATCGCAGCACACCAGATGGACATGAGCTCCTTGGAAGAAGATGATGAAAAGGAAATCAAAGAGGCTGTCTGCGAAGGACAGTGGAAGAATCATTACAATCTGAATCCGGATGTGGATGAATATGGCAATGGTGCCGCTGAAATTGAAGACTTTGCTATAATAGATGAGAATGGTAATTATACCAATGCAATTGTAAAAGGAACACGATTCCGGCTGAAATCCAAAGTAAAATTTAAACAGGATGTTCATGATCCGATATTTACCTATACCTTTAAAAATATACAGGGTGTGGCAATAACCGGAACCAATACTATGTATGAGAAGAAGGATGTTCCATTGGCAAAAGAAGGGGAGACTTATGTTGCAACCTTTGAGCAGGATATGTTTCTGCAGGGAGGGGAATACTTATTGTCCATGAGCTGTACCGGATATCGTGACGGTGAGTTCCAGGTATACCACAGATTATATGATGTATGCAATGTGACGGTGGTTTCAGATAAAAATACCGTAGGTTTTTATGATATGAATTCTGTTACGACAGTGGAGAAGATAGATGAGTAAAAAGATAAAGGAAAGACGGCGGAAATGACAGAAAATTGTGGGAAAGTTCAAATTGACAGAAGCAGATATCAGGCAGAGCCTGTGTTTGGAGAACCGATTCCGGATAAAATGATGTTAGAGGACATAAAGCGTTATAGAAAAGACGGCCTGCAGGAAGTGATAAAAGAACGTAAGAGTTATAATTATTTATTCTATTTGTCGGAACTCCGCAAGAATATCATAGAATGGTATCCATTTTTCAGACAGGCAGAAGTGCTTGCAGTGGGTGCGGATGCAGGAATACTTACAGATGCACTGGCACAAAAGGCAGCGCACGTTACCTGCGTGGAAACATCGGAAACGAGAGCCGAAATGAATGCAGCATGGAACGCTGAAAAAGATAATGTCAGAATAATCCTGGGAAATTATCCGGAAGTAGAAGATAAACTCGGCAGCTATGATTACATTACGCTGATTGGAGAATGGAAATATGCCAGGTCCTATTATGAAAATTCAGAAGACGCATATAGAACCTTTCTTCTGGAACTGTTAAAACATTTGAAAACCGGTGGAGAACTGCTTCTTGCTACAGAAAATAAAATGGGAATGAAGTATTGGGCGGGCTGCCAGGATGATTATTATGGTGGTTATTACCGGGGAATTGAAGATTATCCGGGGGAAGATAATGTCCGCACATTTTCAAAAAAAGAACTGGAAGAGGAACTGAGGGGAATAGAGGGGATTTCCTGGAAATTCTATTATCCATATCCGGATTATAAATTTCCAATGGCGATTTATTCTGATGAATATCTTCCAAAAACAGATGAACTTACGATGAATATCCGTAATTTTGACCGGGATCGCTATGTTATGTTTGATGAAGAAAAGGCATTCGGAACGGTAATAAAAGAAGGGCTATTTTCAGAATTTTCCAATTCGTTTATGGTATCTATCAAAAAGGAGCAGTAGCATGAAAACAGTAGTATTCGCAAAATATTCAAATGATCGTGCAGATGAATTTGCAATATGTACGGAAATACTGAAAGATGAAAATGGAAAGAAGAGCATCCGCAAACGTCCGGTGGAAAAAGAGGGAATCCATCATGTGCAGGGCGTTTATGAAAACTATCTGAAGCTTAAGAGGCAGTATCAGAATGTTTTCGGTGTTGCAGCCTGTCAGATGGAAGCACAGGCGGCAGCGTTTGAGTTTGTGAAGGGAACTGCGTTATCTGCAATATTAGAAAACTACATTGAACAGGGTGAAAAAGACAGAATAGAAGAACTGGTACGGGATTATTGCAACCGGATAACATCAATAGAACCAAAAGCAATCTTTCATGTAACAGAGGAATTTAGAAAAGTTTTCGGAGATGCAACATTTGAAAAAGAGCAGAGTTCTGCTGCGGAAATAACAGATATCGATTTGATATTTGAAAATATTATGATAGATGCCGAAAGCTGGAAAGTAATTGATTATGAGTGGAGCTTTGCATTTCTTATTCCAGAGAAATTTGTAATATACAGAAGTATTCTTTACTGGTTTTTAAAACAGAATGTCAGCCAGTTGTTTACCTGGCAGGAGTTAATGGAATTAGTTTCGATTACGGAAGAAGAGGAAGAAAAATTCCGGAAGATGGAAGCAAATTTCCAAAAGTATGTCATTGGTGGAAAGATTCCAGTCCGGGATATGACAGAGTATCTAGGAACAAAAGCAATTCCATTTAGCGCGGTGTTACATCCGGAAACAGAAGCAAAGGACAGGATGCAGGTTTATTATAACAGTGGAAAAGGATTTTCAGAACAGAATTCCTATTTTATTCCGCATACGGATGAAGGGGAGATGGAAGAAATACGTATTCCTGTCAGCGAAAATGAGAAAGAAGTGCGCTTTGACCCAAGTATGGGAAAATGCGTTGTCTATATAGAATCCATACAGGATTCCAACGGAAAGAAAACTGCAATCAAGTGGAACAACGGAAGGTGGCTTTCTAAGCAGAGTATTCTCTTTGAAGAGGAAGATCCACAGATTCTCGTTGAAATAGAAAAAGGAATTTCCTATCTTGAAATAAAATGTATGGTGGCAGCCACAACGACTCTTATCACAGAACTTTCCGATGTGACCAAGTTCTATGATTATGGGAAAGTGAAAAAGACTGCAGAAGAGCGGAAAAATGAAATCGAAGAGCTGAATGAGCAGATTGCACAATATGAAGAGAAACAGAAACAGGGCATAATCCGGCTGGAAGAACAGGGCAGGCAGATAGATGAAATGCGTAAACTGATTATGATAAGGGAAGATGAACTGATGTATCATAAGAATGGACTTTGGTACAGATTCAAAAATAAATTACGCAATTGGAAAAACAGGATATTACATAGAAATCGGTAATAGCTAATGGAGAACAACTATGAGTAATAGAGAAAGCTTTGAAGAATTAAAGAAAAAAATAGAACAGGCAGATGTGGTATCGTTTGATGTGTTTGATACGCTGATTTTACGAATTGTAAATACACCGGAAACCATATTTAAGCTGGTTGGAGATGTCTGCGGCATTAAGGATTATGAGCATATCCGTCAGGAAATGCAGCGGCAGGCAAGTATGGAAGCAGAAGAAAAATGGAACCAGCCTCATGCGGTTATGGATCAGATTTATGATTATATAAAGACACATTCCGGGCTTGAGATGGATTGGGAGAAAGTAAAGCAGACAGAGCTTGAAATGGAATATGATTCACTGGTTGCAAATCCGGAAATGAAAGAAATTTATGAGTTTGCCCAAGCAGCAGGCAAGCGTGTGATAGCAACAAGTGATATGTATTTAAAGAAGGATTTCTTAGAAAAAGTATTGAAAAAATGCGGATATGAAATGGATAAAATCTATGATTCTGCGGATGAGATGCATACAAAATTCCGCGGAGATTTGTACGAGCAGGTGCAGAAGGAAGAAGGAGTTCCTGCATGGAAAATCATACATATCGGTGACAACTGGGAATCTGATGTGGTAAATGCCCAGAAAGCGGGATTCCAGACCTATCATTATCCACAGGAAAAAGCAGATAATAAAAACATGCTTCCGTTCAGCATCGACGAAGGAGTAAAGAACTGTATTCACAAGGAGCATTATGAATTCTGGAAAAATTTAGGTGCAGAAGTGGGTGGACCGCTTTATCTTGGTTTATTCACCTGGTTAAAAAGCTGTCTGAAAAGGGAAAAATATGAGAAGATATTTTTCCTTGCAAGAGATGGTTATAATCTCTATCAGTTGTTTGGCAAATATACCGATGAGAAGACAGAATATCTGATGACTTCCCGCAGAGCCTTGTTATTGGCTGGAATCAGTAAATTAGATGAAGAAACCATGCAGATTCTTCCCCCATTTACATTAGGACAGACCATAAAAGAAGTGTTAGAATATCTCGGAGTGCTTGAAATCTGTCAGGACAGCATAAAGGAAGCTGGCTTTGAAAGTGTAGATGAAATTATTCATACACGGGAAGAAATGGAACAGGTAAAGAAGCTGTATACATTAAATGAGACGGCCTTCTTGAAAAAATGTGAAGAAGAGAGACAGGAAGCATACCGGTATTTTAAGGAAAAAGGTTTCTTTGAAGTAGATAGTATTGTATTTGACTGTGGCTGGAACGGTTCCTCACAGTATCTTCTGGATCGTTTCTTAGAATGTGTCGATTATCAGAAGAAAAATAAATTCTTCTATACCGGAATTTTAAATACAGAGAAGAGTAAACGCCAGTTAAACGGAAGAAAATTTGAAACCTATCTATTTAACTATGATGAAAATTATAATCTGCAGAATAAAGTGAAGGATTCCATTGTCATTATGGAATTGTTCTTCGGTGCACCGATGAACTCTGTTTATAAATATGAAAATGGAGCGGCAGTATTAGAGGATATACCGGAAGAAACTGCATATAAAGAGGCAATCAGCCAGGGTATTATTGCTTTTGTGGAACGTTCTATTGACTTTGTGGAGAAATATAAGATTCGGGTGAAACAGGAACATGCTGTGACTGCTATTTTACGTTTGATTCATGAGCCGACAGAAAAGGAAGCAGTTACAATAGGAAATATCGCCAATGTGGATGGATTTGCCAACCAGAAAGCAATTATAAAATATATCGCAAAACTGGATGAAGCTTCATATAAAGAAAATCCACAGATTGAAATATACTGGGCGGAGGGCTTGTTCAAGAGACCGGACATTGATGAAAAGTTAAAAAAGCAGATTGCACAGGACCGTAATCTGAATTATAAGGATGAGGAAACAGATGATGCAGAACAGGCAAAAGAAAGTCTTTATGAAAAAGATTTAAAGAAGTATGGAAAAGTTACGGCTGATTTCCTGGAAGAAGAAAGAAAGCACAAAAATAAAGATCCATACCAGCGCTTTATCAAAGAAAATGAGACCAATATCGTTACAGGAAGAACCTTTGAGCAAAATCCGCTCATTTCATTTGTAGTGCCGGTATATAATGTGCCGGATGACATGCTGACAGCCTGTATCGATTCCATTATCGGACAGACTTATAAGAACTGGGAATTATGGCTGGTGGATGATTTCTCATCCTGGGAGTCCGTGCGTGAGGTGCTGCACAGCTATGAAACCACACCGGGAGTTCATGTCATCTATCGTACAGAGAATGGAAATATTTCCAAAGCAACAAATGATGGAATTGCAAAAGCAAGTGGTGAATACATCGCATTTATGGACTGTGATGATGTAATAGAATTAAATACGTTAGAAGAAATGGTGGCATTAATCAACGAAAATCCGGAGCTGGATTTCATTTACAGTGATGAGGACAAGCTGACAGAGGACGGAACCAGAAGACATTCTCCGTTCTTCAAGCCGGACTGGTCACCGGATACCTTCTTTTCGATTATGTATACCAACCATCTTGCAATATACCGTACCGCATTGGTGCGCAAGACTGGTGGACTGCGTACGGAATATAATGGAGCACAGGATTATGATTTTACCCTGCGCTTTACAGAACTGACGGATTATAAGCGGATTGGCCATGTGAAGAAAGTATTATATCACTGGCGTGAACGGGCAGAATCCATTGCAGCAAAAATGGAGGCAAAGCCATATGCACTGGAAGCGATGAAGCGCCTGAAAGAAGAAACGCTGGAAAGACGCGGATTAAAGGGAACCGTGGAATTCGTCAGTGACATGTATCAGTACAGAGTCTGCTATGAAGCAGAGGGTAATCCGAAGGTCAGTATTGTCATTCCATCCAAGGATAATTTCAAAATATTAAAGCAGTGTATTGATTCCATAAAGCAGTGCACCATTTATGAAAACTATGAAATTATTGTAGTGGACAATGGCAGTAACGAAGAGAATAAAGCACAGATAGAGAGCTACTTGGAGGAACAGAAGGCAGCTTATATTTATGAGCTGATGAATTTTAACTTCTCGAAGATGTGCAATCTGGGAGTGAAAGCATCGGATGGAGAATATATTCTGCTTTTAAATGATGATATTAAAGTGTATCGTGCAGAGTGGCTGTCTCTTCTGGTGGGACAGGCATCCCTTGATTATGCCGGAGCAGTCGGCGCGAAATTGTTATATCCGGAGACCGACATTATCCAGCATATTGGAATTGCAAATCTTAAGATAGGGCCGTCTCACAGTGAGATAGGATTTTCAGATTCCAATATCTATTATTTTGGCAGAAACCGTGTGAATTATAACTGGCTTGCAGTAACAGCAGCATGTCTAATGGTGAAGAAGAGCAAATATGAAGAAGTAGGCGGTCTGGATGAAGAACTGACTGTTGCTTACAATGATGTAGATTTCTGCTTTAAATTGTACGAAAAGGGCTATTACAACAGCGTGCGGAATGATGTTCCAATGTATCATTATGAATCTATCAGCCGTGGCTCTGATGATGTGGATGAGAAAAAACAGCAGAGATTGCTGAAAGAGAGAGAACACTTATATGCGAAGCATCCGAATCTGAAAGGAAAAGACCCGTTCTACAATGATAATTTAACCCAGAACAAAGTGGATTTCAGCATCAATGTAGAAGAGGAAGAACAGGAATATGCCATCTGTGAGTGGATGAAGCATTATCCGAAAAAAGTAAAAAGTGATTTCAAAGTCTGCATTGATAAAATAACAGATGATAAAGATTTTGCCATTGAAGGCTGGTGTCAGGGAGAAGACGCAGAGAGAGATAATGCGTCAGAACGTTATCTGCTGCTTCGCTCCGAGCAGGGAAAAATCTATCAGTGTAAGATGGAAAAAGTATTCCGTGAGGATGTGGCACAGTCGTTGGGAAGCACCAATTATCTGGCAGGCTTCCGCTGCCGGGTAGACCGAAACCAGATTGCGATGAATCTTCATGCGTATACCATTGGTATTATGCAGAAATATCAAAAAGAAGTCTTTATAAGATGGCTGGATGTCATGAGCGGCAGACAGGAATTAAAAGGAACTGTGGTACGTGATATTGCATTGGAAGAACGTACAGGATGGAAACCAAAACAGATACTGCACAGAATCGATGGCGTAAAGCGTACCGAAGAGCTTTTTGGTATCAAAGGCTGGGCAGTATTAGAACATGCAGATAATATTAATTGTGAGACGCAGATTCTGGTTGTAGAAGGTGACAGGGCAAGAGTATGTTCCACACAGGCAAAGGAACGCTATGATGTAGCGTTATCTATGCCGCATTACAAAAATATTTATCTGTGTGGATTTGCAGCAGAGATTCCAAATGTAGGAAAGGATGCAGTCATTTTCATTGTTAAGAAGAATCTGCACAATGGAAAAGTATATTATCAGCAGTTAAGTGAATCAGAGTTACAAGAGGAAGCATAGAAAAACAATGAAGAGAAAGTTACAGAAAGTATTTCAAAATTTGTGGACAGCAGTACTGCTATGTGCCATGGTGCTGCCGGTAAATACCGTGCAGGCGGCGGAAAAAGAGCCGCAGAGCGTAGTATCGACGATAAATACATATTATGACGGTGGATACAGTATTATGGGACCAACGACGGTAACTATTGGCCAGATGATTAATTATTATCAGGCAAATCAGGCATATCCGGCATTTTATGCCAATTCAGATGCACCGAACATCTATGTATTCTGCATGATGTATATGGAAGAATGTAATGCAGAAGGCGTAAGGGCAGAGGTAGCATTTGCCCAGGCTATGAAAGAGACCGGATTCCTCCGGTATAGAGGAGATGTTCATATTGAACAGTTTAACTTTGCAGGTCTGGGTGCAACTGGTGGAGGCAATCCGGGAAACAGCTTTCCAACCGTCCGGATGGGAATCCGGGCACAGGTGCAGCATTTGAAAGCATATGCAACATCCGCTTCATTGAATCAGGAAGTAGTAGACCCGAGATACAGCCTTGTAAATAAAGGCAGTGCACCATATGTGGAGTGGCTTGGCAAACATGAGAATCCAACGGGAATCGGCTGGGCAACTGCATGGGGCTACGGAAACAGTATTGTCAATGATTACATAGCGAGAATGCGGAATTATTCTACCTATTCCACCTGGTATCAGGGAGTGAACTATGAAGCGGTATATAATCCGGATTATTATATGTTACATAACCCGGATGTGGCAGCAGCCTGTGGTGGCAGCTCGGACAGCCTGCTTTCCCATTTCCTAAACTATGGAATGAAGGAAGGGCGTCAGGGAATCGTATATTTTGATGTAAATTCTTATAAACGACGTTATAAAGACCTTCGAATGGCATTTGGAAATGATTTAAAATTGTATTATCTTCATTATGTTTATTCCGGACAGAATGAGCACAGAATTGCATCCGGAGCGGTTAACAACTTTGATGCAATAACGGTTTATAACGGAGTGGACTATGCATCAGTCTATGATTATAATTATTATGTAAATAAATATCCGGATATCCGGGCAGCATTTGGAGATGATGATATGGCAGTTCTTGCTCACTTTGTAAATTATGGAATGAGCGAAGGGCGGCGTGGAAATGAGGCATTTGATATAAATTCTTATCGGAATGCGTATTCTGACCTCCGAGCAGCTTTTGGAACGGATTTAAGACAGTACTATCTGCATTATATCTATGCCGGTCAGGCAGAGAAACGTGTGACATCAGGAGTAACTGAACTACAGAATCCACTGACAGTATATAATGGGGTAGATTACTCTTACGTATACGATTATAATTATTATACCAATTTGTATCCGGATATCCGTGTAGCCTTTGGCAATGATGACAGAGCAGTGCTTGCACATTTTATAAATTATGGAATGACAGAAGGAAGAAGAGGAAATGCAACCTTTGATGTAGCTGCTTATCGTAATAAGTATGCGGATTTGCAGCAGGCATTCGGAAATGACTGGAAGGGGTATTATGAACATTATGTGCAGTATGGATTAGCGGAAGGAAGATAAAAGTAAGATGATTTATATACAAGGATGGCTTGAAGTTATTGTTGCTTTTGGTATTCTAATTATCTATTTGATGAATTATTTTTTGTTTGGATTTGCATTTGCAACAATATGTAAAAAAGAGAAAAAAAATTTTGGCTTTTGTATGGTCTCAGGCTTTTTTATTTATTCTTTAGTTTTTGGAATTTTTGTTTTGCCATTAAAAACAAATGTGATTTCATTAAATATAATTTCTGAAATATGGAGTATAGTATGGCTGCTTACAATTTTACTAATTATAATATGCTGTTGGAAAGAATTGAAGAAACATTTGAAATTTTGGAAACAGCAATTTGTAGAAAATAAAATTGTAATAATTATTTTTAGCGGAATTACAGTAATACAACTCATTTTTGAAGAGCTATATGGGCGATATACAAATGGAAGCGGGGCAGCATGGTTTAATGCTTATGTATCTGCAGCGGTGTTTGATAATTACCTTGGAATTACTCATCCTGTGTCTGGTGAAAAAATGAAATATTTTTATGAAGCATATTTTTTACAGACATATAATGACCATTCTGCGGTAATATCTAAGCTGACAAAGTTATCTCCTTTAATTGAAACTAGAACTGTTATGTCAACAGTGGTAATCATAATAGGTAACTTGTTAATTTATGAATTGGCTAAAAGTTTATTTAAGGAAAGTAAGAAACAATATCGTATAGTTTTTTTCATACTTTATATAGCGGTTATGGGGATATTTGTTCCTTGTGTGTATTTACCTTCTTATTATTATTATTTTAGAGCATTTGAAGGAAAAAATATATTTGGAATGTTGCTTATACCATTTGTTGTGGTATGTTTATTAAAATTGTATGATAAACCGAATAATGGATATGTACAAAAATCACTTGTTTTAGGTTTACTTGGTTCGTATACATTTTGTATGTCGACAATGTATATTTTACCATTTATTTTTTTGAGTTATATACCTATGGTATTTTATAATAAGAAAATGTTTAAAAATTTATGTGTAGGACTAATTCCGTGTATTGCTGTAATGGGATATTATATGTTAATTAGACAAGGTGTTATTACATTGACGATACGATAAGAGGAGAGAGAATGCATTTTAATTATGATGATTATCCAGGAACACAGTTTTTTTTGAAATGGTGTGCAGTTATTAATAGTACAATGACAAATATGGAACGTGGACTTCTGATAGGATACATTTTATTGATTATATATTACCTTATCAAGGGAAATAAGAAGGAACGAACATTTTTTTCGCTACAACCATTAGCATTAATGGTGATAATATTGAATCCGTGGGCGATGGTGGTATGGCTTAGAATATTTGGTGATTCATTGAGAAGCAGAATATTTCGTTTCTTTTGGCTACTTCCAATACTTATGACGTATTCGTATTTTTTGACTTGTTTGTATGAAAAAACTAAAAAGAAGTTTGCTAAAATAATAATTGCGTTGATTAGTATTATCGGGATTAGCCAGATTGGAATTGGAACGAGATATACATTTACTGGGGTGTATGAAAACCATGGTTGTCAAATGGTAGAAAATCGATATAAAATACAAAATGATACAATTATGGCAGCAGAAATAGTGGAGAAGGATAAAAAAGATAAAGAACAGGCTGTTAATGTTGTTTATGATGGAAATATGTCAATGGAGATTAGAACTTATGATGCATCGATATTATCAGCAACAGGTACTATCTTCTCTTATCAAATTTTAGATAAGGAGACATGGGATATGCTTGTAGATGATGAAAATTGGCAAGCAATTGTAGCAGCACTTGTGAGCGGAGCTATAATGGATGAAAATTGGGTAGATAAGCATATTTTAGAGAGGGCATTTAAAAGCTTAGATGTAAATTATGCAATAGTTCAAAAGGATAATTATTACTTAAGAATATGGCAGGAAGAAGCAGTACAAATAGGAAAAACTGAAAATTATATTGTATTTAAATTATAAATTAGAAGTGTGGGAAGTGTACATATGAGAAAAATAAAAATAGAGTTTTGGAAAAAAATTTATGTGAGAAGTGTAAATTTGTTAATGCTTATTTTAATTAATGGAGCATTCTATTTGACATGGTTGCAGAAATGGAATATGTTGATGAATCGCTATTTTGAAAATAAAGGAAATATACTTATTTCATTGATATATTTAACTCTGAGCACGTTTTTCTTGAAAACTTGGGGGGGATTTGAGGTTGGTTATGCAAAAACGGTTAATTTAGCATTAGGACAAGTTTTTGGAATGATTTGCACTAATTTTGTAATATATATTCAGATTGTATTGATGGTTGGCGATGTTCAATTGGCTAAAAAAATAGCAATAGAAATGATAACATTATTGGTGGGAAACATAGTTATATTACTATTGTGCGATATTATATTTGTAAAATTATATAGAAAAATATTTCCACCATTAAGAATATTGCAGATTAATGGAGAATATAAAAATTTCTTGAATCAAAAAATGAGTGCAAGACGTGATAAATATAAAATTTGCGAGGAGATATCTGTATTTAAACCGGAAAATGAGATTTTTGATAAATTGAACCATTATGATGCAATTTTGTTAAATGATATACCTAGTGAATACAAAAATAAAATATTAAAATATTGTTTTGAACACTCTATCCGTGTTTATTTTACTCCAAAGATTTCGGATATTATTGTAAAAGGAACGGAAGAAATTAATTTATTTGATTCGCCGTTGTTTTTATGTAAAAACATAGGATTAACAATAGGGCAGAGGGTGTTTAAAAGGATTTTTGATATTCTACTTTCACTTGTGGGACTGATAATTACATCACCGTTTATGCTTATTGCTGCAATATGTATAAAGGTTTATGATGGAGGTCCAGTATTTTTTAAACAGGAACGTTGTACATATGGTGGAAAAGTATTTTGGATTTATAAATTTCGCTCTATGATTGTTGATGCAGAAAAGGATGGAAAATCGAAACCAGCAACAGATGATGATGATCGAATAACTCCAGTGGGAAGATTTATTCGAAAGACAAGGATAGATGAATTGCCTCAGCTTTTAAATATATTTAAGGGAGACATGAGCATTGTGGGTCCGAGACCAGAAAGAATTGAACATATTGAAAAATATGGAAAGGAAATACCAGAATTTACGTATCGTTTAAAGGTAAAAGGAGGACTGACAGGATATGCACAGGTTTATGGAAAATATAATACAACAGCTTTAGATAAGCTCAAAATGGATTTGCTTTATATTGTTAATTATTCTATTTTGGTAGATTTTCAAATATTATTTGAAACGGTAAAAATTATATTTCAGAAAGAAAGTACAGAAGGTTTTACAGAGGAGCAAAAGCAGAAAATAGAAAAATAAAAATAATGCACATTAAATATGCAGAAAAAGAGGAGGCTATAGAGTGAAAGAAAGACCAATATTAATTCATGAAGTGCGTGATATGTGGCCAGAAACTTTGGTGGTAGGATATGGGATGAAAAGATATAATCCATTTGTATGGCTATTGCAAAGGGCAGAAAATAGTGCGTATCGTAGGTCCGATTATGTTGTTTCAACCTTAGAATATGCCAAGGAACATATGCTTAAGCATGGTTTAAAGGAAAGTAAATATAGATATTTAACAAATGGAGTTACACTTCAAGATTGGGAGAATCCTTTAGAATTGCCGAAAATGCATAAGGATGCTCTTCAAAAAATTAAAAAGCAAGGAAAATTCCTAATTGGATATTTTGGAGGAATGACTCCGCTTGATACATTAGATTTTTATCTTGATGCAATAAAAAAAGTGAATTGTGACTCAATACAGTTTGTTTTAGTCGGAGATGGACGAGAAAGAGAGCGACTGGAACAAAGAATAAGGAGTGAAAAAATTACAAATTGTCTCATATTGCCAAGAATAGAAAAAAAGTCCATACCTAATTTGTTAAAGTGGTTTGATTGTATATATATGGGGACGGAGTATACAGAATTAAACAAGTATGGAATTAGTCTTACGAAAATGACAGATGCCATGATATCAGGAGTTCCTATTATATTTCGAACTAATATAGATAATTTAGTAAGTCAGAATAATGCAGGGATTATTGTAGATACAAAAAATCCACAGAAATTAGCAGACAAATTTATAGAAATATATGAAATGGATGCAGATGAGCGAAGAAAAATGGGGTTAAATGGTCATAATGCGGTTGTAAATAATTATACATATGAAAAAATAGCAGAAAACTATACAAAATTATTCCCGGCAAAGGAGAATTTACATATTTTAATGATACAACATTATGCAGGTTCAAATAATATGGGAATGGTTTTTCGACCTTATTATCTTGCACGAGAGTGGGTAAAACGAGGATACAAGGTTGATATAATTGCGGCAAGTTATTCTCATCTTCGTGTTAAAAATCCGGAGATAGAAAAATCATTTAAAAAACAAGAAATAGATGGAATTGTATATCATTGGGTAAAAACAAGAACATATGAAGGAAATGGGATTAAAAGAGCGTTTTCTATTTTTGATTTTGTAGGTCAGACATTAGTACATGCTTCAGAAATAGCGAAAACATTGCAACCGGATGTAATTATTGCAGGCTCTACTTATATGTTAGATACTTATATAGGACAAAAAATTAGAAGAAAAAGAAAATAAATGATTATACGGAAAAGGAGATAAAAATGAATAAGAAATTAGTATTAGAAAAAATTGAAAAAAAAGAAATTGTAGTAGGAGTTGTCGGAT
The DNA here is from genome assembly GCF_003462625.1 of Roseburia sp. OM03-7AC. Lineage (NCBI taxonomy): Bacteria > Bacillati > Bacillota > Clostridia > Lachnospirales > Lachnospiraceae > Roseburia > Roseburia sp. OM03-7AC. Next base: position 55,516 of record NZ_QTZJ01000008.1, read on the forward strand.
TAGGATATGTAGGACTCCCATTAGCCGTTGAAAAGGCAAAGGCTGGATTTAAAACAATTGGTTTTGATGTGCAGAAATCTAAAGTTGAAATGGTGAATGCAGGACATAATTATATTGGTGATATTGTTGACAGTGATTTAAAAAAATTGGTAGAAGAAAAAAAATTACAAGCAACATCAGATTTTTCTTTTGTTAAAGACGTAGATTTTATAGCTATTTGTGTTCCAACACCATTGGATAAGCATCAACAGCCAGATATTAGTTGCGTGAAAAATTCAACGGAGGAGATTGCCAAGTATCTAAAAAAAGACACTATGGTGGTATTGGAATCAACAACATATCCGGGAACAACAGAAGAATTAATTAGACCAATTTTAGAGAAGGGATCTGGATTAAAATGTGGAGAAGATTTTTACTTAGGATTTTCACCAGAGCGTGTTGATCCAGGTAATCTGATTTATAAGACAAAGAATACCCCTAAAGTAGTTGGCGCAATTGGAAAAGATGCAACAGAAGTAATTGCAGCAATGTATCGCGCGGTACTAGAAGGTGACGTTTATGAAGTGTCTTCTCCTGCCATAGCAGAAATGGAAAAAATACTAGAAAATACTTATCGTAATGTAAATATTGGACTTGTAAATGAATTAACGATGTTATGTCAAAAAATGGGTATTAGCATGTGGGAAGTGATAGAGGCAGCAAAGACAAAGCCATATGGTTTTCAAGCATTTTATCCTGGACCAGGATTAGGTGGACATTGTATACCCCTTGATCCATATTATTTATCATGGAAGGCTAGAGAGTATGGATTTCATACATCTATGATTGAAAGTTCTATGATGATTAATGACAAAATGCCAGAATATTGCGTAGAAAGAGCTGAAAAGATTTTAAATAAATTTAAAAAGTCAATGAATGGAGCAAAGGTTTTAGTATTAGGGGTGGCATACAAACAAGATATTGATGATTATCGTGAAAGTCCAGCACTCCGTGTGATTGAAATCTTAAAAAGGGAGCATGCAGAGGTGAGTTATTTTGATCCATGGATTCCAGAATATAAGTATGAAGGAAAGGAGGTTAGAGGAATTGAAAAGATAGATCCGGAAATTATTTCTAGCTATGATCTTGTTATTGTGACGGCAGCTCATACAAATATTGATTACGAGATGATTCAGAAAAATGCAAAAGCTATTTTTGATACCAAGAATGCCATGAAAAATATTTTAAAAAGAGATAATATAGAGGTATTATAAATGAATTTTACATATGAAGATTATGAAAAAATGATAGAATTATTATGGAAAAAAGGGTATTCATTTTGCAATTATAAAGAAACTTATACAGAAAAAAAAGTTTGTGTATTACGGCATGATGTGGACACAGATATTGGGGCGGCTTTGAAATTTGCTCAAATAGAAAAAAAGTTGGGTGTAAAATCGACTTACTTTATATTGAGCAGAAGTGATTTTTATAATCCATATTCAAAGCAAAATACCGATAGAATTCATAAGATACATGAATTTGGACACGATATAGGTTTGCATTTTGATGAAAAAATATGCAAAGTACAAAATGAATTAGAATGTATTTCACGAATTTCCGAAGAGGCTATATGTATGGAAAAAATGTTAAATCTGCCAATCAGTAGTGTGTCTATGCATCGCCCATCAAAACAGACTTTGGAAGCAAACTATAGAATTCCTGGGATAATAAATAGTTATTCAAAAATGTTTTTTGAAGAGTTTAAATATGTGTCAGATTCGAGGAGAAACTGGCGGGAAGATATAGAACAGATTATTGAATCGGAACAATATTCATACTTGCATATTTTAACACACCCGATTTGGTATAGAGAAAATGAATTGGAAACAAGGGAAATATTATTGGATTTTATTCGTAATGGAAATAAGGAAAGATATGTAACATTATCAGGTGAATTTACAAAACTAGAGGAGTTTGTGTCAGAAAAAGATATATAGGGAGAAAGAAAAAATGATTGTTGGAATACATCAACCGAATTTTATACCATGGATTGGGTATTTTTACAAAATATATCGTAGTGATATATTTGTTTTACTAAATGATGTTCAGTTTGTGAAGAATAGTTATGCAGATCGTAATTCAATAAAGACTTCAAATGGATGCTGCTATTTAAAGCTTCCGTTAGAAATACCATCACATACAACAAATTATAATGAAATTCGGATAAAACATGAATTAAATTGGAAAGATAAACAGCTCAAGACGATTGAAATGAATTATAAAAAAGCTCCCTTTTTTAAAGAGGTGTTTTCAGATGTCGAAATGTGGTTTTCAAGTGAAGAAAAAATGCTTGATAAATTTAATTCGAAAATAATTATGGATATATCTAAAAAGCTGAATTTTTCGACAGAATTTGTTTATTCTGGGGATTTTCATATATTAGATAAGAGTACGGATCGATTAATTGATATTATAAAATTATGTGGTGGAGATGCGTACTTTTCTGGAATGGGAGGCGCAAAATATCAAGAGGAAGAACGGTATAAAGAGGAGAAGATAAAGTTAATTTATACGGATTTTACTTATCCAGAATATCCACAATTGTGGAAAGGATTTGAAAAAAATTTGACGGTATTAGATATATTATTTAATTGTGGCTATGAAAAAAGTGCAGAGATTATAAAAGGAGCAGGAAAATGAGATATGCGTTAATTGGATGTGGAAGAATATCAACAAATCATGTTAAAGCAGTTTTGAATAATCGGTTAGAGTTCGTTGCTGCATGTGATATTGTTCAGGAGCAAATAACAGAATTGTTAAAAAAACACGGTTTAGAGAATATAAGTGAAATAAAGCACTATACCGATTATAAAAAAATGATAGATGAGAATGAGCTGGATTTAGTTAGTATTGCTACGGATAGTGGTAAGCATGCAGAGATAGCATTGTATTGTATCGAACATGGTATAAATATTATCATAGAAAAACCAATGGCAATGAGTATGAAAGATGCAAATGAAATAATAAGACGTTCTGAGATGAAAAAAGTAAAGGTAGCAGTATGCCATCAGAATAGATTTAATATAGCAGTTCAGGAAATGAGAAAAGCGTTGGAAGCAGGAAGATTTGGAAAATTATCGCATGGTTCAATTAACGTTCGGTGGAATCGGAACAAAGAATATTATAAGCAAGCATCTTGGCGTGGAACATGGGCTAAAGATGGGGGGTGCTTAATGAATCAGTGTATACATGGAATAGATCTTTTGCGCTGGACTTTTGGAGACGAAGTAGACGAGGTATATGGGGTGACAAAGAGACAATTTCACGATTATTTGGAAGTGGAGGATATTGGAATAGCAGTAGTTAAATTTAAAAATGGTGCTGTTGCAACGATAGAGGGAACAACTAATGTATATCCACAAAATTTGGAAGAAACTCTATATGTTTTTGGTGAAAAAGGTACGGTAAAGATTGGGGGTAAGTCGACTAATAATATTGATGTGTGGAATTTTAAGGATGAATCAGAGTTAGATAGAAAAAACAAGAGTTTGGAAGAGGCAACAAGTAATGTTTATGGAAATGGACATACTAGTCTTTTTGCAGATATGATAGATGCAATAAATAATGATAGAAAGCCATATATTGATGCATATGCTGGAAGAAATGCATTAGAACTAGTATTAGCAATTTATAAGAGTCAAAAAACGGGAGATGTGGTGAAACTTCCGCTGGAAGATTTTTCAAGTATGGATATGATGGGAGAATTTTAAAATGGCAGATTTTTTTGTACATGAGAGTAGTTATATTGACAATTCTGTAGAGATTGGAGAAAATACAAAAATATGGCATTTTTGCCATATTCAGTCGGGAGCTAAGATTGGAAAAAACTGTTCTTTGGGACAAAATGTAAATATATCTAATAATGTAATAATTGGGAATGATGTCAAAATACAAAATAATGTATCAGTATATGAGGGTGTAGAAATTGAAGATGGTGTATTCTGTGGACCTTCTTGTGTATTTACAAATGATTTAACACCAAGAGCAAGATATCCCAAAGGTCATGAAAATTATAAACATACATTGATTAAGGAGGGGGCATCTATTGGTGCTAATGCTACAATTATCTGTGGGAATACTGTGGGAAGATATGCTATGATAGCAGCAGGCGCAGTGGTGACAAAAGATATACCAGACTATGCATTGGCAGTAGGCGTTCCGGCACAGGTGGTTGGAACTGTAGACAAGCAGGGAAATATAGTTTATGTATGATTTTTAAAATAATATAGAGGTTTATGAATAGATGCATAATATAAACTAAATTTATGTTATGTTTTGAAGAAAGTATTGCTGGATGTACAAAGGAGAGGAAATATGCAGTTGAATAAAATTGAGAAGATTAATTTGGAAGTCAAATTGGATATTCCAAACATACTGTTGATGATGTTTAGTATATGTGTTTTATTGAGTAATTTGACCCCAATTCCTGGATTGTTCGGCAATGCATTGATTGCAGGTTGTGGATGCCTGCTTTTTATATATACGATATTGTATAAAAAGGATGATAAAAGAATATGGTGGGCAGTTTTACTTGCTGTAATGCTATCTTTTTGCTTAATCCTATCATCAATGTATAATCATAATGCGAGTATAAAAGAAGTTTTATGGATATGGAGTTATATGGGGGCGGCTTTAGCATTAGTGTCATTTAAAATTGATAGTAGATGGATTTCAGTAATGTTTTATGTTTTAGCTGGTTACTTCTTCCTATGTATTATTATGCGTAGGAGTGTACATTATATTCTTTATTCTACAAGTAGAAATGGAATTTCATTACTCATGATTTTTATGACATTACTTTTGTATGTTTGTAGAAAGAGTAATCAAATGAAAATTGTGTATTTGCCTGCAACTTTTAACTTGATTATATCAGTTTGGGCTTTGGGGAGAGCAGGAATTTTTACTGCAGTGTTTTTCTGGTGTGGCATTGTTATATATGGGCTGGTAGTGGAAAAAGGGAAAAATTGTAAAGAACTTTTGGAAAATATCGGACTTCTAGTAATTGCTATGTTTTTGTTAGTGGGGGTATTTCCGACTAATGAAAGTTTGTATTTGGAGAAAAAGAATACAATTGAAATGGATAGTGCTTCTATTAATAAAAAAATAGAACAAAATATACCTGAAAATAAAAATGGCATGGTCCAACCCAAAAATGAAACATTTATTTCTCGATTTTCAGAATATGGACTAAAATCTGTTAGAATTAATATTTGGTCAGAATATCTGGAAAAAACTTTAGATTCTGGAAAAAATCTCTTTTTAGGTGTGGATTGCTCAACGGGAAAATATTTGGGTACTTATAAACAACCACATAATTCATATCTTGAATTACATGCTAAGTTTGGAATAATAGGTTTTATAATAGTAATGACATTATTGATAAAAACATTTTTTTTACTTTACAGAGAAAGAGAATGGTTATGGCTAATAATATTTATAACTTGTGCAATTAGAGCAATGTTGGACTGGGTAGCGTTTCCTGGAAGCATTGATGTAATATTTTGGTTTTTAATCTTAAAAAATATTTTGATGAAAAGAGAAAGTAAAAAACTGCATTTGAAGAAAGTATGAGGTATTAAAATGTCAGCATATTTTATATCAACAAATTTAATAAAGGTAAAAGAAGCAGCAAAAGAGCTGAGTGAATTGTATGGAAAAACAGCAGATATATATAATTGTGGAAAAATCAATATTGCAATTTCTGCTGCATATAAAAACGATTATATATTGCATAGTTTTGGAGAAAATAGGATATTTATAATTGGAACAATTTTTAACAAAGATGGATTTGGACAGGAGATTTTTACACGATTTACTTGTTATGAAAAGTTTATAACAGAACTAAAAAATACTGAGCAGAAATTTTTTGGACATTATGTTGTAATATGTATGGATGTAGAGAATCAGAGCGTTGAGGTTATCCCGGATAGAATGGGATTGATTAATACATATTATGCAAACGGAGACAAAGATGATTATTATATTTCTAATGATGTACTTCTAGTTAGTAAATATAGTGAAAATACTTTGCTATACAGGCAGGCGGTTTATGAATTTGTTTTGTTAGAAGCAAATGTGGGAGTGGAGACGATATTTGAAAATGTATTTCGCATAAAGCTAGGTAATGAACTTTTACTTACAAATGATATGATGCAAGAGAAAGAAGTATATAAATACTTTATTGAACAAATGGATAGGAAAACCTATTTAAAAAGAATTACAGAATATTTTTCATTTTTTAATAACTATAAAAAACGCATTGCATCAGATATATCAGCAGGATATGACACAAGATTGATTTTATCAATTGCAAATGAAATAGTAGACAAAATAAAAGGCTTCTCGGCAAAAAATGATTGCGATGGAGGAGTTGATGAAGAAATATCTAAAATCATTACGGACAGATTACATATTGATTGTTATTTTATGGAGTCTTATGATAATGTAGTAATAAATGAAAGAGACAAAAAGTTAGTTTTACATGGCTCATCAGCACTTAGAGATTCAAACAATTCAGGCAAGTGGGGTCATTTGTTTAGAGAACGTTATAAACATGCTGATTTGATATTGGGGGGATACGGTGGGGAGATTATGAGAGCAAAGTATAATCGTTATTCTGATATAAAAGATTTTATTGAACAGTACTATAAGGGGAATGAGGCTGAAAAGATATGCAAATTTGTTGGTTTTAAGGAGCATATACAACAGGAATTAGATGAATGTGTAATACCAGAGAATCTTACATCTGAAATGATTCAGAATTGGTATTACGCTGCTGTCCAAATGAGAATTTGGGGTTCTGGATATATTCAGATGTCAAATTTATATGGAGATGTAGTACATCCTTTTATGGATTGGTATTTAATGAATCCAATATTTGGTTTTGGTTTGGATGAAGTGAAGGACGCAAAATTACAACAGTATGTTATAGATTCGTTTGCACCAGAGTTAAAAGATGTGCCTATTAATTGCCATATGGGGGGAAAAGTGTCATTTAAGGAAAAATTAAAGCGGTTTATTCATTATCATAAAACAATAAGGAATGTAGCAACATTGACTTATTGCAGATTAAGAAATTACCGACAAAATAGTAGAAAAAATTTTAAACTTGATATATTGCCTCCATGTAATGAAAGTATAGATTGGGAGAGCCAACAACATAAGTTGGGAAAGGCAATTGCATCAAGAACGCAATCCATTGTTAGAGCGTATCAGTGCGTAAGAGATGAGTAATAGGACGGAGTAAATGGTATGACGTTGTTAAAGCAGAAAAACGCAGGTGCTTCTACAGCTAAAATTGCGTTGTGGTACATTATAAGTAATGTTTTTGGAAAAGGCCTGGCAGTAATTTCAACTCCAATCTTTACTAGAATTATGTCTAAAACTGAATATGGATTATTTAGTAATATTACTTCATGGGAGAGTGTATTAACAGTATTGGTAACATTGGACTTGATTTCATCTATTGCAAGAGCAAAGTATGATTTTGATGAAAAGATGGAAGAGTATCTTTCTTCTATTTTGGCGTTAAGTAATGTTGTTACACTGTTCACTTATTTTGCAGTAGAGTTAAAACCTGCGTTTTTTGTAAAGCTATTTGGTATGGATATATTTTATATCAGAGTTTTGTTTGTGTATCTTCTCTTTATGCCAGCGTTCAATTTTTTACAAATTAAACATCGTATTTATCAGAAATATAAATTCTGTGTTGTAGCATCAATGGGATCCGCTATAGTTCGAACTGGAGTTTCCATAGTGCTTGTGATGCTAATGGATAATAAGTTGATGGGAAGAACTATTGGGTATTTTCTACCGGTTTCATTATTAAATTTTGCATTTTGGATTTATATTATGTATAAAGGACGTAAAATTTCTTGGAATTGCATTAAATACGCTTGCAAGATATCTATTCCTCTTATTCCACATGATTTAGCCGGAATATTACTTGGAAGTGTAGATAAAATTATGATTACTAATTATTGTGGAAGTGAAGAAAATGCATTATATTCTGTTGCTTATACTATTAGTATGTTAGCGTATGTGGTACAGACATCTATGAATCAAGCGTGGACACCGTGGTTATTTGATAAATTTCATGAAAAAGATGAAAAAGAAATTCGAAAAAATAGTAATATATATATGGGGGTGTACGCAGTAATTATTTTAGGCGTTTTTCTGGTAGCACCTGAAGTGATATATGTACTGGGGGGAAAAGCGTATTATAGTGCAAAATATGCAATGCCACCAATTATATTAGGGTGTGCATACCAATTTTTTTATACATTTTATGTTAATATTGAGATATTTAAAAAGAGGACATTTACAATTTCGATAGGAACGGTAGCGGCAGCACTTTTAAATATTTTTTTGAATTGGCTTTTAATTCCAAAATTTGGATATCTGGCAGCAGCCTATACAACGATGATTGGTTATCTAGCGTTGTTAGGATTCCATTACTGGATAGTGAGAAGAACAGCAAAGGAATTTGATGGTGTCTACAATAAGAAATTTTTGGCACTTACTATAGTGGGACTTACCTTTGCGGGAATGGGAATGTTGGGATTATACAGAGTGTTGACTTTGCGTATTATATTTTTGGTGATATATGTAGTAGTATTAAGTGGTTTGATATTAAAAAATAGAAAGGTATTGTGGAAACTACTTCATTAAAGAATGAGTAAGAAATTTAAAGTATATAAAAAGAGGGCAGAGGTGTTATTATGCAATTTAGAGATTTAAGAAGACAGTATGAATATTTGAAAGATGAAATTGATAAAGAAATTTTGGATGTAATAAATTCAGCTTCGTTTATTTCAGGAAAGCAGGTTGAAAAATTAGAAAAGCAACTTGCAGAATTTGTTGGTGTGAATCATTGTATAACATGTGGAAATGGAACTGATGCGTTGAATTTAGCTCTAATGGCGTGGAATATAGGAGCAGGAGATGCGGTATTTGTACCAGATTTTACTTTTTTTGCATCAGGAGAAACTGTTGCATATAATGGAGCAATGCCTATTTTTGTTGATGTATGCGAGGATACCTATAATATAAATGTGGATAGTCTGCGGAAAGCAATAGAAAAGGTGATAGAGGAGGGACGTTTGGTTCCTAAAGTGATTGTGGCAGTGGATTTGTTTGGGCAACCAGCTGATCATATAGAATTAAGAAACATAGCTAATCAATATGGAATGAAAATATTAGAAGATGGAGCACAAGGATTTGGAGGAAGAATAGATAAACAGATGGCATGTAGTTTTGGAGATATTGCCACAACATCTTTTTTTCCAGCAAAACCGTTGGGATGTTATGGAGATGGTGGTGCGATTTTTACAGATAATGATGAATGGGCGCAAGTAATACGTTCATTAAGTGTACATGGAAAAGGAAATGGAAAATATGATAATATAAGAATTGGTGTAAATTCAAGATTAGATACTATTCAAGCTGCAATATTATTAACTAAGTTAGAGGCTTTCAAAAAATATGAGATGGACAAAGTTAATTTTGCTGCAGACTATTATTCAAAACAACTTGAGGACGTAGTAATTATTCCTAAAATAAGAAGTAATTATTATTCTAGTTGGGCACAATATACAATTCAATTACCAAATAAAAAAATCAGAGATGGGTTACAAGCAGTTTTAAAGCAGAATGAAATTCCATCGATGGTGTATTATTTAAAACCTATGCATAAACAGGAGGCTTTTAAGGGGGGAAAAATGCTTGCAGTAGATTGCCCTAGTACAGAGAGACTTTGTGAGACTGTATTGTCATTGCCAATTCATCCGTATATTACAATGGAGGAACAGAATAAAGTGATAATGCATATTAAAAAGTATCTTGAAACAGTGTAAGACGAAAAAGTGATTTTAGATTAATAGTATTTGCATTAGTGAAGAAAAGGCAGAATAAAATGAATGTGATAGAGATGTTTGAGGATGCAGAAAAGGAGTTTTGGACATTAAAAATTAAAGGAATAAATTATTGGCATATTGTACGTATGTCTGTTTTTGAATTGGTACAGGGAAAGGGAGAACATATAGGGCAAGCACATCCGGATCATAATTTGAAAATGTCATTTAAAGAAAAAGTAGGAGTGGGATTCCTGTTTTTAGTGAACTCTTTGTTTAGACATCCACTAGTAAGATTTAAAAAAAAGAAAAACTATTTTATTGTTTGTGTTCCGAGAAAGACTTTGTATAAAGGTAGATATATATGTACAACAATGGAACCTGTATTAGAAAGTTTAAAAGGAGAATATAATTATTTAGAAAGACCAAGTGATTTTAGACATAAAAAAGACATAGGGAGAAGATGTCTTGCCTATTCTGATTATATGGAAATTAAGCGTTTGATAAATTT
>NZ_QTZJ01000009.1:0-17353 GCF_003462625.1 Roseburia sp. OM03-7AC
TCAGACCATACGAAACCGGATGCCTGCGCAGATGTTATCAAAACAGCATACAATCTGGGGGCAGTAGTAATAGAGAAGCATTTTACACTGGACAAGACCTTAAAGGGAAATGACCATTATCATGCTATGGATCCGGAGGATGCAAGAAAGATTCTCTTCGGAATTGAATTTATTGATACCATTCGTGGTAAAGGCGATTTATGCTGCTTAGAGACAGAACAGACTGCCAGAAAGAATGCAAGACGTTCTCTGGTAACGACCTGCGAGATTGCCAAAGGAACCGTAATTACAAGAGAAATGCTGACCTTCAAGAGACCAGGAACTGGAATTTCTCCGGAGCGGATGGAAGAAATTATCGGACGCACACTGACGGTGGATGTGGCAGAGGATACGATTTTACAATGGAGTATGATGAAAAACGACTAGAAATAGAAAGGGATAACTATTATTTTACCTTCTTTTTACGCTACCCTGATGGTAGATTTTTCTTAACTTTAATATTGTAATTGCATCAATTCATTATTCAAAGAAGTGTTTTTATGAGAAATCCAAATCTTTGCAGATATATCATGCTCATTTTTATTATGCTGGGTTTAATACTTTCAGGAATTTCCGGACTGATATTCGGAATAAAGACCCTGCATCCCCTTTTTATTATCGGTATTCTTATTTCTTTTGTATCTCTTATTTTTGGTATTCTTAGCATCCGCTGTCCCATCTGCCATCGGCAGTTACATTTAACGGGTATTACGCCGGATGATTTCTGTCCATTCTGTGGGGAAAAGCTGTAAATTAATTTCTATATGTACTTGTTTTTTGCCGATGAAAACAAAAAACTACGAGAAACATGCCTTGTGTGTTTCCCGCTACTCGTATAAAAACCCCGGATGCTGCTTTTTCAGGCAACACCCGGGAATGCTTATTTCTCCATATTGGCAAATCTCGTGTACTGAGGCAGCCATACCAGGTTGACGGTTCCGATAGGACCGTTTCTTTGCTTGGCTACGATGATTTCGGAGATTCCTTTCATTTCACTGTCTTTGTTGTAATAATCATCACGGTAAATGAACATTACAACGTCGGCATCCTGCTCGATAGCTCCAGACTCTCGAAGGTCGGATAACATTGGTCGATGGTCAGGACGCTGTTCTACAGCTCGGCTCAACTGGGACAGTGCCACTACCGGCACATTCAACTCACGGGCCAGCGCCTTTAAGGAACGGGAAATATCTGAGATTTCCTGCTGACGGGATTCGGAATGTCTGCCGGAGCCGGACATCAACTGTAAGTAGTCGATGATGATTAATTTCAAATCGTGCTCTAATTTATATTTACGGCATTTACTTCTAAGCTCGGATATGGAAATACCCGGCGTATCATCAATGATTAATTTGGAACGGCCTACGTTACCTGCTCCTTCAATCAGCATTTCCCAGTCTGCATCTGTCAAATTACCGGAACGCAGCTTCTGGGCATCTACTCTTGATTCCAGAGAAAACATACGGTTTACCAACTGTTCCTTACTCATTTCCAGAGAGAATATTGCTGTTGTCTGCTGGGAATGAATGGCTACATACTGTGCGATATTTAATACAAACGCCGTTTTACCCATGGAAGGACGGGCTGCAATCAGAATCAAATCGGAAGGCTGCAGACCTGCCATCTGATAATCCAGATCCACGAAGCCGGTAGCAATTCCGGTTACGGAGCCTTTTTGCTTGGATGCTTTTTCAATCTTATCCAGCGCATTGATTACGACCTGCTTAATCGGGACATAATCTCCACCGCCACGATTCTGCACCAGATTAAAAATACTCTTCTCGGTATCTGCCAGAATATCTTCAACACTTTCTTTTCCAAGATAACATTCATCTTCAATGGACTGGGTGGTCTTAATGAGCTTACGCAGAACTGCCTTCTCTTTGACGATATTGGCATAATATTTTACATTGGCGGATGTCGGTACGGATGTTACTAAGTCTCTTACAAATTCCAGGCTGCTGATTTCCGCCGGCACATCCTTTTCTTTTAACTTATTCTGCAATGTAATCAGGTCAACCGGTTCTCCTGCATTAAACAAATCCAGCATGGATTCAAACAGAATTCCATACTGCTTGTGATAGAAATCCTCTTCAATGAGAATCTCTCCGGCTGTCATAATTGCTTCTTTATCCATAATCATGGAACCGATAACTGACTGCTCGGCTTCCAGACTGTTTGGCATAATCCGCTTTACCAGTGCCTCTTCCATGGAGGTTCCTCCTAATCTACTCTTCCGTTACTTTTACACGTAATGTTGCAGTTACCTTTGGATGAACCTTAACCGGCACTTCATATACACCAAATGATTTGATGGCTTCTTTTAACTGCATTTTCTTCTTGTCTAACTCAAGACCCAGCTGATCATGCGTTGCCTGGGAAATCTCTTTGGTGGATACAGAACCAAAGGTTCTTCCGCCTTCTCCGGCTTTCATTTTCACTTCTACGGTCTTATCCTTTATCTCATCTGCCAGCTTTAATGCTGCCTGATAATTCTCTTCTGCAACCTTATCTGCATGTTTGTTCTGCAGCTTTAAGTCATTTAAGGTCTTGTTGTTTGCTTCAACTCCCAATTTCTTCGGAATTAACTGATTTCTTGCGTATGCATCGCTTACATTTACTACCTCACCTTTTTTTCCAAGGGATTTTACATCTGCTAATAAAATTACTTTCATTCTTCTATATCTCCTTCCTCAAGCATTTCGTCTATGGTGTCTTCTATGATGCGTTGTGCCTGGGACACGGTACAGTCACGAAGCTGGCAGCCCGCCATGTTCAGATGTCCGCCGCCCCCAAGACGTTCCATGATTTTCTGTACATTAATTTCATCAATGGAACGGGAACTTACATATATTTTGCCCTGATATTCGGTCAATACAAAGGACGCTTTGATTCCGACAATATTTAACAGCTCATCTGCCGCCTGGGCTCCTACGATGGTAGGACTTTCAATCTTGTCTGCCGGGCAGATGGAAATAGCAAATGCACCACGGTATACTTCTGCATGACGGACCACTTCTGCTCTGGCTTTATAGGCATCCATATCATTTCGAAGCATTTTTCTTACACGGGTTACTTCTGCTCCGCAACGTTTCAGATAAGCAGCTGCTTCAAAGGTACGGACACCGGTCTTAGTCATAAAGTTGCTGGTATCGATTAAGATTCCCGCATAAATACAGTCTGCTTCATGCGGTGCCAGCTTGATATTTTCTGTAAAATACTGCAGCACCTCTGCTACCATTTCACAGGTAGAAGATGCATACGGCTCAATATAGGAAAGTACCGGATTGGAAATGACCTCACTGCTCTGGCGGTGATGGTCAAATACCACGATACTGTCGGTCCGCTTCAAAAGACCCGGACACTCCGTATGGCTCGGACGGTTTACATCCACCACCATAACCAGTGTGTTATAATCCGTCAGCTCCAGCGCACGTTCACTGGAAACAAACATATCCGGCGGATAACCCTTCTCTGTGGTAAAACCTTCCTTCAATGGACGAAGGGATGAAGTTACCTGGTCTAAAACAATCTGCGCTTTCTTTCCTAATACTCTTGCGGCGCAGTAGATTCCGATTGCCGCACCAAAAGCATCTGTATCGGAAATAGAATGTCCCATAATCATAACATGCTCACGGCTCTCGATAATCTCCCGCAGTGCATGGGCTTTGACTCTTGCTTTTACACGGGTGTTCTTCTCTACCTGCTTGCTGTTACCGCCATAGTAGACAACGTTTTCACCCTCTTTGACTACCACCTGGTCGCCGCCCCGGCCCAGTGCCAGGTCGATTGCCATACGAGAATATTCATAATTCTGATTATAAGTATCACCGCCGACACCGATTCCGATACTTAAAGTCACCGCCATTTCATTTCCGACTTTGACGGTCTTAACATCTTCAATCAGGCTGAACCGGTCGCTCTGCAGCTCCGCAAGATATTTATGCTGGAATACCACAAAGTATTTATCCTTCTCAATCTTACGCACCAGCGCATCCATTTTCGTAAAATACTGGTTTACCTTCCGGTCAATCAATGCCACTAAAAGTGAACGTTTTACGTCTTCAATACTGTCTAACGCCTCGTCATAGTTGTCTATGTATACAAGACCTGCCACCAGCTTCTGTTCTTCATTTTCACGGATGTAATTATAAAGCTCTGTCTCATCAAAAAGATATAATGCAGTCAGATACTGCTCATCCTCTTCAATGGATACGATACTGCTGTTTTCCGCCATTTCCTCAAAATAAATCTTGCTCATTTCAATACGGAAATTATGCTCCTGCCAGACCATATTTACATCTTCCACGAACTGTTCCTGCTGAATCAGCTCTCTGGTAATGCCCGGAAAAATGCTGGTGATGGATTTATGGAAATTCTTGGTCTTTCCTGTAATCTCCGTAAATTTCTCATTGACCCAGAGAACCTTTCCGTTATAGTCCAAAAGCGCATACGGTATTTCGAATTCATTGAGCAGCTTCTTCTGCACCGTTCCGTACTGAGTGGCAAAATTAATCAGCTCATTCACCAGCACCGGTTTATTAACATTATAAGATATCACCACAACAATGAGATAAATCCCAAGGAAAATGGATACCAGTAACGCTGCCCCTTCATTTACAAAATACATCGGCACGTTCATGCATGCCAGCAAAATAGTAAGCATCAGCGGCCAGTACATATAATTTTTCAGATGACCCTTTAGCTTGATTTTTTTCTTCATAAATTTCTCCTATATAAATGCGGATATTTTTACACAATTGTTACGACCACATACATATACAGAGTGTATTATAGCATTGTTTTATCTGTTTTACAATTCGCTTCCGGCATGAATCTTCTTTTCGTAGGATAAAAGCAGGTTTTCTATCTGTAATGCAACGCTTTCCGGGAAAGTTCCGGCATACTTCAGTGGTATTTTTATCCAGAAATCAAGATTCTGATAACGTTTCTGTCCTCTGGTATTCGCCCTGTCCTGTTTTGCTGCCACCCGGATTTTCACCTGCGCCCGTTTCTGCTCCAGCAGCGGCACCAGAATATAATAAAGCCGGTCATCTTTTAATGAAAGATAACCGGCTGCCTCGCTGGACTGCTTCTTTAAAAATAACCGGTGTCTCTGTAACCCTGCCGGAAAAAGCGGTGTGTCTGCTTTCATACCTGCTACTGCATCCGCCATTTCAAGCATTGCTGCAAAATGAAATATTTCTGCTTCTTTATTTCTTATTGGCTTACTTCTTCTTTGCCATCAAAATAATCTTTTACCATCTTCACTACGACACCGGACAATAAGAATACGGCAATCAGGTTCGGGATTACCATAAGTCCGTTAAAGGTCTCTGCTATACTCCACATCAGTCCCAGATTCATAGTTGCACCCACGATGGCAACCAGTGAATAAAGGAGCATAAATGGCTTATTGGCTCTGCTTCCAAACAGGAATTCTATACAGCGGGTTCCGTAAAGTCCCCAGCCGATAATCGTTGAAAATGCAAAACAGCACATGGCAACTGCAGTAAAAATAGACACCCAGCCGCCATATACAGAAGTAAATCCACTGATGGTAAGTTCTGCGCCTGCTGCCGCACCATATCCAACCGGAACTCCACTGCAAAGAATGACAAGTGCAGTTAAAGTACAGATTACAATGGTATCTACAAATACTTCAAAAATTCCAAAGAAGCCCTGTTTTACCGGTTTTCTGGTGTCTGCACAGGCATGTGCAATAGAGCCGGTACCAAGTCCTGCTTCATTGGAAAAGATTCCACGGGATACTCCTTTTTTCATACTCATAAAGAAACTTCCCACTGCACCGCCTGTTACGGCTGCCGGGTCAAATGCGCCCCGTATAATAGAAGAAAATACGGTCGGAATGCTTCCTATATGTACTACTACGACACCTACTGCCAGCAGAATATACATAATTGCCATAAATGGCACCAGTTTCTCTGTCACCTGTCCGATTCTCTTGATTCCGCCCAGGAGAATCAGTGCAATCAGAACCGCCAGTACGATTCCGATAACAAGATTTAAGGTTGCTGCTCCATCTTCTGAGAGTAGATTATAATTATATAATGCAGAATCAATTGCTGTTGTAATGGTATTGACCTGTGTGGCATTACCGGTTCCGAATACCGTCAGCACACCAAATGCAGAAAACAGATATGCCAGCCAGTGCCAGTGTTTCTTTAATCCATTTTTGATGTAATACATTGGTCCGCCAACGTAATCGCCCTCTTTATTTCTTTCCCGGAAATGCACCGCAAGGGTTACTTCCGAGAATTTGGTACACATTCCCAGCAATGCGGATATCCACATCCAGAATACAGCTCCCGGTCCACCAATGGCTATCGCACCTGCCACGCCGGCTACATTTCCGGTTCCTACTGTTGCCGCCAGTGCCGTACAGACTGCCTGGAATGGAGTCAGTGCTCCGTCAGAGGCTTCTCTTTTCTTGAGCATCCGCCCTAATGTAATTTTCATCGCATATGGGAATTTACGAATCTGTAGAAAGTTGGTCCGGATACTCAAATAAAGTCCGACCCCGATAATGCAGATCATGGCTGGAACGCCCCAGATGAAATTATTCACTGCACTGTTGATGGATTCAATCATTGCTAACATTATGTGTTCCCCTTTTATCTTATTTTCCGGTGGGATGGAGGGGGAAAAACATATCCGGAGAGAAGATTATGAAAATCAGGTTTTGTTTCACAAAATACGCCATGATTCTTAGCAATGTTTTTTTCTTGTAGCAGACTGTCTTTCCGTTTGCTTTGACATGGATAACGATTGCTGTCCGCCGGATGTCTCCTTTCCACCCTTCATCCCACCTGTAAAGTCAGTGTAACGCATGAATTATAGCATAATTTTTCTCAATTTACCATGACTTTAAACAGAATATAAGCCCGGGTGAATGCAGATTTTCTCTCCGTTGCGGAGAAGATAAATATCCTGTCCGCTTCCGTTAAATAATATTTTTTCATCCACGCTGGTATATACGCTTTTTACTGCCATAAGATAATGGCAGACCTCTGCATTGGTAGCATACCAGATATCTTCCCTGCCGCCTGTCATTTTGCAGAATTCTTCTATCACATCCCAGTTCTTATCCCGGTCAAATTCATAGCTGTGTCCCCAGACATAGAAAAGATACTGGAACTGTGGCAGATCAAAGGCAAGAAATTCTTTCGCATGTTCGATCAGTCTGTTGTTATGGTGACAGGTAGGATTCCATTCATAGAAATCCTGCGGATGCGTGTATTTTCCGCTGTCCGTTGCTGTTCTGGCATAATGGATGCCAAGGGAGGGAAGAAGTGTTTTTATTTCATGGCTGTAGGAACCATTCGGATAAGCATGACCGCAGACGATTTTTCCGGTCAGTTCTTCCAATGCCTCGCGGTCGTTTAATATTTCTTTTACTACATCTGTCATAGGACAGCGGGCTATGGTCAGATGTTCCACGCCATGGGTTGCAACTTCATGTCCCTTATAAAGCTCTGCTATCCTGTCTTTTCCAATTCTTCTCTCTTCCTGCATACAGCCGGAATTCAGGTTGAAGGTTCCCCGGATTCCATAACGGTTGCATATTTCCAGTAAATGCACATCTGACCATAAGCCATCATCATAGCTTATGGTCAGTGCCTTATTCCGGAAACCCGGATATGTATAATAAATCACAATGCAATTTCCTTAAGATCAGCAAATGTTGTCATCGGATAATCCGTTTTCTCATAGAAAGCGGCATCTCCGATTCCGGCAGCCTTCATTCCACCGCGTTTTGCTGCTTCAATTCCGGCAACTGCATCCTCAACTACCAGACACTCTTCTGGTGGAAGTCCGATATACTCTGCCGCTTTTAAAAATACTTCCGGGTCAGGTTTGGATTTTGTAATATTGGTGCCGTCAGAAACTGCATCAAATACATCATCCAGTCCTACCTGTTTTAAAATAAATTTGGTATTCTTGCTGGAAGAACCAATCGCAACTTTTATGCCTGCTGCCTTTAATGCAGCTAAGGTCTCCCGGACTTCACCTGTTACATCATCCGGTGTCATGCTTTTTAATTCTTCTTTATAGTAATTATTTTTTTCTTCTGCCAGTGCTTCCTTTTCTTCCTGGGAAAGTGCCGGTCCATGGTAGTTTCTTAAAATAATTTCAAGGCTTTCCATTCTGCTTACACCCCGCAGCAGGTTGTTAATCTCTTCATTAAATAGAATTCCACGGGCATCCGCTATTTTTTTCCAGGCACGATAATGGAGTTTATCCGTATGAACTAGTACTCCATCCAGATCAAATAAAATTCCTTTAAATTTCATCTTGTCTCCAATCTTATAAATCCGCTACCCATTTTCCAGCTAATGTAATCCAGTCCTGACAACGTTTCTGAATGCCGAATCCTGTCTCCGTAATCTGCGTTTCTTCATTGGCAAGCGAAAGTCCATGCAGTCCTTCCGGGAAAATGTGAGCTTCCACGGAAACCTGATTCTTTACCAGTGCTTCCGTAAACATCAGTGTATTCTGGATTGGCACCGACTGGTCCGTTAAGGTATGCCAGATAAACACCGGCGGCACCTGCTTTCCTACCTGATGCTCCAGACTTAAAAGCTCTTCTAATTCTTTGCTCTTTTTCGTTCCCATCAGGTTTTCAATGCTGCCGTGATGTGCATATGTTCCAGATGTAATTACCGGATAAGAAAGCAGTAATCCATTTGGTCGCATCTGCTCTGCGGTAAGTCCTGTTTCTCTTGCCAGCCAGTCTTTGTCCCAGAACACACCAAGGCTTGCTGCCAGATGACCGCCTGCTGAGAAACCGGCTACGATAATCTTATCTTCTTTGATGCCATATTCCCCGGCATGTTCTCTTAAATATGCAACGCTCCATGCCAGTTCGCATAAGGACTGTGGAAATTCTGCCGGTGCCACGCTGTAACGCAGAACACAGGCATGAAATCCTCTGGCAATATACTGCACCGCAACTGCTTCTGCCTCCCGGTCGGAGGTAAATTCATAGCCGCCGCCCGGGCAGATAAGTACCAGCGGTCGGGTACGATTGCTGTCAATCTCTTCAAAATTATCTAAAATATAAGTATACAATTTTGCATCGGTCGCCTTTGGCGTCTGAACCGGTATTACGTTATATTTCATAACTTCACCTTCTTTTTTCTATTCTTTACTAATTCTCCTGATAAGATACTTCTGCCTTCCGGCTGCCTGCATCCACCGTATACTCCTGTCCATAGATGCAAAGTGAAACCGCTTCGCCTTCTAACAGTTCTACACTGCAGGTTTCTTTATTTACGCATATCTCTAACAGGCTTCCATGATAACGGACACGGAAATGATATCCCTGCCACTTTTCCGGTATGGATGGTGCTAAGAAAAGTGTCTCTTCTTCTGCCCGTAATCCGGCAAATCCATTGACAATTGCCATATAGCTGCCGCCCATATTGGCTGCATGGATTCCATCTTGGCTATTCTTGTGTGTATTTAATAAATCCATCTTGGCTGAATCGCCAAAATAGTAATATGCCTTGTCCTTAAGACCAAGTCTGGATGCCATAATACTGAATACACAGGTAGAAAGAGAGGAATCATGGGTTGTAATTTTCTCATAATACAGGAATGATTTTTCTTCCGTTTCTCTGTCCTGATAATCCGGGAAGAGATAGTGTGCCAGTACAGTATCTGCCTGTTTGCATACCTGATAGCGGTATAAATGCAATGGATGGTAATGCAGTAACAGCGGGAACTCTTCCTGTGGTGTATGCTCTAAATCCCACACCGGTTTCTCCAAGAAAGAATCGTCCTGCGGATTGATTCCAAATGTCTCATCATATGGAAGATACATTTTCTCCTGCGCTTCTTCCATTGCCTCGATTTCCTGCTCTGTCAGGTCATTTTCTTTACAAAATTCCTGATAAGCTTCTTTTTCTTCTGCCAGCCGTTTTGCAAATTTCAAAAACCACTGCATGCTGTATTTTGCGCTGGCATTGGTATAATAATTGTTGTTTACAATACAGGTATATTCATCCGGTCCGGTTACATCATTGATTACAAAGCGGTCTTTATAGTAGTTTCCTACATCAAGCCACAGCCGGTTGGTCTCTAAGAGAATCTTTAAACCCATTTCCTTGATGAATTCCCAGTCACCGCTGGTCTTATAATATAAAATAACTGCGTATGCAATATCTCCATCAATATGATACTGGGCTGTTCCGGATGGGAAATAACCGGAACATTCTTTGCCGGTAATGGTACGCCATGGATAGAGTGCACCTTTTTTATGTCCTAATAAAGCCGCATTTTCTTTGGCTTTTCCCAATGTCTTATAGCGGTATTCCAAAAGCTTTCTAGCGATTGCCGGATTGGTCATGGCAAAATACGGTACCATAAACATTTCCGTATCCCAGAAATAATGTCCTTCGTAGCCTTCACCACTTAAGCCTTTCGCCGCAATGCTGGAATATCCGTCGTAACCGGCTGACTGCAGAAGCTGATACATATTAAAGCAGAGGGATTCATTTAAGTCTCTGTCTCCCACGATTTCCATGGAAGAGTTGTTCCAGAACTCTTTTAAATATTCCTGCTGTTTTTTATAATAAGAAGCAATTCCCTGCTCCACTACTTTGGAAAGCTTCTCGTCTGCGGCTTTTCTGCAATCCTCTTCCCGGATAGAATCTGTAAAAATACTGTATTTTATGATTCTTACTTCATCTCCCGGCCGTATATCAAAGCGGTAGCTTACGTCCATTGCATGTGCGGTCTCATCATAGGTTACTACTTCTGATGGCTGGCGCTTCTGGTTAACAGTGACTATATTTGCCACTGCACTTGCCACCTTAAGATGGCTCTCTACGGTAGAACTTACGAGACATGCACCGGATTCACATATGTGAACACCTTCTTTTTTCAAATGATTGTGGCTTTCCCCTGCCAGTCTTGGGTCCTTTGGATTAAAATAATTTCTGACCAGTCCGAAATGTCTGGAATGTATTTCTACCGTTCCGGAAAAATCAATGGACTGGAAGCAGTAATCAATGGTAAAAAGGGAACGTTCTTCAAAGGAAGCCATTCTTGTAATATTAAAATGAAGCTGCTTTCCTTCCTTGTTGCTCCAGTCTACTTCACGTCTGGTAATTCCTTTTTCCATATCCAGTGTTCTTACATAACGGCAGTCTGCGTCATCCGCCATGGAAAATTTCTGCCCGTCAAAGGACACCTCTATGGTCTGGGTATCTGCCACATTCAGCATGCTCTCTTTATCTTCCACGAGATTGCACAGTTTTTCCGCCTGCTTCATAGGTGCAATATCATAAAAGCCATTAATATACATGCCCCGCATGGTGTCGAAATCTGCCGGAACGCCTTCTTCCAGGGTGCCGCGTACTCCGATATAGCCATTGGCATTATGAAAAATGGTTTCCTGCAGCTGCAGGTTCTTCTCATTTAATCCAATTCCTGTTACCTGATAAACTTTATTCATAAGTGCTCCCTTTCCTTAACCCTTTACTGCACCGGCTGCTACACCTTTGATAATATGCTTCTGGCAAAGCAGATAGAAAATGATAACCGGAATAATGGTAAATGTCAGTGCCGCCATTGCCATATTCCACTCGATGGTATACTGTCCGAAGAACAGTGACATTGCCAGCGGAATGGTCTTATTTTTGATGCTGGTCAGTGTCAGTGATGGTAATAAGTAGTCGTTCCAGATCCAGATAACATCCAGAATAATTACGGTTACGGTAATGGATTTTAAAATCGGGAATACAATTCTCCAGAATAGCTGCCAGGTATTACATCCATCAATAATTGCGGCTTCTTCTAAGGATACCGGAACGGAGGATTTGATAAATCCATGAAATAAGAACACACCCATGCCGGCACCAAAGCCTACATACATAAAGATTAATCCACCTAAGGAATCTTTAAACGGAATTCCGAAGAATTTGCCGAACTGGTTCATTTCCTGCATCAATGGCATCATGATTGTCTGGAACGGAATCAGCATCGTAAGAATCAGTACGCCATATAAGAATTTGCTCAATTTATTATTAGAGCGGACAAACATCCATGCTGTCATGGCACTCAGTAATACGATAATTCCTACTGCGATCACGGTTACGATAATGGAATTCTTAAATGCCATCAAAAAGTCCATTTTCTTCAAAGCGCCCTGGAAATATTCCAGTGTAAAATGCTTTGGAAATGCAAAGATATTTTCATATAATTCTGCACGGCTCTTGAAGGCATTTACGATTACCATATATACCGGAACCAGCCATACGCAGCACAACAATATTACCAGAACATTTACGATTACTTTTCCAACTGGTCTTTTCTTCATTATGCTGACACCTCCTTATCTCCGGTAATCTTAACCTGAATTAATGTAATCAATGCAATGATGACAAAGAATACGATTGCTTTTGCCTGCCCATATCCGAAATGGCTCTTGGTAAAGATTTCATTAAAAATATTCATGGATACCATTTCTGTTGAGTTGTTTGGTCCACCGCCTGTCAGGGAAACGTTTACATCATAAATCTTGAAACAGTTGGATAATGTTAAGAACAGACATATTGTAATGGATGACATAATCAGCGGAAGCTTAATGTTGATTAAAGTTCTCCAGAAGCCTGCCCCGTCAACCTCTGCAGCTTCGATTACATCATCGGAAATTGCTTCTAATCCTGCGATATATACAATCATCATATATCCTGCCATCTGCCATGTAGATACTACAATCATGGCACAGAAAGCCATTTTCTTATTTACAAGCCAGTTAAAAAATATGTTTGTTAATCCGGTCATATTTCCGATCGTACTCATGGCGTCTCCAAGAACGTACTGCCAGATATAACCTAAAATCAATCCACCAATCAGGTATGGTAAGAATAACATGGTTCTTGCCACATTACGCACCTTCAGTTTGGTTGTTACCAGTACTGCAAATGCCAGTGCCAGTACATTGACAATTACTACGGTAATTAATGTAAATGCTGTTGTTCTTACTAATGATGTCAGAAATTGTTTATCCGAAAAAATCTTTGCATAGTTTAATAATCCTACAAATACCTTTTCACTTTTTGCCAGTCCATCCCAGGATACAAGGGAATAACCCATTCCCGTAAAAAACGGAATGATTACTATAATGCAAAACATAATCATCAATGGAGCGGTAAATAATGCATACCAGCCTTTTTTTATCTTCATCTTTGTCCCTCATTCCTTTTCTAATGTGAACAGGTGCTGCCAGAGACAGCACCTGCAATTAATGTTTACTCATTTGCTGCTGTTACGAATGAATCATTTAATGCTTTTAAAAATTCATCCGTTGTCATATCCGAGGAGAAATATTCCTCTGCGTTCTGTACCAGGTAAGTTGTGATGATACCTGCAGGCCACTCTTCGTTGAATGTCCAAGGAATGATGTTGCCTTCAGCGATTGCATCAGATACTGCCTGTGATAATGGGTCTAAGTTATCAGCTTCCATACCATCTACTACCGGAATAAATCCGAATTTGTTTGTAAGGTAATCAGCTCCTGTTTCACTTGTGTATAACCAGTTTAAGAAATCTTTTGCCAGCTGTTTGTCACTGTCGCTTGCATCTGTATTTACACACCATACAGAAGGAACACCGACTGCGATGGATTTGTTGCCTGCAATTGGTAATGGAGCAATTCCCATATCAAAATCTACATCATAGGATGAGAATAAGGAGTAGCACCAGTTACCCTGATGGATCATCTCTGTCTTGCCGGTTGCGAAGTCACCACAGTTGTCATCATAAGATACTTCCAGCGGATTCTTCTGGTTCTCTTTGATTGCTTCAAAAATCTTTCCAAGTTCCTGGAACTCTTCTACATCAGCGATATTTACTTTTCCATCGTATACATCCTGGCAGAACTGTGCCGGATCATCCTGTAATGCGAATGGAGTATTTAAAATCTGTCCGATTAAGAAGTAAGCTTCCTGTGAAAGTCCAAGTCCTGTCTCACCATCTGCTGTTGCATCTTTGATAGTCTGAACCAATGCATCGGTTGTATTAATCTGGTCTTCACTGATTAAGTTTTTGTTATAAACCAGTCCGAAGCCTTCTGCTGTCATCGGAACTCCGACTGTCTTATCATCGCTCTTTGCAATGAGGTCATCATTAATCTTGTCTAAGAAGCTTAAATCACTTAAGTCCTCTAAGTAAGCTGACATCTCAGCAATCTCTGTACTGGATGAAAGTGAGAATACGGTAGGACCGGATTCACTGGACATATATGTCTTTAAGTTCTGGTAATAATCATCTCCGGAAATCTGCCATACTTCAACTTCAACACCGGTTTCTTTTTCGTAGTCAACTGCCAGTTCTTTTAACTGATCATAAATCTCTGTCTTCTGCTGGAAGATTGTAATCTTTCCGCTGCTCTTTCCACTTGCGCCCTCTGTATTGGAAGCATCGGATCCTCCGTTAGAACCACATCCTCCTAATACCATGGAAGCACTTAATACAGTTGCCAATACTAATGATACGATTTTTCTCTTTTTCATTTTGTACCCTCCTTGTATTGCTTTGTTTTTGATAACTATACTTTACATAAATTTTACTAATTCGTCAATCCTCTTCGTTATTTTTCTACCTTTTTCACTGTTTTTGTATGGCTTTGTTGTGTAAAACGACTGTTTTTAGACTTGCATTTAGTAAATTTAGTAAATATTTACCTTTTCTTTAGTAAAACAAATAATATTATTATAGTAAATTTTCGGTACTCGCACAAACTACAAGAAACACTCTTTGCAAATTTCCCGCTTCCCGCACAAAAAAGAAGAACCCTCTGTACCAGAAGATTCCTCCATGTCCTGTTTTTTATCTTATTTTCTATCGTGTGGTCTTTCTCCAGTGAACCTTCGCGGCAATCTTAAAGGTGTCAAAACTGCAGCTTCCCGCAATATTCTGAAGCAGAAACTGGGCCGCCAGATAGCCTCTCTCATAATCCGGGATATCTACCGTGGTAAGTCCCATCAGTTCTGACATCTCGGTTCCATCGAATCCGGTTACTGCTATATCATCCGGAATCTTAAGACCTTCCTGCCGCAGTGCCTTCATTGCTCCGATTGCCATATTGTCATTCGCACAGACTAACACTTCCGGAATATTATCTGATAAAAGCATCAGTCTTGCTGACTGATAACCGCTCTTTTCATAATAATCTCCCAAGAAATAATTTTCCCGGCTGAATGTAATTCCATTTTTCTGCAATACATCTTTTAATGCCTGATAACGCTCCTGGTTATCCAGTGTATCTATTCCTGCAATATATCCAAAGCGGCGATAACCTTTATCTACCAGCCCCTGCACCAGTTCTGACATTGGTGCATAATTATTGACTACCACGCTCTTAATATTCGGCACATCCATAATCCGGTCCAGCGCCACAATGGGATAACCTTCATTAGCTTTCTGAATTAAAGTAGAATTCTTACATTTCATATCCAGCATAATGGTTCCACAAGTCAATGCCGGGTCCATAAATTTTTCACAGGATTTATTGGTACATATCATTAAATCATATCCTCTGGAATACACATAATCGCTGATTCCATGAATGATTTTCAGATAAAAGTTACGCTCATAATCACTGAAATTAAAAAGAATGGTATTGGTATCTTCTGCCGGCTTCTTATTTTTCCCCTTGTTAATATCATAGCCATTTTCCTTGCAAATCTCTAAGATCCGCTGTCTTGTCTCTTCCCCCACATTATTCCGGTGATTCAGTACATTGGATACGGTTGCCGGTGATACATTCGCCAGCTTTGCAATTTCTTTTACTGTCATACGCTTCCTCACTTTATTTTCTGCTCCCAAAGTAAATAATTACCTTTGTTTAACACCTCTTCAGTAAACGTATCACATTTTTTATATAAATTCAACTGAATGTTATAACAAAAAATGTGCCTTGGCACATTCCCGCGCCTGCGGCGGTCGCCTGCGACATCTACCTTATACGCCGCAGTGCGCATCCTCGCTTCCCGTTTTTTACTTTACAGGAAAGCAATTTCCTGTAAAATAAAAACGGGAAGCCCGCTAAGCGTACTTCCCTCAATATGACTATTTATCTCAACGAGACCAGGCGGTTCTCTTTTGCTACCCGTACTGCCTGTCTTCTCGTCCTGACCCGGAGCTTCGCAAATATATTTTTTCCGTGAAACTTTACGGTATTGATGCTGATTCCCATGAAATCTGCAATTTCCTGATTAGAACGCTCATCTGCCATCAGCCGGTCAAATCGTCTTTCTTTTACAATCGGAAGCAGCTCATCCAAAAGCTGAAATGCATACTCTTTCCGGTCACTTAAGAAATAGCTGACTGCGCATAAAAGATTCATTTCACATAAATCCATGACACGGTCACCCTTTCGCAGCGGCTCCCTCAAATACTCTGCCAGCGAAAGCATTGCCAGGTATTTTTCTTCCAGAATATATGCCCGCATCTTTATCATATATTTATAGGTATCCAGCATATTCAGTTCTCCAAATTCGCTGGGCACCTCATTTTCCATCCATTCCGTTACTGTATCCACATCACCATCATACAACAGTCCCCAGGCTTTCATTGCTCCGAAATTCTCTAAAAGCCATCTGCTCTGTTCCTTATGAAGTCTCTGATATATCTCTTCCAGAATCGGATATACCACCGCTATCTGTCCGGTTGCTATCATAATCCGCATCTGAAGGCTCAAAGCAATAAACAGAACAGCAATTTCGCCTTCTTTTTCTATAAATGGAATAATTCCAACTAATGTAGTAATTGCTTCAAAACATTCATCTCTCTGATAGCATACTTCTGCATAAGTTATTTCTGCAATTCCAAGGGAACTGTCTCCATAGAAGCTTTTTACCCAGCCCTTTAGCTGTTCCTTCCGGTCATGTACATAATTTCCATACATGGTCATATCCCGGAATCCGTTTATCATGGTAATTCTGCCTGCTGCCAGCGGAAGATTCGGCAAAATGCCATAATTATTATATATTTCAGCCAGCTTAAGCAATGCAGTTCTTGCCCTCTCCCGGTCAGTTCCCGGAATAATTACATCAAGATGCAGCTTCATCAGACGTTCATCCCCTACATATGAAGCATATTTCTCCGCCTTTTCCAGATTCCCGTAAATAGCCTGAATAACAGCTTCTGCTGCCGCAAGTGTTGATGTTTTCCTGATTTCCTCTTTTGAAAACTCCCTTTTTACAAAAGTGTGTCTGATGCATACTAACTCATAATTATACGAAACACCACTCTTTTATTCATTTTTCTATTCACTTCTTAC
>NZ_QTZJ01000009.1:17363-60957 GCF_003462625.1 Roseburia sp. OM03-7AC
TCTTTTATTCATTTTTCTATTCACTTCTTACTAATGGGTATTCATTTTTACTTTAAGTTGTCGTGCAATTTATTAGAATGGAATTTTTGAAAGAGCCAGCACCTTGAATGGGCTGACTCTTTCAATGTCACTTGTAATTGACAAACTGGAATTTACTTGTTTTTCTTCTCTTTGCTGCGTCTCACTAATGCGATAAATAGTTCAATGACTCCGCCACATAGCCATATGATACCTAACGCAATATTTTCTGCCCAGAACCAAAACGGTGACATAACAATCCATGTAATCGCTAAAATAAAAATTCCCCTACTGCTCATGATTTTCCTCCTGAAACTCCGATTTGTATAACAGTAGTCTAACACACGTTGTTTAAAAATACTACAGCCAAGCCAATGTCTGTAATTTGCCCTAAAATTTCATTTTATGGAATTTGGACTACTTGATTTTCTAATTGCATACGTAATTCGTGAAATGTATAATTATACTGTTGATACATCAGACACACAAATGTAAATAGGGACTTTGAAAAAACTTCGAGATATTTTCTACAATGCTTAAATCCATTCAGACAGCACGGACAGGCAAAAATCCTGCTCATCTTATCCCGAAGAGTTTCATAATCTCTCTTTTCTACCAGTTCATCCAGTTCTTCTTCTCTGAAAAATTCATTATCCCGGTTTTTCATGCATTCCCCTCCGACACAATTCGACACTTTTTATCTGTTTTTATAATAATTACGAATAACCTGCCTGTAAACTACCCGAAAGTGTAGGTTTTTCATTTACCCGGGAATTTTTTTAAACAGGGAATTTAAAACACTTGACCTGAAGATAAGTTCAAGTGCAGGAATTGCACTGCACAGTAAAACAGCAAGAGTCAGCTATTGCAAACTCTTGCTGTTCGAATATACCTTTAAAAAAGGGACTATTAATATTTCTATTTTCTCTGTAACCGTTTCTGCAGCACACCCTTTGGATCTTTGATTAAAAACATTACCAGCCAGATGATTAATCCTAAGACCACTACGGATATCCCCAGGAAAAAATCATTCAGCATGTCCACCGGTTCCGGTGTAAAATACGCTGCCTTTAATTCTATGTACTCAACTACCGCATCTACCAGCCACATCAGTGTGGCGCCCCAGTACATAAGACTTAAGGTTCCTATTCGCATCTCGTTGGTGCCGTCCTTAAAATACCATACCAAAGTTACAATCACTGCCGCAATGGCTGCTGTAAGTAAAGTCATTACTGTATCTCCTTACCTGTTCCGATAACCGGACGTTTCTCGATTACATTGGATACTGCCACCATACCAGCCCACACAGCCGTAACAAGTACTGCCATGGCAACACCGGTTGTTGCCATCTCATGGAGCATTGCCATCGCATCCTCCGGATTTCCTGCTGCTGTTAAAAATGGGAACCATGGTGTCACTTCGCCATGCCAGATATGTTCAAATGCCAGCAGTGCAGAACCGCCCCAAAGCATATGGTTTAACCATTTTAATTTATGAGAAAATGGTGTCTTGCTGTTCTCACTTAAGGTAAGTTCCTCTTTATTTGCGCGTTCCTCTTTCCCCTTTACCACATGCTCTGCAATTGTGGTAACTGCAGCTTCCGTTGCCGGAACTAAAAAACATGCCATATTTATATCCTCCTTATAAAACTTATACTTTTATTATATGAGGGAATTTTCTCAAAGTCAATTGTATTCGGCTGTTTCTGCGGGTTTCTTTCTACTGCATTTTTGCTCGAAGATATATACCATCACCGTAAGAATTGCGGAAGTTATCAACAAAAAGTAGAAATTTATTCCACGGGATACACACATGGATGCCGTAAGAAAAGTTCCCGGAAATACCCCGGCGAAAATGCTCTTATACATCAGCTCCGTAATTCCCTGTGCCCCCGGCAATGGCAGCATATCCACGGCGATATAGACGGATGCCTGGAGCATCATGACCGTAAGCGCATCTGTGCCCTTTAAATGAAAGCCAAGATATACAAGATAAGTCAGGAAAAATACACTACATCTTTGCAGCACCGTAAATAATGTAACCGCCACGATTTTGCCCTTATGTCTGGCAAAAAAATGCACCGTCTCCCGGTATTTTTCCGCAAAACCGGAGAGCTTTTCAATCCGTTCCTCCGAATGCTTTAGCAGATGTATCCGCACGCAGAACCGCTCCACTCCTGTCACAATATTGTGAAACAGCTTTGGTCCGAACATTACGATTAAAAGGAAAATCACCAGCACTGTATTTAACAGAAGTCCCAGATAAAAAAGCCACATATAGCTTCCCAGATAATTCTTTAGCGGATGATAGCCAAACAGCAGCATGAAAAGTCCAATCACCACCAGCACAAATTTGTAAAGCACTGCTACCGTCATTAAGACTACCGTACTTTCCGATATCTTTAACCCATCTTTTTTCATATGATAGAGCTGCATCGGCTGTCCGCCTGTGGCGGACGGTGTAATTCCCGAATAGAAAAATCCGATAAAAGAATATTTGATGCACCTGCCTGCTGCAACGGGATTTCCCAGTGCCCGCAGAAGATAGCAGATCATCAGCCCTTCTGCCGATACGAAGAAAATCCCCAGACCCATGGCCCCAAAGAGATACCACGCATCCATTTTTCTTACTGCCTTTGCAACCTCTGTCATATCATTTCCCCTACAGATAGCAGAGAAAGTCAGTGCCGCCAGTAAGAGAAACAGCAGGACACTGATGAGATTCTTTTTATTCTTATGCAATTTCTGTCCGATACTGCTCCATACGGATGAGCTGCTTAAGTTCTCCTTCATAGATGACCTCTTTCTGCTCTAATTCATAAAAATCTTTTGGAGTTACCAAGGAAAAATGCTTCG
Organism: Roseburia sp. OM03-7AC; assembly: GCF_003462625.1. Lineage (NCBI taxonomy): Bacteria > Bacillati > Bacillota > Clostridia > Lachnospirales > Lachnospiraceae > Roseburia > Roseburia sp. OM03-7AC. The sequence continues at coordinate 20,237 of NZ_QTZJ01000009.1, forward strand.
AAAAAAGCTTTAACCCATTTTCCTCTAGCACCCGGGCAACAAAGGAGGAACAGGTATAGCGTTTCTCCCGGAAGAATTCCTTCTGCAATAAAATAAAAGGCAGTCCTGCGATGCAGTAATGATATTTGTAGCGGTTTTCATAGCATTTTTTCAATTGCTTTCTGATATTTTCCTTCTGCTTTTTTGTGCAGTCTATGGCAAATATCATGTAACGCGCCGTTGGAAATGCCCGTATGATTTTCTCCTTTTCTTCCCGCTCGAAACCCGCCAGAAGCGGTATCGAAGGAAATCTTCTTCCCACGCTGTAGCACTCATCCAGCATCTCGTCCATGCCAAGCACCACATGTATGTAATCCTGCCGAATGGCTTTGCGGATCATCCACGCAAACAGCCCCGGCGTATCTACTAATCCGATGTATAATTTTTCCATTTTCTTATCCTCTTGTACAATTCCTGCTGTTTCTTATATTGCTTTTATGCAGCCTTATGCTGTAGTTTTTGCATTGTTGGCTGTCCTGTTTCTTACTGGAACTGGTACATTTTCCGTGCCAGGCGATAGCCGGTCAGGGTTACAAAGCCGCCTGCCGCACCACCCGGCAGATAAGTAAATCCGCTTAATCTCCGGTATTTTAAAATGCTATAAAGCTTTGGATGCAGTGCCTTTATATGCTCCCAGAGATTCTCCCGTTTCGCATAAGCTTCCTTATCTCCAATCAGCAGCAGGTGGATGGAAGAAATTGCCATCATGACAGAGATATTTCTTGTCATATAGGCTGCCAGCTTCGGATAAGTTTTTGACACCTCACCAAGGTTCACACAGTCTGACACCAGTTTGGTTACCTTAATCTGCTGGTCAATCCGCTTCATTAAGACTTTTTCATTTACGGACTGGTCATCTCTTCCCAGAAAATAGTGATACAAATCCAGATTCAGATAGCAGATATTTTTTACATAAGGTAATGGTTTATATGCAAATATGTTATCCACATAAAAAGTATGCTTCGGCAATTGCAGCCTGCAGTCCCGCAATATCTGGGTGCGGTAAAGCAACGCATGCATCACAAGGTACTGGGACGGCTTAAAATTGCCCATGTCATTCCAGGTACAAAGCTTCTTCTCCGGAAATACATTGGTATAGCGCATTGGCTTTGTCCTGTTCTCATAAAGGTGGTCATAGACGTAATTGCAGACTACCAGATCCACTTCTTTTTCCTGCCATTCCCATTCCCGAAGCTCTGAAAGAAGCTCCTTTAAACTTTCCTCATCCAGCCAGTCATCGGAATCCACCACTTTAAAATAAGTTCCTGTGGCTGCCTCAAGTCCTGCATTTACGCCGGAACCATGTCCACCGTTTTCTTTATGTATGACTTTCACAATATCCGGATATTCCTTTGCATACTCGTCGGCAATCTCTCCGGTTCTGTCGGTAGAGCCGTCATCTACAATGATAATTTCCCCTTCCTCTTTGCATACCAGAAGAGAATCTATGCAACGTTTCATATAATCCTGTGAATTGTAACAAGGTACTGTAAATGTAATTTTCTTCATTTTCCTAACCTCCTGTATCTCTGTTAACTAAAACGAATAAACTTTCCTTTTGTCTTCAATTTTCTTTTTGTGTATTACTCCATTAATACAATTACACAATTAAAGTAATTTGTCAATTTACATTTCCTTAAGATTTGTTAAACAATAAATAACAAATTTTTAAATCCGGCTTTTAAAATCTTATGTTTGACAAATTTTAAGTTACCCCCTATAATGGGGATAATTAAGGCAGTTACAGGCTTTGATGGGAACAAGTAATAGCAAAGGAAACCTACAGAGAGTCACCGGTTGCTGAGAGGTACAGGGGCAGCTTGTTATGAATACATCCCGGAGCTTCGCACCAAATATTCAACATTTGTCAAATTAGAAACATAGTTTGCAAGGGAATGGCTTATGCAAATTTGAATGAGTAGGCTGCGACGGATTAGCACACGTTATCGATGCGTAAGTTGCCAGGTATCCCTAAGGCACTGCAGATGGCAGTCCTGTCGGTGACGGACACTTACTGAGGCAGGTTATGCGAATAATCTGTGAAAAAAGGTGGTAACACGAGACTTCGCCCTCGTCCTTTCATAGGACGGGGGCTTTTTTATGTGGGAAACAGAATAAAAACATTTCCCAAAATTTTAAAAATTATATTTTCAGAAAGGATTTTTATTATGACTTTATATGATGAATTAGTTGCCCGTGGACTGATTGCCCAGGTAACCGATGAAGCTGAGATTAAAGAGCTCATCAACAATGGAAAAGCTACTTTTTATATTGGATTTGACCCAACTGCAGACAGCCTTCATGTCGGACATTTCATGGCACTTTGCTTAATGAAACGTCTCCAGATGGCTGGCAACAAGCCAATCGCCCTGATTGGTGGCGGAACTGGTATGGTCGGCGACCCATCCGGACGTAGTGATATGCGTCAGATGATGACACCGGAAACCATTCAGCACAACTGTGACTGCTTTAAGAAACAGATGAGCCGCTTTATTGATTTTTCCGATGATAAGGCTCTTATGGTAAATAACGCTGACTGGCTCATGGACTTAAATTACATCGAACTTCTTCGTGACGTCGGTGCTCATTTCTCCGTAAACCGTATGCTGACCGCAGAATGCTACAAACAGCGTATGGAAAAAGGCTTAAGCTTCTTAGAGTTTAACTACATGATTATGCAGAGCTACGACTTCTATACCTTATACCAGAAATATGGCTGTAATATGCAGTTTGGTGGCGATGACCAGTGGAGCAACATGTTAGGCGGAACCGAGCTGATTCGTCGTAAACTTGGAAAAGATGCTTACGCGATGACCATCAACCTTCTTCTGAATTCCGAAGGTAAGAAAATGGGTAAAACACAGTCCGGTGCTGTATGGCTTGACCCGAATAAGACTTCTCCATTTGACTTCTATCAGTACTGGAGAAATGTTTCCGATGCAGATGTATTAAAATGTCTGCGTATGTTAACCTTCCTGCCATTAGAGCAGATTGACGAAATGGATAAATGGGAAGGCAGCCAGTTGAACCAGGCAAAAGAAATCTTAGCTTACGAACTGACCAATCTGGTTCATGGCGAAGAGGAAGCCAAAAAAGCACAGGAGAGTGCAAGAGCATTATTCTCCGGCGGCAATCATGCAGATATGCCTGCTGCTGAAATTGCAGAGGCAGACCTTCGCGATGGCGTTATCGATATCATGGGACTTCTTGTTTCTGCCGGACTTTGTGCTTCCCGTTCCGAGGCACGTCGTGCCGTAGAGCAGGGTGGTGTTACCGTCAACGGCGAAAAAGTAACCGACATCAAGACCACATATACTCCGGATGATATCAAAAATGCAGAAGAATTTGTTCTGAAACGTGGAAAGAAGAAATTCTGTAAAATTGTAATGAAATAATCTATTAAAAAGCCAAAAGAGTTGTACCGATTTGTCCTGATGGACGTTCCGGTACAACTCTTTTTTGTCCTATAACTCGCTATTTCTTTCTAAATCTTATCGCTTTATAAATCCAAAGTCTTTCCATACTTTTCTAATACCTGTTTTGCCTGCTCTTCCGTTATCTGTAATTCTTCCTGCAGCAATGCCAGGATTTCGGCATCTGATTTTCCAAATTTACGACCGAGCTTTATGATTTCTACTTCTTTTCCCTCCTGCAAGCCTTCTTTCAAACCTTGTTTCCGAATCCGCTCTTCTCTCTCAAAACTCTTCATATATGCAAGACCTACCTCTCCATCCCGCTTGACTGCCGTTACCATCCGATGTAACTTTTTCAAGTTTTCAGATGGAGCATTCTCTATGGATGAATGCTCCATGTAATGCAGTAGCTGTTTTAATTCCTCCGGCGGGTTTCCTTCCCTTCCCCTTGTATACAGGAATATCGTCTGTGCGCCATCCTCATATTCTAATTCCGGTACTTCGATACATCCATTTTTAATTGTATACACCATGCGATTCAGTCCAAAGGGGTCATAAGTTGTAATAAAGATTACGATGACATTCCGAAGACTCCCATAGGTATCCCCTGCTGTCAGATTTCCTGCGTCAATCTTCGCATGGTAAAACCGGACTCTTCGGGGCAGTGATACGATTTCTTCTTTTCCATCATTCTGGTCTGGTTCTATATCAAAGATTTCTCCGTTCTCTTCATCCAGATATACATCCAGCCGAATGCCGTGAGTCTCTGTATTCTCTCCACAGAAGAAGCGCTGCGGCACTACTGTAAGCTTTCCTATCTGCCGACGCAGAATGCATTCCAAAATGTACCTCGCCGACTGTTCCCCGTAAATTTTGTGACTGGTCAGGCTGTTTACCAGAAAGTCATCCACCAGATTCAGTTCTTCTAAAGTTTTCATGTTTCCTCCTTTTCCCATAGTGCAAGGAAAAGCAGGATGATATACTTGGCTTTTCGTAAGAACGAATTTTCATATCGTTCAAACTTATTTGTCAGGTACTGTTATCATAATCTCATTTCCGATTCTGAAATTCCACCTATCCAATGCACTATGCGTTTGTTAATTGTAATTAGAATTTAAAAGCATAGAATTCATTGAATTGATACCAGAAATTTAGATTGGCTTTCGCCACTCGAAAATCAGAATATATGCTTTGTGTTGATTGTAACAAATGCCCTTGAAGAAAACAAGTAAAATATTTATAAAATAAACTGCCTCTCCATCCCACTTTACTGCCATTACCATCCGGTGTAACTTTTATCCATTATTTTGGGGTTTATCAGACACTAAAACGATACTAACTATTGCAAGTATAATTAACACATGCAGTATAATATGATATAAATCCGGAACATATCTTCCAGAAATGTTTACTACCTGAATACAATCCTTAAAATATTTTATCTTATTTTCTACATTTCCCATAAATCCATTTCCAAAGATTGTATACCACTCGTGGCTTAAAAATTGTGTTATAAACCACATGGAAAGCCATATCAAATGAATATATTTACCGATTTTTCCTGCAAAAACAAATAACAAAAATGTAACTACAGGAATAACCATAAACATCCATTCATCCCTGAATGCTCCCTCTACCAAATATTTGCTGCCAATTTTAACTCCTGTCATAGCAAGAAAATACCAGATTAATAGTATAACATTTGCTATTATCGCATATTTCTTTTTATCCATTCTTTTCTTCTACCCCCGGAACCGGTCTTTTACTTTCTCTACATATTGAACGCACAGTTCTTTCCGTTCTTCTACAAAGCTGCTGCAGCGCTCCTTCTTCTCTTCCACAAAACTGCTGCAACGCTCCTTCTTCTCTTCGAAGTAAATTTTACAGTACTCCTTCTGCTCCCCCGCCATATAAAGGTAACATTCTTTCCGGTCCCGCATCTGCCGTGCCAGCTTTTCCATTCTTGCACGGACGGTTTCCATATGTACGGTCGTATAAACCACATCAACTACAAAGAGAATATATAGGAAAAGTACCACTCTGGTGAGCACCAGCTCCGGAATTGCTGCGGTAAGCTGCATGATTACCGGATGAACGAAGCAGAGCAGTATCACGTTTCCGATTCCAAATATGATGCAGCCATAAAGACAGATTCTCCCGTTCAGATTATATCTGTATCTGGTATAATCCCACCAGCGTTTGTGGAACATACGCTCCATCGCATAAGAAGTAATATACTCTACTACGCCGGAGGTAAACATGGCTACCACAAAGATTGCCGGCACATTTCCAATCCAGCCGATGAGCCAGTAATTAAGCACTGCTCCCGCTCCATAAATCGGAATCCACGGACCTCTTAAGTAGCCACGGTTGATAAATTTATGATATTTTATCTGGGAGCAAATGGTAGATTCATAAAGCCATCCTGCTGCACTGTAAATCACAAACCAAAGGAAATAAATTCTGCCGGCTACCAGAAAATGCAGGAACACATTTCCGCATGTGCCCATAAATTCTCTTACCTGTACTAACATACTTCCTCTCTGCATCTGCGCTGTAAGGTCTCTCTGGCAGAACATTTCTTGTCAATCCAGCAGACAATCCAGCTTTCTAAATATTTCGGCGGCACCAGCGTCAGCGGAAACATATGCTTCTTGATAATGTCATGCTCTATCGGAGTTAATTCTACATCCATGCTGGCATTCCGCAATGCTACACCCGGATGGAAAAATCCATGCAGATGATGTGGCGTCAGCTGGTTATGCCAGTCATATAAGAAATAATCATGAAGCAACGCCCCACGGATCAGCTGCTCCATTTCTACTTTAAGCTGATGTTCCTTTGCAAAAAGGTAACTTTCATATGCCACCTGAACGCAATGCTCATATACTTCGGTGGTTCCATGCTGGATATGCTCTCTGGACTGCAAAATTCTGGTTTCTGCTTCAACCTGTTTTAATATATTCATGAAATAAGTATCTTTACTATAAGCTTCCATTTCTTAAACTTCCTTATCTCTCATCTTATTCCATCTTAATCAACATCATATATCACGTCAATGCCCGGATTCTTACGATTTTCTTAACCTGCAGTTACCAGTCTTCCCCAGGATATTTCATATTCCAGTCTTTTCTTATTTTTGTCATGATATCCATGACATCCCTTGAAAAAGCAAGCTTCATATCATCCGCATTCTGCCGGCTTACTGCCTGCTCCATATCCGTCAGTTCATATCGCAATGCATCTGCGGTACAGCCGCAGTCTATCTCTGTTTTTGCTCCTGTTACAGCATCTACAATGGTTGCTTTCTCTGCTCTTGGAAACTCCATGATTTCTATATAGCCCTTCTCGCAACTGATCATCGCCCGCTTTGGCTGCTTGGAATGCATGGAAAGTGCTACTACTGCCATCTGATTTAAATCATTTTTTAATAAAATGGTTGCCTGCTCGTCTGAACCAGTCGGTGATACCTTTCTCTGGCTGACAATCTCTTCCGGCTTTTTATCCATAAAGCTTCTTACAATGGAAAGTGCATATACACCGATATCAAGCATTGCCCCGCCTGCAAGATTCATATTGAAAAAACGGTTTTCCATATTGTATTCTTTAAAACTGCCAAAATTAATGGTAATCATCTGAACTTTTCCAAGCTCACCATTCTTAATGATCTCCCAGAGTTTTTTATAAAGCGGCATGTGCCAGATTGTCATCGCCTCTGCCACAACGAGATGGTTCTGTTTTGCCAACAGAACCATCTCGTTTAATTCTTTACTATTTAATGTAATTGATTTTTCTACCAGAATATGTTTTCCATGCTGTAATGCAGCTTTCATAAATTTGTAATGGGTATTGTGGGGCGTTGTAATATAAATAATATCCACTTCATCATCTACAAAAACTTCATCTATCGAATCATAAACTTTGGCAATCCCGTATTTTTCTGCAAATGCTACTGCTTTTTCATGGGTACGGTTGGCTACTGCATACATGGTTTTTCCCATTTTCTGCAATGCCTGCGCCATTTCATTTGCAATTACACCGGTACCCAGTACTGCCCAGTTTAAATCCTTTTCCATATTATTTCTCCTTTTCCCATTCCAGCATTCCAAGCTTCATGGAACCCAGTACACCCGGATTTTCACCCAGACCAGGTGCCACAATATAATCATCCATATGCTCTGAAATCATCGGATGGTAAACGTAGCCGTGTAACATCTCCTTCACATTCTCCCGGATCATGGCAAATAATTTCTCCTGGTGCATCACACCCCCCCAGAGAATAATCTTCTGTGGGGAATACATCAGAATATAATTGGTGATTGCCTGTGCCAGATAATCTGCCTCTAATTCCCATACCTCCGGCACGTCAGTAAGCTCCTTCGCTTCTTTTCCGTATCTTCCGAGAATGGATGGTCCGGAAGCCAGACCCTCCACGCAATGTGTATGGAACGGACAACAGCCGCCATAAGTATCTTTCGGATTTTTCTGAATCAGAATATGACCACCTTCCGGATGTACCAGTCCATGAACCAATCCGCCATTGACGTACACTCCCACACCAATTCCTGTGCCAACGGTAATATAAATGGCATTTTCGCAGCCTTTTGCTGCTCCCCAGGTCACTTCGCCCAGGATAGCGGCATTTACGTCCGTATCAAAACCTACCGGAACCTGAAGGGCTTCCTTCATTCTGCCTACAAAATCTGCTCCTGCCCAGCCCGGCTTCGGTGTTTTTGTGATATGTCCGTAAGTTGCTGAATTTCTGTTTAAATCCACCGGTCCAAAGGAACCGATGCCCAATGCTTCAATCTTTTTCTCCTGAAAATATGCAATCATTTCAGGAAATGTTTCATCCGGTGTACATGTCGGAATGGAAATCCTCTCCAATACCTCTCCGTTTTCATTTCCGATGGCGCAGACCATCTTGGTTCCGCCAGCTTCAAGTCCTCCAAAAATCATTGTATTCTCTCCTTTGCTCTATTAAATTTTAACCCTTTACAGCACCTGCTGCAATTCCTTTTACAATATTTTTTTGCATAAGAATATAGAATAAAATAATCGGAATACTTGAAATTACAAAGTTTGCTAAAATTAAATTCCATTGATTGCTATATGTTCCATAGAAGTACTGCTGTGATAACGGTAATGTCATTGGTTTTCCGTTTCCATATACAAGAAATGCTACCAAAAATTCTCCCCATACCCATAACGCATTCAAAACCGCAACTGTTGCAAGTATTGGACGCATCAGTGGAAGTACTATTTTACCAAGCATTTTAAATCTTGAACATCCATCAATTATAGCTGCTTCTTCCAGTTCCCGTGGCAAACCCACACAATAACTTCTGCATAAGAAAATTGGTACTGGCATTCCTAATGCAAGATAAACCAAAATTAATCCAAATAAATTGCCAACTAATCCAATTTTACGAACTACTACAATCAATGCTACCATATAAACCTGAAATGGAACAAATAAGGTTGTCATAATTACCAGCATAATAATACTGGACACCTTAGAATGCCATCTGGCCAATGCATATCCAGTAATTGCTGCAACCAATACTGTTAATGATGTTGTTACAACAACTGTAAAAATACTTGTCATAAAAGAGGATACAAAATTACTTTCCGTAATTATCGTAATATAATTATCCAGATTCCATGTCTGAGGCAGTGCTAATGCAGATGAACTAATTTCTGCTTTTGTTTTAAAAGAATTAATAAATACCAGAAGAAGGGGAGCTACAAATAAAATTGCAAACACAATTGTTACTGCATATTTTATTATGTTAAGTATAGTATTACTTTTCTTTTTCATGATAATCGCTCCTCCTTCTTCTTCATAATTGCGTTAAGTACAAGCGAAATGCCTGCAATAATCAGAAACAGGATGATGGACTGTGCAGATGCATATCCATTTCGGCTGGCACCAAATGCAGTTGTATATATTTTATATACCATGGTACTTGATGCGCCTACCGGACCTCCGGATGTCATAGTGTATGGCAGTTCAAATACTTTCATATGCGCTGCTACTGACAAAATAAGACAAGTCATAATTGTCGGTGCAAGAATCGGAAGCTTAATATACCAGATTGTTTTTAATGTTCCTGCACCATCGATTTTTGCAGCCTCTATCAAATCATCTGAAATACTCTGTAAACCAGCAATATATATCACCATATAATATCCAGCTACATTCCATATTCCAACAATAGCCAATGCTAAAATTACCAGTGATTTATTACCTAATAACGCTACTGATGTACCGGATATTGTTTTTGTCATTTCAGGTAAAACTTTTGTGTATACAAAATACCAGATATAACCTACAACCAGCAGACTCATTGTATTCGGAATAAAAAATATTGTCCGGAAGAAATTTTTAGCTTTTAATTTTGCATCTAATAAAAAGGCCAGTAAAATAGATACTAAATTTCCTGCAATAACCGCTATCAAAGTATAGCTCAATGTATTTTTTATTGTTTGTGTAAATGTCTTATCTTTAAATGCCTCTTTATAATTGTCGAACCAGATAAAATTATACTCTGTTTTCATTCCATAAGAATCGGTAAAAGAAAGCCAGAAACTTTGAACTACCGGAATTATAAAGAATAAAACAAACAATATCATTGCTGGCAATAACAGGCAAAAATAAAATAATGTCTCTTTTCTTTTTTTTCTCATGTACTCTCACATCCTGTTAAAAAAATCGGAGCTATTATATCAACTGTATTTTTTTCAGATCCGTCAAACTGACAAATCCAATCTACATTCGATACAACAGCTCCGGTATTATTATCAATTACTGCTGTTCTTTATATGCCTTATCCCAATACTCATCCAGAGTGGCAGCTGTTGTCTCCCAATCACTTTCGCCTAACATATAGTAAGAGAAGATCTCCCAGAGTTTATCTGTAAAGGTTGTTCTTAAAACTCTGTCGCCAAGCGGTGTAATCTTACCTGAATTAATGTAAGAATTAATATCTGCTGCAACCGGATCATAATCTACATTAACACCATTAATTGCAGAGGAAACTGCACATTTTTCTGCCCAGATAGTTCCAGCTTCTTCACTTGACATATATGCAAGGAACTTCTTTGCAATATCTGCATTTTCAGAATCTTTACAGATAGAAAGTGAAGTATCCGGGAAACATAACAGAACACTGTCATCCGGGTTATCAGAAACCGGGAATGCCATAATTCCAATATTAGCATCACTGTTTACTCCTCTGACACTTGATAATGCCCAGGAACCTTCAAAATAAAATGCATTCTCACCATTAGCAAAATTTGCTGCGCAGTCATCATAAGAAAGGTTGTATGCGTTATCCGGGTCACAGTATTTATAAACAACATCTGTTAACTCATCAAAAGATTTTTTCCAGCCTTCATCTGTTGCAAAAGAATGTTCTCCAGCATCACGCTCTGCACTCCAATCCGGATTTTTTGCATATACATTTTCTGCAAACAGACCAATTAATGCAATATACGGAACACTCAGGTCACTTAAACTGGAAGCAAATGGTGTAACCCCATTTTTCTGAAGTTTTTCACATGCTGCTACTAAATCTGAATAAGTAGTCGGAACTTCTATATCATTTGCTTCGAGGACATCCTTATTATAGAATAATCCAATCCATCCATTGTCTAATGGCATTGCATAAGTGCCATCATCATATATCTTATTTGCACCTGCCAATGTGTCTGAATTGATGTTAGATAAGAAATCTTCTCCAGATAAATCCAAAAGATAATCTTCATCAATTTCTTTCATCCATGTAACAATATCCGGCATGTCACCTGATGCTGCTCTGGAACGTAATGTGGTTTTTAAGTTATCAGAATTCATACTCTGCACTTCAATTTTAACTCCTGGATTATCTTTTTCAAAATTACTGATAATCTCATCCAGTGCTTCTTTTGGCGCATCCTCAACCTTACAGGACAGGAATTCCAATGTTACCTCGTCCCCTGATGAATCTGCATCTGCTGCTTTCTCTGTGTTTCCCCCTGTGCTTTCACTACTGTTGTCGCTTGTTGAGCCACAACCTGCCAACATTGAAATTGTCATTGCTGCTGTCAACATAATGGACACAATCTTCTTTTTCATGTAAAGTACCTCCTATAAAATATAATTTATTTATAATTCCTGGCGGAATTATTGCACCATATCATTATGCATTTAAGGAGAGCTTTGGTTTTTCAAGAATATGACTTAAGACATGGCAGCAGGCACCCAGTGGATATTCTTCCTGCTTTAAAGAGCCAACTCTTATTTCAATCTCATTTTCATATCCTCTTGTCAGATAATTCTTTGCCGTATTCTTAATTTCATTAACAAATTCGGTATCTTCAATCTGTGTACAACCACCAATAATAACTGTAGTAATTTCCAGTGTTTTAATCAGATTTGCTATCGCTATTCCAATATAAAAGCCGGAACGCTTTAATACCTGACGGCTGATCTCCTCTCCTTTTTCTGCTTTTTCAATAAAATCCTGTACTGTTAAGTGTTCTTCATCCTTTGAATACTCTTTGCCTGCTTCTAAACAAAGTTTTTTATATTCATTGTTCATCGCCATTTCACTTGCAAATGCATCCAGGCATCCACATTTTCCACAGGTACATAACGGGCCTTCCGGATTTACTGTAGTGTGTCCAATAAATCCTGCATTTCCCTGTCTTCCTTCTATCAATCTTCCGTGATAAAAAATTGCACTACCAATACCGGATCGAAGTCCTATGTAAATAAAGTTTTCTATATCTGATACCATGTATTTTTCTCTCTCTGCAACAGAAAGCAAATGTACATCATTTTTAATATAGACAGGTACATGGAATTTTTCTTCTAATATGTCCTTAATATGTATGTCATTCCAATTCTTAATACGTTCAATATGAACGGAAATTCCATTTTTTTCATCAATATTTCCAGGAAGTCCAAGTCCTATCCCCAATACCTTTTCCATACTGATGCCAACTTTTTTTACAATTTCTTCAATTTCATTTATCAATCCTTGCAAAACTTCATCTGCCTCAGCATCTGCCTCGTAACGAATTTCTTTTGAACCGATAATTTCTTTTGCTGCATTTGTTACTGCAATTCTGGTTCTGTGAATTGGAAATTCCAAATCTATTCCAATTGCATAACATGCCTTTGCATTTACAAGTATCAGATCTGCAGGTCTTCCCCCGGTACTTCTGACCTGACCTTTCTTAATAATGTAACCGTTTTCCTGCAGCTCTTTAATCACTTCAAGAACCGTTGGTCGGCTCACCATTGTTTTTCTTACAATCTCTTCTATCGTAAGTGGCTGATACGATAAAATACATTGCATAATCAGGTACTTGTTTGCTTCTTTTAAAACTTTTGTAGTGTTTTTCATTCACTTGTCCTCCCTTGACATGTATCATAGCACCTCTCATTTGTTTTGTAAAGTACTTTTACAATAATATTTTATAAATTATTTTTGCAAAATATATTTAAAAAACTATTCTTTTATGTTATACTCTGATAACAACAGCATGTTTTTTTCTGATAATTACATAATGAGTGCTATATTTTTTAATTATTTATTATTTAAGAAAGGATATCATATGCATATGAAAAAGAGTCTTTATCAAACGATTCAATATTTAACAGACAGTTCTTCTGACCTGTTAAAAAACTGCAAAGTTACTACTACCAACGGAATTACTATTTTTACCCCGGATGGTGTCTCAAGTTATAATGCATTATGGCTTAGGGATTTTTCTTATATGGTAGAATACGCCGGTGACTGTATTTCAAATGATGAAATTATTGGCTGTATACAATACGCAATTGACCATAGACGTGCTGATGATGGGTGGATGCCTGACCGTATCTACGAAGATGGTGTCACTGCCTATGCAGCAGGTGTTGTAGGAAAACCTATTGGAGAAGCCAATCTGGATAATACTCCTTTTCTGATATTTACTGTCCACTCTTTAATGACAAGACTAAAACCTGGTGAATTTCAGGAATTATTTAAGAAATGGGAACCCTATTTACGTCAGGGCTTAAATGCCATTCCGCTAGACAAACATGGACTTGTCTATAATGATCCTGTAAAGCCCCATTCTCCATATGGATTTACCGATACTGTTGCCAAGACCGGCTCTCTTTATATGGAAAGCCTGCTTTACTGGCGTGCATGCCTGCACATGTTCCGCATGACAAGTTCACCTTCTGATAAAGAATTATATTTACAACGTTGCAACGCAATTGAATCATCCATCAAATACCTGTACCATTCCGATTCTCATGCTTTTCTTGCTGCAACAGATGACTGTGCACAGATTGATATCTGGGGAATTGCTTATATGTTATATATCAATTTTCCATGCACCGATGAGATAAAGAGTGATATTCTTACCTTCCTTAAAGATTATTATGACAGATATGTATTACATGGTCAAATCCGTCATCTGCTTTCAGGAGAATACTGGGAACGGTTATTAATCGAAATACCGCATGAAGAATACCAGAATGGTGCATATTGGGCAACTGCAAGCGGCTGGGTTATCTGGTGCCTTGCACAAATAGATGAAAAGCTCGCTGCCCGGACACTTTATGATGTTGTTTCATATTTTCAAAAGGAAGGTTCCTTTGAGTGTATAAATCATGATTATCAGAAACTTTCTTCTTTTGTAGTGAGCACCACTAATGTTCTTGGAGCTGCCAGACGGCTGGAACAAAATAAAAATTTCTGCGATGCTTTTGCAGCAATTACTGAATAGTAAATGATATAAGGAGGTTTTTACTATGAACTATGGAATCTATTTTGCATATTGGGAAAAAGAATGGAATGCTGATCAAAAACAATATATACGCAAAGTAAAAGAATTAGGTTTTGATATTCTGGAAATATCCTGTGCAATGTTAAAAAATATTTCCATGGAAGATTTAGCTTCACTGAAAAAAGAAGCGGATGATCAGGGAATTATTTTAACAGCCGGATATGGTCCAAATGCCAGTGAGAATCTTGGAAGTCCGGATTCTGCAATTGTGAACAATGCAATTACATTTTATACTGATATTCTTAAAAAGCTGGAATTTCTTAATATTCATACTTTGGGTGGAGGCATCTATTCTTACTGGCCAGTTGACTATAGCCAGCCGATTGATAAAGCCGGAGACTGGGAGCGAAGTGTCAAAAATGTCCGCACAGTAGGAAAGATTGCAGCCGAATGTGGTGTTAATTATTGCCTTGAAGTACTGAATCGTTTTGAGGGATATCTTATCAATACCTGTGCAGAATGCAGACAATTTGTAGAAGAAGTTGATGTTCCTTCCGTAAAAATTATGCTGGATACTTTCCATATGAATATTGAAGAAGATAATATGGTGGAAGCCATTCTTTTAGCCGGAGATAAACTGGGTCATTTTCATGTTGGTGAAAACAACCGCCGGTTGCCTGGAAAAGGAGGTTTTCCATGGTATGAAATTGGAATGGCTCTTCGTGCTATTGGATATCAGGGGAATGTTGTTATGGAACCTTTTGTAAGAAATGGTGGTACTGTTGGAAATGATATTAAAATCTGGCGTGATTTAAGCCAGGGTGCCAGTCTGGCACAGCTTGATTCAGACGCCAGGAATTCGGTTGCATTTCTCCGCAACGTATTCAGTGGCCCAACGTCTGATTATCACAGCATTTTACATAAAAATTGAAATTAATAAGGAGGTATTTTACTATGAAAACATATCCTGTTATTGGCATCAGACCAATTGTAGACTCCAGACGTTTAGGTATACGTGATTCACTGGAAGAAAAAGTAGCCCAAATGGCTGCCCAGGCAAAGGCACTGATTGAGCAAAATGTATTTTATGCAGATGGAACACCTGCAAAAGTAATTATTTTTTCTGAAGGAAGCATTGCCGGCAGTGAAGAAGCCGCACGCTGTCAGGCTGAATTTACTTCCAAAGGTGTAACCGCTACTTTAAGTGTGACTCCAAGCTGGTGCTATCCTTTGGAAACCATTGATATTGATCCTCTTACCATCAAAGCCATCTGGGGGTTCAATGGCACAGAACGACCGGGGGCTGTTTATCTGGCTGCTGCCATGTCTGCTCACAACCAGATGAAACTGCCATGTTTCTCCATCTATGGACATGATGTGCAAGATATGGATGAAAATGAAATTCCTGAAGATGTGAAACAAAAAATTCTGTTATTTGCAAAAGCTGCACTGGCAGTGGGGCAGTTAAAAAATAAATCATACGTCAATATTGGCTCTGTTTCCATGGGAATCATGGGTTCCTTCTTCGACCCATCTTTTTATATACATTATCTCGGAATCCGGCCGGAATGGATTGATATGACAGAAATTTTACGTCGTATTGATCATGAAATTTATGATAAAGATGAATTTACAAAAGCCCTGAAATGGGTACATGAAAATTGTAAAGAAGGTATGGATCCCAACCCGGAATGCCGTGCACACAGTCCAGCGCAGAAATCTCAGGAATGGGAATTTGTTATAAAAATGACTTTAATTATTCGTGATATTATGCTTGGCAATCCAAAACTGGCTGAAATAGGCTATCAGGAAGAATCTCTTGGACGTAATGCATTATTTGCCGGTTTCCAGGGACAGCGTATGTGGACAGATTATAAACCGAATGCAGATTTTACAGAGGCAATTTTAAATTCTACCTTTGATTGGAACGGTAAAAAACAGCCACTCGTTTTTGCAACAGAAAATGATAATCTAAATGGTCTCTCCATGATGTTTGGAAATCTTCTTACAGGAAAGGCCAGTGGATTTTCTGATATCCGTTGTTATTGGAGTCCTGATGCAGTAAAGCGTGTTACTGGCTGGAAGCCAACAGGCGATGCGGAAAATGGTTTTATTCATCTGATTAATTCGGGTTCTACCTGTCTTGATGCCTGCGGAAAATCTTCAGATGAAAATGGAGTTCCAGTCATGAAATCCTGGTGGGATATGACAGAAACTGACATCAATGCCTGTCTTCAGGCAACTGACTGGTGTCCGGCAGAATTATGCCAGTTCCGTGGCGGTGGATTTTCCTCTCACTTTAAAACAGATGCTAAAATGCCACTGACTATGGTAAGAGTAAACCTTGTAGAAGGCATTGGACCTTGTTTACAAATTGCGGAAGGATACAGCATTACTCTTCCGGATGAAGTTCACAAAATAATTGATAACCGTACTGATCCAACCTGGCCTACCACCTGGTTTGTTCCTAACCTTACAGGAAACGGTGCTTTTCAGGATGTATACAGTGTTATGGCTAACTGGGGAGCAAATCATGGTGCCTTTATCTACGGACATATTGGTGCAGAATTAATTACTCTTGCATCTATGCTTCGCATCCATGTTTCCATGCACAATGTTCCGTCCTCCGCTATTTTCCGTCCACATGTCTGGAGTTCTTTTGGAACATCCGATATGGAAGCCGCAGACCTTGCTGCATGTAAATTCTATGGACCTTTATATTAAAACATGTCAGTATAAAATATTATATGAGGCTAAAAATATATGATAACAGTAAAAAAAAATTATGAAATCATAAATGACACCATTCAGTTGGTTAAAAAACAATTTGGCGCAGACAGTAAACTGGCCACCATGTTTGAAAATTGTATTTCTAATACGCTTAATACTACTATAAAAATATTAGATGATGGTTCTGTATTTGTAATTACCGGTGATATTCCGGCCATGTGGTTAAGAGATTCTGCCTGCCAGCTCCGCCCTTTTCTATTTTTTGCAAAAGAAGATCCTTCTATCAGAGAACTTATCTGTGGGCTGATTGCAAAACAGATGGACTGCATTCTCATTGATCCTTATGCAAATGCATTTAATGAGTCTGCAAATGGAAACTGCTGGGAACATGACAAAACAGATATGAAACCGGAATTATGGGAACGAAAATTCGAAATAGATTCTTTGTGTTTTCCGATTCAGCTCTCTTATCTGCTGTGGAAAAACACCGGTTGTACCAGCCATTTTACTTCAAAATGGCTGGAAGCAGCAAAAACCATTCTTTCTGTTTTCCGGACAGAGCAGGATCATGAACACCTGTCTCCTTACTCCTTTGAAAGAGAAAATTGTGTTCCTACAGATACTCTTTCAAGAAATGGAAAAGGTGCCCTGGTAAAAAGTAATATTAACCTTATCTGGTCAGGTTTTCGTCCAAGTGATGATTCATGTACTTATGGATACCTGATTCCTTCTAATATGCTTGCTTCTGTCATATTGGAAAATATTGCTGAAATTGCTGAAAAAATATATCAGAACCGGGAACTTTATACATATGCCCATAACTTTTCGTTATGTGTTCGTGCAGCAATTGAATCCTATGCAATTGTACCCGGACAGGAAAAAGAGTTTTATGCTTACGAGGTAGATGGTTTTGGAGAATATAATATTATGGATGATGCAAATCTCCCAAGTCTCCTTTCACTTCCCTATATTGGATATTGTGACAAACAAGACAAACGTTATCTGAACACCAGAGAAATTGTTCTCAGTGACAGAAATCCTTACTATTATGAAGGAAAGTATGCCCGGGGAATTGGCAGTCCTCACACTCCTACGCGTTATATCTGGCATATCGGACTGGCCATGCAGGCATTAACTTCCTCATCTTCAGAAGAAAAAGAACAGATTTTGAAAATACTGTCACAAACAGATGCCGGTACAGGCTTTATGCATGAATCATTTCTTGTCGATGATCCGTCCCAATATACAAGACCCTGGTTTTCCTGGGCAAATTCTGTTTTTTGTGAATTAATTCTTGATTGTTGCGGATATCAATTAAATTTATAGGGGGAAAAACATGATTATACTAAACCCTGTTTTTACACATAATATCTGGGGTGGTACCAGATTAAAAACTGACTTTGGATATGACATACCTGGAAATGATATTGGTGAATGCTGGGGTATTTCTGCACATCCCAATGGAGATTGTACCATTGCTGATGGGTTTTATGAAGGAGAAACCCTCTCGCAATTATGGAACGAGCATCCTGAATTATTTGGGTATTCAAACCTTTCTAAATTTCCGCTTTTGGTAAAAATTATTGATGCAAAAAACGACCTTAGCATACAGGTTCATCCTGACGATACTTATGCCTGTAAAAATGAGCATGGCTCTCTTGGAAAAACAGAATGCTGGTATATCCTGGATTGTAAAAAAGATTCCTCTCTTATCATTGGACACAATGCCAGAACAAAAGAAGAATTGTCTGATATGATCCTGCATGGTAAATGGAATGAATTTATCCGGGAAATTCCGGTAAAAAAAGGAGATTTTATACAAATTGACCCAGGGACAGTCCATGCCATAAAAGGCGGTATCGAACTTCTTGAAACACAGCAGAACAGTGATATTACCTATCGTGTATATGATTATGATCGTCTTTGGAATGGGAAACCACGTCAATTACATATCCAGCAAAGTATTGATGTTATTACTGTACCGGCCAAATCCATAGAACATAGTATTATGCATACCGATGGGCTTCCTGCCAATACACTAAATGAACTGATTTGCTGTAAATATTATAAAGTATTTTTACTGAATGTTGCCTCACAATTTTTATTTCATCAGGATTTTCCTTTTCTCTTGTGTAGCGTAATCAATGGTTCTGGTTCATTAAATGATATTCCAATACACAAGGGAATGCATTTTATTCTTTCCTATCATTATGGAAATGTTTTATTAAAGGGAAATCTCTCTTTCATTTGTTCTACTATTCCGACAACAACTTAAATTAGTTTGCATACATCCTTCCTTAAAAAGGGGCTATAAAGTAAAGTCCCATCGACAAAGAAATGCCAGTTCCTGTAAATACAGGTTCTGGCGTTTCTTTGTCTCCAGTCATCTGTAAGCAGCTGCTGGTGGCAGGTTCTGTAGATATCTGGTTTAAAGAAACCGATATCCAGTGCTTTAATCTTTTCCCTACTTTATCAAATCGATGCAGTCCGGTTTTATCTGATACAATGCTTCCGTAAGACTGCCGTCTTCATTGCGGAAAACAACGGAAATCCGAAGCGTGGAAGCACCTTCTTTTCCATCAGTTCCTGACATGGTAATTGCACTGACGCTGAAATCTTCATCCTCTGCAATCCAGTTGGAAACTTCGCCGCTTCCGCCATTTGCAACATAATCCTCTTTTTCAATATACTGTGTTCCGAAATCTACCCAGCCATTTTCGTCCGGTGTAGCAGTAAATACCGGATAATCCTTTACGATTTCAAAATAATCCGATAAATTATCCGCTGTAATGCCATCCACGAAATCTCTGACTTTCTGGTTCATATAGCCTGCTGCAGCTTCGCTTTCTGCTCCGGTGATTACGCTGGCTTCTGCTCTGCCGGCAGTTCCTTTCGCATCTGCTGCTTCATCTGCTGCCTCATCTTCTCCCGCAGCTTCTTCAAGCTTCTTAAGGTACGCCTCCGCTGCCGCCGGATCTGCCTTTGTGGTATCTAATGGCAGGGTGAAAAGTGCAATTGTGCCAGCATAGTCTTCCACTTTACGGTAAGTGCCACTTTCATTGTCCATTCGAAATGCAGCCGCTTCGCTCCCGAAGCTGTCCAAGATTCCTAACTGTACGCCGCGGTCTGCAAAAATTTCCAAATCATCACATTCTATCAGCTCATAAAGAACTCCATCTTTACAGAACCAGGTAAGTGTCTCATCCATGGTTGCTGCATTGGCATCCAAAACAGACACGCCATTGATTAACGGTGCCACAAAAAAATTACGGTATTCCATATCGGTTCCATCACTTTTTGCAATTGCAACAGCTGCATAAGTATGTGATTTGCTGACATTTTCCCGAGTTTCCTGTGGTACACAAAGCTCTAATTTTTCTCCGGACACCAGTCCTAATAAGGTAATATCATAGCCATTGCTCTGCTGCGTCTCATTGACGCTTACCGCATCCTCTCCGGCAAATGCCCGGCTCAATGCTCCATTTTCCGCTACTTCATCCGCAATCTGTGACGGACTTAAGAAATGATACGCTGCATAGGCACTGCTGCCACCTAACAACAATATGGCGCAGGCACTTGCTGCGATTAATTTACGTGTTGGATGAAATTTTCTATTATGATTCATATTGACCTCCAAAGAAATATGTCCGGAGGCATGCAAAGAAGAAAAAGCCTGTTTATATCTTTCTTTATCTGTCATTTTCCCATTCCTCCTTTAATACATTTCTGAGCAGTCTGCGACCACGCGTCAACCTGACCTTCACGTTGCTTTCTGTCACATTCATAATCTTCGCGATTTCCCGGATGGTGTAATCCTCATAATAAAATAAATGTATGACGATTCGATACTTCTCTGGAAGCTTCATGACTTCTGTAAACAGTGTCTGGGCTTCTGGTGTCTCAAATGTCAGTGTCTCCATATATTCTTCTAACGGCACACCCTTCTGCCGCCAGAAAGAAAGATTGATATTCTTTGCTTTATTGATTGCCACCCGAATGAGCCATGCTCTGATATGCTGCTCATTTTCAAATTGTCTGTTGGTTGTATGATATTGAAGAAAAGTATCCTGCACCACATCATCGGCATCTGCTGCATTTTTACAGACATTGAATGCCGCTGCAAATAAATGGTCTTTATACTTTTCCGCTAATACCTCCGTTGCTATTCTCATGAGTGATCCCTCATATTTCTTTTCTGTTTAAAAGGCCTTTCACTATATATACAAGTGAGGATGGGAAAAGGTTACAAAAAAAAGAGCTGACCGACCCAACCTCTGACTGTGCCACAGCTCTTTTTATTGTCCAAATCTTTTTATAAATTATAACATATTCCTTTGAAGAAGTTCTTCTATTTCACTCTTTTTTGGTATTGCACGGATAACACCTTTTCTGGTTGTCACTATAGCTGCCGCTGCATTTGCCAGCTTTAAAAGTTCCTCCAACTGCTTTTCTGTCAAATTATTAAAATCATGTTCCAGAAGATAATTCAGCACACTTCCCATAAACGTATCTCCTGCACCTGTTGTCTCGATTGTCTTTACAGAAAATCCACTACATTCCACACGCATTCCCTTATAATAAGCGCGGCTTCCTTCTTTTCCCATTGTTAAGAGAATGAGTGGTATCTGATATTTTTCCTGAAGGCATCTGATTCCCTCATCATAATCTTCTTTTCCAGTAACAAACTGAATCTCATTATCAGAGATTTTCAATATATCACATTGACTAAATCCATAATTCATCTGTTCTTTGGCTAATTCTAATGAACTCCACAAAGGTTCCCTTAAATTTGGATCAAATGAAATGAGTACTCCACTCTCCTTTGCCGCTTTAACCGCTTTCTTTGTTGCAGCTCTTACACTATCCTGTGTCATAGATAACGTTCCAAAATGGAAAATTTTTGCCTGGGAAATAAATGTTGTATTAATTTCATCTTCTGTCAGCATCATATCAGCACCCGGATTACGATAAAAAGAGAACTCACGGTCACCATCCGGAAATGTATGTACAAATGCAAGTGTTGTATTTACAGTACTGTCTGTAAAAAGATTGGAGGTATCAATTCCAATATCATTTAACGTATTTCGAAGCAATTTTCCAAACTGGTCTTTTCCAACTTTTCCAATAAATGCTGTTTTCTTTCCCATTTCATTTAACATTGCCAGAACATTACATGGCGCTCCACCAGGGCATGCTTCAAACAAATCATTCCCCTGTTCACTCTGTCCATTCATCGTAAAATCAATTAATAATTCTCCCAATGCAATAACATCAAAGCTCTTTTTCATATTACGATTCCTCCTATATTTCTTCCTTTTGTTTTTATAGAAATGAAACCAGTTCTTTTCCGAACTGGTTTATCATTTCCTTTTCTTCTATATCATCATACCATGAAATGAAATTCATTTTTTCACGGCTCAATTCCATACACTTCTACATTTTCCAGCACAACACTTCCTTCTACTGCCTGAAAATATATTTTATTTTGTTCATTTCCCGCAAATACATTCATAGAATGATTATTTTGATAATTATCAGTAAATAATTCTAAGGAACTTTGATCAGATAAAATATGAACATCTAATACATCTTTTTCTTTTAAAAAGAGTATACTGTGTGATATCCCTTTACTCCATCCATCTGCCTTATTACGATTTACTTTTAATTCTCCATTCTTCAAATCAAATATACAAACTGTTTGATTTATTTCATCGCATCTTAATTTTACAAGTAATTGCTGTGCATTGCTCGCTCGTAAATTTATATTAAATTTCAGCTCAAATGCTATTCCATCATCTGATTTTAACTCTTGTTGCGAATCACAAATCACCAACTTGTCCTGAACATATTTACCAGTTTTTTTTCTATATTTTTTTAACTCCCGTATCGGAACAAAACTCAATCTTCCACTTTTGGTCATATTAACTTCGCGCGGAAAATTAAAGAATCCGCACCAGTCTTCCCTGTAAGTCGGTCCCCAGTCTTTAAAAAACGGCATCCATTCCCATTCATTTGCCCATGCAACCATAATTCTTCTTCCATCAGGTGCCTGAAATGATTGTGGTGCATAATAATCAAAACCCCAATCAATTTCTCCTGAAACATCATAATCAAACTTTCCGGTATCATAATCAAACGAACCGGTTAAATACACACAAGTCCTCTCTCCTGCATCAATAGGTGAAAAAGTTAAAACATACCGGTTTCCTATATGAAAGAAATCAGGACATTCCCACATGGTTCCCCATTCTCCCCTGCTTTCTGCTAATACATTTATAAATGTCCAATGTATCAAATCTTCCGAGCGATACAATAACGCCTGTCCTTTTTGATTTTTTGAAGCTCCGCATACCATATAATAGCTGTCTTCGTGTTTCCATACCTTGGGATCCCGGAAGGAATCTGGCGAAATCCCTTCCGGTGCTGTTAAAACTGGATTTTTTTCATATTTTTCAAAATGAATACCATCTTCACTATAAGCAACACACTGTGTCTGGACAAATCCATTTCCATGATTCGTTGCTGCTGTGTATATTAAATATAGCTTTCCGTCAAATTCAATTGCACTTCCGGAAAAACATCCACCCTTCAAATGATCTTCATAAGGTTCACTTGGTGCTAATGCAACCGGAAGATACTCCCAATGAATCAAATCATCACTGACAGCATGTCCCCAGTGCATATTTTCCCAAAAACTCTGATATGGATTATACTGATAGAAAAAATGATACTTTCCTTTGAAATATATCAATCCATTTGGATCATTAATCCATCCCGTTTCTGCCATAAAGTGGTATTTCTGCCTCATTTTTCCCTGTGAAACTTTTTCTTTATTCTGATTAATTACTATTTGTGCCCGTTCAATTTCCTGAAGCATTTTTTCCTTTGACATCAATTGACCTTTCTGCTCCCTTTTCTATCTTGGCCATCTTTTTTCTTTCTCAGGAAGCTTTGAAAAAACATTATGTGGTTCCTTCTGATACCAGTATGCAACACTTGACAAATCATCCTGACGTTCAAATAAACCTTTATGTCCAACACCAATCTGTTGCACAGTAACCTTAAGCTCCTCATCAAAAAATACTGGATCCATGACATGCCAGCGATAAAAACCGCGCATTGGTGGACAATCATCATTATGATATAAATTATTTACCAGATCATCATGCCTTGAATAATATGGATATCCAAGAAAAGGAGTTGTATATGTCTGTTCTATCGTTTTACCGTCCTCATGTCTGGCAAAACTCCAGGAACCTCCAAAATAATCTTCCATTCCGGTTCCACAGATTGTTGGATATTGTTCATCTCCATCAATATAGAACTTTACTTCTCCTTCACCCCACCAATATCTTTGAAGTGTAGACAATGCTATATATGTACCGATATAATGACCACTACCTTTTATTCCATCTGCAATAACATAATCTTTTCCCAGCTCGGTAAGAGCTTCTCTTCTCCAGCTTGCGTGAAAATATTCCGTTTCTTCTGGCAGATAATTGTATAAATTATAATCAATCTGATAAAAAAAAGCCGGAATTGCATTTGCATGCTGATTTTCTAATGTAATAACTGCTCTCTTTTTAAATGGCATCTGAATATAAGAATTTAACCCTCTGGATGGGACAACTGTTATAAGACTGGAATTAATATAACACTCTTTTCCAAATCCACAACAGAAAAAATCCCCTAACGGTGCTTCTACTGATGGATTTTCCTCGCCGTCCCAATACATTCTGAGAACCAGGTCCCTAAGAACAAAGCAATCTCCTTCTGACGTTTTATTATCCGTTGTTATCCATATATGATGAATAATTCCCGGACCATCTATTTCTCCTAAAACAACCGTCTCTCCCGGCTGGATATCATTCAAACACGGACTGCCTTTTCTTGATTTTCCGAGAACGCTGGCTGCCATACCACCTTTTCCCTTTTCTCCTGTCCTGTTTTCAGCATTAATCGCCCTGCTTTTTCCATGTGTCAGATAGGGAAGCATTGCTGCTGTTCCTGGCAGCATAATCATATTTTTATCCATTTTATACCTTATCCTTTCGTTGCACCCATAGTCATTCCAGCTGTTACCCATTTATTTAATGCAAAATAGATTACCAGTGGAGGAAGAATTGAAATTGCTATTGCAGCAAATGTTGAACCCCAGTCCACATTTCCAAATGCTCCGACATAATCTTTTAATCCCATTGCCACTGTCTTGGCTGAAGTATCACTAATAAATGTATTTGCAAAAATAAAGTCATTCCAAATCAGAATACTATACATGGAAGCAATTGTAATAACGGTATTTCTTGCTAATGGGAACACAATCTGAATAAAAGTCCGAAGCGGTGAACACCCATCAACAACCGCTGCCTCTATCAATTCATTCGGAACAAATTCGTAAAAACTTACAAACATCATAACTGATAAAGGTAATGCAAATCCTACCTGTGGTAATATTAAAGAAAAACTTGTATTTAAAATACCTAGTTTACTATAAAAAATAAATAATGGTATTAATGTAATCTGTACTGGAACCATAATTCCAAATGTAAAGAAAGAATAAATTGTTTTTGTTCCTCTTACTTTAAATTTTGACAATGCATATCCTGCAGTAGAACTTAATACTACAATCAGAATCAGCGAAATAACGGTCACCTTTAAACTATTCCACATATACATACCGATTTTACCATCTGATAAAACCTTAGAAAAATTTTCCAGCGTAATACTCTTTGGAAATGCAAATGGAGCTGCTGACAACTCTACGGTTGGTTTCACACTTGCAACAAACAACCATATGACCGGATATATCTGAATGATTAAGAAGAGAATAATCAATACTGCAAATATTATTTTTATTATTTTTTTCTTCAATGATTTCCCCTCCTATTCCTTCTGATGCGTTCTTTTTCAATTCTTTTTTCTTCTTTTTGTTCCTTTGAAGTAAAAATTTTTCTTAAAATATAAACAACTAAAATACTTTCAATAATAATAAACACCGCTAAAGTACTGCCATAACCATACTGGTTACTTGAAAACGCCTTTTTATACATATATGTAGACATTAATTCGCTGGCATTTCCCGGTCCACCACTTGTCAATAAAAATGGAATATCAAATCCTCTTAATGCTCCTGTCAGACACATCGTCAAAGTCAGAAGTATAATATCTTTTATCAATGGCATTTTAATTTTAAATAATATCTGCATTTCAGAAGCGCCATCTATTTTGGCAGCTTCATATACAGAAGGATCTAATGAAACCAGTGCAGCATAAAATATAACCATATACATTCCAGTAAATCTCCATCCTTCCGGTATGGATACAGCTGGTAATACAGTACTTACTTTCGCAAGCCAGGACGTTACCATTCCACCTAAACCTACTTTTTGTAATATCTGATTCAATAATCCCATAGGCTCTGTTGAGTACATACTTCTAAAAAGCTGTGTGATAGCAACTGTTGTAATAATACATGGTACATAATACAACGTTTTAACCAGTGTCACATGCTTTGTCATATATGTCAGCAATATTGCAAAAAACAGTCCAATTAATAATTGCATGGAAACTACAATAACAAGGTAAATCAGATTGTTAAAAAATGCCTTATAAAAAACTTCGTCGTGAAACATAGTCACATAATTTTCCAATCCGACAAACTGCTTTTTTCCTATTCCTCCCCATTTCATAAAACTTAATCGAATAGACTCTTCTATTGGATAAAATACTGCCAAAATATAGAACAATAATCCTGGAAGTAAAAATGCCAGAAAGGCCTTTTTGTTTCTTATAACGCCCATTATAACTCCTTCCTTTTCATTTATATAAATCTGTTACGAGATATGTATTACCAATCATGATAATACATATCTCGATATGTCATTTACTTATTTTGTATATTCTGCAATAGAATCATCTACCAGTTTACAAAAATCGTCTACTGATAAATCACCGGATGCCAGCAATAATAAATTATCCTGCATAACGGTATTGGTATTGGAATCAAGGTATGTATCCCAAGGCTTCAGGAAGTTTTCACCTGTAGACTGCATATCTTCCTGAATTTTCAGATAAAGATCTGAGTATTCAACATCATCCGGTAAATCGGTTTTAATTGGAGACATCTGCTGTTTTCCAGCATATAATTTACCATAATTATCAATTACATATAAGATAAAATCTTTTGTTTTTTCATCAAATGTTTCTGCATTAAATGCCATACCAATTCCAGAATTTATACAAAATTCATTTGGCTGTGTTTTTGCACCTTCAATAGTAGGAAGATAAAAATAATCAATTTTACCCTGCTCATATGCATCCTGCATAGCGCCGATTTCCCAGTCACCAATATAATACATTGCAGATTTTCCATCTAAAAACATTGATTGTGCTGTTGCATAGTCTGTTGCAGCAAATCCATCATTAAAATACTGACCCATTTCTTTCATAAATTCTGCTGCTTCTCTTCCGGTTTCACTGTCCATTTTCTCTTTTCCATCTCTTAAATTAATGATAAAATCATTTCCGGTTTCTCTAAATGGAAGCATTGCTAAGTATCTCTGTACCGGCCATCTGTCAACACCATCTACCGAAATCGGTGTAATTCCATTATCTTTTAAGGTTTTACATACATTCAGCCACTCATCCATGGTAGTTGGTGGTGTCAGATTATACTGTTCAAAAATTTCTTTGTTATACCATGTCATTTCCACATGATATTCTAATGGTAAAGTATACATGGAACCATCTGTAAATTCCTGATATTTTAATGCAATCGGATAGAAATCATCATATCTGTCATTATCTTTTAAAAATTGTTTTACATCTACTAACATTCCTGCATCTACCAGCTCCTGACAATATGGATCGGCATCAATATCAATTATATCCGGCATATTGCCTCCGGCAATTAATGTCTTTAATTTCTGTAAATAGGAAGGTCTGTCCGCTGTTGTTTCAAATTCAATTTTCCACTTTCCGCCTTTTTCTTTACTGTACTGATCTGCAATTTCATGCATTACCTGATCTATTTCACCATCCACAGGTCTTGATGTCATCCACGTAACAGTTACCACATCATCATCATCATTTTTTGCTTCTTTTTTTGTAGAACCACAGCCTGCAATCAACCCTGTTACCATTGTTGCTAACAATAAAATACTCATCATTCTCTTTTTCATTTTAATCCCTCTCTTTTCTTGTTTTTATCACAAAATTGTTTAATTCTACTTCTCCCTGTACCACATAAACACCGGCATAGCCACCTTTGTGATCATACATTCTGGTAGATAATACAATTTCATCATTAATATACACAATACAGATATCATCTTCTCTTATTATCAGTAAATGATATTCATCTGCATCCGGAAGCCTTCTGGATGTTTCTATCTGGTATGGTACATCACCTTTTATCTGCCACTGATAGATTCCCTTTTCTGAACGTGGCCACATATCCCATGCTGCTTCCTTTTTCCGTTGATTCATTCTTAAAAAATAACCCTTTTCCATTTCAGAATCAACATGTAACGCTATTCCGAATTCATGTCCCCGCTTCACACAGACATCCATTTCAATTGAAAAGCAATCTTCCGGAATTTCATAGACACCGGAGCCTAAGGTATCACTTATTACATGAATTCCTTTTTCTGTCTTTATTATCCGGCTATTATAGCCTGCTGCTGGTTTCAAATCCTGTACTTCATCATAGAACTCTTTCACACCTGGAATAACCCGGACTTTTAATGTTCCATCTTCCGGATTCTGAATCAATTCATGGAACACCATTGTTCCACCCCATTCCCATGGTCCAAAATCTTTATTTCCATATTTGCTTGCAATCCATCCAAATGCAAATCTTCTCTGTCCATCTGATGCGGTTTTGATTGCATAATCTGATCTGGTGTCAAAGACATCATCTTCAGGAATTTCCCATGGTCCGTTTGGACTTTTTGAAATTCTATAATGTGTAGTAAATTGATCCGAAAAAGTGGAGAAAACCAGATACCAGTAATTTCCCATCTTGAAAATTTCAGGACATTCCATGGTGATATACATGCCAGGGGCATAAAACGGTTTTTCATAGGTCCATTGTTTCAAATCCTTTGACTTACACAATGCAATACAGCCTCCCCTTAATTCACCTCCTCCTTTAATTCTTGAAGCCAGAAGCATGTCATAACATTCATCTTCTTCGTTCCAGTATACAAATGGATCCCGCCAGTCAAATTCTTCATATTGCTTTCCATCAGAAACAAACAAAAATTCTTCTACCGTATTAAGATGTTCTAAATCTGTTCCTACTGCCTGCATTACAGACTGTACACTTTTTCCATTAATTTTTATATCTTCATTATACGCAGTAAAAAATGCATGATAAAGATTTTCTTTGTCTTTTATTACGGAACCAGTGTAAGCATTCTTATTTGGCTTGTCATCTCCTCCTCTCTTGATTGCTTCCCCTTTGTATTCCACATTTACAAAGTCTTTTGTTGTTACAAGATGCCAGGTAGTTTCTTCTGCATACTCCTTGTCTCTGATTCTTGGATCATGCAGATAATAACCATAAAAAGTTCCATTTTCATAATACGGTATTAAATCTCCAACCCATGCATCTTTTGGTCTGTACAATAATTTTTTCATATGCACCTCTCTTTGCACTATTTGCATGTTTTTTCTCGTTCTTTTTATGCTCAAATTTTAGCATATGCACTATTTATTTTCAACATACCTTTCTCAATTTTATCATTTTCTATTTTTTTTACATAATAAAAACTGTTGTTTTATACATGTTATACATCTTTTCATTGTTATTTTGTGCATTTCGTGCATTTTTATTTTTCGCACATTTTCTTCTTCCTTTATTCTTAATAAAGTGTTACAATAAATCTGGAGGTGGAAGTATGAAATGCACGATTAAACAATTAGCCGAAGAATTAAACTTATCCAGAAATACTGTTGCTAAAGCTTTAAAAAACAGTAATGAAGTTTCTTCGAAAACAAAGCAGCGGGTTTTAAATAAAGCCAGAGAACTGAATTACAATAACATAAACAAAGAACTTTTTTCCGAATCGGGAGATGTTACTTCTCCATCTAATGTGAATAATGGTTCTATCCTGTTTCTTACCAAAACCTATGCACCAGACTCTGAATTCTGGACTGCGGTTTTAACAGGTATTGAATCCATCTTATCTAATGCACATTATCATCTTGTAATTGGAATCATGTCTGAAAGTGATTTGAAAAAAATGGATTTTCCTACTGCATTAAAAGATCCTTCCATTAAAGGTATTATTCTTGTGGAAATTTGTGATGGGGCTATCTGCAATGCATTGTTACAATATAATCTTCCAATTATTACTGTTGATTTACCAAAGGATTATAATCCTGCTTTAGATATGATAGATATTGTTACTATGGAAAACAAAAGAAATATTCACCGGATTGTAAATCATTTAATTTCCAAGGGTGCCGAGCGTTTTGCCTTTGTTGGAGATATTTATTCCGCAAATGTAGGACGAGGTTTTCAGGAACGTTTTGATGCATTACAAGAATGTCTTTCTGATAATCACCTGGAACTAGACTGGAAACATTGCTTATTAACAGAAACTTCTGATGAATTTCAGGACTTTCAAACAGTCGTTAAAAAATTACAAAAGATGGCTTCTGTCCCGGATGTATTTATTTGCGGGAATGACCGTACAGCAATCCAATTAATATATGCTCTTCAATTTTTGGGTTATCAGATTCCAAAAGATGTAAGTGTAGTAGGATTTGATGATATTCCTGCTTCTGAAAGGATTACACCTTCTCTCACTACAATACAGACTCCAAAAAAATACCTTGGTATTGCTGCAGCCCGCCAGATGTTAGAGCGGATACAATATCCAAACTCTCCTCATTCATATATGGAATATGAAACAAAACTTATTATCCGGGATTCCACAATATAGAATTAATTTTGAAAGGATATTATACTATGGAAAACTTCTTTTCACTTGATGGTAAATTTTTTCGATTTATCAACAAATTTACCAGTTTAATTGCTTTAAATTTTTTATTCATTATTACATCCCTTCCTATTATTACAATCGGGGTATCCTTTTACGCCCTTTATCAAACAAATTTAAAACTTTCACAAAATACAGAATCCTATATTGCAAGAACTTATTTTTTCTTTTGGAAAAAAAATTTAAAGCAGAATATTCTTCTTTGGTTACCTGTAATGATTTTATTTATATTTTGTCTGATTAACTTATACATTTTACCTTTTATGCCAGAAACCTTTTTCAGGTCTCTCACTCTCTGTATACAATTTCTTATTTTGTTGTTATTGCAGGGATTTCTTATTTATGCATTTTTTCTTCCGGATCAATACAGAACTACTTTAAAACATACCGTAAAAAATGCAGTTATATTGACTTTTAAATATCTTCCAGCTACTTTTTTATGTATTTGCATAAATGCACTACCAGTTTCTATTCCCATATTGTTACCAAAAATAACCGGATATGTGTTAGCAGCTTTTATTATAATAGGCTTTTCCGGAATTTCATTTCTACATACTTTCATATTGCAACTACTATTAAAAAAAGAGAACCTCTTCGGTTCTCTTTAAAAAGGCGTCTGCCGGATTTGAACCGGCGATAAGGGTGTTGCAGACCCGTGCCTTACCACTTGGCTAAGACGCCGCATATTTAATTGTGTCAATTCACACTCATATAGTTTACCAAAGCAGCACAAATCCGTCAAGAGAGAATTTACAGATTTCTACCTGCTTTTTACACAATTCCATGCAAATTTATTTGCTTTTTTTACATAAGAACAGTATACTTATAATGTTATAAAATATTAAACCATTTTTAGGAGGAACAAATATAATGGAAAAAGGTAAGTTAGGAATCAGATTATCATTTTATGCAGTAGCCGCATTTATCCTTGCATTCTTAGGATACAGCACTGTTCTTGCATTACTGACTGGTTTCGTTCTCATCGTGGAGAAAAATGAATGGGCTTCCCGTCAGGTAATTCAGGCATTTTTCTTATGTATCTTTGCAGATATCGTAAATGGTATTTTAAACATTTTCGATTTCTTATACCAGATACCTCTTATGGGTTCTGTATGGGGAACAGCAATTTCTGTCATCGATGGTATTGTAAGCCTTGTAGTTCTGATTTTCTGTATCATGGCTCTTGTAAACACAGCCAAAGGAAACGAAGCAAACGTTCCTGGATTAAACGGACTTGCAAACTGGGCTTACGGCATTGTAGCTCCAAAGGTAAATCAGGCACAGCAGGCTTATTATGGACAGCAGCAGTTTAACGGACAGCAGCAGTTTAACGGACAGCAGCAGTTCAACGGACAGCAGCAGTTCAACGGTCAGCCACAGCAGTTCAATGGTCAGCAGCAGTATCAGCAGCCAGAACAGCAGAATCCAAATCAGCCACAGTAGAATTATTACATAGCGAAAAAATTTAAGCGCAGAGCATTCATTGCCCTGCGCTTTTCTTATGCAGTTCTTCAAAAGATTATAAGGAAATCATCAGATAACGGATAACAAAGAGTGCGGATAATACCACGGTGATAATGTTTAACTCCTTGAACTTTCCGGTAAAGATTTTAATTAATGTATAAGCAATCAATCCAACGGCAATTCCGTTTGCGATGGAGTAGGTAAGCGGCATCATGATTAATGCCAAGTATGCCGGAATTGCTTCAGATACATCATCAAATTCCATATCTTTGATGGCACTTAACAAAAGACCACCTACGAAGATTAATGCCGGTGCTGTTGCACAGGATGGGATGATGCTTACAAACGGAGCAAAGATGATTGCTGCTAAGAACATGATTGCTGTAAATACAGAAGTCAGTCCGGTTCTTCCTCCTACGCTGATTCCGGAGATACATTCACCATAAGTGGTAACGGTGGAAGTACCAAATATAGAACCGCCAACCGTTGCAATTGCATCACAGAGAAGACTCTTCTTTGCATTTGGAATATTTCCATCTTCATCTAACATATTTGCGGATTTTGCAGTTCCGATTAAGGTTCCGATCGTATCAAACATGTCAACCATGGAAAAGGTGATAATCAGCATGATTAAAGTTAAAATTGCCTGTCCTACCGAGCTTCCCATAAATAATTCCCGGAAACCGCGGAAGCATGCGAATAAGGAAACATCTGCGAAATCTTTTACCTGGGCACCGAAGTTAATCTGGAAACCATCAAATACCGTATTTCCGGTGAAAATTCCAAGAATAGTTACTACAAAAATACTGATTAAAATAGAACCGGTTACTTTTTTCTTATAAAGAACGGTGGTAAGCACGATTCCAAAGAAGGCTAAAATTGCGCCCCAGCAGGCCACAGGATTTTCAGAGAAAGTAGAGAAATCCACCAAAGATACCATGGTGCTTTCATTTCCTACAATAAGACCGGCATCCTGGAAGCCGATAAATGCAAGGAATAATCCGATACCCACTGATATGGCAACTTTTATATTTTTCGGAATTGCCATTACAATTTTTTCCCGGAAGGAACATAAAGTAATCAGGATAAATAATGCACCGGAAATGAATACCATTGCCAGTGATGCTTCATAGGAATAACCCATGCCAAGCATTACGGTGTAAGTAAAGAATGCGTTCATTCCCATACCAGGTGCCTGGGCAAACGGCAATCTGGCAAGAACTCCCATTAAGAAGGTTCCTAAAAATGCGGACAGACAGGTGGCAAAAAATACGCCATTGAATACCTTGTCATACATATCGGTTCCTTCAAAAGGTGTGGCAAGCATTGCCGGATTTACCATGATGATGTAAGCCATGGTAACAAATGTTGTGATACCTGCGATAAACTCGATTTTTACGCTGGTACCATTTTCTTTCAGTTTGAAAAACTTTTCCATATTAAACGTCCTTTCTTTTGTTTTATCTAAACCAGTTCACAAACTGGAATAAATCGATTATTTATAATATCCAATAATCCCCGGTTGGTAATTGCCATCTCCGGAATGACGGCAAGGGAAATCTGAAGACTCATAGTGAGGATTGGATTCTTAAGAATACAGCCATGTTCCCACAAATCAGCTAAAAGTCTATCTGTTTCCTCTACAAATACATCCATTGGCTTCTGACTTAAAATGCCAAGTACCGGAAGCCCCACAAATTGTTTCTCTTCTCCATCCCTTACATAAGAAAGACCACCCTGTTTTGCAATGACCTGATTAAATGCCATCGTCATATCCGAAAGAGAAGTTCCAAATGCAATCAGATTCTGGGTATCCTGTCCTACCGAACCGGCAAATGCTCCCTGCAGTGCTCCTGCCTGGCTGATGATGCCGATTCCGATGGAACCATCTTTCCGGTAACGGTCTACTACTGCACAATACATTAAGTCATCCTCTAAAATGAGTGCACCGTTCTTTACCGGAAGCTTTCTCTCTTCGTGAATTGTCTCTAAGGTTCCGTCCACGATTTTTACAATATTGACTTTTACTTCGCCATCTATGCAGCCTTCCGGCAATGGAATCGTAAGTTCTCCTTCTTTTAAATCATCCCGCTTTATGGAATGGATCACTTCTTTCGGATAATCCATTCGCGGATAAGAAGCCTTTGCAATTTCTCCGTTTACAATAACATCCTGCACCTTAAAGTCTGTTAAATCCTTCACAAGTATCATATCTGCACGATATCCCTCTGCAATGACACCTCTGTCCTTTAATCCATAGGCTGCTGCCGGATAAACCGTAGCAAGCTTGATTGCCTGAAGCGGCTCCACACCTTCTTCCACAATCTGCGCCAGTGCATAGTTCATATGTCCATGCTCTGCCATATCTTTCGCTGTAATACAGCCATCGGTAGAAAGTAAAATATGGTCGCTGTCTCCTGCTTTATCTAAGAATTCTTTTGCACTTGCGGGCTCTTTTAAGGAGCCACGGCGGATAATGACATACATTCCTTTCCTGAATTTTTCTAACATTTCCTCCACCGTTACACTCTCATGGTCGGAGCTTACGCCTGCTGCAATATAGGTATCTAAGTCAGCTCCCAATACACCCGGCGCATGTCCGTCTATTTTTAAACCTTTTTCTTTTCCATAATCTAAGATTTCTTTTAAAGAAGCTTCCTTTGCAATGACCCGGTTATAATCCATTGCTTCTGCAATTCCATACATGCCATATTCTTCCACCATCACTTTGACATCGGAAAGCATCACCTGTCCATAACAGTCTTCATATCCCGGTGCTGACGGAACACAGGGAGATGCCATCCAGACCGGTGTAAGATCTGTCTCCTTCATCTCTTCCATCAGATATTTTGCACCTTTATGTCCTAAGACATTTACTGCATCATGAGGGTCTAAGACTGCTGCTGTGGTTCCGTTTTGTATCAGTGCCTCTGCAAAAGATGCACTGCTTAACATGCTAAGCTCCACATGGGTATGGGCGTCAATTAATCCCGGCAGGGCAGTAAGCCCTTCCCCATTGATTACCGTAAGATGCTCCTTTTCTTCTATTTCACCGGCATCAATATGCTCTGCAATTTTCTCAAAACGACCATTTCTGATATAAATATCCCCGGTTTTTATCTCATCTTCCAACACATCTGCAATCGCAACATTCTTAATCAACAGGCTCATAGGATTCTTTTCCTTTCTGAAACAATGGTAGTTTCTGTAAAAATGTGATATCTGTCCGCTCTGCCGCTTTTCCCTCTGCCAGAATTGCAAGCCTGCTGCAAACCTCTCCTCCGGCTTTCTGCACCAGACGCTCTGCCGCAGCCAGGGATTCTCCTTTTGAAATCACATCATCCACAATTGCAACTTTCTTTCCCTTTAACTTCTCTGCATCCGTTTCATCCAGAAAAATGTCCTGATTTCCTTCTGTTGTAATGGAATGCACCGCATCCTGGATAAATGATTTCACATAGGACTTCACACTTTTCCGGACTACCACAAATTCCTTCATATGAAGCTGCTTTGAAATTTCGTACGCCAGGGCAATTCCTTTTGCTTCAATAGTCAGGATAATTTCTGCTCCATTGGCAAATGCCGCCAGTTCCTTACCTGCTTTCTCAATCAGCTCTGTATCACTGATTACCACAAAACTTGCATACGCTGTTCCATCTGACAGTTTAACAAAAGGCAGTTCACGTTTCAGACCACATACTTCTAAATCATAATGTTCCATTTTATCTATATCCTCTTATCCATCATTATATATCCGCCGGAAATGTTCTGTCTCCTTCGGATGTATTGTAACTATGAAAAACACGAAAGGTACAACACGTCCCCGTATTGCACCTTTGCTTTACATACATTTGCATTATAATAGAAATCGTATTATAATAAAAATACTATTTTTACTTGGTTTCTATAATATTTTTATTATATTGTGTAGAGGGGAATTGTAAAAATATTTACTTCAATATAATTAGCCGGTTATGCAGGAAGATTATTTTATCTGATATGAAATGTCTGCAAGGGGCACTAAGAATTTCGACCTATAACTGAATAAGCCTGGCAACCGGCGCAAATTCACATCCATGTTCATATGCGCCTCGCTGGCACTTCCCTGTGCCAGCCTTGCCGGATGCCAGACGAAATTTCAAGTGTCCCTAACAGCCCTTAAAATGCATCCGTACTTCGGCGAACCGGGCAGTTATCATGTCAAACATTGGAAAGACTGTTTTGATAACAGAAAGAAAAACATGTGCTTTAGAACTGCGGCATTTCATATCAAAAATAATCTTCCCTGCATACCCGGAACTATATTGGAAATCCTATATTTTTTACAATCCCCCCTACAAACCACATAAATTATATTTTCAAATGATTCCTACAAAACAAAAGAGGTATTTTATTATGACATTAGACTCCTACCGTAACTTTGTAACCATTGTAGATTGCGGCAGTATCGTAGCGGCTGCCAATAAGCTTCTGATTGCACAGCCTTCTTTGAGTAACCAGCTAAAAAATATTGAGAAAACCTATGGTGCGAAGCTTCTTCTCCGGGGAAACCGTTCTTTAGAGCTGACGGATGCAGGAAGAATCTTTTACAAACGTGCCAAAGAGATTTGCATGATGGAAGAGGGCTTACGAAATGAATTGCTGAATCAGAAAGCCGGCTTCTCTGAACTGTTGAAGATTTCGATTCCAGCCGGTAACTCTCCTTATTTTCTCCACAAATTTTTTGATGCCTTTATTGCAAAGCACCCGAAAGTAAATTATGACTTTTATGAGATTCCAAGCGAATTTGTTATTCCGAATGTCTTAAATGGAATTACGGAGATTGGGCTGATTCGCTCTGCCGCACCCGGACATGGTGCGCTTACACTTTATCCATATGAAAGAGAGGATATTGTTGCGCTGTTTCCAAAAGACCATCCCCTGGCTAAAATCAAAGGAAAGCTTTCTGTCCCGGACCTTGCCAACTACCCGCTGGCAATTCCTTTTGACTGTCTGGATATTGTTTATGCTTCTTTTGGACACTATCTTCTTTCGCCAAATGTTTCCATGATTACTTCTCCGAAAACCACTGCCA
Organism: Roseburia sp. OM03-7AC; assembly: GCF_003462625.1. NCBI lineage: Bacteria > Bacillati > Bacillota > Clostridia > Lachnospirales > Lachnospiraceae > Roseburia > Roseburia sp. OM03-7AC. The sequence continues at coordinate 57,736 of NZ_QTZJ01000009.1, forward strand.
TTGAATGGGCGCGTTCTTTTGGAAGTGTAGCCTTAGTCTCCCTGACGAAAGAGGACATACGTGAAATTAAGGATATGTGCATCAAATATATTTCCGATGAAAATCTTTATATTATGAGTGCTTTTATTATCAGTAAAGACCGGCACCTTTCGAAGATTGCGAAGGAATTTTTGCAGGTGCATGGTATTGAAGTTTCTTAAGGTGCTCGCCAAATCTGCATGCAAGCATGCGATTTTTCTCGCTACTCGCATAAAAAAAAGAGAATCTATAAAAGATTCTCCTGAAAGAGGCGACAACCAGATTCGAACTGGTGATAAGGGTGTTGCAGACCCGTGCCTTACCACTTGGCTATGTCGCCATATTCTGTTGTAACACTTCCAGTATATGCAGTGGCACATTTTTTATGCCTCATATTCCGTTCGTGTAATGACTCCGACGGGAATCGAACCCGTGTTACCGCCGTGAAAGGGCGATGTCTTAACCGCTTGACCACGGAGCCAGATACGTTCCAACGACCGTCAGAACGTGTTTTAGTATACCATAGAGTAGTGGTGATGTAAAGCGTTTTTTAAGAATTATTCGTCATAATTTTGCTGGAGTAATTTTGCTCAAAATTTTGTCTCAAAATTATTCTCTTTAAGGGTACACTTCTTTTCCCTTTCTGTCCATCTTTTAAAATTTTCTTCTTGACATTACTGTCTTAGTGTATTATTGTAGTAATACAAATAAAGAAGGAGATATGTTTATGGAAACAATATTGCAAACAACGAATCTTTCCCGGCAATTCGGTAAGAAGATGGCTGTAAATAATGTAAATATGACCATTCACAAAGGTGATATTTACGGATTCATTGGAAAAAACGGTGCCGGAAAAACAACTTTTATGCGCCTTGTTTTAGGTACTGCTTTCCCTTCCAAAGGAGAAATTAAATTATTCGACGGCGAGCCTTTCGATAAAGCCAGACGCAAAATCGGTTCTTTAATCGAAGCACCTGGACTTTATAAAAACTGTACCGCCTATGAAAACTTAAAGCAGTTTTCCTTAATTTACGGTGGCACCGATGCAGAGATTAAGGAAATCCTTTCTCTGGTTGGGCTTGCTGATACCGGTAATAAAAAAGCCGGCAAATTTTCCCTTGGAATGCGCCAGCGTCTTGGTATTGCCATTGCACTTCTCGGCAATCCGGAGTTCTTAGTCTTAGATGAGCCGGTAAACGGTCTTGACCCTGCCGGAATGAAGGAAGTCCGTGATTTGATTTTAAAGCTGAATCATGAGAAAAATATTACAATTCTCATTTCCAGCCACTTATTAGATGAGCTGTCCAAAATCGTTACCAGATATGGAATTATCAACGACGGTATGCTGATTGAAGAAGTTACTGCTGCAGAATTAAATGAACGCTGCCAGCACAAACTGATTTTTACAGTAGATGATGTGCAGAAAACAGCCGCTATTTTTGCAGAAACTATTCCGGCAGAACAGATTCGCATTGCCGGCAATCAGGTGATTCTCTCCTCACATCTTGAGGAAGCCGCTGAATTAAACAAACGTCTGGTTCAGCAGAACGTTGCGGTAAACGGTTTCTGGGTGCATGCAGAAGGACTTGAACAATACTTTATGAAACGGATAGGTGGTTAATATGGGACAATTATTTAGATTTGAATTTCGAAAATTATTCCGTCAGAAGAGCTTTTACATCTGTGGCTGTGTGTTAATCGGATTAATTCTTCTGACCGCAGTAACATTAAATATGATTTACAGTTTATCACAGGGAAATATGGAAGCTGGCGGCGTAACCGTAAGTGCTTCTGACGATGGATTCCTTTATACCGGCATATATATGCTGGTTGGTGCAGTATCTTCCAGCAACTTTACGATTGTACTGGCTGTATTTCTTTCCCTCTTTGTATGCAGCGACTACACCAATGGCACTTTAAAAAATATCATTGCAAGAGGCTACAGCCGCACCCGCATTTATGCGGTAAAATACATGGTATCCTTAGCTGCCACAACGGTTTATACCATTGTCTGCTGGCTTACCGGATTCCTTGCCGGCACTGCATTCTGGGAAGTTGGAAGCCTTTCCGGTACCACAGGAGATCTGGTTATAACCCTGCTTTTACAGCTTCTTGGTAACTTTGCATATACCTCCCTTTTCTTCCTGATTGCAGTTCTATTTAAGAAAACAGGCGGTTCCATTGCAGTCGGTATCATCGGTCCACTGGTTTTATCCATGATAATCTCACTGGCAGACACCCTGACCCACAAGAAATCCTTTGATTTTGCCGACTACTGGCTGGATAACTGTATGGTTGAGACTGCAACAGACCTTATGGCTTCAAATATGATTACCCGCTGTCTCATTTGCTTCCTTATCTATGCGGTACTGTTCTATGTAATCAGTATCTTCGTAGGAAGACGCAATGAAGTGTAACTATATGAAAAACTCTTTATGAGTTATTCACCATAAGAACTTGCTACCGGCAGCTTCTTACGGATGCTGAGCAGCATAAAAAACTCCCGCAGATATGTCATGATATCATGAGCAAAATCAGTTCATCATATCATGATGTTATCTGTGGGCGTTTTTTTGTGCTATTTTTTAACGCTATTCTTCAGTGATACTTATAGTGCTATTTCTTAACGTTACTTCTAATGCTGCTTTTTAACGCCATTTCTTACACCTATGACAATTTCCATTTTTCATTTGCCCTGTAAGCTTGTTGCCTGTGTTCACCGTCATTGTGTTTTCACTATCCCGGAAGAGCTTCGTGCTTATTTTCTCAAAGACAGATCTCTCTTAGATTGCTTATTCCATCCTGTCCGCGATGTTGTCCTTCGTACGTTTTCTAAAATGAACAAAACGGAAAACTGCACTATTTACCATTCGCTTTTTTGTCATGTCATTTTTTATTTCCAGTTCATTATACATTATTTCTGACGATTTAAGGAATTTCCTATAAATTAAAAAACTCGATAGCAAAATCTGCTATCGAGCAATCAGCTCCCCGAGTAGGACTCGAACCTACGACAGCGCGGTTAACAGCCGCGTGCTCTACCAACTGAGCTATCGAGGATTATTAAGTTAAAGAATGACGTTCGCCTGAAATCAGGTAACGCCATTGTTAAAGGTACATACCTTCAAAACTTCATACAGATTACTTTCCGAGTTGCTTTGGTCAAGCCCTCGACCGATTAGTAACAGTCAGCTCCACACGTTA